>JARJFC010000592.1 GCA_029310945.1 Leptospira sp. 96542
GCGAGGCCCAGGCCGCCGAGCGTGAACCAGATGGAAAGCGGGATCTTCAATCCGAGCGATCCCAGTTGCAGCCAAGTCACGCCCTGGGGGTGGCCCAGGCTCTGGTTCAGCGTGGCGAACAGGCGGAACAGCAGCGCCACGGGCAGGGCCAGGGCCAGCACCGCCAGGTAATGGGTGACCTCACCGCGCAGGGCCTCCGGCACCTGGGCCCAGGCCAGCACTGCGCCCGGCGAGAGCAGCACGGCCATGCCCAGCAGGGAAAGTCCAGCCCAGAGATAGATCGACTGGCGCAGGGAATGCCCCAGGCGCCCCGTCGCCGCGGTGCTCGCGCCCGGCGTGCTTCCCGCACCACCGTCGCCCCGCAGGTTGGCGCCATGCAGCTCGGCCCAGACCGGCAGCAAGGCTTGCAACACGCCCATCAGACTGACGTAGACACTCATGTAGATGGCGGCACCGACCGAGAGCGCCGCCAGGGAGCTTTCGGAGTAACGGCCCGCGACCAGGGTGTCCGTCACGCCGTAGGCGATGGTGGCCAGTTGCCCGGCCAGCACCGT
>JARJFC010000593.1 GCA_029310945.1 Leptospira sp. 96542
TGCATCGGCGTGCACCTGTGGTTGCGGCTGCGCGACTGGTACCGGCGGCGGCTGGTGCTGTTTGCCATCGTCGCGGTGCTCGTGCCGCTCCTTGCCCTGTTGGGCGTGCTGGCGGCGGCGCGTGCGCTGCCGCAGAGCGGAGCAACTTCTGGCACCGACGCAGGCTATGGCTACGGCAGTGACAGCAGCTACGGCACCAGCAGCGCTTACGGAAGCGGCGGTGGCTACGGCGGTAACGACAGCGGCTATGACTCAGCATATGGCTCCGCTTACGGCAGCGCTGAAAGTGCGTATGGCGCGAGCGCGTATGGGGGCTCTGGTGTGCAAGGTGGCGCAGGTCCGGCCCGGCGGCTGGCCTGGCTCATCCCCGCCGACCTGCATGCGGCCCAATCGGTCTACGCCGCTTTGGGCGTGTTGGCGCTGCTGCTGCTCCTGATCGCCATGCGCATCACGGTACAGGCCTGGGAGCGCCGCCACGGACTGGTGACCGTGCGATATGCAAGTGGCCGGGAAGTCAAGGCCGTGCGCGGCGCCTCCGTGCTGGACCGCAG
>JARJFC010000594.1 GCA_029310945.1 Leptospira sp. 96542
CAGGAGTCCTTCGCTGAATCCTATGCCCTGTTCCATGCCGACCCCAAGGCGCTCCTGCGGGCGCGTCCCGCCGTGTACCGCTGGTTTGCGTCAGGCGGGCATGTGAAGGCGATGAACGCCACCACGCTGGGTGGTGTCCTGGAACTGGACGAGGAGGAGAACGAGGACTCGCCCTGGTGAGAGTCCATGCCGCGTGCGTGGGCGCGGCGTGGGCCGGCCCCGTGCCGAGACAGCAGGTGCGTCAATCCCCGGCGCCAGGGCGCAAGGCGGTGTCTTGCAACTTGCTGGCCACCTGAATCATGGCCAAGGCGGCCGGCGCCCCGGGCATGGCTTGCATCAGCAATTGGCGGCGCATGACCGCTTGGCGCACCGCTGGGTCACTCGGGATGTCGCCCAAGTGGATCAGGCGGCCCGCTTCTCCCGCGGGCGCGGCTCCTGCGCTGCCTTCGGTGGCTTCGTGCACGACGAAGCGTTCGACGACCTGCTGCAACTGCATGGTAATCGCGCGACCATCGCCGGGGCGGCTGGCCTGATTGACGATCATGTGGA
>JARJFC010000595.1 GCA_029310945.1 Leptospira sp. 96542
AACTTGGAGTACAAGTTCTGTTCTAAAAGACACATTAACGAATGTTAAAAGTCTTAGAAAAAAATACATTTTATTAAAAGAATTGAGTGATATCGACACTATCTCCGACTCCTGCACCGAGACGGGCAAGAGCGGGGACAGATTGCTGCCTTGCCAGACCCGGGCCAGCGTGGCAGCCGGGGCATAGACCAGGATCAGTTCATATCCCGGAAAAAGGGCCGCCAGCTGGCGGGCGCGCTCCTGACCTGCGTCCAGCGTCTTGACCTGTGTCTTGCCCGCGTTCTTGGGGGTCGCGGCAGCGCTTTCCAGCAACTGCTCCAGCCCCAGCGCAGCCGGGACGATGGGCCAGGCGGTGGCGCTGTTGCTGAGCACGGCGGCGGAAAAGTCCTCGTCACCCCGGAGCAATTGCGACAGACCGGGGACTTGGTCCGTCTCGTGCACATGGGCATCCAGCACGACCAGGGGATAGTCCAGATTGGTCCAGGCCGCGCACAACTGCATCAGCAAGGGCAGTTCGCTGCGCGCGTCCTCATGGCCCGCCAGGGCCAC
>JARJFC010000596.1 GCA_029310945.1 Leptospira sp. 96542
CGTCCTGGTCGTGCACCAGCAGCGCCCGGCCCCGCAGTCGGGGCAGGTGGTGGTCCAGTGAGTAGTCTCGCCACCAGCTTGGCCCAAAGGCATTCGCGAAAGCCGTTTCCAGGCCCGTGAGCAGGGTCGGACTCAGGGCGAGCCGTTGCTGAAAAGCCTGCAGCACCGACTTCAGATTGGCCGTGGGCGCGATGCCCACGTAGGACGCCGGGCTGTCCAGTTGGTGCAGCGCCATCGCCGTCGCAGTGGCCCCCAGCGAATGGCCGATCACTGCGCGGACGCCGCCGGCGTGCAGGATCACGTCATGCAGCAACTGCGCGTACTGATCGAGCCGGTATGGGCGAGGCCTCTGGCCGCCACGCCCCGGCGCGTCCAGCAACAGCACGCGGTAGCCGGCGGACTGCAGCACCGGCACAAAGCTGCCCACTTGCGCCCCATACGCCCCCCCACCATGCCCGAGGAGCACCGCCGGCCCACGTCCCCAGCCGCGGACAAGGCCGCCGCCCCCCCCCGAATACACCTCGAAACGGTGCCCCCACGCCGCCAGCA
>JARJFC010000597.1 GCA_029310945.1 Leptospira sp. 96542
GCGTGGGGGTGTATTTCGTGACCCAGCACCCCTTGGACATTCCGGACACGGTGCTGGGCCAGCTCGGCAACCGTGTGCAGCACGCGCTGCGCGCCTACACACCACGCGACCAGAAGGCCGTCAAGACAGCGGCCGACACCATGCGTCCCAACCCCGCGCTGGGGGACATGGCGCGTGCCATCACCGAACTGGGCGTGGGCGAGGCCCTGATCAGCTTCCTGGACGACAAGGGCCGCCCCGGCGTGACCGAGCGTGCCTGGGTACTCCCCCCCGGCAGCCAGATCGGCCCCGTCACGCCCGCGCAACGGCAGGCGCTGATGGCGAGTTCCCTGGTCGCGGGTGTCTACGAGAAAACGCAGGACCGCGAATCCGCCTTCGAGAAGCTGGCCCAACGCACGCAGGAAAAGCAGGCGCAACAGGTGCAGCAAGCCCAGGCCCAGCAGAAAGACGATGGCGGACTCCTGGGCGGCTTGGGCGATCTGCTCGGTGGCGGGCCCAAACAGCTTGGGAGGGCATCGGGGAGGGGAACGTCGGCGCAAGGGTTGGTG
>JARJFC010000598.1 GCA_029310945.1 Leptospira sp. 96542
TACAGAGCAGGGCATTCAAAACGAGAGGAGCTTTCCAACTCTTCATCTCTTCTCTTTCTCTTCACTGCTGCGCAGCTCTTAGGCGCGACTTTTTCTGCCTGATTTTTGCCAATTACGCATAACGAACACAGCTATCCGACGTTCCTCGGAGCTGAGCCTACGGAGTAGGCGTTAGCGTCGGCACATCTCCTTGCTTTGCAAGGAGTGTGACGGAGAGGAATGTGCCGTAGGCCAAGCGAGGGCGCGAGTCCCGAAGCGCAGTGGATAGCGGAAGTTATGCGTAGTGGGTTATTGAAAAAACTATTTAGGGAAAATTTTAAATTCAAATTTCTTAGATATTTTTCTTAATTTATCATCTAATGTACAAATGATTAAATCATCTGATATCATTCTTCGAAAATGAATTGCAGTTGCTAAGTGAGTAGCATCTAGAGATTTTAATTCTAAAATATTCCTATTCTTTCTTATTTCTGATTGAATGTCAAAATCTAAGTTTTTTAAACTAATTTGCGAAAGAAATTCATTTAGAATATTTTCTGATTCAG
>JARJFC010000599.1 GCA_029310945.1 Leptospira sp. 96542
CCCACCACGGCTTGAATACCGACGACCCGCGCCTTCGACTGCTTGATTGCCTGGATGACGCTGCCTCCGGGATCGGCCTGTTCGATCCTGAAGACCGGTTGCGTTACGCCAATGGCTACATGCGCGAGGCCTACGGCATCGCGCCGGGCGCCTGTCCCCACTGGGCCGACATGATGCGGAATTGCTTTCACGCACGCGTCGGACTGCTGATCGAGACCGAGGACATTGACGTCTGGCTGGAACACATCGGACAACGGCGGCGCCAGTCCGCGGTGCGCTGCTTCGAATCGGACATGGTGGATGGTCGCTGGATGCGGGTCACGGAGACCCTGCACCCAGATGGCTGGCTACTGACCATGGTCACCGATGTCTCGCCACTGAAGGCCCACGAATCCATGCTGCAGCAGGCACGCGATCAGGCCGTGCAGTTGGCCATCACCGACCCCCTCACCGGACTGTTCAACCGTCGCCATGTGTTCTCGCGACTGGATGCCCTTGTGCAATCACAGTGGAATCCAAGTCTGGCATTGGAAGGTGTACTCTTA
>JARJFC010000059.1 GCA_029310945.1 Leptospira sp. 96542
AACGACTGCCCCCTCTGTAAAATTTCGCATAACAACCACAAAGGGTGATGAACTGGAAGTGGATAATCCAAGTAAGTGGCCTGATCCCATTCTCATCGGCAAATCGGAAGAACCTTTTGTAAAAGCAACCATAATCACACCAGAAACTTATGTGGGAAACATAATGTCTCTCGTTATCGAAAAACGAGGGATTCATTTGGACACAGTGTATTTATCAAAAGACAAACTCCAACTTACTTATGAATTGCCACTGGCTGAACTTATATTTGAGTTTTATGATAAACTAAAGTCGTATACAAAAGGGTATGCTTCCCTCGACTATGAGGAAGTAGGGTATAGAGATTCAAAACTTGTTCGGATGGACATCTTGGTGAATGGGGAACCTGTGGACGCATTGTCTTCCATCGTTCATAAATCCAAAGCTGAAGACCGTGGTCGGGTTATCATAGAAAAACTGAAAGATTTGATCCCTCGCCACCAATTTATGATCCCTTTACAAGCTGCCATCGGGGCAAAAGTGGTAGCCCGTGAGAGTATATCGGCACTTCGTAAAAACGTAACGGCCAAATGTTATGGTGGAGATATTTCTCGTAAGAAAAAACTTTTGGAAAAACAAAAAGAAGGAAAAAAACGAATGAAACAAATTGGCAATGTGGAAATCCCACAGGAAGCCTTTTTGTCGATTTTAAAAACTGGAGATTGATTTTTCGCTCTATTTTACGAATAAGGTTTTTTAGTGAAACTTTTTCCTTTGTTATCGCAAACGCAAGATCCCATCATCCAATCAGTTGATTTGATTGTGGATGATGGAAAAAATTCGCAATCAAATCAGCCGAAGATTTACATGATTAGAGATGATCTCCTTCCCCTTGGGTTTGGAACAAAGTGGAGGAAACTGGAAAGTGCCGTACAATTTTTTAGGTCAACTGGTAAAAAACATATCCTACTCTGGGGAGCACTGCATGGAAACTATCTGGCCAGTTTCTCATTAGGACTCCGGATGAATGGTTTCGAGGTCACTTGTTTTGCCTACGCAAAAGATCCTTCACTCCATACTTTCAATGAAACCATTGTAAAACGCCATACCCACAATTTGACCCTACTTGAGAATCGAAACAAGGCGGAAAAAAAATTTGAAGCAGAAAGCATTTACTTTCCCGATTCTCATTTGCCAGAATTTGGAATCCACCCATCCCTTACCAAGGGTTTAATTTCTTATTTTACCAAACTTAAAAACCAGATTATTTCTCTAAAAGACAAGGGGAACTCCCATCAAAAAAAATCCTTGTTGGTTTTAGACATTGGGTCGGGTGTTAGTTTTTTATGCGCATTACAAGTGTTTAGCGAAACAGACGTTGAAGTTTTCGGGATTTTAGCGAGTGAACCCAAATCGTCTTGGGTCAAAAAAGCATATTTCCTCCAAAACTCATTGGGTTTAGATCTAAAATCGGTGGATCCCGATTCCGTTTTGGATTTTTTCGAATTTTTCCCAAACGTTTCTAGACAATTCGGAAAACCCAACCAATGGATATACGAGAAGGTACGAAAGTATTTTCAAATGACGAAGATTCTTTTAGAACCAATTTACAGTGCAAAATCAATCTTGTGTTTAGAGAAGGTATTGGAAAACAATGATCCGACAAAACTAGGCGGTAGAGATGTTTTTTACCTCCACCAAGGTGGACAAAACCAACATTTGGATATAATATTGGAAAGGTAAAAAAGAATTCCAATCCTTTGCGCCTTTTTTAAACTTCTAATCTATTATGCTGTTTAAGGATGAACACTTAAAAGGAATAAAAGCTGGCAAAATTAAAATTTGTTTTCGTATCTGGAACCAAAACAAAATCAAAGTTGGTTCTGAAATCAACACGAATCAAGGTATCATTAAAATAAAATCAATTCAAATTGTAAATAAAGATGAAATTTCAGAAAGGGATGCGAAACTTGCTGGATTCACATCCAAGGATTCTCTTCTCATTACTCTCAAACCGTTTAACAAAAACGTAAAAGGGAAAATTTATAAAATTGAAGTGGCATTTCATTCAGAAGATCCGAGAATTTTCCTAAGGAACCAAAAACTAAATCAAAACAACGAACAAATGATCACTTCTAAACTCGAACGTTTGGATAAAGTAAGTCGGAACGGACATTGGACAAAAAAAATACTACTAACAATTAAAAATCATCCAAAACAAAATGCCAGTGAACTTTCAAAGATCACTGGTTTTGAAAAAGAATGGTTAAAATTGAATGTAAGAAAATTAAAAAACATTGGGCTTACGATTTCGCATCCTGCGGGAGGATATGAAATTTCCCCTCTAGGAGATTCACTCATAAAGTTTTTTTTGAAAAAAAAGGATGATTCATTTTAGAAAAACAAATTCAGCATGAACGAATTTCCTTTAGTTTCCATCATCATCCCAACCTTTAACCGTAAAAAACTAGTGAACCGCGCTGTGGAATCCGTTCTTTCGCAGACATACCCGTATTTTGAACTCATCATCATCGATGATGGATCAACAGATAATACGGATATTTCCCTCCAAACCAATTTGCCAATCTGGAAGAACCAATTGGAAAATTTTGGAAATTTCCAAAAAACAATCCAATTCCACCAAACAGAACATAGAGGAGTGAGTGCCGCTAGAAATTTTGGAGTGAGTCTGAGTACGGGTGAATGGATTTGTTTTTTGGATTCAGATGATATTTGGGATCCCATCAAACTCACAGAACAAATCAAATACCATAACCTCCATAAAAACATAAAATGTTCACAGACAAATGAAATCTGGAATAAAAAAGGTAACATCTTGGAGCCCAAAGGAAAGTTTTCCAAACTGGACGGAATGTATTTAGAAGAAGCTTTGGAATCCTGCCTCGTTACTTGTTCGAGTGTGATGATACACCGAACTTTGTGGAATCGGCTCGGAGGTTTCCGTGGTGAACTACTAGTTTGCGAAGATTATGATCTTTGGATACGTATCTTTTTACTTGGCGAACCCATTTCTCTTATTTCTAGTTTTCTACTCACTCGGTTTGGTGGCCACCATGACCAATTGTCCAAAAAATACCAAGCGATCGAACGGTTTCGGCTGTATTCTTTGTTGTCAATCCATGAGGAAGGAACAAAAAACAAAACCGATGGTTTCCAGATTAGGAATGTAGATTTACAGTTGCTACGAAAGGCCATTCAATTGCGATTCGAAACCGTAAAAAATGGAAGGGAAAAAAGAGGTAAAGACACTGCTTTTTTGGATCAACTCTCGAAAACCTTTGCTGAAAACTCGCCCATCTTACCTAAGGATTTACTTATATTGTTAGATGATTCCCTATTTTAATCGGAACGTTTGGGAACTATGAATATTCTCTAAAGAATTGGAAATTGGAAATCTACACCAAAAATTAAAGAAACACTATCAGCCGAATCTGGATCTATGTAAAAAAACCTGGCTTTTACACCAGGTTTACAAAAAATCCAATCGAAGTTTTTACGAACCTAAGCCTAGGAACATCCTAGGCTACGCATTTGGTTAACTTACGATGAACTCCCGATTCAAACGTGTGATGAAGTTGACAGAAATTTCTTTCGGACAAGCGGCTTCACATTCGTATTGGTTGGTACAATTTCCAAATCCTTCTTTGTCCATCGCATTGACCATTTTTTTTACACGTTCTCTTTTTTCTACCTTACCTTGCGGAAGGAGAGCAAGATGGGAAACTTTTGCCGAAACGAAAAGCATAGCAGATGCGTTTTTACAAGCAGCCACACAAGCTCCACACCCAATGCAAGTGGCAGCATCCATAGCTAGGTCAGCATCCACTTTTGGAATGGGGAGGGCATTACCATCAGGTGCACCACCCGTATTCACAGACACATAACCACCAGCTTGGATGATGCGGTCAAAAGAAGACCTGTCCACAACCAAATCCTTCACTACTGGAAAGGCTTTGGCTCTCCAAGGTTCGATGTAAACCGTATCTCCATCCTTGAATTTACGCATATGGAGTTGGCACGTGGTTGTTCCTTTTTCTGGACCATGCGGAACACCATTGATGACCATGGAGCACATCCCACAAATCCCTTCGCGACAGTCATGGTCGAAAGCAATTGGATCTTCACCTTTTTTAACGAGATCCTCATTCACCACATCCAACATTTCCAAAAACGACATATGTTCGTTTACGTTGGGAGCTTCGTAGCTCACCATTTGCCCTTTGTCGTTTTTGTCTTTTTGTCTCCAAACTTTCAGGTGTAATTTCATATTTTCCATTATTTATAACTCCTAACCGCTAGGTGGATGTTTTCATATTCGAGTTTTTCTCTGTGTTCTTCAGGTGCCTTTCCCTCACCCTTGTATTCCCAAGCTGTTACATGGCAAAATTTATCATCATCACGTTTCGCTTCGCCGTCTTCTGTTTGGTGTTCTTCTCGGAAATGACCACCACATGATTCTTCACGTTTGAGAGCATCCAAACACAATAGTTCACCAAACTCGAGAAAGTCGGCCACACGACCTGCTTTTTCCAACTCTTGGTTGAGTTCTTGTCCTGAGCCTGCTACCTTTACATTCTTCCAGAATTCTTCTCGTAGTTCTGGAATTCTTTGTAAGGCATCTTTCAGACCTTTTTCGTTTCGTGCCATCCCACACTGGTCCCACATGATCTTACCGAGGGCACGGTGGAAATCGTCTGGTGTTTTTTTACCATTGATCGAAAGGAACTTACTTGTCATTTCACGAACACGAGATTCTGCTTCTTTGAATTCGGGTCTATCTGTGGATATGTTCTTTGGACCTTCTTTGGCGAAATAATCCCCAATTGTATAAGGAATCACAAAGTATCCATCAGCGAGACCTTGCATGAGTGCCGAAGCTCCCAAACGGTTGGCTCCATGATCAGAGAAGTTAGCTTCTCCCAAAACATGCAGACCAGGGATATTGGACATGAGGTTGTAATCCACCCAAAGTCCTCCCATCGTGTAGTGAACAGCAGGGTAGATTCTCATCGGAACTTTGTATGGGTTTTCGCCCGTGATCCTTTCATACATTTGGAAGAGATTGTCATAACGGTCGGCCACAACAGGTTCACCCAAACGTTTGATGGAATCGGAAAAATCCAAATACACACCAAGGCGTTTATCACCCACTTTTGGACCAACACCCAATCCATTGTCGCAAGCCTCTTTTGCCGAACGGGAAGAAATATCACGTGGGGCAAGGTTGCCGTAGGATGGGTATTTTCTTTCTAAGTAATAATCTCTTTCTTCTTCAGGGATTTCGTGTGGGGCACGGGTATCGTCTTTTTTCTTAGGAACCCAAACCCGACCATCGTTACGAAGCGACTCCGACATCAAAGTGAGTTTGGATTGGTAGTCTCCTGATTGAGGGATACAAGTAGGGTGAATTTGCGTATAACAAGGATTTGCAAAAGCAGCACCTTTTTTATAGGCCCTATAGGTTGCAGTTACGTTCGAACCTTTTGCGTTTGTCGAAAGATAGAATACGTTTCCATACCCGCCAGATGCGAGAATGACAGCATCGCCTGCATGGGAAGAAATTTCACCAGTGACAAGGTCACGTACGATGATACCTTTTGCATGACCGTCCACAAGGACAAGTTCCAACATTTCGGTACGAGAATACATTTTAACCGCACCACGAGAAATTTGTTTTTCAAGGGCTGAGTAGGCACCGAGTAACAACTGTTGCCCTGTCTGGCCTTTGGCATAAAAGGTACGAGAAACTTGCGCTCCACCAAAGGAACGATTGGAGAGAGTCCCACCATATTCACGAGCAAAAGGAACACCTTGGGCTACACACTGGTCGATGATGTTTCCAGATACTTGCGCCAAACGATAGACATTGGCTTCACGTGCTCGGAAATCCCCACCTTTGATGGTATCATAAAACAAACGGTAGACGGAGTCCCCATCATTTTGGTAATTTTTTGCAGCGTTGATTCCACCTTGTGCAGCAATCGAGTGGGCTCGCCTTGGACTGTCTTGGAAACAAAAAACGGAAACTTGATAACCAAGTTCGGATAAAGTTGCCGCAGCGGACGCACCCGCAAGCCCTGAACCCACTATGATTACTTTGTATTTTCGTTTGTTGGCTGGGTTGACTAATTTAATTTCTGATTTGTGATTGTCCCATTTTTTTTCCAATGGGCCTGATGGTATTTTTGCATCTAGTTTCATGATAACTCCTAAAATCCCTTATTTCACCAAACCGAGTAAAATCGAAATCGGCATGGAACTGTTCCCAAAAAATACCAAAAGAGCAAGGCCAGTGGAAATTTTTTGAATGATTGGATAGTGTTTTGGGGCAAAGATTCCCAATGTTTGTAACATGGAACCCAAAGCATGCGAGAAGTGGAGGGCTAAAAAAACCATAAACACAATATAAGTGATGGCGATTGCAGGAACTTGGAAACCAAGAATGACCATGGCATACACATCATGCACAACATCTCCATTTTTCAAAGTGTATTCAAGTGTGTAATGATCAGGGTTTGTAACTCCCAATGTGAAATGCAATAAATGATAAACAAGGAAACTAAGGAGTAACAATCCGCTATAAATCATTGTGAGGGATGCACTCGATGCCTGGATTGTGGAATTTTTTGCATAAGAAACAGGCCGTGCCGAACTGTTTTGTTTTTTAAGCATAATGGCAACGATCACATGCCCAAAAAAAGCAACGATGAGGCCAATCCGAGCTACCCAAAGTAAGGGACCTAAGTCCTTTAGAAATTTGGCATATGCATTTAGTTTTTCTGGTCCTTGGAAAACTTGTAAGTTTCCTACCATATGTGCGATCACGAACCCAAACCAGATAAAACCGGTTATGGCCATAATGATCTTCTTTCCAATAGAGGATCGAAAGAAGTCTAGACTGGGGGTCATTGAGAAGCTCCTATAAGAGATTAGGTGTAAATTTTTCTATTACGTCCATTTTTAGACCCAATCCACTATACGTAAATTCATAAATCATTCTCTTTGCGATTGACTGCCGGAAAGAAAACAAAATGATCCAATGGTCAGGATCAAAAAATGAAAGAAGACCACCAACCACTCAAACGAAGAATCGCCCTTGTTTTGGGTGCTGCCACGGTTATTTTTTACTTGTTTTTATACCTCTATGCATTGCCTCTATTAGTTTCCAGTCGGAATGACACTCATGTTTTGGTTGGTCTCGTAAGTTTGGTACTTTCTGTTTTAGTACTATTTTTTCTATGGGTGTTTCGAAAACAAATATGGAGTTAATTTTTTATGAAATCCAATGCCAAAAAAGTAATGTATTTCTTTTTGCTTACCACTTTATTCCTTTTTGGGTTCAACCAATGCCAAAAAGTCCCAGCAGGGTATGTCGGGGTCAAAGTATACTTACTAGGTGGAAATAAGGGTGTTGATTCGGAAGAATTGGGAGTGGGTCGGTATTGGATCGGGATCAACGAAGAACTCTATCTCTATCCAACATTCACAAAAACCTTTGTTTGGACGGCCGACTACCAAGAAGATTCCGAAACAAATGAATCCATCGACATCCAAACCAAAGAAGGCCTTACGGTCAACGCTGATGTGGGAATCCAATTCAGAATTGAACCTTCCCAGGCCAATATTCTCTTCCAAACCTACCGTCGGGGAATCGATGAAATCACCGACTCTGTTCTGCGAACAGCCGTGAGGGATTCACTCAATAGACTAGCATCAACAATGACAAGTGACACCATCTACGGACAAGGACGAGTGGAACTCATCGAAAAGGCGACGGAAGCAATAGCCAAAGAATTCCTACCCAAAGGGATCATCGTCGAAAGATTGTACTGGATTGGAACCATGCGTTTGCCAGACAAAGTGAAACAAGCTTTGGATGCAAAAATCGAAGCCATCCAAAAAGCAGAAAGTCGAGAGAATGAACTGAGGGAAGCTTTGGCACAGGCCAAAATTGACAAAGCAAAGGCGGAAGGGACAGCTGCACAAATCAGGTTGGAATCACAACAACTCACACCACTGATGATCCAAAAACTCTGGATCGAAAAATGGGATGGCAAACTTCCCACCAATATGATGGGTGGGGACAAAACCAACATCTTAGTTCCATTTAACCGGTAACATTCGCACAATAGATGTTATGCGAATGGAAACCTGCTTTTTTGCTTTTTTTACTTTCACTGGGTTGTGTTCCTTTCCAAAATAAAAATCCAGAAAAAGATTGGAGCCAGAGTTTGGAAATTCCAGTTTTTATCACCGTATTTAATCGCCATCATTTGGACAAAAAAGAAGCCCAAATGTTTGTGAAAGCGGAGAACTTGGATACAGAACCCATTTCACAATTGCAGATTCTCTTCTTTGCGACTGATGTGAACCAAAATCTACTTGTGCCGGAAGAACAAAGGACACCAGAACTTGTTTGTTCTTATCCTGAAAAAATCCCACCGAAAACCAAAGTGAAATGCCATGTTGGCCCTTTTGTTTACCCAATGCTTTGGAGCCAAATCAAAATCCAAAGTATATCCTTTACAACATCAGACAGGGTACGCCATTTTATCAGCGAAGAGGATGTGGATGTTTTCACAGAATGGAAATAGGCCGATCATTCGGGGATCCCTGTTTCAGCATTGATCTTGGCGAGAGAAGTGCGTGGGTATTTCCCAACAAAATAAAAATTTCCAGCGACATAGAGGTAATTGTTTTTGAAAACCATGGTCTCAATACCAGATCCAGAAACATGGGGATCCCAAGGATGTAGAGAAAGATCACTACGGTTGAGTGCCAAAAGATTGGTTCTGAGTGCCCCAGCATATTCAAAAAAAGATCCACCCAAAAAGACTTTGTCTTCGGATTCTGTCATTACTTTTGAAAAATTACCCAAAGTCCCAAAACCAGAACCATTTGGCAAACTGAGTGTGCTCAAATTTTCGGCATTGAACCCTCCAATTGCGATGTAGTTGTAGGGAGCGGCGAGATCAAATAGCCCACTCATTAAAACTCGACCGTCTGTCACAAAAACCGAATACGCACCACCCGAAAGTCCCAATGCTTGGCTGTGAATGATTTCAGGATCTCCATTGAACATATTCACACTCGTGAGGTAATTGTTTGGTGAGGTAAAACTTCCCGCTACAAAGAAACGACCATTTGACTCAAAAACGTCTCTCACTTGGTTTGAGAAACCCGGTGCAAAATCGGCGTCATAAGCACCTGTTGCCAGATTGGATTTCCCTAAGTATTGGTTAGGCGAATTCAAAGAACTAGAATTAAAAATATAAAGATGATCTCCTATGATTTTTATCTTTCCTTCCGATCCAAAGTTAGGATTCCAATCGGTGAGCGTAAGATTTTCTAAAGAAAACGCAGCCGTAGTGTTTCTTAGGGAACTGGCAATGGTATTAAATCCGCCCACAACATACAGATTGTTTGCGTCAGAATCCAAAGAAACAACATAACTACTAGGGTTAGGGAACCAATTGATAGGAAGTCCTGTGTATGTATCAAAGGCGACCAAATTATTTCTTTCTTGTACATCCACAGCACCAAATGCACCACCAATAAAAATTGAACCGTTTTGCATCCGTAAGGCGACACCTGCTGGGTGGTAATTTTGGTTCATTGGTTTTGGATTAAAATTTGAGAGTGTATTTGTGGTTGTGTCCAAAATAAAAAATCCTGGTTTTACAGCGCCAAAAGCCGAATCAAAAAACCCAAAAACATACAACTCGTTGTCAATGGGTGAGATTTTGGATACAGTCGGAAAAGCTCCATCAATTCCAAAATCAGATTTTGTGATATTTCCAACTAGATCCATTTCCACCAAACCTACGTAAGTAGGACCCAGAAACTCACCTGCAACATAAATCTTTTGATTTAAAATTTGCATATCATAGACTGTGGATGCAAAACTAGGAGTAAATTGAAAAGCAGAAGTCACTGTGTTATTTGTCGTGTCAATGGCAGCCAATTTATTTGGCCTATTTGTAATCCCATTGACTACATTGAATACCCCGCCGATATAAAGTAGACCGTTTGAATACTCTAAAGCATACACAGCTCCATTTACATACGGGAAAGAAAGATATTGGTTTGGATTGTTTTTATGGATCTTAGCCAACCTTTCTTGCATAACCCCATTCACGTTGGTAAAGTCGCCTCCGATATAAATATGTTCACCATCTGTGGCCAGTTTTGTGATGACTGTACCCGTGATTGTTGGTTCCCAAGATTCCAATATCCCCGAATCAGAATTCACTGCTGCCAAAGTGTTTCGGTATATGTCTACCGGAAAATTGGTAAAAGGACCGTCTGCGGTTCGGAAATTACCAGCAATGTACAACCTGTTTTCTAAATACAAAATATCATAGATAACTGCCGTTACATCAAAACTAAGATTTGCATTAAAATTTCGATCAAGCTTACAATTTGGTTTGATTTTTGCTACATTCACTCGTGGAAAACCCTGTACATGTGTAAAAATCCCTGCAATGTATAAATTTCCGCTTGTATCCATTGTGGCGGAATGCACGACTCCAAACCCAGAACTTTGGTTTGCATCATACAAATCCAATTGGGGACAGTGTGTCGAACCAATGGGTTTCGCTGTAATTGTGTCGAGAAATGCAGCGCCACCCGTTGGCAATGCTGCCGTATTGAAGCTTCCACCAGCAAACAAACGTTCGCCAATCAATTTAATAGAATTCACTCCACCAGGATTTGCCGGCAAAGAACTCGTATCAAAAACCCCATAGGATAAATATTTATTACGAGGAAGATTCAAATAAGGAACACAACCTGGTGACTGATCATCAAGTGCATTTTTGATCAAAAGCAGGTATAAAAAATTATTTGTGCGTGGATCACATCCATTTGTCAGTTCGGGAGGTTTACAAAAAAATAAAAAAATGACGAGAGAAAAGAAAAGAGAGAAACGAAACATGGAACCATCTTTCTAACAGAAGCAATCGCAGCCAGAAAATAAAGTACCATGTTTCCTATCTAGTTTAGTACATCCGCTTAATTTTTTAGCGGTATCCACTATGAATCAAACGAGTATTATTTTACATCAAACAACGGTTTGTAGATATTTCTGTTGTAATAAGCGACGAACCCGCTTGCGACTACGAGAAAAATTGCAATGGGTAAACCTTCTGGAGCTAAAAACACATGGACAAAGAAAATATTGATAACAACAGGTGCTATGACAATGGAGGCCAAGGGAACCAAACGACCCACAATGAAAGCAATCCCACAAACAAATTCAGTCCCTTTGAGTAAGGTCATAAAATAGCCAGATGCCGTGAGCCCCTCGTTGAATTCTTTCATATTTCCAGTCAATTCGGGTGTAGGAATCAATTGGAAAAAATAAGCAGCGGACGAAAAAACAAATAAGGCACCCATAAGTACCCGAACGATTGTATACGCAATTTTCATAAATCCTCCTAAGGGATTCTGTGGGTAAAGGTCTATCATAGATGGCCTTAAGCTTCAATGATTTTTGCAAAATCCCTTGGGTGAGATGTAAAAATTATTGTTTGAGTCTATATTCTAAACTGGATCTGCGGATACCCAGAATTTTTGCGGCGTGGGACTTATTGCCCTTGGTTTTTTGTAAGGCAGATTGAATGACCTTTAAGGCATAGGCGTCCATAATTTCGTGGAAGTTACCTTCTATTTCTGTTGGGAAATCGTTTCGTTTGAATCCTTTTTTTGTTTGGGACTTTTGGGATTCCTTTGCCAATACAGGAAAGTCTTCGATATTCAATTCATCTCCTTTTGTTGTACTCAATGCCCGTAGTAAACTATTTTCCAATTCGCGGGTATTGCCAGGCCAAGAATAATTTAAAAAGGCAGTTTTTACAGCTGGAGGGATACTTTGGATTTTGGTATTCATTTCCTTCGTAAAGGAAGTTAGTAAAAAATCGGCAAGGGGAGTGATGTCTTCCTTTCTTTGCCGTAGAGGAAGGAGATCAATCCGAAACACATTGATACGGTAGTATAAGTCTTCTCGGAACTCGCCACTGAGGATGAGTTCTTCCAAATTTCGGTTGGTGGCAAAAATAAACCTACATTCTGCTTTTAAAATTTTTGACGAACCAATGGGAGAATACTGCCTCTCTTGCAAAAGGCGAAGCATCTTGGCCTGCATCGCCAGTGGCATCTCCCCAATTTCATCAAAAAACAACGTTCCTTTTCCTGCTTTTTCCACAGCGCCGGCTCTTTCATTTTTTGCGTCCGTAAAGGCACCCTTCACATGACCAAAGACTTCGTCTTCCCAAAGATTGGCAGGGAGTGCCGCACAATTGAGTGGAACGAATGGTTCACTAGGCCTTGATTTTTCATGCACCAAATTAGCGAAAAGTTCTTTCCCCGTTCCTGTTTCGCCATGGATGAAAACAGGACGGGTAAGGGGGGCTATCCTTTCAATGTGTTCGATTGTTTCCTCCATTGCTCGGCTTCGGTAAACAAGCGTTTTATTTGCAACCGTTTGGAAAATAACTTCTCTTTCTATTTGGATTGTTTTTAAATCCCGAAGTTCAGCCTCTGCTTGGTTTTTCAGAAAATGAATCCTTGCATGGTCATTTAAATTCCGGATGAGAGCCGCAAAAGGAATCCGTAATCGTTCCAAAAGATCCACTTCATTTTCAAAAAAAGGTCGTTTGGATTTTTTATCACCCAAAAATAAATACCCGCAAATTTGATTTTGTAATACCAGTGCCATGACCACTCGGTAACCCAAAGATACAACTTTAGGTCTGTAACCTACGGTTCGCCGAACCAGCCGAAAGTAATTTGAGGTAAAACTGGTTTTTTCACGAAATGGAATGGACGCATCTTCATCTAACAAAAAAAGTCGATCACTCTCTTTGACAAGTTCGAGTGGTAATTTTCTATCACGACTGAAACGACTAAAAACCAACCGAGAAGCGATCTCTTTGATTTCAGATGGGTTATCCCCAAAATCATGTAAAATCAATTTATCTTCATGGTCTACAACAGCAGCAAGTATTTTTGATAAACCTAAATTTGAATATATCGGTTTTAACAAATCTTCCAACATTTCCTTTAGTGAGCCATACGAACCAGAAGATTGTTTTAAAAATACTTGGACAACAGCTTCTTCCACATTTGTTTTGGATTGAAAAATCAAATTCTCAATTTTTGGATGTAAGATACTTCCATACAAAATTCCAGCCGAAAATAGAAGTGAAAAAACAATTAAATTTTTATAAGACAAAGTATTTTGATTCTGAAATGAATCCACATAACTGATTAAAATATAAACCAAAACAGAAATGATAATTCCAAAAACCAACCTCATGCCAATTTGCATCATTGCCTCACGTAAGTTGAGAAGCGGATGGAATTGGATGGCGTAAACGATAAGTGCAATCCCCAGGACGGAAGTTGCAGGTCCTAAAAAGAAAAATTCCCATGAACCGAAAGCAGGAAGAACAACAGAAAAAAACACAGCAATTGTTAGGTGAAAAATTACAGACAATAACAAACGTAAAATTCGATTTTTTTTTCTAGGGTCATTGGTATTTTTGTATTTCCAGATTTGAATGAAGATCCCAGATACGATTGTGAAAACAATCCAACCGCTTGTTGCATAGAAAAAAGGTCCAATCACACCAACCCCACCTCTGTTTTTGATCCATAAATCGGAATACGTAAGTGGAATTAGGGAAAGGGAAACCAATCCAAAAAATAAAATTCGATACCGAGACACGGAAGTTTGTGAACCTTCTGGAAAATACTCACAAAAGATATACATCGAAAGTCCCACACAGAGTACGGAAATACCCGCAAAGGAAGCCACCAGATAGGACGGTTCATAGTATTTGGAAAGGTAATACGAAAGGGTATGGAAAAAATACCAGGCAAAAAGGGAAACCACAAGACATAGGAATGATTTACCAACTTTGCCTAAATCATCTTTTAAAAATGTAACAACTGTAACAACAACAAGACAGGTAAGGATGATGAATGCGACGAAGATCCGAACCTGGTCAAGTCCCATACAAAATTATTTGTCACCAAGGATGGTATCGGCAGAAGCACCGTGGGCTTTTTCCCAATCGGCAGCATACTCCTGCAAAACTCGCAATCGTTCTTGTTTATCAGCTCCCTGGTATTCGAGGGGAGAAAATTGAACCACATCATACCGGTTGATTGTGGTATAGGGTTCGTCTGGGAGAGGGATCCATTCTTGCAAAGGTTCATGGGTCACTGGAATTTCTTGGCCTTTGATTAACATTTCATTCAGTTTCCTTGGGTCATATGGTAGATTCATACGGTGTCCTCGTAAATTTCGCAAAATAAACCTACCTTCTTCAAACCCTCGGTCATGAAAGATTGCCCCAAAGAAGGGCAAATCCACTCGCTGGGAAGTACCTTTTTCCATGTACTTCCGCAAATATACCCAATGGTAAGGAGTTCCTGTTTCTTTGTCAAAAAGGTTTGCTTCAAAGATATACTGTCCTGGTTTGTAAATATCAACTTCCGCCCCAATGTAGAGAGATCCATTCTCTAAAAATTCGCGGTAATTGCCTGTGAATTTTGCAGGGATGGTTGGAGTGGAATTGAAGGTAAAACTCGCTTCCGTTTCTTTTAGTTTGATACTCGGTGCATCAAACCGAACTTTCATCGTAAGCTCCCCCCAATGCAGTTTTTCACCCTTCCTTGGAACCCAAGAAAAAGTATAAACACCATCATTGGCTTCATTATCGTAAGAAGCACCCGAATCGTTATAATCGGCAACACCAACTGGTTTTTCTCCAAAAACCAAGTCCGATTGGATTTCGGCAGAAAGGATCCGTGCCCGCACGGGTTCATCCGTTTTGGCATCAAAAACTTGTAACCAGGCAATTGCTGGTTTATCTTCGGTCACCATATACAAACTGCTGTACCACGAAAAATAACCCTGGATTTCACCATCCGAATCAGGTTTAAAAATAGGAACCTTTTCATCGGCGATTTTGAAAGGATCCAAAAGGTCTGCCATTTTTTTTGTGAGTGGCCTTGAGTCAGATGGGTAACGGTATTCCAATTGGTATTCCATAAATAGAACCTTAGGGGTGGCCACCTCTGATCTTTGTAAAATTCGTTCGGTTTCCAAAAAATCAGGACGCCAAATTTTGGATCCGTCCCAATTTGTTTCAGATGATTGGTTGGATACAGCTTTCGCTCGTAAAAATTTTTCTTCTTCCAACTGAACCGCCAAATGGTCTTTTTTATCTTTGCCCCAAAAAGCCAAAATTCCGAATAGAATGACCACGTTTGCGAAAAAACTCATTCCGATCAGGAATTTTTTATTAGAAAAATAGGCTCTCATACGATCTCCTTTTTATGGATACAAAACCAACCGAATGTAGTTTGTAAAAATTTCATCGATTAACGAATCAAATAAAAAAAGAGCGAAAGATATTTCCTTCGCTCCAAAATAAAATTCTTCAGAGTTATATTTATAGATAAAATCTATAGATACCCAAGCAAACGATCCAAAGCGTCTCTGGCAACCGGCTGCATAGCACTATGGTCAGCATTGTATGCTCCTGAACCTTTGCTTGTGTTACAAGTAACTGCACCTTTCGAATTGCAATATGACACATGTTTTGTGTATTTCGCATTTTTTCCGTCGGCACAATTTGTCATAGAACCATGAGAGGAATACCCGCAAGCACCAGAAAAGTTTACCAATTTATCGTCTTCGCCTTTGATGGCAGTGGCTGCTGGTTGTGCGGATTTATAACCAGCAAGACTATGGATGGTAACCTTGGATGTGTTGTGGTTGAAACTCCTTGCGGTTCCTGTTTTTAAAGCCTTTGTCATGTTATTTGGTTCACCGGCGACGGCCCAACCAAGTAATTTCAAAAGAGGGCTTATCAGAGTGGCTGTTGTTCCAATATCGGCGACTGATGAACCACCAGCAGCACTTGCACCAGCGACAACATAGAGTAGGTTGGCTGGTGTACCCTTCGTTGCCAAATAATATTCAGTCGCATAACAGCCTGCGCTGTGACAGATGATGACACATTTGTTTGAACCTGTACAGAAGGAACTGATAGCACTTGCAAGTTTCGTTTGAGCTCGCGTTGTTCCTGTTGTGCGTGGGTCTTGTGTGGAATCATAATTGACAAAACGGCTTGCTCCCCATGCGGTGGACCGTCTTTTATGAGCCGCACCATAAGAATCAGAATTCCCCCAGCGAGAACTCGTCGTGTTTGACAATCCACTGGAATCTGGCCCCTTTCCATGTACATAAATCACATAATTTGCGGCAAATGCCTCACTCGTTACTAGGGTAAAGAGGATTGCCACTGACAATCCCCCGACCCTTATTTGGTTCCATAGACTTTTCATACTTCCTTCCTCTTTTTTCAGATTTCTGCCAAAACCAGGATGCAAAAGCCGTACCAATGACCCAATTGGCTCATTTTTGCCATATTTAAGCGATTAAACGTTGTTCAGACCAAAAGTAAGTGCCGAATTTTCGGTCAAAGCCGAATTTTGAGGTGCCGAATTTTCTGCATTTAGTGGTTTTTGCTGATAATTTATCTCAACCAAGAAAGGCAGATATTCATTGGAATTGCCAAGTAACATGGATATAACGAGAGAATTTGGAATCAATAGGAAGGAATCCAAACTCTGATTTTGATACCGAACAGAAGGTACGGTTCTTGCTCAATCCATATTTATGAACCTGAAACAATTCACAAAACGCAGAATAAGTTTAGTTTGCTTATACTTTCTGAATTCAATCCTTTTTGGGTGTAAACCAAAAGAAACCAACGATGATATGGCTATGTTATTTTCAGCCATCCTTCTAACCCAAGCTCCTCCCATCGCCATGATCAACTTAGGAGACAGTTTGACCAATGGAGACCAAAGTGGAAGCACACATGAATTCTCCCAAACATCCTCCTTTCCTCAATTATTAGCAAACCAAATGCGAAGAAGGGGAAGCGATGTAATTTGGAATAACCCATACCTGAATGCGACTGGTGCAAATGCCGGATTGCGGAAAGATCCAAGCTTACTTCCTTATAATTTGGGAATCAATGGACAGACAACAAAAACATTAATTGGCACAACGGCTTCCACTGGTGGATCTACTCATATTGATAAAATCCTCTCTCCAATTCCAGAGATATTGGGAAAACCTACGACACAATTGGAAGCAGCAGAGTATATTGGTAAACTCAATCTGGACAGAACTCTCATCATAACCCTATGGATTGGTGGCAATGATGTTTTAGGAGCTGTGACCGCGTCCAGTGGATCAACAATGACTGCAGCTTCAATCAATACCTTCTTAAGTGATACAACAGCAGAACACGATTTAAATTCAGTAAAAAACAATTTGAATGCAACTGTCAACAGACTGAAGATTTTGCCAAGAGCTGAAATCTTTCTCGCTACCTTACCAGACATTTCAGGCATTGGATTTCTTGTCACCCAATCAGACATTGAAAAAATCGCACACACAACAGACAATTTAAACATCACAAGTTTTGGATCCTGCCAAGCATTGGGTTTTGGTTCTCTGATAGGAACATCCGCCGCCAATAGTTTACTTGGTCAATTGGATGGAAACAACACAACCCTAAATGCAGTAATCTCTGGAGTTGCAGGAAATGACGGTACTTGCCTAACACAAGCTGAGGGAAATCTTGTGACCACTCGTGTAAACGAAATCAATACATACATTCGTTCCTTGGCCGATGCGAACCAAAATGTCCACCTAGTTGATATAGATGCCATGTTCAAACGTGTATTGAATGGTGATGTGACTGTGGGCGGAAAGGTTTTGGGTAAAACCATTGGGCAAGGAGGTGTATTCAGTTTTGATGGAGTGCATCCTTCCAACACAGGGCATGGCCTCATTGCCAACGTATTCATTGAAGAAATGAACCGAAAACTGGGACTTAATTTAGCAAATGTGGATTTGGCTCTAATTCAAACCACAGATCCATATAGGGATGATGATAGAGACGGATTCGCTGTGGGTCCAAACATTTCCGTGAGCCCGATAAATGCATCCCTTAGTTTGCATTTTCCAGACTGTGACGATACAAACTCAAATAAATATGCAAGGATAGTTCACGGTGGTGGAGGTAACACCGCGGGCACTTGCCCGTAAGCAATTAAAATCCAGAATCAATGATTAAGATTCGTTTCTAGCCAAGGAATAAGGGCAATAGGAATGAACCGAATTTTCTTCCAAGGTCTGTACCATACTCTATTCCATTCCAGCCGAATGGAATAGAGTATTCTGCGAGATACTGTGAAAACTTGTGGCGGCACATCCTTTGGGATCGGAATGAGAACTTCCCGGTCTTTTGGTGAACTTTCACCTTCGCCTAATTGGACAAATCGTGATGTATGATCATCCCAAGTTTTGTGATCGCCACGGTGGGTATATCCAACAGATTCGTAACGAGTACAACTAATACGCAAAAACCAGTTTGCACCCGAAGGGATCGTTACTTTCAATACACTTCCTGGATTGACTGGGATGGGTTGAAATGATAAATGAAGTTTTAAAAATGGTTTCGTACAATACCAGGCCAAACTGCAGAGAAAGGCTAAAATTCCTATATACAATGAGAAGCCAAAGAAAAAGGAAAAAAATTTGAAAAGAAGATTTTGTCCAGAAGGAAAGATGCCGGTATTTGTTAAAATATTCCACAACATCATTTTTGTTATCCCCGTATAATGCAAGTAAGGAGGATAGAAGACTGTAAAGAAAAACAAAGGTAAAAAAGAAAGTATCCCCATCAACCAGGCGTTGTCCACTGCAGTGTGAATTTCATTTCGTTCGTCTCTTTTGGCTGCGAGAATCCTTTCGCTTATGATTTGATTCGAAATGGATTCAGCATTTTCAGGCTTCTCTTTGGCAAAACTCCCATTCACGAAGGCGGAAACCGCATCTTCTTTAGCACCATTTTCCCAAATTGGTTTTGCAAAAAGGTACCAATGGATTCCCACAACCTCTAAATTGGTTGGTGGTGGTAGGATGGGAAGAACGGTAGATAAGGAAAACCGTGTGATGGGATCTGTAATTTCTTTACCCTCTGCGATACAAGTTTCCCAATGGTAAAGAACCACATTGTATTTGTCTTGGTTTCCATAAGCCCAAACTTGGAAAACCACTTCCAAGTGTTTCAACTTTGTATCGGGACAACTGAAGAGTTCGATTTCCGCACGCAAAATATTTCCTGAAACAACAGGTTCGATCACCCCAATCCTAAGGCTCATATTGGGAGGACAATTGGAATGACTTGGTTTCAAAAATCAATCGGAAATTGTATCCAAAAATAACTGCACAACAAGGGAGTATGTGTATTTACCAAAACAAAGATGTAAAGGATTTACGAGTACACTCATATCCTTCCCTAATCTAATGTGACATAATACTAAAATACGGAAGCTGGCTCTTATGTCGCTTCAGTAAAATAGAACCTAACAGCTAATAAATTTGCCGTTTCCTACAATTTATAAGTATGGAAACAGAAACAAAAAAATCCACAAAGTTGAGGTTGGATC
>JARJFC010000005.1 GCA_029310945.1 Leptospira sp. 96542
CCTTCCTCTTCGTCTTCGTTCATATTCTCATCTCCAAGCCCCGAACCCGTGAGTAACTCTTGGTTTAATGAATGTTTCCGAAGTTCTTCCATATCAAATTTCGCTGGATTCATACCTGGGATGTCAAACTTTGCTAGAGGATGCCCAGTAATGGCACTCACAACTTCTTCAGGTAACATAAGTTTGCGGGCGATTTCGGCTGATAAATTTACCGAACTGGACAACGGGTCTCCAACAAACGTTTGCTTATATAGAACATCTTTTGATAAACCAATGTCTGCGCATAAACCTGCAAGAAAGGAATACCTGTTTACCATTTTAAACATGTATTTTTTCTGGATGACAGCACCCAAACACAAAAGGCCAAAATCAGCAATATAATTAAAAAACTCTTTATGATTCAATAATATTCTAAAAAAGGACAAGGCAATAGGTTTTGAATAAAATGAATTTTGAATAATACCTTTAAGGCTCGCCATTCTTTCGGCGTTTTGTTCATAGAGGTGAAAAATAAATTCGTTATTTCGATCTTCGATTCGTTTGAGTACTGCTTTACACAAAACAAATTTTAGCATCCGCATTAAATCCTTTGACATTGCAAGTTTAAATGCGGGGATAAAGTTACCGTCCATCCCCGCCAGTTTGTTTAGGAGATTTTCTTTGATCGCAACTTTTTCTTTGATGAGGATATTGCCATTTTTATCGATGATGGGTTCACTCAGTGAAACTGAGCCTAACAAATCATAATCCACTACAAAATTTTTGAATTCGTTGAACTCAATGAATTCAAGGCCAGTATTTGATATTTTCATGCGCTTTATTGTAAACTATCTCTGAAACGCCTCCCATCGCAAGATTTTTGCTTTGCAATCTCGTCTAAATGCTGTAGTTTTTTAAAGGTTTTTGGAGGTTCAATTGGTTTCTTCTATCCCTAAGGACTCACATTCTGTAAGTGAGTTGAAAGAATTCTACAGACAAATGGTACTTATACGTAAGTTTGAAGAGGCAGCTGCCAAAGCCTACAGTGTGGGAAAGATTGGTGGTTTTTTACATTTATACATCGGACAAGAAGCTGTGGGAGTTGGTTCCATCGCAAGCCTCACTCCCAATGATTATATTGTTTCCACATACCGCGATCATGGGCACGCAATTGCACGTGGGCTAGATCCAAAATTTCTCATGGCTGAACTTTTTGGAAAAGAGACGGGTGTCTCTAAGGGCAATGGAGGTTCGATGCATTTTTTTGATCGGAATGCACATTTTATGGGTGGGCACGGAATTGTTGGTGGGCATATCTCACTCGCCGCAGGCATCGCCTTTGCGTCCAAATTCAAAAAAGAAAATTCTGTAACCATTTGTTTTTTTGGCGAAGGAGCAGCAAACATAGGCAGTTTCCACGAAGGACTCAATTTAGCAGCCATTTGGAAATTACCTGTAGTTTTCATTTGTGAGAACAACCATTATGCGATGGGAACCCCAGAGTATAGAGCACTTGCCGTTAAAGATGTTTCTGTCAGAGCCTATGCTTATGATATGGCGCGCGACCATATCGAAGGTGATGAAGTGAGGAAGGTGCGTGACCATGTCTCAGTTGCCGTGGAACGAGCACGCAGGGGTGAGGGACCAACTCTCATCGAAGTTTCCACCTACCGGTTTCGGGGGCATTCCATGTCGGATCCTGCGAAATACCGCACCAAAGAAGAATTGGAATCTTACAAAAAGAAAGACCCTCTCCTCCGTGCAAGGCAGGAACTTACGCTAGCTGGCATTAAGGAAGAGGAACTAGCAAAATTAGAGTCAGATGTCCAAACACAAGTGGACGAAGCCTACTCGTTTGCCGAAACTTCCAGTGAACCAAAACCCGCGCAACTTTATAAATATGTTTATGCGGAGGATAAATAGATGGCTCTACTAACTTACCGCGAAGCATTGAACCGAGCCATGGTGGAAGAAATGAAACTCGATCCATCCATATACCTAATGGGAGAAGAAGTGGGTCATTACCAAGGAGCCTACAAAGTGTCCCAAGGCATGCTTGAACTCTTTGGAGAAGAACGAGTGATAGACACTCCTATTTCGGAAAATGGTTTTGCAGGAATCGGTGTGGGTTCCGCGATGGTTGGTCTCAGACCCATCATCGAGTTTATGACATGGAATTTTTCACTGGTTGCCATTGACCAAATCATCAATTCTGCAGCCAAAATGAATTATATGAGTGGAGGACAATTTCCGATGCCCATCGTCTTTCGAGGTGCAGGCGGTGCAGGAGGAAGGCTTGCGGCACAACATTCCCAAGCCTTTGAATCTTGGTATGCCCATGTCCCAGGACTCAAAGTGGTGAGCCCTGCCACACCGAAAGATGCCTGTGGGTTACTCAAATCCTCCATACGCGATAACAACCCCATCATCTTCATTGAATCAGAAGTATTGTATGGAACCAAGGGGGAAGTGCCAGATTCTGAATACATCATCCCACTCGGCAAAGGTGAAATCAAACGAAGGGGAACCGATATAACAATCATTACTTGGTCAAGGGCACTTGGGTTTTCCCTCGAAGCAGCAAACATTTTAGAAAAAGAAGGGATCTCTGTGGAGATTGTTGATTTACGAACCATAAGACCTCTCGATGAAGAATTGATTTATGAATCTGTAAAAAAAACAAATAAGGCAGTGGTTGTGGAAGAAGGTTGGCCTGTGGCAGGATTTGGAGCGCAAGTGGCTTATCTCATCCAAAAAAATGTTTTTTCCTACTTAGACCACCCCGTAGAACGAGTGACCCAAAAAGATGTTCCCATGTCTTATGCGGCCAATTTAGAACGGTTGAGTTTGCCCAATGCAGAACGAGTGGCAGAAACCATCCGAGAGATGTTACGATAGGATTTTAAGATATGGCAAAAATACAAGAAATGACCCAACTCTCTCCCACTATGGAAGAAGGAACCGTTGTTAAATGGTTAAAAAATGAAGGTGATTCGGTAGCTCCAGGCGAAATACTCGCAGAAGTCGAAACAGACAAAGCCGTCATGGAAATGGAGGCTTACGATACAGGTATCATCCTAAAAATCATTCAAAAAGAAGGTAGCAAGTGTAAGGTGGGGGAAGCACTCGCCATCATAGGAAAACCTGGTGAAGATATTACAGACCTTCTCGCCAACCTCCCTAAAAAATCTGATAAGGTAGAAACTACCAAAACGGAAGTTGCTAAAAATACCCAACCAGAACCAAAACAAGAAGTAGCCACACAGACCACTTCTACCATTCGTAACGATGCGAGTGCGGGGGGTGGTTTCACTAAACAAGAAAATTTGGAACCAAGGCAACTTCCTAAAAACCCAGAAGGACGCGGTAAATTGCGAATCCTCGCCTCCCCTTTGGCGAAATCCATTGCCATAGAAAATGGGGTGGATTTGCACTCCGTTTTGGGCACAGGTCCCGAAGGTAGGATCACCAAAAAAGATGTTTTGGATGTACTTTCCTCTGGAACCCCGATTAAACAACAAACAAACACAATGCGAACAGATCAAATAATTGATCTAGGTGGAATGCGAAAGACCATCGCCAAACGATTGACCGAGGCCAAACAAAATCTCCCTCATTTTTATTTGAATGTGGATGTGGATGCCACTGCCCTGGAACAATTCAGGTCAGACCTTTTAGAATTCCAAAAATTGAATGCGGAAGCGGAAGGCATTCGGTTGAGTCTGAATGATATCATCGTAAAAATTGTGGCCTCCTCTCTCCGACTCCACCCGAAAGTGAACGCCAGTTTTATGGGGGATACCATCAAAGAATATGGTCGTATTGACATTGGGATTGCCGTTTCTTTGGATGGGGGGTTATTAACGCCTGTTGTGCGTAACGCTGACCAAAAATCGGTTTTGGAAATTTCAAGAGAAATCAAAACCCTCGCTAAAAAAGCACGCGAAAGAAAATTGAAACCCGAAGAATTTACAAATGGAACCTTCACCATTTCCAATTTAGGCATGTTTGGGATTAGCAGATTCACAGCCATCATCAACGAACCAGAAAGCGCCATTCTCGCTGTGGGTTCGGTTCTCGACAAACCAGTTGTCAAAAACGGCCAGGTTGTTGCGGGGAGAGTGCTCTCTCTGACCCTTTCCTGCGACCACCGGGTTATCGATGGTGCGGTCGGGGCAGAATTCCTTCGGACTTTGAAGTCGCTGCTAGAAAATCCTAGCTTGGCTTTGGGAGTTTAGGCGGCAAAGAAGTCAGCACTGCGGATGTCAGCAATGGGGATTTTCACAACGCCCGTTGCCAAGTTCCCGATGACGATATCATCCAACATTTGGCGGTTTTTATCGAGTTCGATGCTCTTTCCGTCTTTTAGGTGGAGGACAATGTCTATCCCCCTGTAGTGGATGTATCTTTCGAGAGTGTTTTTGAATTTATGTGCTTTGTCTTCCATCTGGTAATGTTTCCCTTATTTGTAACTTACAGAGGGTATCGTACGAAGTTGGGGAAACTTTAGAAAATTTTGTCTCATTAGCGAAGTTTTTTTTGACAGTTGGTGCGAATCTGGAGAATTATGTCACATGAAGCGAGAGAACGAAACCAGTGCCACCCCAGGGGTGAGAAAGGCAGCCCTACTCCTATTGTCTTTAGGGAAAGACCAAGCGGCGGAGGTTTTGAAACACCTGGACGACAGTATGCTCGAAGCCGTCATCGTGGAGATGTCGAAGATTCGTTCCGTTTCGAAAGAAGAAAAAGAATCCATTCTAGGTGATTTTCATAAGACCATCACCGACTTAAAGGATGGGGCAAGCGGCGGGATTTCGACCGCAAAACACCTGCTAGAGCAAACGGTTGGTTTGGAAAAAGCAAACGTTATCTTAAAAAAAATAAACAAAGAAGAGACAAAAAACGATTTTGAATTTTTAAACCAAGTGGAGCCAACAGTTTTGCAGGCAATCCTTGCCTCAGAATCCCCCCAGATAGTGGCAGTGACCCTCTCTCATCTTGATCCCAAAAAAGCAGCTGACGTTTTGAAACTGTTTCCCAAACCCGAACAAGCAAAGATTGCCGTACGATTGGCGACAACCTCCAAAACCCATCCTGATGTGATCCAAAACATTGCCAAAATTTTGAAAAAAAGATACGAAGAACGCGACAAACAGGAATACTCCGAAGCGGGAGGTGCCCATGTTTTGGCAAACATCTTAAACTTTATGGAAAAAGGTGTGGAAGAAACCATTTTACAAGAGCTAGATTCCGAATCGCCAGAAGTGGCAGACCAAGTAAGAGAAAAACTCTATACCTTCGAAGACATCCTTTCCCTCGATAATAAAGAAATGCGAATCCTCATCAACCAATTGGCGGATGATACAGCCATTTCCCTTGCGATCCGTGGTGCGGGGGATGAAATTCGTAAGAAAATTTTGTACAATATGAGCCAGAACAGGTCGCAAGATATTTTGGATGCCATTGATATGAAACCAAGAGTCACCTTACGCGAGATAAACGAAGCTAGAAGTAAAATTGTTCAGGCTGCGAGGATCTTAGAAGAAGATGGGCAAATTCTCTTCAAAAAAGAGAAAGAAGAATACATCGAATAAAATTCTGTGTGGCGGAGTTGACGGGGCTCGAACCCGCGACATCCTGCGTGACAGGCAGGCACTCTAACCAACTGAGCTACAACTCCACTACACGGATAAAAGCCACAGTAAAAGATAAGAGTTTCAGGTCAACAAAGATTATTTGTTTTATTGCAAAGGCAAATAATTTTTAGAACTTGGTATCTATCCCCATGCATCTTGAAGAAAAAAAAGCAAAAGATCTTTTCCAGGATCGAATTTTCACGATCTCTAATTTTTTATCCATTTCTCGTGTATTATTATTGCCGTTTTTTTTTCAGAGCACTTACGAATTTGCAAAAAATCCGAACAATAAAACTGCATTTTTTTTATCAGTTATCTACTGTTTGGCGGCAGTTTTATCAGATTATTTGGACGGACTCTTTGCGAGGTTATTAAAACAAGAAACCACACTCGGTAGGTATTTGGATCCCGTTTGCGATAAACTTGTGACCTTGGGAGGTTTGACTGTTGCAAATATACATTTTCAATTTCCCATTTGGGTTTTAATCGTTTATACAATCAGGGAAATACTTGGTGTATGGCTAGGCGGTTTTTTGTATTTAAAACGTGGATTACAAGGCCGCCCCAATTGGTGGGGAAAATTTGGCGTGGGAATCGTGGCAGTTTCAGTACTTTGGTATATGTCTGTTCCCTACTTTGTACTCAATGGAACCAATTATCCCATTTTACTCAAACCAGAAATTTCAGCCTATGTTCTTATGTTAGTTTTGGTATTGGGGGTGTTCGCTTATACGATTCGTTATTGGAACATTGTATTACACCCTGAATCCATCGAACTCGACCCAGAAAATAAAAAACAGGCAAAAAAATACCAAAAAATTTGATTTTGCCCACCAAACAAAGTAAGACAAGAATCTATGTTTGGTGGTGCGAACAAAGAGCAAACAGTCAATCTAAATTATACACCTATTTTAATTCAATGTAGATTTATTATTTCAAAAGGCCTTTTGCTTTTTTACGGAGTAAATACCATTCATACATATTTTGTCCTGTTTCTGTCCAAACAAACTCAGAATAATGATAGTCTTTGCCATCAGCTGCATTGCGAGTGAGACTTGAAAAGTTTTTTGGGTTTTCATACACTGCCTTTGCAATGTTTTCGGGCATGATGGTGACGGCACCGGTAAAAATATGTTTGTATTCTTTTAATATTTTACCTTCCGTGGCTTTAGCCATAGCATCTGTTAGAGTGAGTTCCTTGATACCTTTGGTTTTGAGATAATTTAAAAATTCTGGTTTTTTTTGGCTTCGTTTGGCCTCTGCCATATCCAAAATTAGATTTTTACCATTGGAGGAATATACATTCACATTGGCTCCAGCACCAACAAGTAATTTAACAAGTTCCAAGTTTTCTTTACGGATTGCATTCCAAAGGGCAAGGTCATGATCCACTGTAAACGTATACTCTCGGTAACCTGCAATGTTCGGATTTGCTCCTTTGGCGATTAAAAGTTTCGCAATTTCCACATTGGAAACACGATCGAGTGCGGTACGAGAACCCCATCTGTACCGCATCCTCATTCCTGCAATGCGATCCGTATAATCACATTCGTTAGAACGATTGTTGATGCCTGGATTTTTCTCGAGGATGAGTTTTACGAGTTCAACGTCTCCCGAAGAAGCGGCAATGGTGAGAGAATGGAAACAATCGGAAGTTTCATTGACATCTGCTCCTTCCATAACCATTTTTTTGGCTGCGTCCAATTTGCCCGCCTCGATTGTATAAGGCAAACTTGAACAAGCACCAAACAAAGAAAATAAAACCAATAGAAAAATTTGTTTCATAAACCAAATTCTTAAAACTTAATTTTCATATTGCAAGTTGTTTTAATTCTTAAAAAATAAATTTTAAAAGTTTTTCCGCACGAAAGAAAATACAAAGATAAAATTTAAAAACAATAGCCTGTCAGTTTAAAACTGAATGCCAGCATGAACACTCAAAGTAGCAAACTTAGAAACACCATTAGATGGATAACCTCTTCCAAAAAAAACATCCATCGGGTAATATAACGAAACAATCTGATTTGCGTTATGATGAAAGGATGCAGGGTCAAACAAAATATCTCGTTTGGCCTCTTGTGCCCCGCGTATCGTATACTCACATTCGACTCCCAGAAGGAAATGTTCAAAGAATGTATGCCTATACCCTAAGGAAACATTTGCCACTGCGCGGTCTCCAAAATTTAGCTTTGTGATGACCGGATGAACTAACAACCGTCTGCTACTAGTAAATGAAAAATCGTTGGATTGTTTTATTGTGTAACCTCTTTCAATACCCAAACCCAAAGATAGATAAAAATTATAAAAGAAAAAATAATTTAGTTTCAACATTCCTGTTTCATTTTTCATTCCCATTTCTGATTTTAAAACACGGAAACTGTCTATTTGTGGTAAAAAACGATATTCTCTCTCGGCATTTTCTCCTGGCAAATAGGAAACACCGAACAATAAATTATTGGTGAAACCATAATATATTTGAAAAAAACCTTTGGCATCTCTATTATCGTTAAGTTTTTGATTAAAATTGTTTTCAAAAGCATTGTATAATACTTGAATTTTACCTTGCCTTGTTTTTAAATCAGAATTAGAATCTGTTTCTACCGCTAACAAAGATGAGATACAAAAAAAGAATACAGCTAAAAATCGAATCATTGGATGCTCACTTATGATCTGTTACTTAGTATAACTTTGTCACTAAAATTTTAGAGCTTGATTCAGTTAAAATTTCACAAGTATCAATCCAATCCTCATCATTTCCACCACAAATGAGAAATTTACCACCTGAGAGCCCATTGTTTGTGGCGTAAGCCCTCTTTCGTTGCATTGTTGTTATGTTTGAGATTGTATTTTGATTCAAATTTACATCATAACACTAGTTCTGAAATTCAGTTGGGTATACGTTCATATCGGCTCCACCACAAACATATACATGATTATTAGTAGATAACATTGCGGTGTGAGAATGAATCCCTTTTGGTATCGAAGGGAATGCTCCAAAACTATTATTTCCTCTGTCAAAAATTTCTACTGAATTTGTTGTACGAATAGGATCCACTGGATCTATGATGTAACTTCCAGTAACTAATATAAGGTTCTGCGAAATGATTTCGGCCGAATGACTCCTCCGTTTATGCAATAAATCCATAGAACTTTTTAAATTTCCATTTTCAAAATGAAAGACATTCGAAATGATTCGGTTTTTTTTGCTCGAACCACCAATCAGAAAAACACTGTCTGTTTTATCTGAAACAGACACCATCTCTGATTTTCCATCAGGTGCCAAAAAATTGGCAAACAGTAACGCAAAAACAAAATCTTCATTTTTAACTTTGGAAGATTCAAAAGTTCCCCGTATAACTAGATCCACCCACAGTTCCACCATTGATTGTCGCCACGCTAAATATAGCAGTGGTGCCTTCGTCGAAGTACAATCCTTGGGGGCAATTTAAAAATTGATTGTTGATTACACTCATTGGATTGCTATCCCCTGCCTCAAACAAACAGTAACGATTGCCCCCACCCGAAGTGGTAAATACGTTGGATGTATAATTCCCAACATCAGCTACCCCCGTCCCATGGTAAATTGCATAGCTTGTATTTCCTAACCCACCATCGATTGAATTATTCACCAAGCTTACGTTTGATGGGAATGAGGTATTCAATCCATAAGAGATTTGTCCTGTTCCACCAAATATCGTATTGCCAGATATGATTGGATTATTAGCTTGTGGGGCAGTATACAAAGCATGTGAAGAACCAATGGCATTACCACCAGAAATCGCATTGAGTGAAATCGTCGGTGCCGATCCAAGATCTATAAAAATACCAAACGAGCCAAATCCAGAAGCTCCTTCAATTAGTGGATTTTCGATGATGAGCGGAGAAGATGCTGTTACAAGTATAGCAATCGAAATAATAGACCCAGTATTCACATTGCCAGCTAACACTCGATTGTTTCTAATCGTTGGAGAACCAGCCATACAAGCGAAGGCAACTGATTGAAACAAAACATTTGGATTTGAAGCTCCTTGGATAGTAAATCCATCGACAACAGTGGCTGAGGTTATTGACCCACCTGCGGTGATTGCCATTGAATTGCCAACTGCCAACGTTGAGGTATCGATAATTTTTGAAATATAGAGGTTAGAATTTCGATTGGTAAATTCTTTATTGAATCCACCATACAAAGAAACACCTTCTACCAAATTCAAAGTTGTTCCTGTAACGAAATAATCGCCTTCTGCAATAAGAATAGCAGCAGGTGTTACTGCACCCGAAATTGCACCACTTACTGTTTGTTTTGGTGATGATGTATCAGTTCCCGAATCGGTGTCATTTCCGAACGTATTCGCATAGTAAATATTAGTGCTGGAAGAAAGAATTGTATATATACCTCGTATTGGCAATAATTTAATTCCGTGTATATCGTTTCCTTCTATAAGGAAGGTTTGATTGCCTATAGGGTAATTTCCTGATAGGGTGACTGTGTCATTTTGAACCACTGTTTGCGACCAAATGCCATTGAGTGGTGTACCCAAACTTGCAGAAAAACTTCCTGTATCCATACTTCGATTGAACACAACCTGGATTTGAGTATCCGAACGAATGACATTTCCGACGGATGGAGAGATACGTGTTTCCAAAGGGGTTGCAAGGTAGAGTAAAGGTAAAAATTTCCAAAGTTCTTCATTATTTTTCGGCGAATCAAGCTCAAGTAACTTTCTGACGATGGGGTTGTAGAAACAATTGAATTGAAAGAACAAAACAAGGATTAAAAGATGATTGATAAATTTATTTCCCATGTTCCACTTCGAACCTGATTTTAGTTCAAACGAATTGAATGTCAATAGATTCGCCGAAAAAAGAGGCAAACAGAATTCTTTTTTTAGACTAAAGTCCGTTAGAAGATTTTTCTCACGGGTTGTCGAGTCTATAATTCGTTAGGAACTTCGCAGTTCATCGTCTATATTTAAACTTTTACGCAAAAATTTTTAGAATCTCTGATTTTATATTCTTCATTCCCCCTTTGTCCCACCTACCCGCTACAATGAAACTATTGCAGAATTTCCATAAATTATGAATTCTGACTGTAAACTATGGCAATTAAAAAATCGGAATTATACTCATCTCTCTGGAAATCTTGCGACGAACTTCGAGGCGGAATGGATGCATCACAATACAAGGATTATGTTCTTGTTATGTTATTTATCAAATACATTTCAGATAAATATGCAGGGGAAGCGTTCTCTCCCATCACAGTGCCAAAAGGTAGCTCTTTTAAGGATATGGTAACCTTGAAGGGAAAAACGAGCATTGGTGATGACATCAATAAAAAGATACTCGCACCCTTGGGCGAAGCCAATAAAATCTCTGATTTTCCTGACTTTAACGATGTGAACAAACTCGGCAGTGGAAAGGAGATGGTGCAACGCCTAACAAATCTCATTGCGATCTTTGAGAACCCTGCTCTCGACTTTTCGGGTAACAAGGCGGAAGGTGATGATATTTTGGGAGATGCTTACGAGTATCTTATGAGGCATTTTGCTACAGAAAGTGGCAAGAGTAAGGGACAATTTTATACACCTGCGGAAGTGAGTCGCATTATGGCAAAGATCATCCATGTGTCATCGGCAGATAAATCCAGTAAGACCGCCTACGATCCGACTTGTGGTTCAGGTTCCCTACTTTTAAAGGTTTCGGCAGAAGCAGGGAAGATCACTCTTTATGGACAGGAGATGGATGTGGCAACGTCTTCCTTGGCACGTATGAACATGATCCTCCATGACAATCCTACAGCAGAAATCAAAACAGGGAACACACTCGCCAATCCTTTGTATCTTACCGATAAGGGAGACCTCAAGCAGTTTGATTTTTTTGTCGCCAATCCACCATTTTCCTTTAAGGCATGGAGCAATGGAATTGATCCCTTAAATGATCGTTATACGAGATTTCAGGATTTTGGAATCCCTCCCCAAAAGAATGGGGATTTTGCTTTTTTACTTCATGCGGTTCGTAGTTTGAAGAGCAATGGAAAGGGAGCAATCATTCTCCCGCATGGTGTGCTTTTCCGTGGGAATGCGGAAGCAGAGATCCGAAAGAAACTGATCCAAAAAGGTTACATTGAAGGGATCATTGGACTTCCTGCCAACTTGTTTTACGGAACGGGTATCCCTGCCTGTATCATTGTAATCAATAAGGAAGAAGCTGAAAAACGAAAGGAACTCTTTATTGTCGATGCGTCGAAAGGGTTTGAGAAGGATGGAAACAAAAACCGACTTCGGGAACAGGACATTCACAAAATCGTGGATGTGTTTACCAACAAAATAGAATTTCCGAAATACAGCCGTAATGTGCCATTCAAAGAAATTGAGGAGAAAGAATTCAATCTCAATATCCCTCGGTACATTGATAGCAGTGAACCAGAAGACATCCAAAACATCGAAGCTCATTTGCATGGTGGGATTCCCGAACTAGATGTGGATGCCCTCTCTCCTTTTTGGGAGGTGTATAAGGGACTTAAGGAAACACTTTTTTCGGCTAACAAACGAAAGGGATTTTATGATCTAAAGTGTTCCAAGGAAGAAATCAAAACAACGATCTATTCCCATCCTGAATTTGTGAAATTTGGAAAACAAATCGAATCCACTTTCACCAAATGGAAGGAAGGTGGCCTCGAAGCCTGTAAGTCGATTGGGAGTAAAACGAAGCCTAAGGAATTTATCCATACCTTTAGTGAAAGCCTTCTCACTGCCTTTTCCAAAACACCTCTTGTGGATGCCTATGATATCTACCAACATCTCATGACCTATTGGCTTGCGGTGATGCAGGACGATGTGTATTTGGTTGTGGATGAAGGTTGGAAGGTAGGAAAGGAAACCGAAACCATTGGCAAATCCAAAGAGTTTGAAGGAAGGCTGATTCCGAAAGCCCTTCTCATCCAAGCCTACTTTGCCAAGGAAAAGGAAACCATCGAAGCCTTGGAATCGGAACGTGATGGTTTGGATTTAAAACTAGAAGAAATGGTCGAAGAACAAGGGGGAGACGATGGACTTCTCTCGGATGCCAAAACGGATAAGGACGCCGTAACACCTAAGTCTGTGCAAGCTCGCTTGAAACAAATCCAATCGGACAAGGATGCAAAGGAAGAAATCACTTTCCTCCAAGAATACCTAAACGTAGCCAACCAAATCAGTGATCTCAATTCTAAAATCAAACAAGCACAAGCGGACATACAATCCAAATTGAACGAACGATACAAAAACCTAAAGGACGAGGAAATCAAAACCCTTGTGGTAGATTCCAAATGGTTCGCCAAACTTGCCGAAGACGTACAATCGGAACTGAACCGCATCAGCCAAACCCTCACCAAACGAATCAAAGAACTTGCCGAACGGTATGAGAGTCCACTTGAGACTTTGGAGAAAGAAACCGAGGCACTCGACCAAAAAGTGAAAGGGCATTTGGCGAAGATGGGGTTTGGGGTATGAACCGAACGCTACTTCCGAAATGGTCTTGACATGACCAGGTTCTGACTATATTTTAAGTGCATGGAAACAAATATCTCGAATTTAAAAGCCCATTTGAGTGAAACCTTGGATTTGGTTAGAAAAGGGGAAGTGGTCACTGTTTTGGACAGAACTGTTCCCATTGCAATCATTACAAAATTTGAAGAAAATCGAGATCAAATAAGAATTCGACCCGCGATAAATAACAATTTCCAAAAGAAATTCAAAAGAATCATCAATCATTCCATTGAATTGTATTACAACAGGGACGAGCGGTGATCGTCTATTTAGATACTTCTGCTGTCATTCGATTTTTGCTAAATGATACTGCAAAATTTGCAAACTTCGGGAAATGGGATAAGCAAGGTTCTAGTGAATTGTTAGAGGTAGAATGCCATCGCACCTTTGATTGTATGCGTTTACAAGGGGCGTTAAATGATTTAGAGGTTGTGGATTTGAAAGATGAACTCAATGAATTATTAAAAAAAGTAGAAATTATAGAATTGAGTTCCCGTATAATAACAAGGGCTAAAGGGTCTTTTCCTGTAGTTGTGCGAACTTTGGATGCATTGCATTTAGCAACGGCAGAAGCCTGGGGTAAATATTTGGATAAGCAAGTAACAGTTGTAACTCATGATAAACAGATGTCACTTGCTTCCAAGAGCATTGGTTTGGAAGTGGTTTCTGAGTAGATGGTTGGTGATTAGAAGGTGGATATTGCTCAGGAAGGAGAATCAAGATTGCGAAATACGAAGTGTTTGCATTGTGAAATAACATTCACAAAACATAACAATTCAGATGAGCATATTTTTCCCCAAGCTATTGGAGGAAATCTAACCATTCGGAATGTCTTTTGCAGAGATTGCAATTTCAAACTTGGTAAACTTTACGATACTAAACTCGTAGAGAATTTTCATTTCTATAGAAATTTATTTAATGCATACAATGGCTACAAACGAAATCGAAAACGTTACAAACTTCAAACGAATGATACTCCTTTAATAAGTTATGTAAATCAAGACGGTTCATTAAAATTAGAAAAAGGAAAGTATCATTTAAAGGATAAAGAAGCTATCCTTATAGGAAACGACAAAGAATCGTTAACTTCTAGTTTTGAAAAGATTAGCATAAAACATCCGAATGCTAAATTACATATAAAGCAAAAAGAAAAGGATGAACTTTTTGATTTCCAACGTTTATCGGCAAAACTTTGTTTTGCTACGGGAGATCGGGATGTTTCTTTTTCCATTTTAAAAACTGCGTTAACTGCTTTTTTATACTTAGGTAGAAGTTTTTCTGAAATCTCACACTTTCCAAAAGCCTTTCATCCTCATTTATACCCAAGTCGATTGGTGTCTCCCATCGGTATCAAGCAGTTATATCCAGAAACATCTACCGACCTCAATTTGAGCCATTCCGTTAAAATTGTTTATTCTTTCGAAAAAAGAGCTATTTTTGCCATCATTGAACTCTTTAATTCCTTCCGATATTCCGTGATCTTATCCAATCGATACTTTGGTTCAGATAAGGAATTCGATTTATCACAGAATGCAATTACGGGCAAAAAAAATGAATTTAAATTAAATTTTTCCCAGGATGAGTTCTTTGGTTTTCTAAATGCTACCTGGGAGGAACAAGAACTAGCAATCTTAACTTCATGGCAATCGCTAAGGGAATTAACTCACCTGAAGATGATGGAAGCGGGATTAGGAAAAAAGATTGGAGCCAACCAATTTGGTCTAGACCCCAATATGATTTTAACAAAAGAACATGTTCCCTATTTCTTTCCGAAATTTGATTTTGTGGAACGCAGGGAGTTTGAACTATGAAGAGTAAATACAAAGAAACGGAAGTAGGTTTGATTCCTAAAGATTGGAATATAAAAAAATTAAAGGAAATATCGACGAAAATCACAGATGGAGATCACTTAACTCCGAAAAGGACTACTTCTGGTTTTTACTTATTGTCTGCTCGCAATGTAAAGGACTCATATATTGACCTTTCAGATGTAGATTATGTTGGCGAAGAAGAGTATCATCGAATGAAAAATAGATGCAACCCAGAATATGATGATATTATGATTTCTTGCTCAGGTACAATAGGAAGAATTTCCCGTGTACCTAAAAATTTAAAATCAGTTTTAGTTAGGAGTGTAGCTTTAATTAAATTAATGAAAGGGGATTGCTCGAGCGGTTACGTGCAATATTCTTTGCAATCTAACTTTGGTCAAAAACAGATTAATGAAAGTGTGAATCAAGGTGCACAACCTAATCTTTTTCTAAATCAAATAAATATATTGTCCATCCCCCTTCCCCCCACTCTCGCCGAACAAGAAGCCATTGCCGAAGTACTTTCCGATACCGATGCACTGATCACTTCCCTGGAAACCACCATCCAAAAGAAAAAACTCCTGAAACAAGGAGCCATGCAAGAGTTGCTTACGGGGAAACGTCGTTTGCCTGGGTTTGGTGGGAAAGGTGGAATGAAAGATACGGAAGTGGGAAGGATTCCTGAGGATTGGGAGGTGAGGAAGTTGGGGGATGTTTTAAAATCGAATCCAAAGTATGGCATTAACGCCCCTGCAACAGAAAAAGATGATCGATACTTTAATTACCTCAGAATAACCGATATCGATGAAAATGGAAAAATAAATTTCAAAGATATCTGCTCTGTATCTCACCCACTCGCAAAGTATTTCATTTTAAATGATAATGAAATTGTTTTTGCTAGAACTGGTGCAAGCGTTGGCAAATCATATATCCACCAGCTTAAAAATGGGACATTTGTATATGCGGGGTTTTTAATTAAACTGAATATTGATTCAAATAGTGCCAATGCTAAATACATATTTTTTCTTACCCAAGCTAAACGATACCGAAATTGGATAGAAACTAACTCTGCTAGAAGCGGTCAGCCTGGCATCAATGGAAACCAAATAAAAGAATTCACATTTCCTTGCCCCACCACTCTCGCCGAACAAGAAGCTATTGCGAATTTGCTTACGGAAATGGATGAGGAGATTGAGGGATTGGAGAATAAGTTGGAGAAGACGAAGGGGATCAAACAGGGGTTAATGCAGGTGTTGTTGACTGGGAAGATTCGGTTGGTGTGAGGGTAGAAAGAAAGTTTTGATCCTATGAAAAGCGGACTAGCCTGAGGCTTTTTTTACCAAGTTTGAAATAGAAACCAATACTTGGTCCAAAAACTGAATCGAAATATAAATTTCTAACCAAAAGGTTTTATCGATTATGGATGAAAATTCTATACGAATCTTAATTGATACCAATATTTTCATCCCTTTAGAAGACCATAAAGAAGCCTCAAATGAATTTTACAAATTCTATAAATTGGCAATTGAAAACAATTGTAAGATAATCGTGCACCAATCTGTCTTTGAAGACTTAGAGAATGACAAAAACCAAGAGCGAAGATCTATCATCAAAGCTAAATTAAAAAAATATGGAATACTCGAAAACCCTGCCGAGCCAAATCAAGAATTTTATGACCTTTGTAATGTTCGAAATTCACATGATAAAATAGATGCAAAATTGCTTTTTCAGGTGAACCAAGAATATGTCGAACTCCTGATTACCGAAGATAAAGGAATCTTTAAAAATGCGAAGAAATTGAATATCGAAAGCAAGGTAAAAAATATCCAAGACGGACTAAATTTTTTACTAAATACGTTTCGATTCGTGATTCCTTTGCATCCAATCCTCACACACGGTAGCGTGAGAGAAATCATAAGTAGAAAGGACGAGGTATTTTTCGATTCATTAAGAGAGGGATATAAAGATTTCGATAAATGGCTGGAAGATTGTGCTAAGCAAGACAGGTCGGCATACTATCTAATCATTGAAGATGAGTTGTCTGCACTTCTAATCTATAAAAAGGAATCAAACAAAGATCATGGAATCAAAAATATCGATGAAGAAACATTAAAAATCTGCACTTTCAAAGTTGGCGAATCTACTTTTGGGAATAAGGTTGGTGAGCTTTTTTTAAGTAAAATGTTTGCCTACTGCATTGAAGCCAAAGTAAACTATCTCTACCTGACTGTTTACCCCCAACATGATCGATTGATAAAACTTTTGGAGCTTTATGGATTTGAGCAATCTAGCACTAATGAAAAAGGCGAGATCTATATGATCAAGGAAATGAAAATCTCCGAAAGTATAGAAGATGAAAAGAAAAATTCGACTTTCATTCATCCTTTTTATTTTGATAGTATGATTTTCGGTAAATTTATTATACCAATTGAAGAAAATTATGCAGAAACTCTATTCAAAGATTCAGAATTTAGAGAACCACTTTTGTTTGATAAAAATACTATACAAGAGATCCAGGGAAATACGATTCAAAAAGCCTACATTTGTAACTCAAAAGTGAAATTAGACAAGGGAGATATAATACTTTTTTATATTTCTAAGACCATAAAAAAAATTTTCCCTGTTGGTATAGTGGATTCTTATCATCGAGTTTCAGATATTTCAGAACTAATGAGCTTAGTTGCAAAGAGAACCGTGTTTCAACCAGAGGAGCTTGAATGGCAACTCAATGAAAAGAAAGCATTAACCGTATTGCTTTTCCGTTTGGTGACTTATCTAAAGTATCCAGTTACATATAGAATCTTACGGGAGATGAAATCATGTCAGAACAACCTTACTACTTTCACTCGGTTGTCGGATGAAGATTACAAGAAAATAAAAGAGAAAGGGCATTTCGATGAACGTTATATTATCAATTAAACCAGAATATGCTTGGGCTATTTTGAATGGCCAAAAGACTGTTGAATTTCGAAAGAATGTATTTAAACGAAAGATTAATAAAGTATTGATTTACTCATCCGCACCGGACCAAGTATTCCTTGGCTATTTCTCTGTCAAAGAAATCGACAGAGATTCACCTAACAGTTTATGGAAAAAGTATTCCAAGAAAGGATGTATCTCGAAGGACAAATTCTTCCATTATTATTCTGATAAAAATGAAGGCACTTCCATTCTAATTAAGAAAGTTTTTAAATTTCAAACTCCTCTTAAACCAAAATCAATATTCAAATCGTTCACACCTCCACAATCATTTCAGTATTGCGATTTGGATTTATCCCAGTTAACTTGATGATGCCAATGAAACCCTTTCCCAAAAAGATCACCCTCTTCCTCATTGATGGAGACGCCAGCGGAAGGATCACCGCCGAACTTTCCAATTGGAATGGAATCACTTATAAAATTCCGAGAACATTAATCAAAGAATCTGTAAATAGAGAAGATTTGTATTCAACAGGTGTTTACTTCCTATTTGGAAAGAATCCAGAAAACGAGGACAAAGACTTAGTCTACATTGGCGAAGCAGAAAGTATCCTAGACCGACTCAAACAACACTTAGGTTCCAAAGAATTTTGGATCGAAGCAGTTTGTGTTTTTAGTAAGAACCTAAACAAAGCCCATGTAAAGTATTTAGAAAAAAGACTTTTTGAATTAGCAAAAGAAGCAAATAGATATGAATTAGAAAATTCGACAATGCCTGCAAAAACTTCCATTTCCGAAGCAGACCAAGCTGAAATGGAAGAGTTCCTTGAGAATATCAAACTAACAGTGCACACGTTAGGATTCAAACTATTTGAAAGAATTGATAGAAGAGAGACGGAGAAAATTTCATCTCAATCGAAGGACTACGCAATTCAAACCAAAGGAATTAAAGCATCAGGCTTTTTCACAACAGAAGGTTTTGTAGTCAGAAAAGATAGCCAAGCTATGTTTGAATTGGCTCCTTCAATGGAGAAATGGGCAAAGGGATATATCCGTCTTCGTGAAAAACTCATAGCTGATGGAGTCTTAAGAACTGAAGGCGATCACTACATATTCACGAACGATTTTCTTTTTTCTTCTCCTTCGGCTGGAGCTGTAATGGTAATGGGAAGAAATGCCAATGGAATGACTGAATGGAAGGATGAAAGAGGAAAGTCTCTTGCCGAGAATGAAGCCTTTGATTAGTCACGAGTAACTTGGACGGAAAAGTTAAACTTTTCCTTAGCCAAAATCCCAATCGGAAAAAAACGTAGAAAAACTTCCGATCTGGTCATTTGGAATTTTTTAATTGCACTAAATCCATTTACTGCAATTATGGGAATCCTTATTTGCAGGTAATTCCCAAGTGAAAACGATCCCCATCACCCAATTTGTTTCTGGGACCTACGTCCAAAGATTCCAATACAAAAGTTTTGAACCAGAGCCAGTGGATTGCCAATGGGTTTTGGACGACCCAGAAATCGTCATGTTACTCAGCGAATCTACACTTAGACTTGGGGAACTCAATGCCTTCTCTCAATTGATCCCAGATGTTGACTTCTTTATCAAAATGCATGTGTTAAAAGAAGGAACCAAAAGTAGCCGAATCGAGGGCACTCAGACAAATTTTGACGAAGCGGTCCAAAAAGAAGAATTCATTTCACCTGAAAAAAGGGATGATTGGGTGGAAGTGCAAAACTATGTCCAAGCAATGAATCAAGCGATTGTTGATTTAAAAACTTTGCCCCTTAGCAATCGACTCTTAAAACAAACACATAAAACCCTCATGCAAGGTGTCAGAGGAAAACAAAAACTTCCAGGACAATTTCGAGTGAGTCAAAACTGGATTGGTGGAAGCAGTTTAGCAGATGCTAGTTTTATACCCCCTCACCATGACGGTTTGGAAAATGCAATGTCCGATCTTGAAAAATTCCTGAATAATGATCTCACTCCTGTCCCTCATTTGATTAAAGTCGGCATCGCCCACTATCAATTTGAAACCATTCACCCTTTCTTAGATGGAAATGGAAGGATAGGAAGGCTTCTCATCACACTCTTTTTGGTAAGCCATGAGCTTCTGTTTAAACCCACTCTTTATTTGTCTGATTTTTTTGAAAAGAATCGGAATAGTTATTATGACAATTTAACTAGAGTCAGAACACAAAATGATTTAAAGCAGTGGCTTAAGTTTTTTTTGGAAGGCGTTCGAGTCACTTCACTTGGTTCCATTCAGACTTTTAAATCCATCATTCAACTTAGAGAGCAAACAGATTTCAAATTGGCGACTCTCGGAAAAAAACAATCTCTCGCAAAAGAGTTAGTCAAACTATTGTATTCAAATCCTATTTTAGATTCGAGTGATGTCGCAAGAGAACTACAAATCAATCCTTCGACAGCGAAACGGCTCTTAGATGATTTTCTATCCTTGCATATTCTAAAGGAAACTACTGGTTTTAAGAGAAACCGTATTTTTGCGTTTGACGACTATTTGACGCTATTTAGATAATTGTAAAAGAAGAATGAAAATCGGCGATATCGAAAGAGCTACTCAGAAACGAGTCATCGAACTCTTTAAAAAAGACTTGGACTATGATTATTTAGGCGATTGGCGGGACCAACCAAACAAAAATATTGTCCCGAACCTACTCGCCAATTTTCTTGCCAAACAAGGTGTATCCGATTCAAAAATCGCCCGCACCATAGACCTTTTCCACCAAACAAATAACCAATACGGAAAATCCCTTTACGAACGCAATAAGGAAGTCTATTCCCTATTGCGTTACGGCATTCCTGTAAAAGAGTCTGCGAGTGAAAATGCGGAAACCATACAACTTATCGATTGGGACCATCCTGAAAAGAATCAGTTTGGAATTGCTGAAGAAGTAACCGTCTTCGGCAAATCGGAAAAACGACCTGATTTGGTATTATATGTCAATGGAATTGCTCTTGCCGTTTTAGAATTGAAGAAGGCAACAACATCTGTTTCCGAAGGGATCCGACAAAACATTCGTAACCAAAGTAAGGATGCTATAGAGGACTTTTTTACGACGATCCAATTTGTTTTTGCAGGAAATGATACAGAAGGTCTTAGATACGGGACAATCGGAACGACAGAAAAGTTCTTCCTCAATTGGAAAGAAGATATCGAAGACAACTCCCAAAATCTTTTAGACAAATACCTATTAAAACTTTGCAACAAAGAACGATTTCTCGAAATCATCTACGACTTTGTTTTGTTCGACGGTGGAATCAAAAAACTCCCTCGATACCACCAATACTTTGGAATCAAGTCTGCTAAAGGATTTGTCCAAAGAAAAGAAAGTGGGATCATTTGGCATACCCAAGGGAGCGGAAAATCTCTTGTGATGGTGATCCTTGCTCGGTGGATCCTAGAAAACAATCCGAATGCAAGAGTAGCCGTCATCACCGACCGAGATGAATTAGACACCCAAATCAAAAAAGTATTCGATCAATCTGGTGAGAAAATTTACCGGACAACAAGTGGAAAAGATCTGATTGGGCAACTTTCAATGGCTACTCCTCGATTGCTTTGTTCTCTCATCCATAAATTTGGTAAAAACAATGTGGATGACTTCGATGCTTACTTAGAAAGCATAAAGAAGAATCCTCCCAGGACACAAGGGGAAATCTTTCTCTTCATTGATGAGGCACATCGAACCCAATCAGGAAAACTCCATAGGTTAATGAAAGCCATCCTTAAAGGAGCTACTTTCATCGGATTCACGGGAACCCCACTTCTCAGAAAAGACAAACAAACGTCAGAAGAAGTATTTGGACGTTATATACACCAATACCGATTCAATGAAGCCGTGCGGGATGAAGTGGTTTTGGATTTGATGTATGAAGCACGAGACATCGACCAAAGGCTAAGCAGTCCTGAAAAAGTGGACGAATGGTTCAATGCCAAAACCAAAGGTCTGAATGATTACCAAAGGAAAGAACTCAAGAAAAAATGGGGGACAATGCAAAAGGTTCTCAGTTCCAAATCCCGCATGGAAAAGATTGTATCCGACATCTTACTCGATTTTTCCAATCGTCCTGCCTTAAGCAGTCAATACGGCAATGCGATGTTAGTTGCAGGTAGCATCTATGAGGCATGCAAATACTATAAACTTTTTCAAGATACCAATCTTCGAGGTAGGTGTGCCGTCATCACTTCTTTTGCACCAAAAAAAGGAGACATCCGAACAGAGGATATTGGGGAAGGAACCGACACCGAAAAGGAATTTGTTTACAATACGTATAAAACAATGCTCGGTGATAAGGATGCAGAAAGATTCGAGGAAGATGTAAAAAAAGCCTTCATAGAAACACCTGCTCTAATGAAACTCATCATCGTCGTAGACAAACTCTTAACTGGCTTTGATGCACCCGCTTGCACCGTTCTCTATATCGATAAAAATATGCAAGACCATGGTCTCTTCCAAGCCATTTGCCGAGTGAATCGTTTGAATGGAGAAACAAAACCCTTTGGATACATCGTCGACTATAAAGACCTATTCAAAAAAGTTGAGAATGCAATTGAGGTGTATACCTCGGAACTTGAAAATGGAAATGGTGAAACCCTATCGACGGACAATTCTATTATTGTCAAAGATAGACTCCTAACTGCACGGGAAAAGTTAATCGAAAACCTGGAAGCATTAGAAACGTTATGCGAAGCTGTTGCACCACCGAAAGACCAACTCGACTACCAAAGATACTTCTGTGGGAACACCGAAAAACCTGAAGACATTGAAGACACGGAATTCTTAAGAATTAACCTTTATAAACTTACGGCAACCTTTGTTCGTTCCTTTGCCAATATTGCAAATGAATTTGAGGAAGCGAAGTTTACTAAAAAGGAAGAGGCTTATTACAAGTCTAAATTCGAATTTTATGTCAACCTGCGGTTGACGATCAAAAAAGCTTCTGGAGATATCATAGATCTAAAATCTTATGAAGCGGATATGCGTCATTTGATTGACCATTACATCCAAGCCGATGAATCCAAAATCATTTCTCTGTTTGAAAACCTTCCTCTTTTGGAACTCGTGGAGAGTTTGAGCAATTTAAAAGATGATAGTGCAAACGCTCCAAGAAACCGAGAAGCCTCTGCCGAAACGATCGAAAACAATATCAGATCAAAAATCATCCGAGACCACCTACTTGACCCAGCATTCTATAATAAAATGAGTGAACTCCTCCATGAAATCATCATGGAACGAAAAAAGGGAGCCACATCGTATGAAAATTACCTTAAGAGAGTCATGGAACTCGCAAGAAAAGTCAGCAAAGGAAACCAATCGGATGCTCCTTCCCAACTTAAAACCCAGGGTCAAGTGGCTCTGTACAACAATCTCAATCAAAACTTAGAGCTTGCCCTCAAACTTCACGATGCAATCAATTTCGATCGACCTGATGACTGGTATGGGAATCCCACTAAAGAAAATGTTTTAAAAAAGACGATTTATGATTTAATGGATAAGAACGTTGAAGAAGTAGAGAGAATCTTTAAAATCATTGCCGAACAACCAGAATACAGATAAATTTAAACTCCAAAACATTGAAATATCCGTAACTTTCAAGGATATCAAAAACATCCACCTTTCCGTTTACCCACCTAACGGGAAGGTAGTGATTTCCGCACCACTCCGAATGCGAAAGGATATTGTCCGAGTTTATACAATTTCTAAACTCAGTTGGATCAAAAAACAAAGAGAAAAACTTCTAAAACAAGAAAGAGAAGCAAATCGAGAATTCTTAGACAAAGAATCCCATTACCTATTTGGAAAAAGATATTTACTCAAAATTTTAGAATCAAAAACTAAACCTTCGATACAAGTGAAAGCTTCTTCAATCATTTTATCTGTGTCAAAAGACACTTCTAAACCCAAAATTAGAAAGCATTTTGATGAATGGTATAAATCAGAGCTTCAAATAAAAGCAGATAAAATAATGAATGTTGCCCAAAAGAAAATGGGTTTATCAAACATAAAACTCGGAATCCGAAAAATGAAAACAAGATGGGGTTCCTATATCCCAGGCAAAAAGAAAGTTTGGCTGAATTCCGAACTTGCCAAGAAACCCATCGATTGTATCGAATATATCATCTACCATGAACTAACCCATGCATTTGAAAAAACGCATAGTAACAAGTTTAAATCCATACTATCCCACCACTTGCCCACATGGAAAGAAATAAGAAAGAAGTTGAACCAGCTCCCAACGGCACATGTGGATTGGGAATATTAAAAGATAAACTTAATTTTGTTATACGGGGATTCTGCTAAGGAGGGGGACTCTGACCTCGCCGCTTGCTTGGACTTCCTGTCCAAGCCACGCTCCCCGGCACGGCGTCGCTCGACGGAAACCTTCCGGGTTTCCTTCTCTCACCACTGTTCGAGTCAACTTTTTAGTCTTTTTAAACTTAATTTTGTTATACGGGGATTCTGCTCGAAGGGGGACTCGAACCCCCACACCTTGCGGCACTACCACCTCAAAGTAGCGTGTCTACCAATTCCACCATCCGAGCGGCGATGTTTCTGCCAGGATAGGAAGGTGTGTTCATTCGTCAAGGAGGAGAATTTTATCTTGTCACCCTCGACTTAAAAATTGAGATTGATAGCGGCCACCATGCAAGTCTCCGATCTCACCTTCCGACTCAAAGTTTTCATCATGGGTTTTTTATTCCCTTTATTCGTCCTTTTGGGGCTTCTCCTTTCTGCCCCATTTTGGCTTGTTTCCAAAGCGCCCTATCAAAAATCGGATCTGGCGGTTTTGGAGGTTGGTTCCTCATTTCCCACAAAAAAATATTTAAAATCTGTTGTTAACTTATCCCAGAAAGGGGATTTCAAAAAACTAATGCTTGTTGTACGGGAAGATAAAGCTGAAAACTTAATTTTGAGCCCGAAAGAAAAAAAGGAAAAAATACTTTCAACTCTCATAAATTTTGGATTCTCTAGCGAGAACTTACGTGCCATTGCCATTCCCTATTCCAAAATGGGTGACACAGAGGAAGCATCTAAAAACCTATTAAAAATAGCTGTTTCTGAAAATGTAAATTCAATCCTCCTCTTAACTCAGGAATTTGAATCCAAACGAATTTTAGGAATTTATAAAAAAACTTTAGCCAGTTTACCAGTAAAAGTTTCGGCACACGTGTTTCCTTCTCAGTTCACTCCATCCAATTGGTTTTTATCTGACGATGGATTGACCGAGGTTGGAATCGAATTTTTTCGGTATCTGTTTGCTTACATTAGGGGTATCCTATAATGGATGAAATCAAAGATTCAAACGAACTCATTGCTCAGCGCATTCAAAAAATCAAAGACCTAAAAGATAAAGGTATCAATCCCTACCCTTTGCGTTTTTTTCCCGATTCCCGTTCGCAATCTCTCATACAATCGTTTGACCCTAACTCAGCCGAAAAAAAATCCTTTAAACTTGGGGGAAGGTTGCATGCAAAACGTGTAATGGGCAAGGCATCTTTTGCCCACCTAAAAGACTCCGAAGGACTCATCCAACTCTATGCAACGAGGGACGATTTAGGCGAAGAAAATTACTCTCTCTTCAAATCACTCGACTTAGGTGATTGGATTGGTGTGGATGGTTGGTTATTCCAAACCCAAAAAGGTGAAACCACGCTACACATAACGAACGTTCAACTGCTTTCAAAATGCATTCGCCCTCTCCCCGTAGTAAAAGAAAAAGACGGTGTCGTCTACGATGCCTTTGCCGATGTGGAACAAAGATACCGTATGCGTTATGTGGATCTTGTGGTCAACGACCAAGTCCGCGAAACCTTCAAACTAAGATCAAAAATTGTTTCCGAAATAAGAAAATTTTTGACTAGTGAAGGTTTTTTAGAAGTAGAAACTCCAATGATGCAATCCATCGCAGGAGGTGCAGCAGCGAGGCCCTTCATCACTCACCACAACACTTTGGATATGGATTTATTCTTACGCATTGCTCCTGAACTTTATCTCAAACGACTCATTGTAGGGGGAATGGACAGGGTTTTCGAACTAAACAGAAATTTTCGCAATGAAGGTGTATCCACAAAACACAACCCAGAATTCACAATGATGGAAGCCTACATGGCATTCGGAGACATGGAAGCCATGCTCTCTCTCACCGAACGAATGGTAGTGCATGTGGCAAATGCCATTGGCAAAGGGCTTAAATTTGCTTATGGTAAGGATATGATAGACATTACCCCTCCATGGAAACGGGTGAAATACATCGATATCATCGAGGAATATTCAGGTATCAATTTCAGCAAAATTTCAGACCTGCAAGAGGCCATCCAAAAAGCAAAAGAAAAGGGTGTTGATTCTTCCGATTCTGTTTCCATTTGGAAGGTATGTGACGATGTGTTCAGTTCCCTCGTAGAACCACACCTCATCCAACCTATTTTCATCACTGATTTTCCGAAAGAATTGTCTCCCCTTGCCAAATCGGGCGAAGATGATCCGAAATATGTGGAACGGTTCGAACCATATGTAGCAGGCCGTGAAATCGGAAACGCCTTCACTGAGTTAAATGACCCTTTCGACCAAAAAGAACGGTTTGAAGAACAAGTGAAACAGAGGGAAGCAGGTGACGACGAAGCCTTTATGATGGATGAAGATTACATCCGAGCATTGGAATATGGTCTTCCACCAACAGGGGGGCTTGGCATTGGAATCGACCGATTGGTGATGTTACTGACAGACTCTCATTCCATCCGAGACACCATCCTATTCCCACTCATGCGACCAGAGTGATTGATGGGCAAACGAGACGGTTTCCTAAAAATGAGGGAAACATATCCAAATCAAACTTAAATCAAAGCACAATCCAATACAAAATACCGGACAAAATGTCCGGTATTTTTTTTTAAAGCAAATGATTTCGCATAATTTACTTTTTGATGATATTGAGTTTGGGGTTGGATTCGATGGCGCGGAAGAGTTTTGTCAAATTGGATTGTAAGGAAGCAACTCTCGAGGCATTCAAATTATAATTCAGTGTTTCTTTTCTATTCGTATAACTGATGATAATTTGTTTACTTTCATTGATTTTGGGAATAATTTCAGCTGAAACCGCTGAAGTAACAACAATTGTATCAGAATAATCGGTATTTGTTTTTTTCAAATTGTACCAACTATCCCCAAGCTTCATAGAAACTCCCAGTGGAAGGTCTACGTCAAAATTTCCAATTTCATACAATAAGAAGTATTGGATCTGGCCAGTTGCATTGTCTTTTTCAGCACGAAAATAAACACAAGGCCTGCGGTCAAAAAATACAAAACTGCGGAGGCAAACCTCGTCAGAAATAACAGATTGTTGGTCAAGCACTGGCTCAGGAACCACTTGGAATGTTTTGGAACTCGAACAGGATACAACAAAGAGTACAAGAGCCAAAACGAAGAAAAAACGGGAGAATCGTGAAAACCTTTCCATAATATCCTCAATCTTTTTGGAGGTGCAAGGTTTCGCAAAGAAAAAAATCCTGTTCCTATGGTATCTTATCCTAAAGGCAAAATCAAAGTTCTTCTCCTCGAAAACATCCATAAGGATGCTTATGAACTCTTCCAAAAAGATGGTTTTGACGTGACCCTCGTTAAAGATGCGATGGAAGAAGCAGAACTCATAGAAAAAATTGCAAACGTCCACGTTTTGGGCATTCGCAGTAAAACCAATGTCACAAATGCAGCACTCGAACATGCAAAAAAACTCATGACCATTGGGTGTTTTTGCATCGGTACAAACCAAGTAGAACTGGAATCAGCAGAAAAAAAAGGAATCCCTGTTTTCAATGCACCTTATAGCAATACAAGGTCTGTCGCCGAACTGGTCATTGCCGAAATTATCATGCTTGCGCGGAAAGCAACTGATCAATCCAGAGATGTGCACTTAGGAAAGTGGAATAAAATTGCCAAAGGTTGTTTTGAAGTCAGGGGCAAAACCTTAGGCATCATTGGTTATGGCCATATTGGAACACAAGTCTCAGTTTTGGCAGAATCAATGGGCATGAAGGTTATTTTTTATGATGTGATCTCCAAACTGCCGTTAGGAAATGCATCCGCTGTTTCTAGTTATGAAGATTTATTAAAACAATCTGACTTTATCACCTTCCATGTTCCAGAAACCGACGAAACTAAAAATTTATTTAGAAAAGAACACCTATCACTCATTAAGGATAATTCTTATTTACTCAATCTATCTCGTGGTAAGGTCATTGAAATTGGTGCACTCGTAGAAGGGATCAAATCTGGAAAAATTGCAGGTGCGGGGATTGATGTATTTCCTGAAGAACCAAAATCTAATGACGATCCATTTGTGAGTGCATTGCAAGGATTACCAAATCTTATCCTCACTCCACATATCGGTGGTTCAACGGAAGAAGCCCAAAAGAACATCGGCACAGAAGTGGCAGAAAAATTATTAAAATTTATGAACAATGGTTCTACTACTTTTTCCGTCAATTTTCCAAACATTGAATTAGGCAATTTAAAAGCAGGATATCACCGAATTTTAAATATCCACCAAAACCAACCAGGGTTTTTACGAGATATCAACTCCATCATTTCAGAAATGGGCGGAAATATTTTGACTCAAAATCTAAGCACATCTACAAATATTGGCTATCTATCAATGGAAATTGACAAAAACTTAGGTGATGAATTGAAAGATAAAATCAAAAACCACAAACACTCATTGAAAACAAGGATCCTCTATTAGAAAATTAGGAACTATAGGATACTAAATAGGGAACTATTGTGATCCAAATAACGCAACTATTGTGATCCAAATAACGCCTATTTTTACAGCATCACCTCTCCGAAATTTTTCCTATCTGGTTCATTCCGATAGGACAGGAGAGGCAGTTTGTATTGACCCCTATTACCCCGAACAAATCATAAACCTTCTAAAAAAGAAAGGGCTAAAATTAAAATCCATTCTAAACACCCACGAACATTCAGACCATACAGCAGGCAATCTAGAATTAAAAACCTATACAAATTGCCAAATTTTTGGTCATAAAAATACAAGAGGAAAAATTCCCGGTCTCGATGAGATCTTGGGAGAAGGTGATATCTGTTTTTCCGTAGAAAACGAAACGCTTGTTTCTTGGGAAACTCCAGGTCATACCGATTGTCACCTAACCTTCGCAGTCACGAGTGCCCATTCTACGAAGGCAGTGTTTACTGGAGATACCATATTCAATGCAGGTGTGGGAAATTGTTACCGAGGAGGCAATCCGCACACTCTTTTCCAAACCGTAAAACATCGATTTGTGGATTTAGACCATAATACAAAACTCTATCCAGGCCATGAATATTGGGAAAACAATTTGGCCTTTGCCAAATCCATCGATTCAGACAACCTAGAAATAAATCATTTACTATCATCGCTACCTGATGTAAATTCAAAGGAAGGTTTTTATGTATCCGATTTTGGTCTCGAAAAAAAAATCAATCCTTTCTTTCGTTTGGACAACCCCCATATCCAAAAACAAATCCGCACACGAATAAAAAATGAAAGCCCATCCACTGAAGAATCTTATTTTGTTGCCCTCCGCAAACTAAGGGACCAATGGTAAAAACACCCACCTAACTGTTTACAGATACACTGATGAAATATTGGTTTGAAAAATTTATAATGGCAGTGACATTCATTTGTTTGTTATTGCATCCTTTTCAGGATTCAATTTCACAATCGAAAAATTCGAATCCTGTCTCCGAAACAAAATCTGAATTGGGCACTGATTTAGATTCGAAAATAAATCCTGAACTTAATTCCGAACCAGAAACGAATTCCGAAACCAATAGGCGACCCAACACGGAAGTAGAAAATACGGCTGGGAGAAAAAGTAACACTCCCTTGCGAAAGAATTACATTAAAAATTTCCAATCTGCCAAAAAATTCTTACGAAGGATCTACAAACAAATTCCAAACGATTTTTACTGTGGGTGCAAGTTTGAGAAAGATCTCAATCAAATGGGCAGGTATCGCATCCTAAGTGAATCTTGTGGTTTAGATTCCCGAACAGGGAGTAACCGCGCACTGATGGTGGAATGGGAACATATCGTACCTGCCCACCAATTTGGACACCAGAGAGAGTGTTGGACAAAAAAAGACTGTACACATTCTGGCAAGTCACTCCGAGGTCGGAAGTGTTGTTCCGCCACGGATCCTATATTTTCCGAAATCGAAGGTGATCTTCATAACCTAGTTCCAGCACCAGGTGAAATCAATAACGACAGAGCCAATTTTTCCTTCGGCGAAATTCCTGGCGAAAAACGAGCGTATGGGCTCTGCGATTTTGAGGTTGATTTTAAGAACAAAGTGGCTGAACCCAAAGAGTCCATCCGAGGAGACATCGCACGCATTTATTTCTATATGGAAAAACAATGGAACATCCCCATCCCAAAAGACAAACGCAAGCTATACGAATCTTGGCATAAACTAGACCCGCCTGATACGTTCGAAATCAGAAAAAACGAGATCATAGAAAGGATCCAAGGGCGAAAAAACCCTTTCCTTCCGTAATCATTCTAATTTTACGCAATGCGCATTTGCGGATTTTTGAACCATTTGCAAAAACGCTTCATTTACAGAAATCGTAGCCTTCCCTAACTTGGAATTAAGATGAAAGAATTCGACATCATCGTGATCGGGGCAGGTGCTGGGACAAAACTTGTAACACCCCCTTCACTCATTGGCAAAAAGGTGGCTGTGTTTGAAAAAGAAACACCTGGTGGCACTTGCCTCAACCGAGGTTGTATTCCCTCCAAAATGCTCATCTACCCATCGGAGCTTTTGCGAATTGCCGATGATTCTGAAAAATATCCTGTTCATTTTAAAGAAAGGCCAAAGGCCGATTTTAAAATGATCGTACAACGGTTAAACGAAACTGTGAAAAAAGATTCTGATTCAATTCCCGTAGCTTACGAAAAAAATCCCAATATCCAATACTTTCATAAACAAGTTCGTTTTGTATCGAACAAAGTGGTTTCCGATGGGATTGAATCATACACTGCCCCCTACATATTTATCGTGGTGGGCACAAGACCGCAAATACCAAATATCCCAGGCCTTCTGGACACACCATACTGGACAAGCAGGGAAGCACTACAAGCCGAAACCTTGCCAAAATCAATGCTCTGTTTGGGGGCTGGGTTTATTTCAATGGAACTAGGGTGTGCATACCAAAGTTACGGTTGTGATGTGGTGGGAATCACAAGAGGTGAAATTTTGCGAGGGATCGATGGAGAAGTAAGGCAAGAACTCGAAGCGCACCTTCCTTTCCCCATACACAAAAACGTGAACATCGAATCTGTTTCCTATGAAAACAAAATGTTCACAGTGGTCGGAAAAGATAAAACTGGAAATACAATAGAACTAAGCGCCGAACGACTGCTTGTTGCCACTGGAATCAAACCTAATACAGATGATCTTGGTATAGAACATACAAAAATCCAATTGAACGAAAATGGTTACATACAAGTCAATGACGAACTGGAAACAGATGAACCTGGAATTTATTCCTTTGGGGACGTGATTGGTCGTTATTTTTACCGCCACTCGGCAAACTTCGAAGGTGAATATCTTTTCCAAAATCTTTTTCAAACAAGCGAAAAAAAACCAATCCAATACCCTCCTGTTCCAGGAGCTGTATTCACACACCCTCAGATTGCCCATGTAGGTTTTACTGAAGAAGAACTCATACAAAAGAATATTCCTTACTATAAAGGCGTGAACCCCTACAGTAGTTCGGCAATGGGAATGGCGAGAATGTCGAACGTAGGTTTTGTGAAAGTACTTGTGGATGCGTCCACAGAAAAAGTTCTCGGAGCACATATCATTGGGGAAGAGGCAAGTAACCTCATCCATCAATTGATATTTGGTATGAGTTTGGGTGCAAAACTAAATGATTATTTAGATATGATTTATATCCACCCTGCCATTGCAGAGATCACAAGAAATGCATTTAGAAAGGTTAGAGAATCGAAAGAAAAACAAGGTAAAAAAATATGAAAAAATTTTTATACAATCGTTTTGACAAAAACACATTATTAAAAAAGGTAAACGAAGACAAAAGAGAAAGGCGAGTTGTTTCTTTTTACCGTTATGTGCATATAAAAAAACCCCTAACCTTTCGAGACGAACTTTACGATGCCTTTGAAGATTTGGGAATACTTGGAAGGATATATTTGGCAAATGAAGGAATCAACGCCCAATTTTCTATTCCGCTCGAAAATTATGAAACTTTGAGAACAGTTGTAGATTCCATACCCTATCTCAAAGGAATTTATTTTAATGATGCGGTAGAAGATAAAAAAGAAAGTTTTATCAAACTAGCAATCAAAGTTAGAAAAAAAATTGTGGCTGACGGTTTGGACGATACTCAATTTGATCCTTCCGATGTAGGCACCCACCTAACACCTCTTGAATTCCACAAAACACTAGATGAGCCAGATGTAATCGTGGTTGATCTAAGAAACAATTACGAATCAGAAGTTGGACATTTTGAAAATGCTATTTTACCCGATGTAGGCACCTTCCGAGAAGAACTCCCCCTTGTGGAAAAAATACTCGAGAACAATAAAGATAAAAAAATTCTTTTGTACTGCACGGGGGGGATTCGCTGTGAAAAAGCAAGCGCCTACCTCAAATACAAAGGGTTCGAAAAAATTCACCAACTCCAAGGTGGTATCATTGGTTATGCAAAGGCCATCCAAGACAATGGTCTCCAATCAAAATTCAAAGGTAAAAATTTTGTGTTTGATGACCGGTTGGGAGAAAGGATCACCGATGATGTTTTAACTGTTTGTTACACTTGCGGAAAACCAAGTGATACTCATAGAAATTGTGCCAATTTGGGTTGCCATGTTTTGTATGTCCAATGCGAAGAATGTAGTAAAAAACTTTCTGGGTGTTGTTCGGAAGAATGTAAATCCGTTGTTCACTTACCAGAAGAAACACAAAAAAATCTACGAAAAACTTTAAGAATACAAAAATACCCAACACACCATCTAACACGAACAATAGTGGGAAAATAATGAATCCATACGCCATAGAAATCGAAGGGTTGAAAAAAACCTATAAATCAGGGGTCACGGCCTTACACAATATTGACTTAAAAGTAGAAGCAGGGGATTTTTTTGCTCTTCTCGGTCCCAATGGAGCAGGAAAATCCACAACCATAGGTGTTCTCAGCTCCCTTGTGAAAAAATCAAGTGGGACTGTCAAAATTATGGGAGTGGACATAGATGAAAACCCGAACCTAGCGAAAACATTTTTAGGCATCGTCCCCCAAGAGTTTAATTTTGGAATTTTTGAATCGGTAGAACAAATTTTGTCCAACCAAGCAGGGTATTATGGGATTCCCAAAAAACTCACGAAAGAACGAGTGGATCTCTATTTGGAAACTTTATCCCTTACCGACAAACGAAAATCAGCTGCTGGCCAATTGAGTGGGGGGATGAAACGACGTTTGATGATAGCAAGGGCTTTAGTCCACGACCCAAAAATTTTAATTTTGGATGAACCCACAGCAGGTGTTGATATTGAAATCAGAAGATCCATGTGGGAATTTTTAACTCGCATCAATGGCCAAGGCAAAACAATTATACTCACCACACATTACCTAGAAGAAGCAGAAAACCTTTGTAAGAACATTGCCATCATCGATAAAGGTAAAATCATTGAAAACACTTCGATGAAAAAACTCCTCAACCGACTCGACAAAGAAACCTTCATTGTGGATGTAAAATCCAAACACAAAGTAAAACCCCAATCCAAAAAATTTCCTATGGATTGGGTGGATGATACCAGTTTTGAAGTCAATTTAAACAAAAAGGAATCTGTGAATGATTTGTTTTCTGAATTGACCAAACTTAAAATTGATGTTGTCAGTTTGCGAAATAAATCAAACCGCTTGGAAGAACTATTTTTAAATTTAACTCGGAAAAATCAAAATGTTTAAAGAAAATTACATAGCCTTACAAACAATCATTCGCAAAGAATGGATACGCATTGTTCGGATCTGGGTACAAACATTAATTCCACCCGTCATTACAATGGCATTGTATTTTCTCATTTTTGGCGAGCTCGTAGGCAAACAAATTGGTAAAATTGGAGACTTTACATACATCGATTTCATTGTGCCAGGTCTTATTATGATGAGTGTCATTACCAATGCCTATAATAATGTAGTTTCATCTTTTTTTTCCAGCAAATTCCAAAGGTATGTGGAAGAACTTTTGGTATCGCCCACTTCTGCATATACCATTGTCCTCGGTTATACGTTTGGCGGCGTGGTGCGTGGTCTTGCCGTGGGTTTTATGGTTACTTTAACTTCTCTTTTTTTTACCAATTTAAAAATTCACAGTATAACACTAATTTTACTCACAGTAACCCTAACATCCATTTTGTTTTCGCTAGCTGGTTTTTTTAATGCACTGTTTGCAAAAAAATTTGATGATGTAACCATCATCCCCACTTTTGTGTTAACTCCCCTCACCTACCTGGGTGGAGTGTTTTATTCTGTCAAAAATTTACCTGAATTTTGGCAGGCAATTTCCTACGCAAATCCCATACTCTATATGGTCAATGCCTTCCGTTATGGATTCATTGGAGTGACCGATGTGAATTTAGGTTTTGCTCTTGGCTTTACTGCCTTCTTATCTCTTGTTCTTTACATCATCAATGTGAGGTTGATACAAATTGGTTATGGAATCAAAAGTTAGAAAAATCAGAATGGAAGAAATTTTGGTAAAAGAGTTTTTGCCAACAGACATACAGGTGCTTGATGTTTCTCTCGAACATGCAGGCCACCCTGGTTCGAGACCGAGCGGCGAAACCCATTACCGTCTCAGGATGCAGTCCGATCGTTTTTTGGGTAAAAACCAAGTAGAATGCCACCGAATGGTCTATTCGGCTCTACAAAATGAATTCAAAACAGGGCTCCATGCTTTGGAAATGGAATTGACGAGTCCAAGTTCGGAGAACGTCTAATACTTAGAATGAATAAACCCACACTCATTAGTTTTAAACTTTGTCCTTATGTCCAACGATCGGTCATCAATCTGCTCGAAAAAAATTTCGATCATGAAATCAAATACATTGATTTAGCGAACAAACCAGATTGGTTTCTAAAAATTTCTCCCCTTGGCCGAGTGCCGGCCTTACAAGTGGGAGAGGAGGTAATTTTCGAGTCTGCAGTCATCAACGAATATTTAGACGAAGTAGCAACGCCATCCCTCCATCCGAAAGACCCACTACAAAAGGCAAAACATAGAGCCTGGACCGAGTTTGCAAGTTCACTTCTCGTTGATAATTATGTTTGGACCATGTCAAAGGACAAAGCAGAGTCCGACAAACGAGCAGAAGATATCACAAAAAAATTAGGCCAGTTGGAAACCATTCTCCCCACACCAAAAGATGGAGTTTTATTTTTCTCTGGAGATACCTTCCACCTAGTGGATACTGCTTATGCGCCGTTTTTCATGCGGATGGATTTCCTTGCAAAAAAGAATCCTAGTTTAGACCTTATCCGATCTTTCCCCAAAATCAAAGTTTGGAGTGATACCCTACTTTCCCGCCCTTCAGTAAAGAATTCTGTTTTACCAGAAGTCCCCACTGCTTATATTGATTATATCAAGGCACAGAATTCCCATTTAGGAGGGGTTTTGTAATTATGACAATCCCTGAGATCAAAGCGAAAATAGAAGAAGGTTTGCCAGGTTCCAACGTAGAAATTTTGGATCCTTACAAAGACGGAGTGCACATCAAGGCGATTGTGTTATACCCTGGTTTTTCGGGGAAATCTCTCATCGAACAACATAGAATGGTTTATGCCACTCTCAAAGACGAACTAAAAGAAGAAATCCATGCATTGGCATTAGAAACAAGGAGCGAATAATGGAACAAGAGTTAAAAGATAAAATTGAAACTTTAATCAAATCGAACAAAGTTTTTTTATTTATGAAGGGAACACCTGAAATGCCACAATGTGGTTTTTCAGCTGGTGTAGTTGGTGTATTAAAACAATTGAATGTAAACTTTAGTTCTTTCAATGTTTTGTCTGATATGAAAATCAGAGAGGGTATCAAAGAATTTACCAACTGGCCAACAATCCCACAACTTTACATCAATGGCGAATTTGTTGGTGGCCATGACATCACAGTCCAAATGGCAAATTCAGGCGAACTCGTAAAAAAAATCGAAACATAAAACTTTCAGTGTCATGAAGTTGTACCAATACAATGGATGCCCCTATTGTTACCGAGTGATCCAGGTTATGGCTTCACTCGGTTTAAAAATGGGTGAAGATGTAGAACTTGTGGAAGCATCCTATGGAACAGAAGGTCGTGCCGAAGTGGTTAAACTCGGAGGCATCTCCCAAGTTCCTTTCCTTGTCGACGGTTCCATACAGATGTATGAGTCTGCTGATATCATACGATATCTGAAACAAAAATACAGCTAAACCGCTAAAATCCAAGTAAATTCAGTATTTTTTCGCCTACCCTTCGTTTGGTTCCTGAATACGGAAATTCATGAATGTACAACACTGGGTTAAAATTGATCTCAAGTATCGCGTAGGTCTTTGGATCCGGTTTTTCTGAGATTCCAGAAGAAATGATATCGATTCCACAAATTTTTGCCTCTGCAGTTGCAGCGGACATTATAGCAATGGTTTTGAATTCGGGGTGGACAAGGTCAGTCACATCCAAGGAATCACCACCAGTTGAAATATTAGAGTTTTTTCGTAAAAAAACAGTTTGTCCTTTTTTTGGTATGGAATCAAAATCCATTCCCTGTTCATTCAAAATCGATTTTTCAATTTCAGTCATTTGGATTTTTTCGAGTGCGGTTTTGTGGCCTTCCCCCCGACGAGGATCTTTGTTTTTTTGATGCACCAGTGTTTCGATCGTATTCTCACCATCACCCAAAACATTGGCAGGAACACGATTGCAGACGGCAACCACTTCTCCTCCCAAAACCAAAAAACGATATTCGGGACCTTCGATGAATTCTTCCACAATAACAGAACCTGAATAGGAAAAGGCGTGATTTAGATGTTTTTCATAAATATTTATATCATCATTGGGTTGTGAAATACCGATTCCCAATCCAAAATTTGTAGTAGTTGGTTTGATTACTTTTTTTACATGTTTAAAATGGTTATAATCAGAAAGAGCATATTTGATAGATTCATAATTTCTACCGAAGGGAACCCGAACCCCACTTTCACCTAACACAAGTTTGGAGACCACCTTGTTTTCCATAACGAGGTAAGTCATTAGACTATCGAGTCTTGTTTTACTTGCTTCTTTGATGAACTCCGAATGTGAACCTTTTGTGAGTCGAATGAAGTTTTCGCTCCTATCGATCACATCCACACTTATACCTCTTGCCAAAGCATCGCGTATAATGATTTGAGTAGAAATTTCCATATCCTCATAACCATCTGGCAAATCCTCAAAGCTTGGCATTATACAGCCTCACCACAAAGTTTTAGAGGTTTGATGATAATTGGTTTTTGATTTTTTTTAAGGTGGCTACCTTCTAAAACTTCCAACCTCTCCTGTTCATATAAAGACTCTTCGCTCATCCTTTCCAATTCTTGGATCCTTAATTGGGAAAGCGGGGATTCCAAAAGTTGGAGTTTATGACTATGAGCAAGTTTGCTTCCAAACTCCTTAAAACTTAAATTGTGGATCTTTAAATCCAATTGCGAGCTACTAGAAGCAAGAAGAGAAGAATCATTCCATTTTTCCCATTGTTCTTCCCAACTTTTTGTAAAAGCTCCGTTTCCATCGTTATCATCCAAAAGGTCTGCCATGGGTTGTAATTCCACAAATAATTGGTAAATGAATTCTTTTAAGTTCCAGGTTTTGCCCATAACTTTGATTTCTAAATCATCTTTTCTTCCAAGCCAAGTTGTTTTCTGTTGATTATTTCGCCAATCAGCCATTTCTGTTTTATCTGCCAATGGCGAATCGCTTAACATACAATACAATAACACCAAATGGATAAAATACAACCTGTTCTCCTCAACCCCAATGGGTGAGAATGGATCTAGATCGAGTAACCTAATTTCTAAGTATTCCACACCACGTTCAAGGAGTGCGTCTACCACCCGTTCTTCTCCCCGGGGAACCTGTTTCGGACGAACTAACGAATAATATTCATTTTCCAACTGCAAAACAAAATCGTTCAATTGATTTTCTTTTTTAAGATTAAACTTTTTATACGGTTGATAAGTTTTCGAAACCACCGAACACATATCAGACGCATAATCTTCCAACGAATTTACCGAAATAGGAAACTTGGACTGAACTTTACTCGTATAACCTATGCTAGAAAGTCTAAGTGTTGTAGCAAATGGTGCGAGAAGTGTCCTCTTTTGGTATGGTTTTAATTTTTTTTCTCCCACGATGAAACTTTCATCTGTTACACTCGAAGCGCCAAATAAATAAAGTAAAGCAGGAGATAAACGGTAAAAATTACGAATGGTATCAAAATAAATTTGTGACTGAGTGTTTTTGTCTAAAGGTTTATTGAAACGAAGTTGGGAAACTTTGGAGAGCAAACAAGTATCAAACGAAATATTATAATGAACCCCAGAAATGGTTTGCATCTTACGACCATACCGAGCAGCCAAACCCCGACGATAAATATGTTTTTTTCTTCCTTCCGAACTTGTTCCATACTGACCGATTTGAATTTTCGAATCATCTGGCAAAACAGGTGGCATACTAAAAGGCCATAGATATTCATTTTCTAATTTTTGTAGAGTGAATTTATGCAGCTCTGTTAGTTCAAACAATGCGTCTGGTATGGATTTATGAATGCCTGTGGCATATTCAATTTGTGCCTCTGCAAAATCGGTCTTGATAAGAGGGTGTGTCAAACTTGAACCTAAACTTTTAGGATGTGGTGTGTTTGAAATAATTCCATTTTTCGAGACACGAACACTCTCTCTTTCTAATCCATGTTTGGCGCTTAGTAAACAGCTTCTGTGTTCTGGGGTTAGCAGTTTATATGCAGATTTTTTTGTTTTTGATAATATCGATTGTTTCATTCTTAAAAACCGAGCGGAATCCCCTCTCCTTTGGGGTCAGACACACCAATGAGATTGTCACCTTCTCGCGCAACGACAAAACTCTTTGCCCAGTGTCTACTATATTTGACTTTATAAAATGGCAATTCACCACTTGGAAATACTTCTTTTAATTCAGGATCCATAAACAAAATATCGGGAGCATATTGGTGGTGATAACGAGGATAGGAAACACTTTCATAGAGTGGTTGTTTTAGCTCCAAATAATGATATAAAGTATTGAGTATGGCCGTCGGGATATGTGATCCACCTGGAGCACCGATCACTAAAAATGGTTTTCCTTTTTCATCGAGTAAGATACTCGGTGACATACTGGAAAGTGGGGTTTTGCCTGGAGCCACAGCATTAGCCTCTGAGCCTACCAAACCGTAGAGATTGGGAACACCCGGAGCCAAAGCAAAATCGTCCATGGTATTATTGAGGACAAGACCAGTTCCTGGCACAACCACTTGGGCACCAAAACTTCCATTGATACTTTGCGTGGAAGACACAGCATTTCCTTCTTTATCGAGTACAGAAATATGTGTGGTATTATAGGACTCTTTCCTAAGTGGTTCCTCTGGCAAATTTGGCCAAGCTCCTGACACTACTTTTTTTTCGATCTCACTCGCTTCTGATTTTGCGTAATTGGAGGAGATTAGTTTGGAAACAGGTATATCTGTAAATTTTGGATCTCCTCCGAGAATAGCTCGGTCACGATACCCAACTCGCATTGACTCCGTTAAACGAATAATCTCACCCACTTCACCCTTCGGAAATGTTTTTTTTCGTTTCAATTCATCATATATATTACCAATGGTAATTAGGTGTACAGCAGAACTTGGCGGAGGCATGGTAAGGATAGTTTTTCCAAAAATTGTGTTTGTAAGTGGATCTAATTCATCCACTCTATAATTGGAAAAATCTAAACTTGTTATAAATTCATCATTTGATTTATAATATTCTACTATTTTGTTTTTAGTTTCACCATTCAAAATTTCTCCTTCTAAATTTTGAATGATCCGCTCCAATGTTTTTGCCAAATCTTCCTGAACCAAAAGTTCACCTTCGCGGAGGGGTCTATTTTCCTTTCCAAAAATTTGTTTCATATCCTGATCAGAGTGTGGCCAGGCCGTTTGGATCGCCTTCGCCAAATCTCCGTAAACTGAGAATCCTTTTTTGGCATATACAAAAGCTGGGTTTATTACCTTTTCTAAAGGCAATTTCCCATACTTTTTATGAATTTGTAAAATTCCTTGGATATTGCCAGGAACCCCTGCACTGTAAGGCCCTCGGATCGTTTTGTTCGGAATTACAGTTCCATCTTCATTCAAATAATAGCTGGCGCTTGCTTTGTTTGGTGCTCGTTCACGAAAATCGTAAGCCTTTTTAACCCTTCCTTGTTGCAATGATAAGACAGCAAAACCGCCACCAAGTAAACCAGTCGATTGAGGTCTGAGAACAGAAATGGCAAAACTGGCCGCAGCAAATACATCCACTACATTGCCTCCTTCTTTCCAAACTGTCACACCTGCCTCAGAAGCTAACGGATGATCGGTGGCAACTACAAATTCTTTTCCGACAATTTCATATCGGATTCGTTTCTCAGTTGCTCCCGATATTTGAAGGAGTTTTTCTTTCTTATTTGTTTCTGTGATTTGATTTAAAAATGATGGTAAAGACTCACAACCCGCCAGGAGGAAAATTTGAAATAGAAAGCCAGTTAGGAGGAGAGATTTCATCAGTCAAAAATCCCCATTTGCATTTTCGCTTCTTCACTCGCCATCTCTCGTGGATCCCATTTCGGATTCCAAACAATATGAACAAGGGCTTCATTTATCCCATCCACTCTTAAGGCAAAGTTTTCCACATCTTGCTTCATCTGAGGACCTGCGGGGCAAGCCAATGAAGTGAGGGTCATCGTAATGTCTGCTTTCTCTCCATCCACTTTGATATCATACAAAAGACCCAATTCAACAAGACTAATTCCAATCTCTGGATCTTCCACAGCACGAACGCTGTGATAAACTTCCCATTCTTTTTCTGTTTCAGGCATTCGGATCATTTGTTGTCTCCTTAATTTTTAATAAGGTCTGCCATGGAAGCAGAACACATCTGTGACGATTTGGGTATATTTTTACTTGGTTCCAAAATTCTAACTCCCAATCATCTAGTTTCAAGTGGGAATCATTGCCCTCTAAAAATTCTTTCCTCTCAGAAACCATACCATCGATTGTATCTAAATTCCATACTTGCGACTTTTGATAGAGTAAACCGAGAGAGGCGCTACAGAGGGAACAACTCTCACCACCCACACCAAGGATTCGGATCTGACCTTTTGTATCCATCGCATAATAAAAAATCACTTCATCTCCACAGAGTGGATTGAGTTTGGACACAACCAAATAAGGAGGTTCAGGTTTTGCCCAAAATGCAAGCTCCTTCCATTGTGAAAATTTTTGGTATGAATTACTTTCTAACGACACGGGAAAATATGGATTTTACCTTCTTCAAACCATCCACCAATAGATCCACATCTTCCTTTGTATTGTATAAATAAAAGGAAGCTCTGCATGTTCCAGGTATCTTCCATTGTTTCATGAGCGGCTGGCAACAATGATGACCCACACGTATGGCAATACCTTCTTCATCCAAAATTGAACCAACGTCATGCGGATGGATTCCCTCCATAGTAAAAGAAACAACTGCGCCTCTTTTATCTAGGTCTTCTGTTCCATACAACTGGATTCCCCCAAGACGGTTTAATTTTTCCAAGGCATACCCGACCAACATCTGTTCGTGGTTTTTTATATTTTCCATCCCCACTTTCTGTAAGTAATCGAGCGCATGGCTAAACCCAATGACACCAGCTATGTTTGGAGTACCAGCTTCCAGCTTTGCAGGGAGATTTGCATAGGTTGAAAATTCTAGTTCAACAGATTCAATCATATCCCCACCGCCAATCCAAGGAGGCATCGCTTCTAAAATTTCTTCCTTTCCAAACAGAACTCCGACACCGGTTGGCCCGAGCATCTTATGTGCCGAAAAGGCATAAAAATCAACATCCATATTGACCAAGTGGATTGGCATATGGCTGGCACTTTGCGCCCCATCCACAAGCACTTTGGCACCCACAGAATGGGCACGATCAATAATGCGTGTTAAATCGTGAATAGTTCCTGTCACGTTTGACATTTGGCTTACGGCCACAATTTTTGTTCGTTTATTTATGATTTGGTCAAGTTCGGAAAGATCGTACGTAGTATCTTCTAAAATTGGAATGAATCGTAAGTTCGCCTTTTTTTCTAAAGCCAACATCTGCCATGGGACTAAATTTGAATGGTGTTCCTGAACCGAGAGAACAATTTCATCCCCTTCAAAAACATTCGTTCGTCCATAACTTTGTGCAACTAAATTGATCGAATCGGTGGTTCCTTTTGTAAAGATAATAGCCTTTGCACATTGTGCCTGAAAAAAATGACTCGTTTTGATCCGAGTTTTTTCATACAACTCGGTTGCGTGTTGGCTCAAATAGTAAACACCACGATGGATATTTGCATTTTCCTTCGTATAATATGCATTTGTTGCCTCAATCACTGATTTTGGTTTTTGGGAGGATGCCCCATTGTCCAAATAAACCAAACTTTTCCCATTCGGCAATTTTTCGCTGAGAATGGGAAAATCTTCCCTTAAGAGATACGGGTCTAAACTCATTTTCCCTCCAAATCCACTTCGATTTGATCGCCACTTATGCGAACTGGAAATGTCTGTAATGGTTCTGTTGCAGGGAGAGCCAAAACTTCTCCTGTACGAATATCAAATTGTGCAAAATGTCTAGGGCAAGTGACAACACAACCGTCTAACTTCCCACAAGCGATCTCTTCTCCATCATGGGTGCACGAATCTTCGAAAGCATAATATTTGCCAGCTACTTGTGTTAGCACCACATTCAAGTATTTGGTTTTGACCACGGTCATTTTGCCTTCTTCGATGGAAGCCTTAGGATGGAGAGGTTTAAACGCCATTATTTTTGCCCCCAATCACGATTGTTTTGATTTTGGATTCTAAGTCTGATTTTTCCGAGTCTGAAAAATCCATCGAATGGATTGTTTCTCCATAAAATGCGGTGACAAGTAAGGATTTGGCTTCCCCAGGTGTCAACCCTCGGCACAATAAATAAAAATACTGTTCTTCGTTTATCTCCCCTACCGTGGCACCATGGGTACAGGAAACATCTTCCGCTAAAACTTCCAATTTAGGATTTGCTTCCGCCCTAGCTTTTTTATTCAAAGAAAGATTAAAGGATTCTTGATGTGCATTCACCTTTTTTAAATTAGGTGGAATGATCAGATTACCAGTAAATAAATGGTGGGCTTTGTCTGTAACTATGGTTTTATAACTTATCTTACTCGTTGTGTAATGAGCCAAATGCCGAATTTCCATTTCGAGGTCTTTCAATTCCCGCGCACCAAGAGCAGAAACTCCGTCCACAAAAACCGATGAGTTCTCACCCAATAAGTGGGCAGTAAAAAATTCTTTAGAACGAAAGCCACCCAAAGGGTAAAAATGAAAATTGAATGTACTGTTTTTTTCGCTCGCTGAAAAAAAATTCGAGAAGTGGTATAAATTTTCATCAAAGTTTTGTTTATGCAAAACTGATACTTGCGTATTTTCTGAAACAAAATAAAAACCGACAGAACCAAGAACTCGCAAATTTTCATCTTCGCTGTTATTACCTGTGTTCCAATCCTCAATTAGTTTTACTTTCAAATTTGGTTTTATATAAATTATATTTACAAAAAAATCAGAACCCTCACGAGCAAGTTCCGCCGAATTCAAAACTTCCCCAGATTCAGAAAATACCGTCAAACGGTAGCTTTGTGCAAGAGTTAGTGTCAAATAGCTAAAATATTGATTTGGCGCGTTTTGGATAAACGAATTTAAAATTATTTCCCACTCCGTATTAGAAATTGGAAATTCTTCCCCATTTTCCGCAGCATAACCAGCGTTACCAGAGTCATCCACTCCTAAACTTTTTAGATCCAAAGAAGCAAGCGGAAACTTTCGAAACGATTCGTTTTGCGTGGTTGGAAAAGGGGTTTCCTTTAATTTTTTTTTGGCGAATTCTCTGATAGTTTTTACCTTTGATTCAGGTAAAACAAAGACAGAATTTTTCGTTACCAAACCATTCATCTATTTTACGCCTTCACGTTCCAAAATCCAATCGTATCCTACTTCTTCTAATTTTAAAGATAGATCCTTTCCGCCTGTTTCCAATATCCTTCCGTCGGCAAACACATGTACAAAATCAGGAATAATGTAATTGAGCATCCTTTGGTAATGAGTGATAAGGAGAATCGAACGATCCTTATTTTTATTTGCATTGATACCTTCGGAAACAATCCTAAGTGCATCGATGTCAAGACCAGAATCAGTTTCATCCAAAATGGAAAGGATGGGTTTTAATAAACTCATTTGCAATATTTCGGCACGTTTTTTTTCACCACCAGAAAAACCATCATTCACATAACGTCCGATAAATGAATTTGGTACTTCGAGTAATTCCATGGCGGTTTTTAACTCTTGTTTGAATTCTTTTACGGGAAGTTCTTTTCCTCTATGTGCCTTCAAAATGGATTTTAAAAAATTGCCTATGGTCACACCGGGAAGAGCCGTTGGGTATTGAAAGGATAAAAATAACCCGAGCCTTGCTCGTTCATCCGTCGTTTTAGAAAGAATGGATTCCCCTCGGAACAAAATGTCTCCAGAAGTAATAACATATTTGGGATGACCCAAGATGACATTGGATAATGTACTTTTGCCTGACCCATTTGGTCCCATGATGGCATGGACTTCCCCAGGTCCAATGGTCAAATTGACGCCTTTGAGGATCGCTTTTTCCCCTACGTTTGCATGTAAGGATTTGATTTCGAGAATAGCGGACAAGGTGGTATCCTATTTTCTTTTGTATTTAGAATGATTCTACTTTTAGACGAATCCCTTCTACAACGATTTCTCGCCACACAAAAAAAACAAGACTCTATTCTGACCAACCCACCTGCGCAATGAGAACCTTTCCATGGGACAAAGAAAAGGTAAAGATGACATATTGGTTTTGATTCCCAATATCATATAAAGGATAGGTCACACCCCAACGTTTGCGGAACCGATCCGACTCCTCTTTGTGTTTGAGAAAATAAGGTTTCCAGGCATAATTATTTCCAATTTGGCGAGACCTTTCCAAATACCCACCATGCAAACGATCCAAATCATAGGTTGGTGTGATTTGGTATCCGTCCCCATCACAAACAAAAACTTTGAGGATTTCTTTCGGGAGAGAACCTAGAATTTTCCCAAATTGGAAAGGGAAATCTTCCTCCTTCACGTCAGAGAGTTCATAAAACAAGTCTTGCAATTGATCGATGATCCTTTGTTCTCGCACCCCTTTCTCACGGAGCTCTTTGGAACGGACGGCAGAAAATCGTTCCAAAACACCCGTCATTTTGTCAGCAAATGTATTGCGGTTCAAAAAATGCGGGTTGGGAGTGGAAAAATAAAAACCCTGCAAAAGGTTGGCACCCATCGAGAGGGCGAGGTTCACCTCTTCCTCTGTTTCAATTCCTTCAAAGAGAAGTTGGCTCCCTAATTTTTGAGACATCTCTGAAATTGCGCCGAGCACCTGCTTAAAAGAATTTTTATTCAAACTCTCTCGCATGATTCGGATGTCCACTTTCATAATGTCTGGGTGGAGATAACCGATCCTTTCCAAATTGGAAAAACCAGTGCCCAAATCGTCGATGGCAATCTTTAATCCATAATCTCTAAATATTTGCACAATTTGAATGAGGCGTTCAATTGAACCGTCAAATTCGTCTTCTGTGATTTCGATCACCACTTGGTTGCGATCAATCTCATATTTTTCAATGAGTTGGATGATATGAAAATTTTCCGCAAATAGGTCTGTGTTGTGAACGCGCGAAAGAAAGTTCGGCATCATATTGAAAAAGAGTTTTGTCCGAAGGTTACTCTCCTTGAGAGTTTGGACTGCCTTCTCACGCAGGATGCGGTCAATATTATAAACAGGAACAGGGTCTTGGTCTCGGCTGTGGAAAAGTCCACCAAGCGATTGGTATGTGTTTTCTTCCGGATTGAATTTACGGCCTAACACTTCGTAAGCCGAAATCGAACGATTGATGGCATTGACGATGGGTTGGAAATGTGGGACAAAGTAAGTCTCGTTCCAAAAATGGTTTCCTTCCGTTGATTCCGCTGTGAACATAATTCCCTTTCCTACAACCCTAAGTTCGGCGTTTTCAGTGACAAGTGAATTTTCACTCATTTAGAGCAAAATAGCGGTAATTTGACTTATTTAAAGCAAATTTGTGTCAAATTTATATCGTATATCCATCAGGGATTGTGGTATGTCTGGGTACAACAATGATCCCGTCTCGGATCCTTACAAATTCATCTTCGTATTCCATATGGTTTTCCAAATTGAGGAGCCGAACACCCGCACCAATCGCACAGTCTTTGTCCACGATGGTTTTGCGGATTTCGCAATTTTGCCCAATCCCAATCGGAATCTTTCCCGACTTGCGGTCAAAATACCCGTAGTGGTCGATGCCCATGATGATGGAATCATAAATTCTGGAACCTGCGTCCACAAATTGCCGAACACCAATGATGGAACGGTGAACTTCACATTGGTTGAGGATGGTTCCTTCTGAAATCAGTGCTTGGTTGACAATGGCGTTGTTGATCTTTGTGGGAGGGAGCGAACGTGCCCTGGTGAAGATCGGTGTCTTTTCTAAATACAAATTGAATTTGGGAAAAGCATCGGTTAGCATCAAGTTGGCTTCGTAAAATGCCTTGATCGTTCCGATGTCTTCCCAGTACCCATCATACACGAAGGCTTTGACTTTCCGTTCGCGGATGGCATTGGGAAGGATTTCTTTTCCAAAATCGGCCATGGATTTGTCTTCCAAAACCTCAACAAGTGTGTTTGTGTTAAAAATATAGATGCCCATATTGGCAAGAAAGTTACCGTCTTCCGCCCGGCAATGTTCCACCTGAGAGAGGTCAGTCGGTTTTTCGACAAACTCATTTGTGACTCCCCCGACTCCCGTTTTTACAATTCCAAGTCCATAGATTCGATCTTCTGGGATAGAATTACAAGCCACTGAAATTTGCGTATCTGGATCCATTAAATGACTCTGCATAAAATGTGCTAGATCCATATTGTACAATTGATCTCCCGAAAGTATGAGAACATATTTTGGCCTTTGCTGCCTGATATAAGGCAAAACCTTCCTTACTGCGTCAGCTGTTCCTTCAAACCAATGGTCACTAGAAACGGTTTGTTCTGCTGCAATGATTTCCACAAAACTCTTCTGGTGGATGGAATTGGAAGCATAAGTTCTATGGATATGGCGGTTGAGGGAGTACGAATTGAACTGTGTGAGGATAAAAATTTTATCAAACCCACTATTGAGTGAATTGGAAATGGGAATGTCGATGAGCCTGTACTTGCCACCAAAACTAACCGCAGGCTTAGACCTTTTCTCTGTTAGTGGTAGAAGCCGAGTACCCTTACCACCTCCCAGGATGATGGTGAGGACTTCTTCTTTTTTTAAAATGATGTCCACACATTCGATTGAATCTTCCTGGAAGCGCATATACTTAAGCCAACTAATTCATTTATTCAGTAAAGCTGACAAAATTGGTTTACCATCTAACTTGCCGGTATACGGGTTCATCGCCCGTTCAGGGTGCGGCATCATGCCCAATATATTTCCTTTTTCATTACAAATGCCTGCGATGTCTCTGAGTGAACCATTGGGATTTTCTTTGTATCGGAAAACCACTTGTCCATTTGTTTCTAGTCGATTTAGAGTTTCTTCATCCGCAAAGTAGGCTCCTTCCCCATGGGCAATGGGAATGGAAAGTGGATTTGAAAGCCCAAGCCCCATAACACTGTTCTCACTGGGGAGTAAGTCAACATCCTTACATACATATTTCAAAGTACGATTGTGCAATAAGGCGCCTGGCAAAAGCCCAGCTTCCGTGAGGATTTGAAAACCATTACAAACACCAAGCACCTTCCCACCTTTTTTTGCATAGGACACCACAGATTCCATAGCAGGACTAAACTTTGCCATGGCTCCGCAGCGCAAATAATCTCCAAAGGAAAAGCCACCCGGCAAAACCACGAGATCAGGATTGTCTTCAAAATGATCTTTGTGCCAAGTGTACAAAACCTCGGCTCCAAAATCATTTTGCAGAACACTCCCCATGTCCTTGTCACAGTTTGACCCAGGAAATGTTACCACCCGAACTTTCATACAGCCTCGACCACAAATTGGTAGGTTTCAATGACTTGGTTCACAAGAACCGATTCACAAATTTCCTTGGCCATTGAATTAGCTTCGTCTATGGATTTTGCATCCAACTTCACTTCGATGTATTTTCCCACCCGGACATCTTTTAGAGCTGTGCGGCCTTGGTCGTTCAGGGTTCGGAGTACGGTTTGTCCTTGCGGATCAAGGACGGATTCTTTAAGGCTTACGTTGATTTTTGCGACAAACATAGTTTGATTTTCTCTTCTAATTCTAAGTATTTTTTATGCAGTTCCTGGATCAAGGATTCTGGGAGTTTGGGAGGGGGAGGATTTTTATCCCAAGTTGTGGATTCGAGCCAATTGCGGAGGATTTGTTTATCATAACTCTCCGGGGTTTTACCGAGAACATAGGTGGATTTATCCCAATACCGAGAAGAATCTGGAGTGAGGATTTCATCGATGAGAATCGGTTCCCCATCCAAGATCCCAAATTCAAATTTTGTATCGCAGAGTAAAATTCCAGCAGTTTCCATTCGTTTGTGCGCTTCCGAGTAAAGGGCAATGGAGATGGATTTTAATTTTTGGAATAGTTCCGAACCCACTTCTTTTTCCATTGTATCTTCGCTCACATTTTCATCGTGCCCAACATCATTTTTGCGCGCGGGTGTAAAAATTGGTGTTTCAAATTTCTGCGACTCCAAAAGCCCTTTTGGGTATGGGGTATGAGCAATTGTTGAATGAGTTTTGTATTCTTTCCAAGCAGAACCCGTGAGATACCCCCTGACCACACATTCAAAGTCCACTCGTTTTGCCTTTTTCACGAGTACAGAACGTTCAGAAAAATTTAGATCGCGAGCAAATGGTTCAGGCAATCGAGCAAACTCTGTCGCCACCAAATGGTTCGGATAGGATTGAAAATAAGAAAACCAAAGATTGGAAACCCTCGTGAGGATTTTTCCTTTATCGGGAACTGGTTCAGAAAAAACCACATCAAAGGCTGAGATTCGGTCGGTTGCGACCATGAGGAGTTTGTCTCCTAAATCGTAAACGTCCCTCACCTTACCACGATAACTTGGGCTAGGAATTAAATCTGTATGCATACCATTGCCATATCATCTTTGGGAGTTGATTTCCCGCAGAATTCCAATATTTTTTGTTGGACCGATTCCAAAACACTTTCAGAACTGAGAACCGAAGTATGGAAAATTTCTTTCATCCCCTCTTCTGTGATGAATTTTGTTTGGTCATTCATTGCTTCGCTTGCTCCATCTGTATACATAAAAAGATGAGAACCTTGTTTTAACTGAACAGATTGTACGTCATCTTCTGATAACATATTGATTCCCATAATCATCGGACTCATACCTTTTAAAAATTTTGTTTCGCCATCCATATGAATGATGGGTGCAGGGTGCCCGCCATTTACATAAAAAAGTTTCAAATCAGAATCAAGTATCGCATAACAAAATGTAATAGCATAATCTTCTGGCAAAACAAGTTCCATGTTCTTTCTTAAATGACCTACTCTTGCGTTTAAGTCCATTCCCGGAACCAAGTTGAATAATTGCATCTTAAACATAGCACCAATAAGAGCAGCACTTGGACCATGCCCAGAACAATCTGCTATGACAATGTGTAATTTTTTTTCTTCAATCCAACAATCTACAAAATCACCTCCAATTTGCAGATACGGATGAAAAAGTGTTTGTGCCCTAATCCCATTCCAAATGAATTTTTTTTCTGGAATGAGTTGGTCTTGTACTCGTCTTGCTGTTAACAATTCCTTTTCATAGCTTAATTTTTGCCGATACAGTTCGTCTTGTAAATCTTTAATCCGAATGACAGATTGAATTTTGGCCACCAACTCACGTTTATTAAACGGTTTATTGATAAAATCGTCGCCTCCATTCTTCATCGCTTCCTGGTATCCAATTTCTCTGTCAATGGAAGTAATGAATAAGATAGGAAGTAATTTAAACTGTTCCATTGAACGCAATTCGCGGCAAAAAGAAAACCCATCTTGGACTGGCATATTTACATCCAAAAGTAAGGTATCAATTCGAGTGTTTAGTAATACTAGCCTTGCTTCTTCTGCAGAGAATGCAGTGTAAGTCGTATAACCTTCGTTCTGTAAAAGGAATTTTAATAATTCCACATTTTCGAGAACATCATCAACGATTAAAATTTGGTGTTTGTTCTCTTTTGGTTCCATACTATGCAAAATCCGATTTTATGGTATTTCGTAAGGATTGGATCTTTTCAGAGCGATTCGTCAAAAGAAAAAATATCAAAAATAAAAAATGATACGACAGAACAGAAATCCAAAATGTTTGTTTCATGTCTAAATCCATCCCACCCTTACCCAAAATACTGCCTGGGTGGTTTCCTGGGTTTTCGATCCAACGAATTGCCCCCCAAGTAAGGATCGAACTCACAGCACAAAGTACAGATAAGTAGGAGGAAATCAGTGCCTTTTTTTTTGCATCGATGACAAGGTAACGAAAGATAAAATAACTAGCCAAGGTGAGGCAAAGGATAAAGAAAGATTGTAACCTTGCATCTGTCCTGTCCCAAGGTACACCCCAGGCGCTGTATGCCCAGATGGGACCTGAAAACAAAACCCCGATCGCAAAAACAAAAGCAAGTTGATTTGCCACAAAGGCTAGACGATCCCAGATATTCTTTTTTGTTATCAAATAAACGATAGAAAATAAAAAAGACAAAATTGGACCATATAACGCAATCCATGCGACAGGAACATGCAAATAAAATATCCGGTGACTTTGACCTTGTTCCAAAATTACGTTTGGATAAAGTAGGGATAAAAAAACTGAAAATATGAGGCAAGAGCCAGTGACCAAGTACAAAGTTAGGTCTACAATGGGTGAAAAAAGTTTGATTTTACGATCCACTTTCTTCCATGATTTTACCGATCCCAAAGAAATTCTAGGAGAAAACAAAAACCCTTAGTCATTCTTCAAAATTTCCACAAAAATGGAACCAAGCCCTGCATAGAATAGAATGAAAAAAATAAGGAGTCCGACAGATGGAAAATAAAATCCCGGCTCCACCCAAAATCGATTTTCAGCTTCTAAGCCAAACAAAAATAAAGGTACAGAAAATGGGAGCTGCAAAAGTGGAATGACAATCTCTTTCATTCGGCTTTCAGAGGAAATCAGTCCAAGGGAAACTCCGAGAAATACCAAAGATCCCGCACCCAAAGTGGAAAACAAGAACTCACCCCAGTACCGATCTAAGTCCATATTCAAAAAAAACAGATTTAGAACAAATAAAACCGCTGCGTTCACTAATGTCGTAAAAAACCAAACCACCAAGGATTTGATTAAATACAAATTCATCGCGGGGGCAGAACCAAGACTTGTTTCCCAACCGGAAGACTCTCTTTCTTCCCAAAGGCTTTGGCTCACGATCACAAAATTTAGAATGAATAAAATTGCCCATTTTAATCCCCTTACACTTTTTTCAGGCAAAGCTTCGTTCACTTCGATTGAGGAATAAAAAATAAAAATGACGGAAACACTCAAGGTGAATAAGGAGATAATCCCACCTAAAGAACGACCAACCAAATGAAATTCTTTTTTAAGTAAAGCTTTCCACATAACAACTGCCATTCTGGATCATAATTTTGGAAGTCCATTCTAAGGTTTTAGGAATCCCATGTAACACAATGATGACGAGCCTCGTTTTGGATTCTTCATTTAATTGCCTCACAAGTGCATCTACAGATTTTTGATCAAGGCCAGTGAAGGGTTCATCAAATAATAATATTTCCGATTTGGATAAAAGACACCGCATAAGAGCAACTTTCTGTTTCATCCCTCGAGAGAACATATACACTGGGTCAAACCTTCGTTTATCTAAATGGAAAGATTCTAATAAAAATTTCTGTTTTGGGATTTGTTTTTGCACCAATTGCACCCCACCTTCCAAACCCAAAAAATACTCCAAATTTTCTTCCAAACTGAGCGATGTGTACAAACCCAATTCATGTCCCAAATATGTGATCGTTTTCACACCTAGTGGCCAATGCCAAAGCTGAGAATATTTTGCTTTATGGTAAATTTCTTTGAGGAGGGTGGATTTACCTGCCCCATTGTCTCCTTCGAAGATACAAAGCCCTGTTCGAAAAAAGCGAATGGAAACCTCTTTCAAAATGGTTTTTTCGCCGACAGTTATACTAAGAGATTGGGATTCTAATAGAACCTCGTCCATACAATCACCATGATTCGGTACCTAGTTTGCATCGCACTTCTGTTTTTTTTCTTTCCTTCGCTTTCTCCGCAAAAACGGATCGGAAATAAAGAATACCAAGAATTACTTTGGGGTAAGGATGAAGAATTTGACATCACAGATTTTCCCAATGGATCCCTTATTTACCACAGAGAAGATTTTATTCTGGCAAGAGGCAAAGTTTTCCAAGGTGAACCTCCTCCATCCATCGGAAGTTTTGTATATGAAAATGAAACAATTTCAAATTCTGGAGATTGGAACAATAAAACAATCGAACTTTTGTTAACCTCAAAAGAAAACAAAAGAGAAGAAGTCATAAAACGTTTGGAAGCTGGTGTAAAGTTTGACCCTCAGTTTTTTCCTTTTCGATACAATCTAGGAAGGTTATATGAACTAGAAATGTTGTATGACAAAGCTTTGGTTCAATTTGAATATGCAAAGGCAGAAATTCCTGAATATTACAAAACCTATCTCCATATTGCTATTCTATCTGAAATTACAAGACAAGTTTATTATGCGATCATGAACTATAAACTTGCGATTGAAAAAAATCCATACGACACAGAAGCTCTCATTCGACTGAGTGATCATTATTTAGAAACCGGTTTAAAAAATAGAGCTCTTATCTACTTAAAAAAAGCTCTTACCATTGAGGAAGAAAGCCCCAATGTAAAACTTGGGTTTGCAAGGCTTGAGATGGAAAAAGGGAATTACCATATTGCCTATAAAATTTTTAGTAGAACATCTCTCACCACGGGTGAAGGGAAACAAAAACCATACGATAAGAAATTTCATTATTATTTTGCTGAAACTGCTTCAAAGGTAACAGATTATGAAACTGCAGAAGAACAGTATACAAAGATGTTATCCTTTAAGAACGATCCATTTTTTGCTACAGTATCCTCTAAAGTAATAGCACGCAGAAGGGACATCGCCAAAAAATTTGCGGAGGCAAAACGAACTCAATTGGATGACAGCGAAGAAACTGAAGTTCCACCAAACGAATGAGAGGTTTTACTTTGAACGAGAACTCACAAGTGATTGTAACAATTTTGATTTAGGATTTTTTAGCAAATTTATAGTTTCTCCCGATTCCACAATTTGACCTTCATCCAAAACAAAAATATAATCTGCGATGTATTGTAAAAAACCCAAATCATGTGAAACAACAAGGCTACCCAAACCCATATTGTTTTTAATTTTTATCAGAAAATCTGCAATTTTTTTCTGAACAAATACATCAAGAGCGGTGACGGGTTCATCCAAAAGTAAAAACTGAGGATTGCACAATAACGCTCGTATAATGGCAAATCTTTGTAATTGTCCCCCGCTCTGTGCGAATTTATCTTTTTCGAGTAAGTCCTCATCCAAAACAAATTCGCTAGTAAATTTTTTGATCCTAGTCGTTTCTTCTGCGATCGATTTCGCAGGCAAAACAAAACCCTTGCGGATCCGTTCTGGTTCCAAAAGATTCTCTAACATCGATTTGTGAGGAGAAAATACAGAATGTGGATCTTGAAAAACAGGAATTAAAAAATGATCCTTTTTGGGGTCATACATTTTTCCCTTCCAAAAAGATTCACCTGCCACGTAAAATCCGTCTTCTTTTGATAATAAACCCAAAAGCGAACGAAAGAATGTAGACTTGCCAGAACCCGATTTCCCAATCAAACCAGTAATCTTACCACTATCAATGGTTAGCTGTATATTCTTTAGTATTTGTTTATCTTTCCAAGTTACCGAAAGGTTCTTTACTTCTAACATTTTTTGGTCAGAAAATCATTGATTTCCTCATCTTTAAGTGAGAGCCTGAGAGAAGAGAGGTTACTGGCAAGTGAATTTTATTCGAATCACCGAAGTGGGACCAAGGGATGGGTTACAAAACGAGAAAACCATCATTACAACAAAAGACAAAGTAGAATTTGTAAACCTACTCATAGAGTCTGGTCTACAAAACATCGAACTCACTTCCTTTGTCCGTAAAGACAAAATTCCGCAAATGGGAGATGCGATGGAGGTTTCACAAGCCCTCCTCCCTCAGTGGGAAAACAAAATTCAATTTTCCTGTTTAACTCCAAATCTCAAAGGTTTTGAAAATGCGATGGAAGCTGGTTACAAAGAAGTTGCCGTTTTCACTGCGACTTCTGAAACCTTTTCTAAGAAAAATACAAACCAAACCGTTACTGAAAATTTTAAAAACTTTGAACCCATATTTGATTTGGCCAAAAAAAATAATATGAAAGTAAGGGGTTATATTTCAACTGTGGTGGCTTGCCCTTACGAAGGAAAACAACAGCCCGAAAAAACTCTAGATTTAACAAAACGTTTATTGGATATGGGTGCTTATGAAATTTCTTTGGGAGAAACCATTGGCGTAGCTGTTCCTAGTGAGATTGAAACCTTACTCTCTATTTTGTTAAAAGAAATCCCGAAAGAATTATTAGCTGGTCATTTCCATGATACTTACGGACTTGCCATTGCAAACACCAAACAAGCATTAGAAATGGGTTTACGTTCTTTTGATTCTTCAGCAGGGGGGCTTGGAGGTTGTCCTTATGCAAAAGGAGCGGCTGGGAATCTTGCAACAGACGATTTGGTATACTTCTTAGAAAGGGAAGGTTACCAGACAGGAGTTGATTTGAAAAAACTAATCCAGGCCTCTGGTTTTATCCAATCAAAGTTGGCAAGAAGTTTAAGTTCGCGAACTTTTATTGCGAAATCCAAAGAAAGTGAATGAAATAAAACTAAACACTGCGTTAAAACAAATCATCGAAGCTTATGATGAGGAAAGTTATTTACAAACAGATCCTATCTGTTTTCCTCATAGATATAAAAACAGTAAAGACATCGAAATTGTTTCTTTTATTTCATGTCTCTTTGCTTACGGAAATGTAAAAGCCATTCAAAATTTTTTAGAATTAGTTTTTGGACACTTGGGTGCCTCGCCAGAAGTATCGCTCCGCACAAAAAACAAAAATTTTCAAAATCTGACAAATTCAGGGCTCTACTACCGGTTCCAAACCAAAGAAGACCTAAATACCCTTTGGCAGTTTTTACATATTTTGGTTTCTAAATCTAAAAATCAAGATACGATCTTTGAGAATTATTTTCTGGATACAAAACATTCTTTTGATCCCAAAACAGGGATTTTACAGTTCCAAAAAAAAGTTTTATCCCAACTAACAGCTTTACAAAACCAAAACAACTTGAGTTACGGGTTACAGTTTTTGATAGGCAAACCCGACTCCTCGTCTCCCAAAAAACGAATCTGTTTATTTTTACGATGGATGGTTCGAAAGAAATTTCCAGACTTTGGAATCTACAAACAAATCTCCCAAATGGAAATTCCCTACCCGATGGATGTACACATTCAAAAACTTATGAGAGTGCTCGGAGTGTTGGAATCAAAGACGATAAAATTTGAACATGCAATCCATACACGTAATTTTTTTAAAGAATATTCTCCCGCTGATCCCGTGTTATATGACTTTTATCTAACAAGAATCGGAATCATAGAAAAATGTAAGGGAAAATTTGTTTCTGAAATTTGCAAGAGCTGTTTATTGCGGGAAGTTTGTTTGGTAGTGCCACGGGGAATTGAACCCCGATTGCAAGGATGAAAACCTTGTGTCCTAACCATTAGACGATGGCACCGATTGGTTACGAGCTTTGTCGTATTTCACATTTTGAGTCGTCGGGGATTCGAACCCCGGACCCATTCCTTAAAAGGGAATTGCTCTACCAGCTGAGCTAACGACTCGTGCTCTGTTGCCAAGAATACCGAGGTACCCTTCTCGGTCAACAAATACTTAAAAAAAAGGACTTGGATTTTCTTTTTTTTATCTATCCATCACGATTGTATGATCCCTGTCGGGTCCTGTTGAAACGATACAAAACTTTGTATCCACAAGTTCTTGTAAACTTTTAATATAAGATTGGCATTTTTCAGGTAATTTTGAAAACTGATTGATTCCGGAAATGTCATCCTTCCATCCCTTAAAGTCAGCAAACAACGGTTTAACGTCTTCCAATCCTTGCGATGGAAAGTAGTCTAGTTTTTTACCTTTCAGTTCGTAACCAATAACAACCGGAATTGAATCATAATGGCTTAGTACATCAATCTTAGTCAAAACTAAAGTATTTATCCCATTTACTATGTTTGCATGTTTGATCATTTGTACGTCAAACCAACCGCATCTTCTTGGCCTTCCCGTGGTAGACCCATACTCTCCACCTAACTTTCGCAAAACATCACCAGCTTCACCCAAAATTTCCGATGGGAAAGGACCTTCCCCCACTCTCGTCGCATATGCCTTAGTGATCCCAATTACGTCTTGTAAGTATCGAAAACTTACACCCGAACCAGCGAGAGCTCCGCCTGTTGTTGGATTGGAACTTGTCACATAAGGATAAGTTCCAAAATCAATATCAAGACCTGTTCCTTGGGCACCTTCGAGTAAAACTCGTTTGCCTTTTTGCAATTCAGAATTTAAATAATATGTGGTGTTTATTATATTTTTACCCATTTTATCAGCAAAATCGAGTAAAAACTCATACATTTCATTTACGTTCACAGGTTCAAGATCATAATACTTAACTAGTTCCTGGTTTTTCACTTCCAAAATATGGGTGAGTTTTCTTTTTAAATTTTCCTTATCTAAAAGATCGCCTGCACGAACACCATTCCGCAACATTTTGTCCGCATAACACATACCAATCCCTTTTTTTGTGGTACCAATTTTTCGTTCTGGTGCAGATCCTGCTTCTCTCGCTTCATCAATCAATCTATGGTATGGAAGTAAAATATGGCAACTATCACTAATTAGGACTTTGTCTTTTACATTGAACCCATTCCCTTCTAAGTCGGCGCATTCTTTTAAAAAATATTCAGGGTCAAGGACTACACCGTTTCCAATCACACAGACAGTGTTGTCATAAATGATTCCAGAAGGTACCAAGTGAAAAATATATTTTTTTCCACCCACAACTACCGTGTGACCAGCATTAGCTCCACCTTGGTAACGAACAATGATATCAGTATCTTTGGATAGGTAATCAATGACCTTTGCTTTTCCTTCATCGCCCCATTGGGCACCAACCACTAAATTTGCCGGCATAAATTCCTCATTTTTTAATATTTGCTAACTCTTCAATTGGATCGAGATGAAGGGCAAAACCGCAAGCATCCTTCTCGATACCAGAAAACGTAAAATACAATTCGTTATAAACCCCACCTGCGAAAATGGGTTCAGGGTCTGATGGAATGTAACCTTGGAATACAAGACCAGTATAATACGAGACATCACGTACGAGAGATGGATCCCAAATCACATTTTTTGGCAAACCTCGTTTTTTCCAATCCAATTCAAATTTCTCAATGTTTTCCAAATCACTTTGAAAAAGCGGAATCGAATCCCCAGGCAAATAAGTAAGTAACTCCGATTGAAAGGATTTGAAATTTGCAAACGGTATTGGTTTTAAAAACAGTTTTAAAATTTTTGTATTGTTTTCAGGTGTGCCAAGCCTCGCTGCCAAACTCAAAAGTTCTGGTAGGTTTTTTGTGTATAAGAACTGCCGAAGAGTGGCAGTTAGTTCCTCATTCCAATCAAGAAAACTAATGATAGAACGAAACAACTGAGAATGGCCAAACACAAAACTATAGTCAATTTTTGTGGAAACAGAATTTACAAGTTCAATGAGTATTTCAATATGATTTAATATTTGCGAATTATCACTTGCGCCAAATGACTCTGCCCCTACTTGTAAAATTTCTCTCCTAGAAGCATTCCTTTTTTTGTGATCTCGAATTTTACGAGCAAAATAAAACGTATTTTGATTTTCTTCCCAATGGGAGCGAGACGCCATGCCTTTGACCACTTGTAAGGTGAGGTCAACTCCTGGCGAAAGTTCATTCCCTTCCCAGTCCTTGGAAACCAAAAGATTTTCAGACTCGGACTCTAAAAAGGAACGAAAGGATGTGGTATAATCAAAAGAAGGCAGGTTTACCTCAGAGAACCCCCGTCTAACGAAGATTTCTGAAAATTTTTGTAGCAAAACCCGCCTATTTTGGCTCTCTTCAGGACCCAAAAAGTGGAAACCATCTGGTATCCACTTTCTCTGTGAGGAAATTTTTTTTTGTTTTGAGTTCATATTGGGAACACCGCTTCCCCAAGAAGTCAGTTTAGAGAAATCGAGGATTTACGCAATCAATTGTAAAAATCGAATAGACAAATCGGATATTTTCAGTACCTTAATGTCGGTTTAGAGGCATACATGACTGAAAAAGAAGCAACCCTGGGTCGCTGGCACAAAGAATTTTTTGAAAATATCCATCTTTTTATTAAATCGGGTCTAACGGAATCCGAAGCAAAATCCATCCTGGAAGAGTTTTTAGTCCTCTCACAGAGCACACCGAAACCAAAGGTAATGGAAGTGTTCCAAGAACCAGAACGTTTGGAAGAGATTGGGGTGTACACGGATATCCGTAAGGAACCGAGAGACTTTATGCTGAAGTTTCTGGATCCCATTATGAAAAAATTCAAAGTGGAAGGTGCTGAAAACCTGAAACTCCTGGATGGAATCATTGGTAAATACCCCGTCACTCTGATTTCAAACCATCTCAGCCATTTGGACGCCCCAGCCATATTCACACTTCTTTACAATTCGGGTCCTGAAGGTCGAAAAATTGCAGAGTCTCTCGTTTTCATAGCAGGGCGTTTGGCTTTCGAACCAGACTTTACAAGGCTTGGGCTATATATGTTTGGAACTCTCCTCGTTTGTTCCAAAAAAGACATGGCCGATAACCCTTCTCTCTCAGACGTCATGACCAAAATCAATATGCGAGCGTTTCGAAATTCACAAAAACTCCAGTCAGACGGTAAAATTATTTCCATTTTCCCTGAAGGCACAAGATCTAGGGATGGAAGGCTTATGCCATTTGTGGACACAGTGTACCATTACGTTGCAAACAAAGTTATCCTTCCTATTTCACTTGAAGGAACCGAAAAAATCCTTCCTATTGAAGGGCTTCTATTCAACCAAGCTGTTGGAAAACTTGTCATCGGTAAACCAGTGCTTGTTGGTGAATTGACTAAAAAAGAAATGGCTTCTTTTCCAACACATATTGAACAAATTTCTTTTCCTGGAACGGGGGACAAAAAACAATTCATCATCGACAATTTGGCTCTCCTTGTTGGCTCCAATTTAAACAAACACAAACATGGAACATACCGCAACTTATACAAAGGAGATATAAGAGAAACAAACCAACTCATTAGCCTACCGAAATCACCAGATGAATCCATTGTCATAATGGGTTCATCCAATATGTCTGTAGCATTCGCATGTATTCTTGCAAATCGAAATGTAAAGGTCACCATCTATCATCCAGACCCCGAAATGGTGGCACAGAACAATGAAGAACGAAGAGATGCACTTCATTACCCAATTTACAAACTACCGCCGAATATTAGTTTTTCGGCAGATCCAGACATTCTTTCGACGGCTACTCTTTTTGTCCAAGGCACAAACCCGTGGGAATTTGATTCTATATACCCTAAAATTAAAACTTACCTTCAGAAAAATAAATCCCCCATCATCAACGTAATCAAAGGATTTACTGGTTCAAAGAAAGGGTTAATTTTGGAAGACCTACACGAACTGATGGGAATTGAAAGAGAGCGCCTAGCTGTTGTTTCAGGTGCTTGTTACCCCGACCAAATCATGGAACGTAAAATTTCAGGTTTTGAAATTTCTGCCTTCGAAGACTCACTAATTCCTAAAATAAAGGAACTCCTAAACAATTATTATGTTTTCACAAGGTCAGCTGTCAATTCGAGAGACACAAAAGGTGTCCAATTGGGGGGGGCATTAAAAACAGTTTATGCACTTGCGATGGGGCTCGTAGAAGGTTACTTCAAAAGAGAATTAGGTGGCAATGTTGATAATACATTATTCCATTTGAGCAATCGTTTTTTTAACGAAATGGTGTCCATCGGAGTACTCCTCGGAGGAGATCCAACCACTTTCAATGGCCTTTCTGGTATGACTGATTTTATGTTGGCTTGTTTCGGTTCTGATACAAGAGATCGTAAATATGGATATGATTTAGCATATGGGACAAGGCCAGAAAAAATCACAAATGGATTTTATGGACTAAAAGTTTTACCAAACCTCATTCAGTTAGATGAAAAACGGCATCCAATTGTTGCTTCTGCTTATAAATCAGTCATCCAAAATGAAGACTTTGACCAGGTAGCAGAAAGACTACAATTGCAACTTGCTAGGATTTAGGAATCGTAACGATAAATTCAGTCCGGCCGGGGGTAGAGTTAAAACTTAACCTCCCCCCATGTTTTTCAACTACACTTTGTTTGACGATTCCAAGCCCAAGACCAGATCCTTCACCATGTGCTTTGGTGGTAAAAAATGGATCAAAAATCCTCCGCTGGATGGTTTCTGGTATTCCTGAACCAGAATCAATGATATGAACTTCCACTTCAGTTTCATTTTCGAATAAAGTAATTTCTAATTTACCTCTGAAGTCCATAGCTTGCAATGCATTGTATACTAAGTTTGTCCAAATTTGGATCAATTCATCTGGATATGCAAGTATGACTGGATTTGATGGGAAGGATGTAATACATTCAACTCCCATCTTCATTTTATTTTGATATAGAGTGAGAACCGTTTCGATTGTATCAATTACATTTGTTTCAATTTTGTTTTGGTTTGTCTCCACCCGACCATAGTTTTTTAGACTATACACTATTTTAGATGTACGTTCTACAGCAAGCCTGATTGCGTCTAAGTTACGACTTGTTTGTAACTCAGCAAATACCAAATCGAGAAGTTCCTCATTACACAAAACTTTCAAATTAACTTTTGAATTCAAAAAAATCTCAGTAAGACCTAAATCTACCACCCTGTCAGCCCAATCATAGGGTTTTTCGAAACCAAGCTCAGTAAAATAGGTTTCTAATTCCTTTCTCATTTTTCTCGTTTCTGTAAAATGATATAATTTATGTTTTGTTTCGAACAGTATAGATATGCAAGTTTGAATCTCCAAAAAATTTGACTCGTCTATGTTCGCAAAAACTCTCCTTAATTTAAAAAAACGATCTTCGAGTTTATGATTATTTTTTTGAATTTCTGTGCTTAGTGCTGAGATTGCTCCTAAAGGATTGTTAATTTCATGCGCAACACCCGCAACTAACTGCCCCAAGGCGGCCATTTTTTCCGAAAATATTAACTGTCCTTGTGCCTTCTTTAAGTCTTCTAATGTACGATTGAGTTCTTTCGTTCTTTCACGCACTGCAATTTCCAAAACATCCTTATTTTGTTTGGATTCGGTGATATCAATTAGTATAGCAAGTAACCTCGGACGCCCATCTGATTGTAAGATGGTATTTCCAGAAACAACGTGACGAATTTCGCCTGACTTTTTCCTTACGCTTGCTTCCATCCCTGTACTCCAGCCTTTTTTCATTACCTCTGCCAAAAGTCGGCTTCTGTCAATTTTTGTGATCCATATATTTAAGTTGAGTGATGTATTACCGATGATTTCATCCCGTTCAAATCCAATCAAACGACAATATGCTTCATTTACGTCTATATACTTACCAGTTTCTGCATCGGATAAACTAACAGCCGCAGGATTCAAACGAAAGATATTTTCGAACAATTGATTGCTCGCACGTAGTTCATTTTGTAAAAGTGAAGTTTGTTTTTCTTTTTCTTTTAAATTGGAAATATTTTGTCCAATTGCTAAAAGATACTTACCACCTTCGATGAGTTTTGCGTCGAATAAAATACTCAAAATACCTTTTTCGGTTTTGAATTCCACTTCCAATTGAGAGACAACACCTGTTTTTTCTAGGCTATGTAAAATACGTTCTCTATCTAAAATATTATTGTAAATTCCAAGTTCAAGTGGCGATTTCCCAACAACCTCCTCTTTTGATTTACCAACCCACTCTAGGAATTGATCATTTACCTCCACATATAAACCGGTCTCCATCGATGAAACCGTTATGCCAATGGGACTAGTTTGGAAAATTTTTTTCCAAAGTTCTGTGGAAATGGAACTGGTGAGTGTCATACTGGAGAGAAAAAATTAGGAAATTTTTTGAAACTTGCAAGGAAAAAAAAAGCCTACGAAGTTCGTAGGCTTTTTCCAGACAAAAAAAATTCGAAAACAAAAAAGAGTTATTTTGCTGCTGCTTTCTCTTTTTTTGCCTTTTTTGGTTTTTCTTCTTTTTTAGGTTTAGAGGCTTCTCTTTTCGACTTAGATTCAGCCTTTAACTCGTCTTGTGTTTTGCGATCCACTAATTCTAAGATCCCCATAGCCGTATTGTCAGAAGGCCGGTTCACCAATCGAATAATGCGAGTATAACCACCCACTCTCTCAGCAAAACGCGAAGATAAGTCTGTCAATAGTTTGGTTACTATTTCTTGGTCACCCAAATGGCTATAAAGATAACGAGTGTTGTGAAGGATAGTTTCCTTCTTTTTTTGTTCGTCAAGGTTTGCCAAATTTGCATCCAAATTGCGTTTCGCACGAGTGATGATTCTTTCAGCATAAGAACGAGCCACTTTTAGTTTTGCAACAGATGACTCGATCCTTTCGTGGCGAAGTAGAGAGATCACCATATTTTGAATCATAGCTTTTCTATGATCTGCTGATCTATTTAATTGTTTAACTTTATTTCTTTTGTTCATCTTAAAAATCTCTCATTCCAAAGGATAAACCAAGTGAAGTGAGTTTCGCTTTGAGTTCGAGCAAACTTTGTTCACTGAAGTGTTTGGATTTTGTCATTTCGTCTTCGGATCGTTTTACAAGCTCCCCAATAAAGTCAATTTCCAAACTGCGTAGAACGTTGGTAGACCTTACAGAAAGTTCTAATTCCTCTACATGTTTAGAAAGCGAAGCTTTGAGTTTTTCATCCGCCTCATCTAACTCTTCTTCTTCTTCTTCAATTTCTTCTTCAAAATTGATAAACACAGTTAGGTGGTCTTTTAAAATTTTGGCTGCTTGGGCAACTGCATCTTCAGGAGACACAGATCCATCAGTCCAAACTTCCATAGTCAATTTTTCGTAATCAGAACGTTGTGCAACACGAGTTTCTGATACTTCAAACAAAACCTTTTGGATTGGTGAAAAAATTGAATCGATTGGGATAGTTCCAAGTACTTCGATGTCTTTCTTTTTGTCTTCCGCCGGAACGTAACCACGCCCTCTTTGGATTTCAAGATCCATCACCAAATTTGCATCCTCATTGAGGGTTGCGATATGAAGGTCTGGATTCATAATTTCAATCGACGAATCCACAGCCAAATCAGCAGCTCTAAAGTAACCCGCACCTTTGAGTTCAAGGTGAATTACTTTACTCGCCTCTTTGTCTTCTGGTTCATACTTAATCCGAACTTGTTTTAAGTTCAAAATAATACGTGTTACATCTTCGGCTACACCTTCAATGTATGCAAACTCGTGAGATACACCTTCGATCCGAATTGCGGAAATCGCAGCTCCTTCGATCGAAGACATAAGAGTTCTTCTAAGAGAGTTACCAATAGTTGTACCAATTCCTCTCTCGAAAGGTTCTGCCACAAATTTACCGTAGTTAGGTGTATTCACATCGGTAGTGAATTCGATTTTTTTTGGTCTTTTAAAACCTTTTAATAAATTCTTTGGAGACAATGTCGTATCCTTCTTCTCTAGATTGGTTTACTTCGAGTACAACTCTACGATTACCTGTTCTTTCACAGGGATATCAATGTGTTCTCTGGTTGGTAAAGAATTTACTTCACCTGAGAACGTGGAATAATCAACAGTCACCCAAGATGCCGTACGATTGATGGCTTGGGCAAGTTTTATATTCTCTTCAATGAAACTTGATTTTTGGAATTTGTCGCGAATCTGGATTTTGTCTCCCACATTCACTCGGTAAGAACAAATATCCACTCGGTGTCCATTCACAAGAACGTGTCTGTGCGCCACAAAGTTACGAGCTTGTCTGCGAGTGACCGCGTAACCCATACGATACAAAACATTGTCCAATCTTCTTTCGAGGAATTGTAACAAGTTTTCACCAGGAATACCTGGCGTGTGGGTTGCTTCTTCAAAATAACGTCTGAATTGTTTTTCTAAAACGCCATAGGCACGTTTTACTTTTTGTTTCTCTCTGAGCTGAGCACCGTATTCAGTGACTTTTCCTTTTTTCTTAGGAGGAAGACCTGGTGGATACTTTCTTTTTTCGAGAGACGACTTCTCCTTATGGAGAGTATGACTGTTTTTAAGGAAGAGGTTTAGACCCTCTCTCCTCATAAGTTTAACTACTGGACCTCTATATCGTGCCATAAATACTTATTCCCTACACCCTTCTTCTTTTGCGAGGACGGCATCCGTTGTGTGGAAGTGGTGTTACGTCCTTAATCAATTTAATCGAAAGACCCTTTGTTGTGAGTGAACGGATTGCCGATTCACGACCAATGCCTGGACCCGAAACCATCACATCCACCTCAGAAAGACCTGCTGCTTCAATTGCTTTTTCCGCCGCATTCGTGGCTGCAATTTGAGCTGCATATGGAGTGGATTTTTTTGATCCGCGGAAACCCATCATTCCAGAAGAAGACCAGGAAAGAACATTTCCAGTCATATCAGTGATGGAAACAATTGTATTGTTAAAAGAAGCTTGGATGTAAACCTTCCCTCTTGGAACGTTCTTCTTTTCTTTCTTTTTGACTTTCTTAGTCTCTTTTTTGCCTTTTGAATCTTTTTCAGCCATTGTATGATACCTCTATTTACCAGGAGCCTTTTTCTTATTGGCTACAGTCTTTTTGACACCTTTGCGTGTCCGTGCGTTGGTTCTGGTTCTTTGGCCATTGACGGGAAGACCTCGTCTATGGCGAAGACCTCGGTAACAACCAACATCCATAAGGCGTTTGATGTTGAGGTTTACTTCCGAACGAAGATCCCCTTCTACCTGGTAACTTTCTTCAATCACTCGACGGATCGCGGCTTCATGTTCGTCCGTTAAGTCTTTCACTCGAATGGATTCGTCTATCCCAGCTTTGCTAAGGATGGCTTTTGAGGAAGTCTTACCTATACCAAAAATGTATGTAAGACCGATGACAATTCTTTTGTTTGATGGTAAATCAACACCCGCGATACGTGCCATAACTTTCTATCTTTGCCTTTGTTTGTGTTTTGGATTCGTGCAGATCACTCGGATCACACCTTTTCTGCGAATGACTTTGCATTCAGGACAGATTTTTTTAACTGATGCTCTAACTTTCATAATTTTTCCTATTTTTTTCTGTAAGTGATTCGACCTTTCGTTAAGTCATAGGGAGATAGCTCCACTGTTACCTTGTCACCAGGTAAAATTCTGATGTAATGCATTCGCATTTTGCCTGAAATATGAGCCAAAACTTTGTGCCCATTTTCCAACTCCACACGAAACATAGCATTCGGTAACGGTTCCAAAACGGTTCCGTCTATGGTTATTGCTTCTTCCTTAGCCAGGGTCAATCTCCTACTGGATCGATTTTAAAATAGAATCGGTGATTTGTTCCATACTTCCCAACCCATTGATTTGCCGAAGGATACCTGAGTCTTTGTAAAAATCGATCAGGGGCAAAGTCTTTGTGTTGTAAGTATGCAGACGGTTTTTGATGGTCTCTTCGTTGTCATCCGAGCGTCCTTCTTTGATCGCTCTACCTAGCAAACGTGCGACGAGTTCATCGTCAGGAACGTCTAGGTTGACAACGGAGTCGAGCTCCATGTGAAGCTCTTTGAGGATTTCCGAGAGAGCCTTTGCTTGCTCCACCGTCCTAGGAAATCCATCCAGTATGAATCCATTCGCACAATCTTTTTCGACCAAACGGTCGCGAATTATGCCGATAACGACAGCATCTGGAACTAGGTCCCCTGCGTCCATAAATTTTTTGGCTTGTATCCCCATTTCTGTGCCATTTTTTACAGCGGCACGGAGAATATCGCCTGTAGAGATCTGTGGGATCTGAAACTTGGTCTTTATGATATCTGCTTGGGTTCCCTTTCCGGCACCCGGAGGTCCCATAAAAATCAATCGTTTCATATTCTACACTCTTCCCTTGATTTTAGTCTTTTTCATAAATCCTTCATAGTTTCTCATGAGGAGTTGGGCTTCAATTTGTTTCAATGTTTCAAGAGCCACACCCACCATGATGAGAAGCGAAGTTCCTCCAAAAGTATACACCAAAGTTCCACCACCTGTATTGGATCCGAGGTTTAAAAACTTAATGATTAAAAATGGAGCAAGAGCAAGACCAGCAAGGAAAAGTGCACCAGGGAGAGTGATGCGATTGAGAATCTTCTCAATCATTTCTTTGGTTTGACTTCCAGGCCGAACACCAGGAATGAACCCACCGTATTTTTTAAGGTTATCAGCGAGTTCCTGAGGATTGAACTGAATGGCCGTATAAAAATAGGCAAAGAAAATAATCAAAGAAGTATAAATTACATAATAGAAAAGAGCATGGTACCAGATTTGTGAAAATGGATTGAAATAATCCATAATCACCGCCCAACCTGCCCACTGACCACCCTTAGCCGATAGCCACTGAACAATTGTTTGCGGGAACAGGATAAGAGAAGATGCAAAGATGATTGGCATTACGTTGGCACTGTTGACTTTGAACGGAATGGATTGGCTGCGAGCCTGTACCATCTTACGTCCAACCATTTGTTTTCCATAATTAAGTGGAACCCGACGAACACCTTGTGTGAGAATCACTGTGAGTGAAATAAGCACAATAAAGATAATGATAAGGATTAAGATGCTCAATGCATCGGATGTATCTGAAGTGAACATCGCAATGAGAGCTTCCGGCATACGGCCAATGATACCAGCAAAGATGATGAGTGATATTCCATTTCCGATACCACGTTCTGTGATTTGTTCTCCAAGCCAAATGAGGAGCACAGTTCCCGTTGTAATGGAAAGCATGGCTATTGGAAGAAAATAACCTTCCACCGATGGATTAATAAGCCCTGGGTATTTAGCTTGCTGGTTTCCAGCACCAGTTGACCAAGAATTTGCAAGTTGGATTACGGCAAGCGACTGTAATGCGCAAAGAATGAGGGTTCCATACTTTGTGTACTGTTGGATTTTTTTTCGCCCTTCTTCCCCTTCTTTTTGCATTTTTTGCAAACTAGGAATGAGAACCATTACAAGTTGCATGATGATAGAAGAAGAAATATAAGGCATAATGCCGAGTGCAAAAATAGAAAATTTTAAGAGTGCACCACCCGCAAACAAGTCAACCATTCCGAGGAATCCTTCACTTGGGTCAGCGGTAATTCCTGTCACAATCAAACTGTTGATTCCAGGAATGGTGACGTGAGTCCCCATCCTGAACAAAAGCAACATTCCTACAGTGAAAAGGATTTTGGATCTAAGTTCTGGGATACGAAAGATGTTTGCGATGGTTTGAAACATTGGCTATTAGTTCTTTTTCTCTACTTTTTTCTTTTCTCTTTTGATGACCTTTCCGCCAGCTTTTTCCACCTTTTCTTTTGCAGATGCGGAAAAACCGTCCACAGTGATGGTAATGGCTGCCGTAATTTCGCCTGTTCCCAAAAGTTTAATAAGTCCAGTTTCAGACTTAATGAGTTTTTTGGCCTTTAGAACTTCTGGCGTCACTTCACCTGAAAGGCCAGCCTTCGTTAGAGAAACCAAGTTCACAGGTTGGAAAACCTCAGAGAAAATATTGGTAAAACCACGTTTTGGCAGCCGTTTGTGGAGTGGCATCTGACCACCCTCAAAACCTCGTTTCATCGAAGCCGCACGAGCCCTTTGGCCTTTGGAACCCCGAGTGGAAGTTTTACCCATACCAGAACCAGGACCCTGTCCCACCCGTTTTGGCGAAGTGGTTGCCCCTTTTGGAACGGGAATTAAATTCTTGTTTCCAAGGGAGGTGGATTTTTTTGGTCTTTTTTTACCAAAACCACGACCTTGTTCGATTCTTTCTTGTTCTGCCATGAGATTATACCTTGTCCACTTTCAACAAGTAACCTACTTGTCGTAACATTCCCTTCAACTGAGGAGTCATCTTGTGTTTCTTGGATTGGCCTTTTTTCTTAAGCCCAAGCGCAATGAGAGTTTTTTTGTGAACCGGGATGATACCAATCGAACTTCTTTCTTGCGTAATGATCACTTCTTCCATTGTCGAATTCCTTTTTATAGATCTTGCCCAAACAAATGTTTGAGTGTAACACCACGGCGTTTGACAGCCATGGAGGGAGTTTCCAATTGTTGCAAAGCATCCATCGTTGCTTTTACAATGTTCATTGGATTGGAAGATCCCCATGATTTAGTCAATACGTCTTGGATCCCTGCTCTTTCCAATACAGAACGAACAGAAGCACCGGCAATGATCCCAGTTCCTGGAGAAGCTGGTTTCAAGATCACTCGGGCAGATTTAAAACTTCCCACAACATCGTGTGGAACGGTATGACCAATAAAATGAATGGATCGTAAATTTTTCTTCGCACTCTCGATGGATTTACGGATCGCATCAGGAACTTCATTTGCCTTTCCGAACCCGATCCCAACCTTTCCCTTAGAGTCGCCAACGACAGAAAGAGCATTGAAGGAGAAGCGACGCCCCCCTTTCACAACCTTTGCCACACGGTCGATCTTAACGACTTTTTCTGTAAATTCTTTTGTTTCTTCTTCAATCATCATTTAGAACTCCAAACCACCTTCTCTTGCTGAATCAGCAAAAGCCGCAATCCTTCCGTGGTATACCATGCCGGATCTATCTAGTACCACTTGGGATACTCCTGCTTTTTTTGCCTTCTCGGCTACGATTTTACCGAGTTCTGTGGCTGCTGCCTTGCTCTTTTTTGAATTTTCATGTTTAGGAAAATCCTTCTCAAGAGTGGTCGCATAAACAAGAGTTACACCTTTCGTGTCATCGATGATTTGTGCGGTGAGGTAACGATTTGTTTTGTTAAACACCAAACGTGGTCGATTCGAAGTGGAACGAATTTTGAATCGAACTCGTTCCGCTCTTCTTTCTCTCTGGATATTTTTTGCTGTCTTGTTGATCATGACGTTCTACTTCTTACCGGTCTTTCCGGCCTTTCTACGGATGTATTCGTCCGAATATTTGATCCCCTTACCTTTGTAAGGTTCAGGAGGTCTTTTGGAACGAATGTCAGCTGCCACTTGACCCACGAGTTGTCGGTCAATTCCGGAAACCTTAATTTTTAACTGGTCAGCCACATCGATTTTGATTCCTATTGGCTCAGGGAAAACAACTTCATGAGAATAACCAAGAGCCATCACTAGATCCTTACCGCGTTTTTGCGCACGGTAACCAACCCCAGTGATCTCTAAGTTTTTTTCCCAACCAGTCGTCACGCCTTTGACGCTATTCATTGCAAGGGAACGAACCAAACCATGCAAAGCCACAGTCTTTTGGTCTTCGTTTGTTCTTGTGAAAACCAATTCACCATTCTCTACTTTGGCCACCACTCCCTCATAAATTGGGCTTTTTAATTCCCCAAGAGGGCCTTTGATGGTAAGGCTTTCGTTTTCTGTTTTAACTTCTACCTTTGCAGGCAATTTTATGATACTTTTTCCGACTCGAGACATGTTACTGTTGTTCCCTAGAATACCTTACAGAGAACTTCCCCTCCCACTCTGAGTTTACGAGCACGTTTCCCAGTCATTACCCCTTTCGAGGTAGAGATGATGAGAGTTCCTATATTGTTCCGGAAAGGTCTGATTTCACCCGATTGGATGTAAACCCTCCTTCCGGGCGTGGATACCCTCTCAATCATTCGGATGACTGGTCTTTTGTCTGTGTCGTATTTTAATTTCACTTGGAAATCATCAAAACTTCCGTTTTTCACGGTTTGTATTTCGTCCACAAAACCCTCTTCTTTGAGAAGGTCTAGGATGGATTTTTTAATTTTGCTACCAGGGATCACACAATGTTCATGTTTTGCTTGCTGCGCATTGCGGATTCTTGTGAGCATATCTGCTATTGGATCTGAAAGACTCATGTTTCTACCTTAACCTAACACTACCAGGAGGACTTTCTTACGCCTGGGATTTGCGCTTTACTCGCAAGATCCCGGAAGCAAAGACGACACATATCAAAGCGACGGAGGTAAGCTCTAGAGCGACCACAGAGAGGGCAACGATTGTACTCTCTTACTTTGAATTTTTGCTTTTTGGCGTGGCGTTCCATCATTGATTTTTTCGCCATGACTCTCTCCTACTTACCTGCCGTTCGGTAAGGCATACCGAAGGCTTGGAATAATTCGAACGCTTCTTTGTCTACTTCCGTGTTCGTTACGAAAGTAATATTGATTCCGTAGATCGTATTGATTTTATCAAATTGGATCTCGGGGAAAATGATCTGTTCTTTTACGGACAAGTTGTAATTTCCTCTACCGTCAAAACCTTTCGGATTCACACCACGAAAGTCACGAACCCGGGGAAGGGCTACGTTGACGAAACGATCAAGGAATTCATACATATGGTGTCCACGGAGTGTCACTTTGCATCCAAGAACCATCCCTTCTCTCACTTTGAACCCAGCGATGGATTTTTTAGCGAAAGTTTTTACTGGTTTTTGGCCTGTGATTTGCCCAATTTCTTCCAAACAAGCTTCCATAGCCTTTGGATTGGTATGGGCTTCGCCCATACCTACGTTGATCACAATTTTTTCGAGTTTAGGCACACGCATCACACTCGCAAACCCCAAAGACTTTTGGAGAGCGGGACGAATGTCCTTTTCATATTTTGATTTAAGCCTAGGTACCATAACTATACTTCTTTCCCCTCGGGTCGTGTGACTCGTACGGATTTACCATCCTTCTTAGTGAAACCGAGGCGTACAGCCTTAATTTTCTTCTTAGGTTTGGCTTTGTTATCCGCTTTCGCGTCGTGAAACATTACATTGGAAATATGGATGGGAAATTCAATTTCAATCGCTCCACCCTGTGGGTTCTCTTGCGTTGGGCGAACGAAACGTTTTCTTTTGTTCACACCTTCGATGTAAACTCGGTCTTTGCGTTTATCGATCGCAAGAACCTTTCCCTTTTTCCCTTTTTCCTTTCCAGAAATCACAAGAACTTCATCGTCCTTTTTGATTTTTGTCTTTTTGAATTTAGTGGGCTCAGAGCCTCTATATGCTAACTTAGCTGCCATTTTAGAGAACCTCCGGAGCGAGAGATATAATTTTCATGTATTTTTTATCGCGAAGTTCACGTGCAACTGGCCCGAAGATCCTTGTTCCTTTTGGATTGCCCTTGTCATCAATGATGGCAACAGCATTGTCATCAAAACGGATATAGGTTCCGTCTGGACGACGAACTTCTTTTTTCGTTCTTACAACAACAGCTCTTTGAACCGCTTTGTTATGCACCTTTTTACCTTGCCCGTCACGAAGACCGTAAGCAGGTTGTGCTTCCTTAACTGCGACAATGATTTCGTCGCCAAGCGTAGCGTAGCGTTTTTTGGAACCGCCAAGCACTTTCACGCACATGACTTTTTTCACACCCGAATTGTCGGCTACTTGTAAAATAGTTTCTTGTTGGATCATACTAATTTCGCCTTCTCAATTACCTTTACAAGTTTATGGTGTTTCTGTTTAGAAAGTGGTCTTGTTTCCACAGCGATCACTCGATCACCAATTTGACACTGATTTTTCTCGTCGTGAACTTTCACTCGAGAAGTACGGGTCATAATCTTCTTGAACCGCGGGTGTAGTTTCCTTGTGATCACTTCGATAACAACTGTTTTGTCCATCTTATCACTCACAACGACACCTTGGATGGTTAAAGACTTTTTAGAGTTTTTGTCTTCCATAGCCTACTTCTTCTTACCCTTGCTAGTTTGAGCCGCTTTCGGTGCGGAGCCAGCCTTTGGAGCAATTTGTTTGAGTTCGCCCTTTGCACTTAGTTCCTTCTCGCGGACGACTGTGAGTGCTCTGGCAATTCTCTTCTTATGATTTCGAATGAGTTTCGTGTTTTCAAGTGAACGAGTCACACCGAATTGGAAACGTGCTTCACGAACCTTTTCAGAGGATGTTTGGATTTCCTTCTTCAGATCCTCAAGGTTCAAAGATTTAAAATCATCTTTCATAATAAGTTCCTCTTCACAAAGGATGTTTCTACAGGGAGTTTGAACGCTGCTAAATGCAAAGCCTTTCTCGCTGTTTCTTCATCTACACCTGCCATCTCAAAAAGAACCCTTCCTGGTCTAATTTCAGCAATCCAGAATTCAGGGTTACCTTTTCCCTTACCCATCCGAGTTTCCGCAGGTTTTTTGGTAATGGGTAAATGAGGAAAAATCCTGATCCAAAGTTTACCACCCCGTTTTACTTGGCGGTTGATGGTGATCCTTGCAGCTTCGATTTGTCTTGCAGTGATTCTACCAGAAGATACCGCTTTTAGACCGAATTCTCCGAACGCCACATAAGAACCTCTTTCGTCCTTACCTTTTAGGCGCCCTCTTTGGCGTTTTCTAAATTTTACTCGCTTTGGTGCTAACATGCCTTTATCTCTTTATTACTTCTTAACTCGTTCTTCTTTTTACAGCGTATTTATCTTCGTCGTTACTTTCTTCCTTGGTTGGGAAGTAGTCACCAGTGTAAGTCCAAACTTTAACACCGATTTGACCAAAGGTAGTGAGTGCTTCTTTAAATCCAAAATCGATTTTTGCACGGAGTGTATGGAGTGGAACTCGTCCTTCCATGTATTTTTCCGTTCTTGCCATATCTGCACCATTCAAACGTCCTGAGATTTGGATTTTTACACCCTCTACCCCACCACGCATAGCACGTCTGAGTTCTGCTTTCATCACTCGTCGGAAAGGCATCCTTTGTTCGATCTGCAAAGCAACCGTTTCCGCAATGGCTTGCGCAATGATCTCAGGTTTTTTCACTTCGATGATGTTCATTCCGATTGGTTTTTCGGCCATTTTTTTCAGCTCTTGTTTCACAGCTTCGATGTTTTGGCCTTTTTGTCCAATGACCATACCAGGTTTTGCGGTATGGAGGTTCACATTGATTTTTTCAGGGAACCTTTCGATCACGATCTTTACAACAGATGCATTTTTAAATTTTTTCTGAAGGAATCTACGGATCTTAATATCTTCGTGTAGATTTTTAATGTAGTCTTGTTTGGAGAACCAAACGGAGTCCCAATTCCTTGTGATCCCGATTCGCAGTCCGATTGGATTTACTTTTTGACCCATATCTTAATTTGCCTTCTTTTCTATTTCAGATACAACCACAGTGATGTGGCTCAAACGTTTGCGAATCCTAGAAGCACGACCGCGCGCTCTGGGGCGGAAACGTTTCATGATCGGACCGTCATCTATATAAATCTTTTTTACAAATAGAGAACTAGGATCCAAACTCTCATTCATTTGGATGGCATTTGCCACCGCAGAATTGAGAAGGTTGATGATAAGACCACTCGCGGCTTTGTTCGTAAAACGAAGGATATCAATGGCTTCTTTATAATCGTAACCTCGGATTTCGTCAGCGACGAGCCTTGCTTTACGAGCAGAAATTCTTAGATGTTTTCCTACTGCTTTTGCTTCCATTTTTATACCTATTTCTTCGCTATCTTTTTGTCCCCACCATGACCTTTAAAGGTTCGAGTAGGAGCAAATTCGCCGAGTTTGTGGCCAATCATGTTCTCGTTTACATAAACGGGAACAAATGCCTTTCCATTGTGGATCATAACCGTATGACCGATCATATCCGGATAAATAGTACTTCTTCTTGACCAAGACTTGAAGGGAGTTTTTTTTCCTTCAGAGTTTAACTTGGTGATTTTTTTCATGAGGTGGTCGTCAATGAAGGGACCTTTTTTTAAGCTTCTAGCCATGGGACCTAAATCTACCTATTCCTGTTTTTCTTACGTCTTTGAACGATAAAACGATCAGACGGTCTTGTCTTACGAGTTTTATATCCTTTTGTTGGTTTACCCCAAGGAGTCACTGGATGACGTCCACCGGATGTTCTACCTTCACCACCACCGAGTGGGTGGTCGACTGGGTTCATGACAACTCCCCTTACTTTCGGGCGTTTTCCAAGCCAACGATTCCTTCCTGCTTTACCAATGATCACAAGGTTGTGGTCTTTGTTAGAAAGTTCACCGATGGTTGCCATACATTCCTTTCTTACCTTTCTGATTTCAGAAGAAGGAAGTTTTAAAGAAACGTAGTCTCCATCTTTCGCAGAAATAACAGCAAAACTACCCGCAGTGCGTGCAATTTGTCCGCCTTTCCCAATATGAAGTTCTATATTATGAACGTTTGTTCCTGCCGGGATTTTATCCAAAGGAAGGGTATTTCCCAATTTGATCTCTGCATTTGGACCAGATTGGATTTTGTCTCCCACCTTTAAACCATTAGGTGCAAGGATGTATCGGTATTCACCATCAGCATAACAAACAAGCGCAATGAATGCGGAACGATTTGGATCGTACTCGATTGTTTTAACAGTGGCAGGGATACCAATTTTATTTCTTTTAAAATCGATGATTCTGTATTTACGTTTATTCTGGCCACCTTTCCTTCTTACGGAGATGCGACCTTTGTTGTCACGACCTGCTTTGTAAGAAACATTGGCAGTGAGGGGTTTATAAGGAACCACTTCTGTGATTTCTTTAAAATCCAACACCGAGTAGTATCGGCTAGATTGCGTCGTTGGTTTTAGTTTTCTGATTCCCATAATTAAACCTTAGCAAAATCCAAATTTGCACCGTCCGCAAAAGTCACCACAGCTTTCTTGAAATGTGGTCTTGGAGCAGGCATATTTCGAAACTTTTTCATTTTACCGCGGTAAACAGCAACATTCACAGCCGTTGGAACCACGTTGTACATTTTTTTCAGCGCTTGTTTGATCAAAGTTTTGTTCGCATCCGGGTGGACTTTGAACGTATACTTGACAGTTCGTTTACCCAATCGTTCGCCAATCGCTTGTAACTCTTGCGATTTTTCAGTGACTACGGGTGATAAGATTACATTCTCTAAGTTCACTGTCTTATCCTTTTTTTGAATACTGATTCAGTAACTCGTTCAGAGCACTTTCAGATATCACTAGATTATTATTGTATAGAATGTCTCGGCAAACAACACGTTTGCTGTTTACATACTTGAGGTTTTCGATATTGCGTGTGGACTTCTTTAGGAATTGGTTTTCGCCAGCCACAATGAAACCGATATTTCCCTTCTCTGCAATTTCCATATTCTTTAATATTTTGAAAATGGACTTTGTAGAATAAGAACTAGGCTCCACATCTTCAATGATAGAAATTCTGTTTTCTTCGGCCTTTTTGTTGAGGATTGAAAGAACTGCTTTTTTCTTCACACTGCGAGAAAGATTAGAGGAGTAATCTCTAGGTTTTGGACCGTGGATGATACCACCACCCACAAAATGAGGTGCTCTAATGGAACCTTGGCGTGCTCTACCAGTTCCCTTTTGAGCCCAAGGTTTGATACCACCACCGCGAACCTCGGAACGATCCTTGGTGGAGTGAGTTCCTTGTCTGTTGTTGGCATTCTCCGCTTTCACTGCGTCGTAAATGGCTCCAAGGGAAACTCCCGTTGCAAACAATGCACTGGGAAGTTCCACTTCACTTACGAATACGCCTTCTTTATTGTATTTACGCGCTTTCATGTCTTAACCTAACTACCCGATTTTCTCTATCGTTATGATGGATCGTTCTCTACCGGGAACGGAACCAGATACAAAAACCAAACTGGAATCGGAATCTATTTTTACTACTTTCAAGTTACGAACAGTGCTTTGTTCGGAACCCATTCTCCCACCCATCTTGAGTCCTTTAAAAACTCGGCCAGGAGTGGTGTTGGATCCAATGGAACCTGGGTGTCTTTGGAAACGGGAACCGTGACCCGCTGGACCTCCAGCAAACCCGTGTCGTTTTACAACACCTTGTGTTCCTTTACCTTTGGATGTTCCTGATACCTTCACGGTATCGTTTAAAGCAAAAACATCTTCTAATTTTACTTCCGATCCGAGAGTGGCACCCTCAAACCCTTTGAATTCAACAATATGCTTTTTAGGAGTGGTTAGCCCTGCTTTTTTGAAATGACCCAATTCTGCTTTTGTGAGGTGTTTTTCTTTCACGTCATCAAACGCCAACTGAATCGCATCGTAACCATCGTTTGCCGATGTTTTGACTTGGGACACTACACAAGGACCCACACGCAAAACGGTTACAGTAACCATCTTACCTTCGTTGTTGAATATGTGGGCCATGCCCAATTTTTCGCCGATCAAACCTTTTGCCATGGATCCTATCCTTAGGATTTAATATCTACGGAAACCCCTGCTGGGAGTTGAAGCTTCATTAAAGCCTCTACCGTATCTTCATTCGTATTTAAAATATCAATGAGTCTTTTGTGAGTTCTCATTTCAAATTGTTCCCGAGCCTTTTTATTTACGTGCGGGGAACGGAGTACCGTATAAATTTCTTTTTTCGTAGGAAGCGGGATTGGACCGGAGACAGTAGCCCCGGTCCTCTTCGCAGTCGCAACGATTTCGAATGTTGATTGGTCAATCAACCTGTGATCGAATGCTTTTAACTTAACGCGAATTCTTTGTCCAGCCATTTGGATTACTCAACGATCTCCGCTACTACACCGGAACCAATTGTTCTTCCACCTTCACGGATTGCGAATTTAAGACCTTGGTCCATCGCAATTGGGTGTATGAGCTCAATTGACATCGTTACGTTGTCACCTGGCATAACCATTTCCATCCCACCTGGCAAGTTCACTACGCCAGTGATATCTGTAGTTCGGAAATAGAATTGTGGGCGGTAGTTGTTAAAGAATGGAGTGTGACGTCCACCTTCGTCTTTTGTAAGAACGTAAACTTCCGCTTTGAATTTTTTGTGTGGAGTGATTGTTCCTGGTTTCGCAAGAACTTGACCCCTTTCGATGTCTTCTTTTTTAGTTCCACGAAGAAGCGCACCGATGTTGTCACCAGCTTCTGCTTGGTCGAGGAGTTTACGGAACATTTCAATACCAGTAACAACTGATTTTGTAGTGTCACGGATTCCAACGATTTCGATTTCGTCGTTGATTTTAAGAACACCTTGTTCCACACGACCAGTAGCAACTGTTCCACGACCAGTGATCGAAAAAACGTCTTCTACTGGCATAAGGAAAGGTTTGTCAATGATACGTGTAGGGTTTGGCACGTAAGTATCAACAGCTTCCATAAGTTTAAGGATGGATTTCATTCCTAAATCTGAATCTTCGCCTTCGAGGGCTTTCAAAGCAGAACCAGAAATAAATGGTGTTTTATCACCAGGGAAATTGTACTTATTGAGAAGGTCTTTGATTTCTTCTTTTACCATCTCAATCATGTCTTCTCTTTCATCAGCAGCAAGCATGTCTGCCTTGTTGAGATAAACCACGATGTAAGGAACACCAACTTGACGAGCAAGTAGGATATGTTCTTTAGTTTGTGGCATAGCACCGTCAGTTGCAGAAACCACGAGGATAGCTGCATCCATTTGGGCTGCACCAGTGATCATGTTTTTAACGTAATCCGCGTGACCCGGGCAATCTACGTGTGCATAGTGTCTGTTTGGTGTTTCGTATTCTTGGTGTGATGTCGCAATAGTGATCCCACGAGCCTTTTCTTCTGGCGCGTTGTCGATCTGGTCATAAGCAATCGCTTTATTTTTACCACCAACTAACTTTGCAAGCGTTGTTGTAATCGCTGCTGTTAGGGTAGTTTTACCATGGTCAACGTGACCAATTGTTCCGATGTTTAAATGTGGTTTTGAACGGTCAAATTTTTCTTTAGCCATTGTTAAAATCTACTCCTCAATCGTGGTGCAAGACCCGATCCTCGGTTCTTTACTCCTTTAGAACTGCATAAAATTCAGAGGTAAAAGCAGTCCTTTCCCAAGAAATGCCAATCCCTTTGGTCATGTTTCTAAGAGCCCCTGAAAAGCCAAGCATGTTTTCTGCCGATGCCTTGGCTTTTAAGTGGCTCTTCCCCGCTACCTCTTCCTCGATCGAAATGATCTTGGCGTGTCTACGGTTTAGATCAGAAAGAACTACACCCAAATGGTTTGCATCCACAGCCACCTCGACTTCAGTGAGTGGGCCTACCATTTCCGTGTTCTCTTGGAACACCGACTTCAAACCCGCTAAGGTAGCAACCTTAAGGAGAGTGAACGTATTTTCTGTTATGAGGTTCGGCGGTGAGTAGCTAGTGACCCTCATCCGAACGCCCAAAACTTCCATACCATAAAACCCGCGCATAACGGACTCATGGAACGCTGTTTCAATTGAATGTTTTACTTCTTCTGGAAGACTTACCTCGAAGGCAACTTGCTTCGAAAAATCGGCAGTATCTTCCAGGACTGCGATGAGCGTGCCACTTGACTGATTGTCTTCAAAGGCACGATGCTCTAGGGCAACCTTATGAGACATTTTTTTAAAAAGCTCAAATTTGGCAATGTTTATCGCACTGGAATGTAATTTTTTTTCTGTTTTTTCTTGGATCCGGCGGATCCCGATTTCCAGATGGAGCTCCCCCCTTCCAAAGAGGCGGATCTGGCCCGTTTCTTCCAGGTGGACGAGGGAATAACCTGGATCTTCCCAGGTGAGATCTTCCAATCTTTCTGTCCAAAATTCTTTGTCTCCCTTACGTTCAGGCTCAAGAACCACAGAAAACGGGCTCCTTCCAAATTGGTATAAATGGTTCTCTTGGTTTTGAGTCCCATCGTCTGGAAAAAATGCTCTTGGTTCTGATAAACCCAGACTCCCACCGCTTAGCAGAAACAACTGCCCTGGTTCGACAAAGTCAAAAGGAGAAAAATCAGACCCACCATAGGCCTGCAGAACTTCCGGAAAATACTCTCCTTTTTTGGTCGGGAAAAAAATCTTACTTTTCGCATAACAGACTAAATACCGACCGAAGTCGGGATCCCTCCTTCTGGACAATAGGTAAAATCCTTTTGTTTTTTCTTCTTTTGGATCTGTCCAAAGTACGAGATCCAAAAGTTCCCTTACCCCTTCCCCCGTTTTTGCCGAGCCGCCATAAACGGGAAAAAGTTTACCTTCCTTCGGGCCTTGTTTTAAACCGATAAGATCGTTATTTTTGGTAGTGATTGGATCATTCCAGGCAGCTAGCAAGAGTTCATCGTTCCATGCCATTAGGTCTTCTTTCGTTTTGTCTGGAAATGCTTCAGGTTTAGAAAGGTAGTATTCGTGCCCTAAAGGAGAAGACTGGAATAAAATTGTGGGCTGAAATCCCAAGAGATCTTCCAAGGAAATAAGTGTATCGAGGTATTCCTCTCCAAACCGGTCAAGTTTGTTAATAAAAAACACAATGGGGATTTTTGCCGATACCAATTCTTCAACGACAAGCCTCGCTTGTGATTGTACAACATTCCCAGCTTCCAGGATGACAATGGCGGTTTGGATGGCTGGTAATAAATCGGTTACCTGATTTCGAAAGTCGATATGACCTGGTGTGTCGATGATCTGCAAAATTGTTTCGCACTGGTTCTGTTTCCATGGCACGGAATGGAAACTCGTTCGAATGGAAATACCCCGTTCAATTTCTTCTGTGAGTACATCCGACTCCGTAGTTCCATCTTCAATGGATCCCATGGCAGAAATCAAACCCGCTTCAAATAGTATCCTTTCCGTAAGGGTTGTTTTGCCGGAGTCAATATGTGCGAAAATGCCTACTGTTCGGTATGCCATACAAATAAAAAAGCCAGGTTTTCACCTGGCTCATTCCATATTAAAAATCGAATGTGAACGATCTTACCAGCGGTAATGAGAGAATGCCTTGTTTGCATCTGCCATCTTTCTGATATCTTCTTTTTTCTTGATCGCAGAACCAGTTCCTTTTTGTGCTTCCATAAACTCTGCTGCGAGTTTGTTTTTCATGGATTTTTCGTTACGACCACGACTGTAACGAATGAGCCAACGAATTCCAAGCGCAAGCCTTCTTTCCGGACGAACTTCAATCGGAACTTGGTAAGTAACACCACCAACACGTCTCGATTTAACTTCGACTTGTGGTTTTGCATTTTCCAAAGCTTCTTGGAAAACTTGGTATGGATCCGCACCAGTTTTCTTTTGGATTACATCCAATGCATCGTAAAACACTGCTTCTGCGACACTTTTTTTACCATCCACCATTAGGCAGTTGATGAATTTAGAAATCACTTTATCGTTGAATTTAGGATCACCTTCGATGTGGCGTGGATCTACTTTTCCTCTTCTTCTTGACATCTTTTAACTCCGATTATGCTTTAGGCCGCTTAGCGCCGTATTTAGAACGCCCTTTACGACGTTTGTCCACACCCAAAGTATCGAGTGTTCCACGAATGATATGATAACGAACCCCTGGTAAGTCTTTTACCCTTCCACCACGTATGAGTACCACGTTGTGTTCTTGTAAATTGTGACCTTCGCCTGGGATATAGGCAGTCACTTCGATGCCTGTAGTCAAACGAACACGGGCAACCTTACGGAGAGCCGAGTTAGGTTTTTTAGGAGTAAAAGTCATTACCCTTGTGCATACCCCACGTCTTTGTGGGCAAGCCTTTAGGGCAGGAGATTTAGTTCTTTTTTTCTGTGCTTCTCTTCCAATACGGATGAGCTGGTTAATTGTAGGCATTCGATTCCTTCTTACACTTCTCTAATAAAATTATGACGTTTTCGTCCAAAATTCCAGGGTTAGGCTTTTTGTAAATCAAAACGTGATTTTTAGCCCAAAAGATCGCTCTTAAGAACGATTTCTTGGGCTCTTAGCTTGGATTTTAATCCTCGTCGTCTTCCTCTTCTTCGGCATCGTCAGACTCTTCTTCCAATTCATCCTCGTCTTCATCTTCTTCGGCAACTAGTTTGGAAAGAGTCAAGGTTGAAACAGGAGCCGATTCGGGAAGTTCGGACATTTCTTCTTCTTCCTCTTCTTCGGTTTCCAAATCCCAATCCAAATCCCCAGGGAGATCTCTGAAAACTTCGATGTCTCGGTATTTTTTCATACCAGTTCCCGCAGGGATCATATGACCGATGATGACGTTCTCTTTGAGTCCCATCAGGTTGTCGGTTTTTCCTTTGATTGCCGCATCTGTTAAAACCTTTGTCGTTTCTTGGAAAGAGGCCGCCGAAAAATACGATTCGGTATTGAGGGATGCCTTTGTCAGACCAAGCAAAACGGGAGTTCCTTGGGCAGGTGATCCACCTTCCCCTTCCACTCGTTCGTTCTCTTCATCAAACAAAAATTTATCCACTTGTTGTTGGTTTACGAATGAGGTGTCCCCACTGTCAGTGATGATAACCTTACGCAACATTTGGCGCACAACCACTTCAATATGTTTGTCGTTGATATGCACCCCTTGCAATCGGTAAACTTCCTGAACTTCAGAAACGAGGTATTCGTGAAGGGCATTTGGTCCTTTGATGGCAAGGATGTCATGCGGATCAAAATTTCCTTCGTCCAACTGATCTCCTTGTTTCACAAAGTCCCCATGGCGTACACGGATTTGTTTACCAATCGGAATCGCAACTTTTACCTTTTCGCCTTCTGCCGTATCAGGAACGATGTAGAGAATCCGTTTTTCTTTTACGATTTCCCCGCGATCCTCGATCTTTCCATCAGTTTCCGCAAGTGTGCACGCATCCTTTGGACGACGTGCCTCGAAAAGTTCATCCACCCGAGGAAGACCACCCGTGATATCGCGGGTTTTTTCTGCCACGGAAGGGATTTTAAAGATGATGTCACCTTCTTTGATTTTATCACCCGATTGGAATTGCAAAAGGGCATCGACAGGAACAGAATACGAGTCAGAACCAATTTGGACTTTTGGAACCAATCGGTCTTTCTTTTGTTCTACAACTTTTAGAATGATATTAGAAGTTTTTGGATCAACATCCCTACGAACGTTTTTGCCAATTTCAAGATCTTCCCAAACCACAGTTCCAGCCGATTCCGCAATCGCCACTTCGTTGTATGGGTCGAACTCAGCCAGAGCTTTGTTTTCATCCATAATCTGACCATCTTCCGCACGTAAGACGGTTCCGATTTTGACAGGAATGACCACATCGTCACCAAGCACACGCAATAAATCGTTTGCCAAAGACACTGTGCCCGCTTGGTCTGAAGTGAGACGTTGTTCATTCGCATCAGTTACGATGGTTGCAAATACCTCTCCTTTTTCCAAACGTTGCCCATCCACAACTCGCACACTGGCAAGAGAGGATACTGTGTATTCTTGTACGAGCCTTTGTACGATGATGGTTCCACGGCGAGCAAATACCTTTGCACCATTGGCATTCACAACCAAACGTCCATTCACCGATTTAACCAAAGATTTATAAGGAACTTTATGTTCTTTCTCTTGGATGGTCGCAGAAGCCGCACCCCCTACGTGGAAGGTTCTCATCGTAAGCTGGGTTCCTGGTTGTCCGATGGACTGGGCTGCAATGGTTCCCACCGCTTCCCCAATCTCAGCCGGCACGAGTCGTGCCATATCCATTCCGTAACATTTTGTACAAATTCCATGTCTCGCACGACAAGTCAGCGGAGATCGAACTGCAATTTTATCATAACCAAGGTTTTCAATTTGTTGGCCAATCGCCTTCGTGATGAGAGTGTCTTTTGGAAATACCACTTGCTCGGAAACTGGATCAACTAAATCCTCCGCAGTGTAACGACCGAACACTCTGTCCGCTAGAGAAACAATCACGTTTTCTCCTTCCTTCACGATGCCAAGGGTAATGTTTTCCTTAGTCCCGCAATCGTCTTCGGCAACGATCACATCTTGGGAGATGTCAACCAAACGACGTGTGAGGTAACCCGCATCGGCAGTCTTTAAGGCAGTATCCGCAAGACCTTTCCTCGCACCATGGGTAGAGATAAAAAATTCAAGAACCCCTAAACCCTCGCGGAAGTTAGATCGGATCGCAAGTTCGATGATCTCCCCACTTGGTTTTGCCATAAGTCCCCTCATCCCCGCTAACTGACGGATCTGTTGTTTGGAACCACGGGCACCAGAGGCCGCCATTACATAAACTGGATTGAAACCAGCTTGGTCTTTTTCAAGTTCTTTGAACATCCCTTCGGTGATTCGGTCATTGGTTTTTGTCCAAATTTCGATTACCTTCTTACGGCGTTCTTCATTGGTGATAATACCTTTACGATACTCCATATCGGCTTTTTCCACTTCTTTGTTGGCATCGGTAACGAGGCCTTCTTTTTGTGGAGACACCCGGATGTCTTCAATGGATATAGTCGGAGCAAATACAGTTGCGTATTTATAACCAAGGCGTTTCACTTCATCGAGCATAACGACAGTGATACCAGGCCCAAACTTTTCATACACATCTGCAATGATTTTGTTTGTTTCTTTATCGCCTAAGGTTCTGTTTACATATACATAACCTTTTGGCATCACTTGGTTGAATATTAACCTACCAGGTGTGGTTTCGATGATTTTGCCTTCATGCAAAACGGAAATTTTCGAACGAATTTCAATGGTTTTGGTTTCAATGGCATACATCACTTCATCCAAACCAGTGAAAAATTTTCCTTCGCCCTTTGCCCCTGCCACCTCAGATGTGAGGTAGTAGATTCCAAGAACGATGTCTTGGGTTGGACCACAAATTGGTTGTCCATTGGCTGGGTTTAGAATGTTATGCGGAGATAACATAAGCATCCAAGTTTCGAGCTGCGCTTTTGGAGCCAGTGGTACGTGGATGGCCATTTGGTCCCCATCGAAGTCGGCGTTGAATGCGTGACAGACGAGTGGGTGGAGTTTGATTGCCTTTCCTTCGACGAGTACTGGTAAAAATGCTTGGATTCCAAGTCTATGGAGCGTTGGTGCCCGGTTGAGTAAAACAGGGTGTTCTTTCACCACAGTGTCGAGTACATCAAAAACTTCTTTGTCTTCTGCTTCGATTTTTTTCTTCGCCGATTTAATGTTTGGTGCAAGTTCCAAATCAACAAGCCGCTTCATAATGAATGGTTTGAAAAGTTCCAACGCCATTTTCTTAGGAAGTCCCATTTGGTGGTATTTGAGTTCAGGACCAACAACGATGACCGAACGACCAGAATAATCCACCCGTTTACCGAGTAGGTTTTGGCGAAAACGACCTTGTTTTCCTTTGAGCATATCGGAAATGGATTTCAGAGGTCTGTTTCCCTTTCCTTTTACAGTACGTTTGCGTCGGCTGTTATCAAAAAGTGCATCCACAGCCTCTTGTAACATTCGTTTTTCGTTACGGACGATGATTTCAGGTGCTTTGAGTGCTAAGAGTCGTTTGAGTCGGTTGTTTCTGTTGATCACGCGACGATACAAATCGTTCAAATCGGAAGTGGCAAACCGCCCTCCTTCCAACTGCACCATCGGTCGGAGTTCAGGTGGGATCACAGGAACCACATCCAAAACCATCCACTCTGGACGGTTGCCTGAATCTCGGAAAGCTTCCAATACTTCTAGGCGCTTATAAATACGTTTGTCTGAAATTTTTGTTTTGTCTTGGATCTTTTGGCGGATAACACGTGCTTCTGCATCCACATCAATGCGTGCGAGGAGTTCTTTAATGGCGTCCCCACCAATGCCTGCGATGAATTTATCACCGTACTCATCTAAATAATTATGATATTCGTCTTCATCGATGAGCTCACCCCGGTTCCTTCCAGAATCAGCCGGATCAATGATCACATACTTTTCAAAGTAAAGAACACTTTTGAGTTGGTTGATGGTCATGTCGAGTAGTAGACCCATACGTGATGGAACTGACCTGTAGTACCAAATATGTGAAACTGGGGCTGCCAGTTCGATATGACCCATTCTTTCGCGACGAACTTTGGAGTGAGTTACTTCCACCCCGCATTTGTCACAAACCACTCCCTTATAACGGATGGACTTGAATTTACCACAGTAACATTCCCAATCCTTAGTGGTTCCGAAGATTTTTTCGCAGAAAAGACCATCTCGTTCTGGTTTTAGGGTACGGTAGTTGATGGTCTCTGGTTTTTTAACTTCACCAAACGACCATTCTTTGATCCGTTCGGGCGAAGCCAAACGGATTGTAATCGATTCAAAACTATTGTAATTTCTCATACTTTTTCCCTTCCCCTAAACGTTTTCGATGGTCTCGAATTTGATTTTCTTTTTGTTTTTCGAGAATTCATCTTCGTAATCAGAGATATCCACTTCCAATCCTTCGGAGTCTTTGATGATGATGTCCAGTGCCAGACCACGGAGCTCTTGTACAAGAACGTTGAAGGATTCTGGAATTCCAGGTTTAATGGAATGGATTCCCTTAACGATTGCTTCATAGATCCGAGCGCGACCAAGCATATCATCCGACTTGATGGTAAGTAACTCCTGCAAGGTGTGCGATGCACCGTAAGCTTCCAGAGCCCAAACCTCCATCTCTCCCAATCTCTGCCCACCAAACTGTGCCTTACCACCAAGCGGTTGCTGTGTGACAAGCGAGTATGGTCCAGTTGACCTAGCATGGATTTTGTCATCCACCAAGTGGGCAAGTTTTAACATATAGATATAACCACAGAACACTGGGTTAATGAACTGCTCCCCTGTCCTTCCATCAAAAAGTTGGAATTTACTGCTGGAAGGCAACCCTGCCTTTGCACAGAAGTCTTGGACATCTGCCTCAGAAGCTCCGTCAAACACAGGTGTTTCAAAATTGAGACCCAATTTTTTGGCCGCAAAACCAAGTTGGGTTTCAAAGATCTGACCAAGGTTCATCCTCGATGGAACACCAAGAGGATTTAGCACGATATCAACAGGTGTTCCGTCTTCCATATAAGGCATGTCTTCTTGTGCCATCACCCGAGCGACAACTCCCTTGTTACCGTGACGTCCCGCCATTTTATCTCCGACTAGGAGTTTTCGTTTGCGAGCAACATAGACCTTGACCATTTCTTCCACGCCAGCTGCGAGTTCGTCGCCTGTTTCGCGAGAAAAACGTTTGATGTCGATGACAGTCCCTTCAAAACCATTTGGCATTCTGAGAGATGAGTCTCTCACTTCTTTGGCTTTTTCACCAAAGATGGAGTGTAATAGTTTGTATTCTGGAGTGAGATCAGTCTCTCCCTTAGGAGTCACCATACCCACAAGGATATCACCCGGTTTCACCTCAGCACCCACGCGGATCACGCCCGACTCATCCAAATCACGGAAAGCTTTATCCGAAAGGTTTGGAATGTCGCGAGTGATTTGTTCTTGTCCAAGTTTCGTTTCACGAGCTTGGATTTCGAACTCCTCAATGTGGATGGAAGAAAATACATCTTCTTTGATAATACGTTCACTGATGAGGATGGCGTCCTCAAAATTATAACCTTCCCACGGCATAAACGCAACGAGAACGTTCCTACCCAATGCCAGATAACCTTGGTCAGTGGATGGTCCATTGGCAATGACGGTTCCTTTTTGTAGAATGGCACCGAATTCGCCTAATTTTTCACCCTTGATCAGTTGGCCTGCAATGGGAGCTCCCTTTCCGACTTCTGCACCTTCTTTGAGAACGGCCACAAATTGAATTTCGTCATTCAAAACTAAGTCGTGGTTTTCTTTCTCACCAGTGGAAGTTGTGATTTCGATCCTTTCTTTGGAAACTTTAGTCACCTTTCCGCCAGCAGTCGTATGCAACATCGAAACGTTCGGCTTTTGGTTGAAACAAGTTCCTTGGTTGGTTTTTTTGAATTTGATCAAAGGGTAAAATGCTGTTTCTTTGGAGTTGTCTTCTTTCACCCAAACTCCAGAAGCATCTACCTTGGATACCACACCGTCTTTTTTTGCAACGATACAAACGCCCGCATCATATGCGGCTCTTGACTCCATACCTGTTCCCACGAACGGAGCTTCTTCCGTCAAAAGTGGCACAGCTTGGCGTTGCATGTTGGATCCCATGAGTGCGCGGTTTGCATCATCATGTTCCAAGAACGGAATGAGGGCTGTGGATACGGAAACCACCTGCAAAGGAGCAAGATCCATGTATTGGATTTCATTCGGGCTTCTGAAAGGGAAGTCACCTCTATGGCGTGTTGAAATGAGTTTGGATTGGAATTCTCCCTTCTCATCCACTTCCGAACTGGACTGAGCCATGTAATGATACTCTTCTTTGTCTGCCGTAAGGTATTCGACTTGTTTTTGAACTTTCCCGTTTTTTACCAAACGGTAAGGGGTTTCGATGAACCCGTAGTCATTTACCCTTGCAAAACTAGACATGGAAAGGATAAGACCAATGTTTGGACCTTCTGGGGTCTCAATCGGACACATCCTGCCATAATGCGAATAATGAACGTCACGCACTTCGAAACCAGCTCGGTCACGAGAAAGACCACCTGGTCCAAGTGCGTTTAACCTACGCTTGTGCGTAAGTTCTGCCAGAGGATTTGTTTGGTCCATAAACTGCGATAACTGGGAAGATCCAAAAAACTCATTGATCACCGCTGTGATTGGTTTGATTGAAATGAGGAGTTGCGGAGTTTGTTGTTCTGGCTCCTGTACTGTCATCCTCTCTTTGATCACACGTTCCACTCTGGAAAAACCCAGTTTCAATTGGTTGGCGATGAGCTCTCCCACAGAACGAATCCGTCTATTGCCCAAGTGGTCAATATCGTCTGGATAGTAGTTTTCAGCTTCCGACATAAGCATCACAAGATAACGAACGGTTTCTATGATGTCTTCTTTTCGAAGAACTCGGTCTTCTGCTTTGGCAAAATCTTTAGGATTGTTGAATTCAAATTTACTATTGATTTTGTAACGACCAACAATTCCTAAATCAAAAGTTTTCGGTGAGAAAAAGAGGCGTTTTAGTTCCGCTTCCGCATTTTCAATGGTAGATGGTTCACCTGGACGCATGATGGTGTGGAATTTTTTAACAGCGTCTTCGTAGTCGTTAACCCCATCTTTTTCCAAACAATTGATAAGAACCGGATTGTCTTTTCCCTTAGGAAATTCAATGACATCCACATCTTTCACTTTCATTTCACGTAGGATGGAGATATTATCTTCGTTGATTTTGGAACCAGCATCGAGCATAACCTCGCCTGTTTCCATATTGATGATGTCCGCAATTGTCCTGCGACCAATCAGACGTTTTAGGTCTTTTGGATTGGCTCCTGCGATCTTCATTTTGGAAGAACCGTAGAACAAACGCAATACTTCCTCGTTTGTTCCCATACCCATAGCTTTTACAAGTAAGGTAGCTGGAAATTTTTTCTTACGGTCGATTTTGGCAACAAGGATACCTTTATTGTCCATTTCAAATTCCAACCAAGAACCTCGGTATGGAATGACACGCGCAGAAAAAGTATCACGCACTTGGTCATAAGAAAAGAAAATACCTGGAGACCTGTGCAGCTGGCTTACCACCACCCTTTCGGCACCATTGATGATGAAAGTTCCGTGGTCTGTCATGATGGGTAGGTCACCCATATACACTACTTGTTCTCTGATCTCACCTGTATCTTTGATGATGAGTCGTATTACGGCTTTCAGCGGAACTGCATAGGATGAGTCTGTGTCTTTACATTCTTGGGCGTTTCGTTTTAATTCACCTAAAACATAATGACCATATTCCATGACCATATCGTTATTTGGCGATTCGATCGGAAAGGATTCTCTAAATACTGCCTCCAAACCTTGGTTAGCACGTTTGGTTGGGTCTTTCACTTCTGATTGGAGGAACCAATCAAAAGATTTTTTCTGTACGTAGATAAGATTGGGAAGTAAATTGAGGTCGGTAATTTTACCGAAATTTACCCGGTTTCTAATTTGCATTCGGGTATGCATGGAACACTCTCCCTAGAGAAAACAAAATTATGGATATTATAATAAATGACAAAATAGAGGTGGGGACGCCTACGGCCTCCCTGCCTCTAAATTTTTGAAGAATGGGGATGGAAGATAGCAACCGATTAACCGGCAGCAGCAACTTCTACTTGAGCCCCAGCACCTTCGAGTTTTTTCTTAATATCAGCAGCTTCATCTTTAGAAACGCCTTCTTTCACTGATTTTCCACCAGCTTCTACAAGCGTTTTTGCATCTGCCAATCCAAGACCTGTGATTTCACGAACGAGTTTGATTACATCGATCTTTTTATCACCATGAGCTTTCAAGATAACATTGAAAGTTGCTGGTTCTTCCGCTGCAGCAGCAGCTCCACCGGCAACAGCAGCCACCGCAACTGGTGCAGCAGCAGAAATCCCGAATTTGTCCTCCATCTTTTTCACGAGTTCAGCAGCCTGAACGAGTGTAAGACTTCCAATTTGTTCTAATAGCGCGTCAACTGACATCCTATATTCTCCTTATCCTACTAATCACTATCGATCCAAGTGTAATATTAGCCGTTTTTTTCGCCGACTGCGTTGATCGCACGTGCAAGACTTGCCATGATCTGGTTGATACCAGAAGCCACTTGTGTTGCTGGTGCATTGAGTCCTCTTGCGATTTGTGCAAGTAACTCATTTTTGGAAGGAAGACCCGCAATGGCCTCAACAGATTTTTTGTCGAGAACCTGGCCATCCATATATCCAGTTTTAACATCTAATTCTTTTTTATCTTTTGCGAAGTCTTTACAAACTTTCGCAACTGCAGGGAGTGAGTCTGCAGAGAAAATGGCCGCAAGCGGACCTTTGTATTCATCACCAAATTCAATGGAATTGTCTTTATGTGCTGAAGATTCTTTCAGGGCTCTCAGGAAAAGGTTGTTTTTAATTACTTTCAACTCAGAGCCCTCCGTGCGTAATTTTGCACGGAGATTGGTAAGATCTTCCACAGTCAAACCACTGTAAGACGCTAAAATAAAATTAGGCCTTTTTTCGAGTCTAGTTTTTAATTCTGCTACTGCTTCTACTTTAGATGGATTTGCCATTGTTATTTACTCGTTATATATTCGCGTTTACTAATTCTTTCACATCGACCTTAACGCCGATACCCATAGTAGCCGAAACAGAGAATGATTTTAAATAATCACCTTTTGCATCAGAAGGTTTATCCTTCATTAGGGCAGCTACCACTGCGTTGATGTTGTCGGAGAGTTTGTCATCAGAGAAGGAACATTTTCCAACTCCCAAATGTACAACCCCACCTTTGTCTGGGCGGTATTCGATACGACCCGCTTTGAGTTCCTTTACCGCTTTGGAAACATCAGTTGTTACGGTTCCCGCTTTTGGTTTTGGCATAAGGCCTTTACGACCAAGAACAGGACCAAGTTTACCCACTTCTTTCATCATATCGGGAGTGGCAACGCAAGCATCAAAATCAGTCCAACCAGCAGAAACTTTTTCGATTAAGTCCATATCTCCCACAAAGTCAGCACCTGCTTCCCTTGCTTCGTTTTGTTTGTCTCCTTTGCAGAAAACAAGAACCTTGATGGTTTTTCCGGTTCCATGCGGAAGGGAAATGGTGCCCCTTACGTTTTGGAGGGATTTATAATTGATTTTTGTGGAAATTTCAAGAGTTCCATCAAATTTAGAATACGAAGTTGCCTTCGCAAGACCCACTGCATCAGGGAGAGAATAGATTTTTGTTCTGTCCACCTTGTCTTTGAGTTGGATGTATTTTTTGCCGCGTTTCATTTTTTTAGTCCAAAATCCTAATTATAGTTCGACGTTGACACCCATAGAACGACAAGTTCCAGCAATGATTTTCACTGCCGCATCCATATCGTTTGCGTTGAGGTCTTCCATTTTTGTTTTTGCAATTTCTTCCAACTGTGCTCGTTTGATGGTACCGACTTTGGTAACATGGGGAGTCGCTGATCCACCTTGGAGCCCAAGTGCTTTCATAACGAGAAGTGCCGCAGGAGGAGACTTGGTAACGAATGTAAAACTTCTGTCAGAATAAACAGTGATGACAACGGGAAGTTTCAAACCCATTTGGTTTTTTGATCTTTCGTTGAATTGTTTGCAGAATTCCATAATATTGAGTCCTGCTTGACCAAGAGCAGGTCCAACGGGTGGAGCCGGGTTTGCTTTCCCTGCTTCCACTTGGAGTTTGATTTGTTTTACTACTTTTTTTGCAGCCATCTCGTTTGAAGTTCCTTAATCAATCCTATGTAATATAACTACTGTTCTGATTTTACCTGAAGGTAATCGAGTTCCACTGGTGTAGAACGTCCGAAGATCTCCACACGGACGCGGAGCCTTCCTTTGTCAGGAAAAATCTCATCCACAAGACCACTGAAATTGGCAAATGGTCCATCGATGATTTTGAGGGTCTCCCCCACTTTGAATAGAAACCGAGGTCTTGCAACTTCTTCGGATTCCACACTCCCCACATCGCTGAAAAGATTTTTGATCTCATCCATCGAAAGTGGTTCCGGCCCCTTACCCTTTCCGCCCACAAATGTGGAAACAGAAGGCAGGTTTTGGATTTTAAACCGAAGGTCGTCCGTCATGTTCATCTCAACGAGAACATAACCTGGCATCAGTTTCTTTTTGGTGACCTTCTTTTTGCCGTTTTTCATTTCGGCAACATCCATAGACGGGATCTTCACAGAGAAAATTTGATCTTCCAACTTTTGTTGTTGTACCATCTTCTCAATGTTAGTCTTAACCTTATTCTCATGTCCAGAATAGGTTTGAAGGACATACCATTTTTTATCTAAAGAATCCGCCACGGCCTATCCCTATGTTCCTAATTCCCAGAACCATTTTAATAACTTCAAAAACACGAAGTCCGAAGCTGATAAAAATAAGGAAAATATAAATACGGTGACTAGGACAACCACAGTAGAACTAACTACCTCTTGGCGTGTAGGCCAATGTACTTTTTCAAGTTCTGCTTTGCATTCCTGAATGAAACTTGTCGCTTTCATCGTTTCTTTTTGTCCTGTTCTCTAAACTTATTTCCGTAGTTTTGGCAGGGCTGGAGAGAATCGAACTCCCACCAAGGACTTTGGAGATCCTAGTTCTACCATTAAACTACAGCCCTAAACAAGCCCTCTACCAGGCTTGAACTGGTGACCCCTTCCTTACCATGGAAGTGCTCTACCACTGAGCTAAGAGGGCAATATTCTTTCCCACCCAAGCACGGGTTCCCAAGCTAGGCTAGGTTTTTTACACTATTTTAAATGGGGCTCTTTGGTCAATGGAAAATGATCTTATTGTACCAATTTTGCAAAAAATGCAAAATTTCCAAGAACCAGCCGTGAGATTTTAGTTTCAATCTGGTGCGGTTCGATAATAATGAAAACGAACCAGGCTTTCTTCTGGTTCAAGGAATCTTTTGTGGCAAAACCTTTTGTTGAATTAGAAACACGAATCCCAGAGCTCGTAAAGGCAAATTCAAAAATTTCCGTTCGTTCTTCAAGGATGAATCGACCTCTGGAGCAGTATGTTTTGGGTCTCATCACGAAGATTTTGGAAGAAGTCGACCAGTCGAGGTTTGTGGAGATGCTTTACACAATCACCAAAGAACTCACGATCAATGGAATCAAAGCCAACCAAAAAAGGGTATTCTTTGAAGATGAGGGGCTAGACATCACAAATGAAACCGATTATGAAACAGGCATCAAAGAGTATTCAAAAAAGTTTTCCGAAAAAATGGCGGATGAGTATGGAAGGCGTTGTCTCGCTCGAGGTGTTTTTGTTCAAATCAAACTCCATTATTGCCTGGATGGCCTCCTTGTCGAAGTCACAAACAACACCCCCGTGATCAAAAACGAAGAAGTCAGGATGCGGGAAAAAATGAAAAAATCTATGGGTTATAATGACATCGCTGAGTTCTATATGGACAATATGGACAATACAGAAGGTGCGGGGCTTGGGATTGCCCTCATTATGATTTTACTCAAAAACGAAGGGATCGATCCCAATTTATTTCGCATCATCACCCATTCCGATAAAACCGTTGCACGTGTCGAAATTCCATTTAACGATAATTATGTTTCGTTCCGGAGTGCGGAACTAGCAGAAATCTAAATCATAGAATCCCCTATATTTTTCATCGACCGAAGACCCTCCCATTTTGAAACTGGAGGGCATGGAACTCAAAGGCGCAAATATTCTCATTACAGGCTCCGCTGGCGGGCTTGGCAAGGCAATGGCATTCAGACTTGGAAAACAAGGTGCCAACATCATTCTATCCGACATCCAAAAAGAAAAGTTGGATGAAACTGTTTCTCTTTTCCAAAAAGAAGGCATCCAAACAACAGGTGTGGTTGCCAATGTTTCCAAAGAAGAGGACTGTGTCCGACTGATCAAAGAAGCCACCGCATTTAAAGGCAGTTTGGATGTGGCCATTTTGAATGCAGGGATTTTACGAGACGGTCTCCTCATCCGGGTGGACAAAGAAACAGGAAAAGTAAAGGCGAAGATGCCTCTTGACCAATGGCAGTCAGTCATTGATGTCAATCTAACGGGAGTCTTTCTTTCTGGACGGGAAGCGGCCGCTCAAATGGTAGAACAAAAAAAGGGTGTCATCATCCCCATTGCTTCCATTGCCATGCACGGAAATGCAGGCCAAACCAATTACAGCGCTGCGAAAGCGGGAGTTGCCGCCATGACTGTGACTTGGTCAAAAGAACTAGCAAAATTCGGAATCCGGGTCGCAGGAATCGCTCCCGGATTCATTGGAACAGAAATGGTATTAAAAGATATGAACCCCGAAGCTTTGGAAAAATGGAAATCCATCATCCCTGTTGGGAGACTTGGTGAACCAGATGAAATTGCCTCGACTGCCGAATTCATCGTCCAAAATGACCTAGTGACAGGGGTCGTTTTAGAAATTTCGGGTGGAGTTAGGATATAACAAACGTTACGAAGGGATTGTTTCTTTATGGAAAGGGATAATCCCAAGCTCCTATTTTTGTCATTTTTTTTCGAAGACAAACGAAATTTTCGTATGTAAAATGAATGATAATACGTCATAAGGATATAACGGAATTCTCACACATGAAAATAAAAACAGAATTAACGAAACAACAACTAGAACAAGCAATCAAAGGGTTGCAAGGTATTGCCCACCCCATTCGTCTCCTCATTCTTTACACTCTTGCAAAAGAAGAAAGAACTGTAGGTGAGCTCGTAGAACTCTTGGGCACAAGCCAATCGGCGGCATCACAACACCTAAGCAAAATGAAAAATAACGGAATCCTAGAATCCCGTAAATCATCAAACCAGGTGTTTTATAGCCTCAAAGATCCCAAATTCAAGGATCTCATCCAAACGATTGTCAAAGTGTACAAAAAATAAACAAAACCAATCAATCTTTTTTTAAAAGATTTACATATTCAGATACGGCGTCCTCTAGGTTTGTAAAACCAAAAGGGTAGCCGGCTTTCTTCAGTTTATCCATCTTTGCACAAGTATAGTATTGGTATTTTCCCTTTAGTTCTTCGGGCATATCGGTATATTCAATATTTGTTTCGCGACCCATGGCCGAAAACAACGCCGAAGCTAAATGATTCCAAGTTTCAGCAAGGCCGCGCCCCAAATTATAAAGACCCAGTTTTTTTTCTGCTAGTAGGTAGATGCTGATTTTACTTGCATCCTTCACATACAAAAAATCTCGTTTTTGTTCTCCATCTCTGTATTCAGATTTGTAGGATTTAAAGAGTTTGAGTTTGCCTGTGGATTTAATTTGTTCGTATCCTTTTAAAACCAAACTCCTCATGTCACCCTTATGAGCCTCCCCATAACCAAATACATTAAAATATTTGATACCCGTTATGTTTTGGATGAGACCAGTTTTAATGGCATACAAGTCAAAGAGTTGTTTAGAATAACCATACATATTCAAAGGTTTTAAATTTTGAATTGGAGCTTCATCATCATAACCAAATTCTCCATCTCCATAAGTGGCGGCACTGGAAGCATAGAGGAATGGAATTTGTTTGGCCACTGCAAAATGAGCTAAGGTTTTTGTGTATAAAAAATTATTGCGGATGAGGTAACTTGCATCCTTCTCTGTTGTCGCCGAACAAGCACCTAGATGGAAAATCTCAGATATATCATCAAATAACTGGGGGTTCGATATAAGTTTGGATTCAAACTCATCTTTTTCTAAATAATCATAAAATAAATTGCGCCCTAAATTTTTCCACTTATCGGAAGTGCCAAGGTGATCCACAACAAGGATATCTGAATTGCCACTTGCGTTGAGGTCTTCAATGATCTGAGAACCGATGAGCCCTGCTCCACCGGTCACTAAGGTTAGTTTTTTAGCCATTCCTTTCATTTTTTTTTAGGCCAGCATACAGTTCCATAAACTTTTCATTGGGGATTTTGCCCTCACCGTCTTTTGAAAGTTCTGGTTTGATGCCTTCGACAAAAAACATATCGATGGTTCCCTTGTTTTTTGCGCTGATTTTTCCCCGGTATTCGCAGTTAAAAAAATCCTTAACAAGTTCATAGGTAGTACGGGAAATATTGACTTTGCCCACTTCACCTGAAGATTCCATCCGACTGGCGGTGTTCACTGTATCTCCCCACATATCGTAAGCAAATTTTTTATTTCCAATCACTCCTGCCACAACAGGACCTGTGTGAATGCCGATTCGTAGTTCCCAATAGGGAAAACCTTGGTCCATACGGATGGTTTTGATTGTTTCCATAAAATCTTTGATTTCAAGACCCGCCCGAACGATGTCTACTGGGTGCGTATTATTAGGTTCTGGAAGGCCTCCAGCGGCCATATAGGAGTCACCGATGGTTTTTAGTTTTTCCAAATTGTACATTTCGGTGATAGAATCGAACTGAGCAAAACTCAAATCAAGTTGTTCCACAAGCTCACTCGGAGTCATCAGTTCCGCAACATCAGTAAAACCTTTAAAGTCAGTGAAAAGGACAGAGACTGAGGAAAAAAATTCCGGTTCAGCAAATCCTTTTTCTTTTAATCTTTCTACAATTTTAATTGGCAAAATATTCCTAAGTAGCCTGTCAGACTCCTCTAAACTCTTTTCAATGGCTTGGGCTTTTTGCCTAATGTCTATTTGGGCAGCCATTAGTTCTTTGTTTTGTTTGACCGTATTCTCATAGATCGATAGAAGGAGTTGTAAAATTTGCATTCGGTCTGCTCTGATTGTAAACTCTTGCCCCGCATAATTTATGCTAATTGGTGATACATCCTCCTTTATCTCTATTTTGTTATTAAGTAATGATTCTATCCTATACATAATGTATGTTTCTTCGTATGGTTTTGTCACATAACCATCAGCACCCGCTTCAATTCCATGGATGATGTCTTCTGGCTCGGATAAAGACGTACAAATGACAACAGGGATAGAACTCCAATTGGGATTTTTTTTTACATGTTTGCAGAATTCGAAACCATCCATCTCAGGCATTTCTACATCCGAAATGATAAGGTCGGGAATAAAACTTTCCAAAACGAGAAGGCCTTCCTTCCCATGTTTTGCCCAACGAATTTCAAAATGATTGGCTTCAAGAAGTCTTTTCAAAACCAAACCTTGGATGGGATTATCTTCTAAAAAAAGGATTTTTTTTGCAGATTCCATATTATTTCAAACCTCGCAAAAAGGAAACAACAGCATCCAGTGACAAAACCTCATTTGCTGCCCCAATCTCATTTGCGACTCTTGGCATTCCATAAACAACTGATGAAGTTTCATCCTGAGCTATCGTATAACCACCACTATCCTTGATTAGTTTGAGTTCACGAGCTCCATCATCCCCCATTCCAGTGAGTAAAAAAGAAAGGATACCTGTATTATGAAACCGTAAAGCAGATTCAAATAATCTCCCAACAGATGGCCTGTGACCATTCTTTGGGTTTGATGCCTCAATGGTGACAGTATGTTTTTCTACAATCAAATGGTGATCATCTTTCGGAAAATATACAAAACCTGGTTTAAAAATTTCAGATCCAACAACGGTTTTGATTTGTAATTCTGAAGTTTGACCTAACCATTCTACCATACTTTCTCCAAAACCAGGACTTATATGTTGTACACAAAATATTGGATATGGAAACCCACTTGGTAAGGAAGAAAGAATATGCTGAAATGCTTGCGGACCACCCGTTGAAGCTCCGATCAGAACAATATTTGTTCCTTTCTGATTAACGAATGTTTGTTTAGGTAAATCCAGCGATGTATTAGGATTCTTTTTGGTAAACACAAATACCCCACTTAAAATGCGGATTTTCAATTCCAATGCACTGGCGATATTTTGAATGTCACCACCCATTTTTGGCTTTGGCAATACATCCAAAGCACCATTCTGTAATACTTTAAATATATTTTCTGAATTTTCGTTTTGTACCAAATCAGAAATAATCAATATTGGTTTTGGTTTTTTTAACATCACTTGTTTGGTGAATTCAAAACCATCCATAATGGGCATGTTTAAATCACACAAAATCACATCGGGATCTAATTCTTCATTTAACCTAAGCCCATCCACACCGTTCGACGCAATTCCAATGATAGAAAAATCAGGGATCGCAGACAGAGATTTTTTATATGCGAGTTGGATGAGTGGATTGTCTTCAACTATGAGTATTTTGATTGGCATAAAATTAAACGAGTAACCTTTCCACAGTTTTTAACAATACACTATTATCAAATTTGGATTTTACAAGATAAGCATTAGCTCCGGCAAGTTTGCCTCTTTCTATTTGTTCTTCACTTCCTAAGCTTGTAAGAATCAAAATTGGAAAATTTTGATAACGGGAAATTTTACGAACGTCTGTTACAAGTTCGATTCCATCTTTGTTTGGCATTTCGAGGTCTGTCATAAGGAGGTCAAAATTGGTTTTCTGCAATTTTTCGAAAGCATCCATTCCATCGACTGCTGTAGTAACTTCATACCCACCCTCTTCCAAAATGGATTGTAACCGTGCCCTTGTAATAAGACTATCTTCTGTGAGTAAAATTCTCTTTTTGGATGTTTTTGAATTTGGATCGTCAAATAGATAAACTGAACTTTGGATTCCTTTTAGCTTCGAAAACACATCAGAAACTTGCACCATATAACAGATATCACCTGACTCAAGGATTGTAGTTCCTGCAAACATCGGTATTTGTTTTATTATTCCATTAAAGGGTTTTAATAAAATCTCTTGTTTGTCCAAAATGGCATCGACCACCATAGCAATTCTTTCACCGTTGTATTGTAAAATCATACAAGAGTCAGATTTTTTTGATATGAAATTCTCAGTAAGTGGAAATGGAGAAGGAAACATTTCTTTCCAGGCAATCAAACGAACGGGTTGGTTTTGCCAGACAAATACAGGTTTTCCCTCCATAAGTTTGATGTTTTCTTTTTTCAAGAATACACTTTGTTCGATAAATTCTGTTGGTACACCAAACTTCCAACCCTCGGATTGAATGATGAGAACATGGTTCGTACTAAAATTGATTGGCAACCGAATGATAAATTTTGTACCTTCACCCAAATTGGATTGAATTTCAATATTACCTTTGAACTTTTCTACAAAGGTTTTTACCACATCCATTCCCACACCTCGCCCAGAAAGTTTACTCACTTCCTGTTTGGTCGAAAATCCGGCATGGAAAATAATTTCATAAATTGCTTCACTCGAGAATGAGTCGAGTTCTTCTTTTGAATACAGACCTTTTTGTAATGCTTTTTCTTTGATCGTATTTGGATTTAAACCAGCACCATCATCTTCAATTTCGATGAGAACGGTTTGGTTTACCATTTTACCTGAGATACGAATTTTGGCAGGATTTTGTTTGCCAAGTGAAATACGATCTTCTCTCGATTCTATACCATGATCCAATGAATTTCGAACCAAATGCATTAAAGGATCTTTTAATTCTTCAATAATTAGTTTATCGGCCGTTACATGCCCACCTTCCAAAGTTAAATATACTTCCTTTCCTAACTCTCGAGAAATATCTCTGATTGTTCGAGGAAAAATATCAAACACAGAAGACAATGGGAGTAACCGAACGTTTTGTATCCCCTCCTCCAATTTAGTAGAAATCAAACCAAGTTTTGCAGAATCTTGTATGGATTTAACTTTTAAATTCGTTAAATTCTGAGTTAACGTTTCACGTTTTTTCTTCTGATCAGAGTACAAGTTTTTAAGAGATTCAATTAAGCCACTTGTACCAGGAAATTGTTTTAAAATTTTTTCTGCTTCAACGATGATTCTTTTTTGATCATTCCAATCTTTGTTCTGTTCTTCCAAAGAGAATAATATTTCAGAAATTTCTTCCGTACGTTTTTGGATTCTATTTTTGGAAACTGTGAGTTCACCTGAATAACCAAGAAGTAGATCCAGTTTTGTTGGATCAACCCGCATGGTATCAATTTTGAATTTTGTTGCCTTCTGCCCTTCTTCTTTAGGGAGAGATTGTTTGGGAGATATTTCTATTAAATCCTTATTTATTGGATCAATTTTCTCTACATCTTTTTCTTCTGCTTTTCTTTTTTGGATAATATCTTTAGGTTTTTCCTCAGCTAACGGCGAATTTACGGGAATTGTTCCATTCAAAACATCGATAATTTTCTTTAAATCAATGTTAGCCTTGGCTCCTGATACGGTTTCTTCTACCAGTAAACGCAAATTGTCCAAAGCAAAATAGATTCGATCTGCGTTGGCTGGATTGTATTCCAATTGGCCTTTACTCGCCTTACCCAATTGATCCTCTAAAATATGAGTAATGGCTTCGATGTCCTTAAGTCCAAGTAATCCAGCAGCACCTTTCATACTATGTGCTTCCCTGAAAATTGTTTTGAGAGTGTCTGGATCTTTTGGATTTTTTTCTAATTCGATAAGACCAGTTTCAATATTTTGTATATGTTCTAAACTATCAGCTTGGAAAAGTTCTCGAAATTCTGGATCTTCGATCATCATTTGGATTTATTTTCGCAAACCTTCAACAATCCGTTTTAATGATAGTGTTGCAGACTGAACTTGGCCAATTCCGATTTTTGTTTGCGTGATTCCAGTTGCAGTTTCTCTCGATCCATTGTTCAAATTATTCATAGCTTGCACAACTTCGGAAATTGCAATGGATTGTTGTTTTACATTCAAAGTGATTTGTTCAGTGCTTGTAAAAACCATACTAATGGAATCAAAAACCGACTGGAAAGAACCGACGGCTTCGTTTCCAAGAAACATCGATCTCTCCACTTTCTTATTACCTTCTTCTGTGGCCATCACCGTCGAATCCGTTGCCCGCCTAATCTCAGTTAATATTTCCTGAATTTTGTCTGCACTTCGTTTTGATTCGTCAGCTAGTTTACGTATTTCGCCCGCTACTACGGCAAAACCCTTTCCATATTCACCAGCTCGTGCTGCTTCGACGGCTGCATTCAATGCCAACATATTGGTTTGGTTGGCAATGTCAGAAACAAGACCAATGATATTTCCAATTTGACTATTTTTTTCTGATAATTGTAAAATTTGGTCACTGATCACTACCACCTTTTCTTGGAGATCATGCATTGAGTTCACCATCTCACCAATTTTCATTTTGCCTTCTCTAGCACTATTTTGAGCTTCTTTGGACTTATCCGAAACATTTGACGACTGTTCAGCGGTATGTTTCGCACTAGCGCTTAGTTCTGCCATTGTTGTACTAGTTTGGTTGACAGAAGCTGATTGCATTTGTGCGGTTTTCTCTTGTTGTTCGACCGTGGCCGCAATTTCCCGCGTTGAAGATGATAAAACGGAAACCGCTTCGAGGATTGGTGAAGAGATAGAACTCGCAACATAATATGTGACTATGAGTAAAATAAATACGATTGAAATAAATCCAATGAGGACTTTCCATTTCATTTCCGTGAGAGCCGCAAATGCTTTGTCCACTTCATATTCTGCAAGGATGGCATAATCGGTTCCGAGTATACTGATTTTTGAATATGCAACAAAAACTCCTTCTCCCCGATAATCGTTTGACTTTGTGACACCCTTATCGCCTAAAAAAGCCTTTTCAACAAAGGGAGAATTGTTCTCCTTTGTTAAAATGAATTTTTCATTTTTATAACGATGGTCACCGGTTCTAAATTTTTTATCCTTTCCAATCAGATAAATGGCACCAGAATGCCCGATAAAATTATCCTCCATCACATCATTGATTTCATCAATTGGCATTTGAGTGATAATCACACCGATCAAACGGCCAGCTTTATAAATCGGAGAACCAATAAAAGATGCTGGTTCACCGTAAGAAGGTGCGTACCCCTCAAAATCAATAAATTCTGCTTGGTGTACCGGTAAGTTTTTTACAGTTTTGAATAGTCTTCCTATATTGGAATCTTTGTATTCGCCAGTCAATAGATTTGTTCCGTAATCCAATTCCTTAAAAACTGTATACACAATATTTCCTTCTAAATCGATCAGGAACAAATCATAATATAATTTTTGTTTAATATAACTTCTAAAATATGATTGAAACTGGTTATGAACTTCGCTATACGTTGATCCATCACCTGCGTCTTCTAATTTGTCTTTTTCGCCCGTTTTATAAGGGTTTTGGGTGATGTATTTTTCTTTTAGAAAATTTTCGGCTCTTTTTCGCCCTCCATTTTGGTATAATTTTTTGTATGCTGCTTCAAAACGTTCGAATGCAGTGATTACATCAAGTGAGGAACTCAAAGTCAGAATGTCTGTCCTTTTGGATTCAAAATAATGTTGTACTTGTTTAACTTTTGTATCGCGAATATTATTCATTTGCGATTCCAAACTTTTTGTTGTGGAATCTTCTGCTATCCATAAGAAAGTAAAAGACAAAACCGATGCGATGAGGAATGCACTGATGATGGAAAAAAATAACAATTTAGTTTTTAAATTGAGGTTTCGAAACGTACTAATGAATTTCATGACTTCCCTGTCCTAAACTTTCTTTGGCTTTTTTTAAAATTTGCGATACACTAACAACGGATATAAATTGGTCATTTGAAACAAAAGTAGATTCTAAAATTCCACCACTTTCGATCCGAGAACCCACAGGTGGTAGTAATCTCTCTTCTGCACTTTTATAAATAACATCGATCAATTCATCGACAAGAATCCCAAAACTGAATTCGTCTTCTTTTACGATGACAACCTTTCCCATAAAAAATTGATTATTTTTGTTCAACCCAATTAGATTTGCCATAGAAAGTACAGGAAGTACATCTCCACGCAAATTCATAAATCCGTGCAACAACGGATCTCCATTTGGAACAGGCGTTAGCTGGGTTGGATCAGAAAATTCCAGAACAGAGTTTAAATTTAAACTCAAATATTCCTCACCAACACGAACAACAGAGTAAGGTTCCAAACCTAGGTTTTTAGAATTATCCAAACTAGAATCGGAGTTTTCAATCCTAGTTTTTAACCCTTCATGGATGGATTCACCGAGGACAGAATATGATCTTTGAAACCAATCCAGTTTTTTCACCTCATCGGGAGATCCTCCGAAAGGAGACCAACGATTTTGCGGGTAGAGTTTCGAAGCATCGAGCAAACTGAGAACTGTTCCATTCCAGATCCGCTCTTCCCAAACACCATGCCCTTCTTTTGGATCCCCCAATTCTGGTAGGGGTAGACGGTATACGCCGATGATGGCATCAATCGGAAAAGCCAAATTCCCTTCCAAAACAAGTAGGTTGGAATCGGGAGAGTATGGAACTGGTTCATTTTCCCAAAATAAATTCAAATCAGATACATAGAGAATTTCACCGCGAAGGGTTGTGGTGGCAAAGGAAGCTCTCCCCCCGAGTAAGGATTGAGAGAGTGGTAAAAACCATAAAATTTCTTTGATTCGGTTCGCAAGTATGGCGTAATTTTTATCTCTCAGTTTGAATAAGAGCCAATCCGAATCTTTTTCCATATTCATTTACAAAGGATGGATGAGGTATTCCTCCCAAACGTCCTTCCAATCTCCTCTCTTCTTTAAAACTTCGGAAAATGAAGGGTCATTCTTGAAGAGAGACCAAGCTTTTGCTTGGTAGGAACGCGCTAGGTCACGCTCTCCCCCCTCCCAATACAAATTAGAAAGATTATAATAGGCTTCTATGGATTCAGGATTTTCGTAGAGAACCGCCTTCCAGTCTTGGATGTCTGGATTTTTTTTGGGTTCTCTAATCTTTTGTTTTGCTGCCACCTGTTCTGGCACTTTTTCACTCTCTCTACTAGGGGGGTTTTCAGCACCCAATAATTTGGAAAACCCAGATTTTGGAATCTTTCCGAAGTCTGGGTTTTTAGAGTTTGTTTCTATGTCTTCTCTTTGGTTTTCCAGCCGGTTTTGGATATAACCTGTTTTGCCTGTGTGTTTTGCAAAAGCATTCGGTGGGAGATTGCCCAAGTATTCCGAATGCCCAAGCACAAGGATCCCGCCTGGTAACAAGGCATCGAGCAAGCGGGACACCAAAATTTCCTTCGTATCCTCATCCAGATAGATGAGAACATTGCGGCAGACCACCAGATGGAATTTTTGCGATTGTGGTTCGAGGAGGTTTCCCACCACAAAACGAATTTTCTCCCCCAATGGACGAATACGGATTTGGTGTTTATCCCAAACAAGAAAGTCAGTAAACCCAGGTGGGAGTTCATTGCGCACGGAATAATTTGTGTAAACTCCTTCCTTGGCAAATTGGATGGACGATTCTTGCAAATCCGTTCCCAACACTCTGTATTCAGGGAAGTTCGGATCCTTTGTCTTTGCGAGTTCGCAGAGGATGGCTAGGGTATACACTTCCTCGCCTTTCGAAGCCCCAGCACTCCAGATCTCCAAACGTTCCCCAAATTTCAGAGAAATTTTTGGAATGATGTCTGAGAATATGGATGTTAGTTGGTCAGGATCTCGGAAAAAATACGTTTCCGAAATATTCAAAACGGAATATACCCTTTTCCAAAATGTGGTGAGTTCTTCTCCAAATGATTGAAGTCCACTCACGATCCCCCCCTCACCAAAAGCAGCGAGTAGAAGATCCCATTTTTCGTCCTTTCGGATGAAAATGCCCGATTGTTGTTTCAGCGCAAATTGGAAACTCTCAAACAAGACCAAACCCTCGTTAATGAATCAAATCAATGATCCTACCAAATTTTTCATCCACTCTTTTTTTTGTATCAGGATCCACTTCCAAAACTCCAGGGATCCACGGTTTCAGTCGGCAATCAAAAACGATGGGAATCTCATAAGAGATATGATTTTTCCAAACATTGGTTCTGGCATACAAATCGGAGGCAGGCTCCATCCGTGTGAACATCGTCCAAATAAAATCGGAATCCGATTTAATCGCATCAAATGCATCATCCACGAGGAAAACAAAATGGAAACCTTCTAAATTTTCGGATAGAAGTGTTTGGGCAAGACCGTCATCCTTCCGGTACGCCGAACCTTGTACAACAAGAACCCCAGGCAAAAATACTTTTGGGTTTGTGAACCTTCGGTCGCGGAAGCTGGTCTGGAATTTTTTTGGTAAATTGGGAAATTTTCTAGGTTTGTTTGGCTCTTGGATTCCCAGGATTAACATCTTACTCCCTTTGTTTACTTCCCCACTCGTGTAATCCAAACTGTCTTGGCTGATATTGCTAAACACAAAAAGGTCTGTTTTGGGATCGCAGGTCTCCACAACAGTACGGAAGGTTTCTGAAAAGTTTTTGAGATCCACCTTTTCATTTGTTACAAGCAGACATTTGGTGAGAGACAATTGTCCTTCTCCCAAAATCCGAAGAGCACCCATAAAACTTTCACGGAAATATCTTTCCTTTACGATGGCCGCGGCAAGTGAATGAACACCCGACTCTTCATAGGCCCAAACACCAAGCACCTGTGGCATGACCAGGGGAAACATTGGCGAAAGGAGATCCTGCAAAAATTCGGCAATGTAATGGTCTTCCTGGGGAGGTCTACCCACAACCGTTGCCGCCCAAATGGCATCCTTTCTATGCAAGATGGAAGAAAGTTCTAAATAGGGATAATCGTGTTGTAAGGAGTAATAACCGTAGTGATCCCCAAAGGGACCTTCTGGTTTTCGTTTGTAGGGAGGGATTTTTCCGATGAGAGCAAAATCAGCATCTGCCACAATGGGGTATGGGGAGACCGATTCTTTTTTTGTCATCCGGAGTCTTTCACCCATGAGAAAGGAAGCAAAAATGAGTTCGGGGATTTCTTCTGGCAAAGGGGCAACGGCCGCAATGGTGAGGGCTGGTGGCCCCCCCACATACACATGGGCAGGAAGGGATTCTCCATTTTTTTCAGCTTCGAAATAATGGAACCCACCCCCCCTGTGGATTTGGATATGCATTCCCACTGTGTTGTCACCAAAGAGTTGGATTCTGTACATCCCCAGGTTGCTAGATTTGGATTTAGGGTGTTGGGTATACACAAGGGGGAGAGTCACAAAGGCACCCCCATCCTCAGGCCAAGACTTCAATTGAGGCAACTCGTCCGTTGTATCCAAATGCGATCCCCAGATTGGTGCTCTCCGCACTTGTTTCATCCCCACAAGGAAGGGCAAAAAAGCGAGAGAACGGTCTTGCCAAAGCCTACCAAACCGTGGTGGAAAAATTTCTTTGGCCAATTTGGCGAGCCTTGCGATGGTTTCCACTGGTTTTGACCCAAAGGCCAAGTGAATGCGTTTTTCTGACCCATACAAATTTGTGGCAACTGGGAACTTTGTTCCTTTTACATTGGTAAAGAGAAGCGCAGGTCCCTTTTTTGCCACCACTCGCCTTTGGATTTCAGCAAGTTCTAGGTGCGGATCCACCTCGTCACGGAACACAAAGAGTTCCTTCTCATTTTTTAAAACTTCGACAAATTCGTTCGTTGATCGTAAAGAAACCATAAAAAGGAATAGACGGACTCCCAATCTTTTTAGACGTTTAGGGCTATATTTTATATGTCCCAAGAACAAAGTTCCCAAACACCGAACATTACCGATATAAAAAGAATTGCCGTTTGTGGTGGATCACTTGGAAGAGAGAGGCGTTCCTTCATCCGAGGACAAGTGGTGGATGTGGGGATCACTGACCTCATGAAAGCCGACGGACTCTGGGATTTGGTCACAGGGCTCTTCAAAGGTGAGGAAAACAATATCACCCCTTTTTTGGATTTTTCACTGGCTCCAGTGCGAAAACCAGTTCTCAAAATCGAAGTTTATGACAAACAAAACCAAAAAGTTTATGTATCTGGAAAAATCAAAGCAGATGAAGACGGTTTTTTTTCCTGCGAAATCAGAGACAAACTCCCCCCAGGTTTTTACGAATTCCAAGTCCATTTGGAAGGTTTGGATAGTTTCCGCCAATATTCCAAAGACCTTGCCCATTTAAACTCCAATGAAGATTCTATTTTGGGTAAATCCACCATTGTAGGTAAAGGCAAACTCCGGATCTTAGGGGAAGATTACGACGGTTATATTGTCACTTCAGACATTGACCAAACATACTTAGCAACCGACATCCACTCTGGTAAGGGAAAATTTTCGGCTCTCTTTGAAACACCAAACCAAAAACAAGCGTTACCTGGTATGCCAGAGTTATACCAAGAACTACGCATATATTTAAACAACGCTCCCCTCGCCTTTATATCAGCAAGCCCTCATTTTTTTCGACGCACCATGCTTGCAACCATAGCCAAAGACAATGTCCAAATTGAATCCCTTCACTTAAAGTATTTAGAAGGCACCATAAAAGGTGTGTTTGATAAAGTTGTAGGAACTATATTTAATCCTCTTGAACTTTTCCAAAATGGTTTCAAACCAGCATGGACTAGAACAAAAAAATTTCTCGGTGCGTCTTACCAAAGTCTTTTTGACCAAATGTCTTATAAACTTTCCATACTGTTGTATGACAGAGTCTACCAACCCACAAATTCAAAAGAAATTTTACTCGGTGACAACACAGAATCCGACTACATGATTTTTACGCTCTACCAACTCATTTGTTTGGGCGAAATAGAAGGAGATGTTTTAGAAGAATATTTATACAACCTCAACTTTCTAGGCAGGGACGCAATCACAAGAGATGCTGCAAAAAGAATCCGACTCCTAGGTGAAGAAAACACTAGGATTCATGGTAAATTAAATCCTGTGGACTTAAGTATCATCAATCGCACTGGACATGGACCGAATGAAAACGAAATGCGAAAGAAAGTGAAGGAAGCGTTACCGAACGGTTTGTATGAGAAATGTTTTTCAAACAAACAAGCGTTTCATGGAACAGAAGGAGCAATGGGGATGGCAATCATCCTTGCGGCGGAAGGATACCTTGCGACAGAACAAATTCTTTCGATCGCTGCTGGAATGATTGGGAAAATGTTGGAAGGGAAATTGGTGGAGGAGAATTATTTATTGCACTTGGTAGAAACTTTGACAATTCCACCAAATGCGGAGGGGACGAAGCGGCAGGTTTTAGAGGGATTACGATCTGCTTTCGGAACAGGATGAGAAAATCGGTTTCCTATGCAAATATGGATATCTAATTTGGAGATACAAAAACTAACGATTGAGAATTTTTTGCAAAACTTCCGAAATAATCAGGGTAAATAGTAAAACTGATTATTAATTTACTTCTGTTAAAAAATATCCGTAGTAATAATAAATCATAATTTGTAAAAATCTACAACATCAATGCGAAAATTAGCCTTAAGCAAAAGAATCGCTTGTAGGCAAAATAAAGTTGTTGATCCCTTCGACTTTTTACATAAAAAGGGATATCAAGTGGGCTTCTCTTCGACTATTGTAAATCCATTTTTGTTTTCCAATTTCAGAAACTGCCAACCAAACTGTTTCAAATCCAAAGGGTCGTCAAACGAATACGATGTACAAATATTTCATTGATCAATTTCAATCATCAAACAGAGATGATAACCAATTGTATGGCATAAGAGCAATTAGTTGCTTTTTGGTGATCCTCATACATACTTTCCACTTTGCACAAAATCACGTTATAGGTATACATCCTTTCGTTATGAATTATGTCCAAAATTTCGAATTTATCATGGATATATTTTTTCTTATGAGCGCATACTTAGTATCTGCATCTTTCCTAAAGGACTATTCAAAAAACGGATTATCAGCCAGTTGGAAAAATTTTGCGTTGAAAAGATCATTCAGAATTTTCCCACTTTTTCTTTTCGTTCTGTTTTTATACATTGTATCTTGGAGATTTTCTTTGGAGATAGCATCCAAAGCAGGAACTTTGACCAGCGAACAAATAGAATATGGGAATAGTATGGCATGGTATTCAGATCTATTTTATATCTCAAACTACTTTGAAAATCGTTTAATGTCTCATGGCTGGTCACTTTCTCTTGAGGAGCAATTTTATTTAATCCTACCAATTCTATTGTTCGTTTTATCCAAAACCAAAAAATTTCATCACCGGATCCCCACTCTCGTATTACTTTTTCTTATTTTAGGCATCGTAATTAGAGGTATCATTTTTTCCACGGAGAATATCTTTGATTTCGCGAGCTACAAAAAACAAATATTCGAACCTACACATAGCAGATTCGAACCTTTCATTTTAGGAACTTTTTTAGCAATTGCTAGATTGAACAAAATACAACTATTTATTAACAGAATTCCTCAAATCAAAATCGGTCTCATTATAACCGCGCTCATTCTGCTTGCTTTTAACTCTTTCTCAATTGAAGAAATTCCATTGTTATTCTATGCGATCAGAATAACAGTTTTCTCTTTGTTCAGTTACTTTTTAATTTATTTTACATTAGAAAATCAGAATAATAATCTTTTTAAAACTATCCTATCTAACAAATTCTTCGTACCAATTGGAAAATTAAGTTATGGTATTTACTTACTCCATTTTCCAATTGTCGTTTTAATAATGAATAAATTTAGAGCGAAAGCAAATATAACTGAATTTGGATATTTAGACCTTATTTTATGTTCTGTCCTATCTTTCGCAGTCACATTTTTATTAGCGAATGTAACTTATATCCTAATAGAAAAACCTTTTATTCGAATAAGAGAATGGACACAACTACGCTTTGATATTTCTAAAAATGTTTTTTATACTACAAATATAAATAAAGCTGAGCTTACGATTGTTATATTTTTACTTAATATCTTGTTTTTTCTTCCTTTTTTATGTTCACTAGCACTTCTTAAAGTAAATTTCTTTTTTGGTAGTGCTGGAAAATTGATATCCTATTCTCTGCTCGTAGCGCCGATCGTTGCCCAAATCTATCACTTGATTCGTTATAAAAAATCCTATTTTCGCTATATTATTCTTAAATACCAGACCGAAAAAACCTAAATAAATGATACAAAATTTAATTAGTTCTTCTTTAAATAGTGAATAGCACGAATATTATGCTGAGACTTTTCATTTTTCCTATGATAATTTTGATCTAAGAATTCTATTACTTTGTTCGAAAACTGACTTTCGTCAGTGAGTATATTCTTTTCCTGAGTGTTAGTCGTTTGGCCTATATCAAAAAATATAAATGTCACATCACTTTCAGTTTCTAAGATATTTGCTTTAAGGGATGTCCACTTGTTTTCTTCCTTCGGAATCAATATATAGCGTCGAGAAAGAACATCTAAACCAGAGTGGTTTGCTAAAAACTGATTGTTAAAAAGTAAATTTTGCGAATTTGCGAATAAAAAAACTTCCTGAAACTTTTTGATTTGTTTCCCACTTATACGATAAATTTTAAAGTAATTGTAAGACACAAAAAAAGAAAAGATCAACAAGGCGATCGTTAAAAATTTTAAATATTTATTACGCCAAAAATTATCTATATCAAACTTGGCGATGAGGAAAATAGTAACTATACCAAAGTGAGACAAATATCTCGAACCCCAGTCAATATTAGAATCATTGGGTGAAAAGAAGACAGTGACAAGCATTGCCAGGATCAAAGATAAAACAATTTTTTGACTATTTTTCTCCTTATTCACGAAAAGAAAATAATAATAGAACGGAAGAACATAAAGACAATAGAGGAGAAATCCTACCCTCGAATTTCCATAAAAAAGTAAAGATGCAATGATTTGTAATCGATCAAAAGTAAAAAGGTTAAGCATACCGCCTAAGTTTGAGTTTACTCTTTCTCCGAATATAGAACTATAAAAATGAAAATTTCCGACACTATATATAGCGAAAACGAAAACGATGAGAAAAAGATTCCTTACTTTGACTAACAAAGAATTATCTTTTATTAGATGATATATTCCTGTAAAAATTATGGTTTCAATCCGAAACCAGCTTGCTAAAGAAAAATATGTTAAAGATTCTAATTTCCTATCCTCTCTATGCATTCCTAGCAATATTAGTAAATTCGAAATAGCTACATCCAGAAATCCTATCGCATGAAAATAAAATGGAGAAACTAACATCATCGTTAAAATCAATAATTGTTTGTTTTTTATGTTTGGAGTAATTATATAACAGCTTAATAAAAATAAAAATAATCCAGCATAAATAAAAGATTCTGCCGGTAGGATCTGCAACAGTAAAAATTTTACAAAAATGATAGAATAAGAAAAAGGTGATATATATTCATCATTCTTATGAATCATATTAAACGAAGTTAGATCACAATCCCCTAAAGGCATCATCCAAAGGCAGTGAATTCCTATTTTCGGATAAGGAAACAAACCTACTTGGGAAGCATGGACATATTGAAACAGGGAATCACCACCAAAACTATATTTTGGAGGGATAGACGCAGTTAAAATGATTAAAAAAATCGAAAGTAAAAAAATGTTCATGAACAGCTTGTTCTTTAGTATATTTTTTTTCACAAATAATCCTTATTTAAATATTACAGACTTTCAGAAGTATGTATTTTGCTAAATATTACTTTTTAACATTCGGAAGTACCCACTTTCTCTAGAATCGAACTACTTCACCTTTGTTTATTATAAACCATTCCTCGCAATGTTAAAATGGGTAATCTCTTTAGTAAATAGATTCATTGCATAAATCGGCTAAACAAAATATGCAATACTGAAATAGCCAGATTGAAGAAGCTACCTACACTGATAAGTATGATAATGAGAGTAATTTGTTAACGATTAAACGATAAAAAAATAATGTTACAAATTTTCTTTTTAAAATGTAGGTTAATCCCTATAAATCGCAACCAATCTCCTATTGAATAATAGGAAGATCCGTTTTCCCTAAGGAAGAAAAGAAATCAAGATCATTCAGACCAAACCACTAAAAACCTAGAACGATAATATAAACTAATAAATTATTTGATACTAACTTTAACGAAGGAACGATTATTTAGACAATTGAAAATAGGTCATTTTAGTTTACCATCGGATAGATAGCCCTCTGATTTTGTCTTCATAAATTCAATCACATAGAGAGGTCTTCCTTTCGATTCCTCAAAAATGCGAGCGACATATTCACCTAAAATTCCAATTGAAATCAAAATGGATCCACCTATTAAACATATTAAAGTGACTATTGTCGCCCAACCAGGGTTGTAAACAATCGGCAATTGTAAAATAAAATGTTGAAATGCTCGAAATAGTGCATAAATTCCAACACTAAAACCTAACATTGCAACGACAATACCAAGAGCTAAACTAAATCTTAATGGCAAAGGTGAAAACGAAACCGCTGCGTTCATTGCAAGTTTTAACATTTTTTTTATGGGATATTTCGTTTCTCCAGCTATCCGCGGATCTCGATTATAATAAACAGGTGTTTGAGGAAAACCAATCCAAGCATTCATTCCCCGAAGAAACCGATGATTTTCACGTAAAGTATTGAGTGCGTCTAAACACCTGCGTGAGATTAAACGAAAATCACCTGAATCCAAAGGCAAATCCCGATGTACAAGTATTTTCATTAATCGATAGAATGCCCATGCTGTGAATTTTTTAAAAAACGACTCTCCTGAACGAGCGATGCGCTGTCCGTAGGCAACATCATACCCTTCCTTATATTTTTCTAACATTTCAAGTATCACTTCTGGTGGATCCTGTAAATCTGCATCCATAATCACGATAGCGTCACCTTTCGCAGTGTCCATCCCAGCCGTAACAGCTATTTGGTGACCAAAGTTTCTAGCTAAAGAAACTACTTTGATTCTTCCATCAGACTCTGCCCATTGCGCAAGCGAAAATATAGTGTTATCCGAACTTCCATCATTTACGAGTATTACTTCTACTCTTGATGATAATTTCTTTAAGAAATGTGTCATTCGATTTCGTAAATGGGGAATGACTAATTCTTCATTATAACAAGGTATAATAATTGATAGTAAGCTCGGAAATTTTCTAGGCTGAAGATAGTATTTCATTTATTTTAAATTGACCTTGGTATATTCTTCAATTACGAATCCATAAAAATGTTTTTCATCTAATTTTATGTATTTTCCCTCTGGAAAAAAAGGCTCCCCATTTCCACCCAAAAACCGTTTCAAAACACAGATACTATTTTGACTCATATTAATTTTTTCTCCTGTGAGAATTGGATTCATCGTTTCATTCTGAGCCCAGCGTAAATACAATCTGACGTATTCTGGGTAAGCATCGGTCAAAAGTAATGGCTGTGCACAATGAACCGAAGCAAAAGACACAGCTCCCCTCCAATCTTCCTTGAAGTTGGTATAGAATGTTTTTCGAAGTTCGACTAAGGAAAAAAAAGTTAATAAAACTAACACTGTATAGACAACAACTTTCCGATTCTGTTTAGCCAAAAAACATGCAAAAAAATAATAAAAGAGAGGCAATGTTATAATCCAGTTTCGGTTAGTAACAATTGGTTTATAAAAGGAAAACAATGTTGTTGAGAATAAAATTACCAAAGATACAAATAAATAAATGTTTTCATTTCGATAGAAACTTTGATCCTTTGTTTTTCTTTTCTCTCGAATGGTAACAAAAACAGAATATAAAAAATAAAAAAATGGGATGATTAAAGTAAGATAAAAAGTTTTTTTCGAAAAATAAAAAAATAAATTATAATAAGTTTGTGCTAATATCTCTCCCGGAGGTTCAATCCATCCAGCAGTTGCAATTTTAGTTCCATTCATAAGTTGAAGGATAAACGGTATAAATCCCAAAAATGTAAACAATCCCAATAGAAAAATTTCTTTCGATTTTCCATTCTGGTCGATTAAAGATTTTATCCAAAAAACGAGGTATAATGATCCACAAAAAACAAATCCAAATAAATGTGTATAAGAAATCGCAATAGATAAAAAAACAAGAATGTAGATTTTTAATTTATTATTTTTGGAATTTTCTAAACTTGAAAATAAAATAAAAATGACTGAAGAGAAAAATAATAATGGAGAATACGAACGAACCTCCTGCGCATAATAAATTGCGCCAGGTGAAAATATGAATAAAAATAGAAACAAGATTCGTTTCGTTTTTTCCCATTTTATTGTCAAATACCAAACAAGAATTAAATTTAAGACAGAAACTATGATTGGAAACAGTCTTACACTGAGCTCGGATTGAACTGGCAAAACATACATCCATAATTTTAAAAAAACTTGAAAGAGTGGTGGATGAGGATCATCATGCAAAAAATTAAACATATCTTGCCAAGGTAATGTAGAAGCAAAGACTGAATAGAGCTCATCCCCCCATAAACTTTGCCGGTCGAATTTATAAAATCGTAAGGACGTACCAACTAAGAATAGTAAATAGAAAAATAACTCAAAACGGTATTGCTGAAATAGTTGTTTTAATTTTAGAATCATTTACGCTTTGTTTCTTCCAAAAGTTTCGCTGAAAAATGTACTACCTTAAAAGCCTTTGTTTCTTTAAATTTCGAAGGTACCAAATTAAAATTGATGTCAAATCTGGATTCCCAAATATGTTTTGGAAACTCATCATTTACAAGTTGGTTGCCTTCCCATTCTAAATATAGAATTTTCATTTTTTTCCCAACTAACTTATCTTCAACCGACAACCAATCCTCATTCGAATATACGGCTATCTGTGGATATTTCAAATAACTATCACCTATCAAATAAGAAAGAGACAACCCTCGATGCACAATGATATCAGGATTAATTTGATCTACCACATCCAAAACAGAATGGTATAATTTTGACTGTGAGGACCAAATTTTAATCGCTCGTGTATCCGATTTATAAGAAAAATATAGAAAAGGTAGAATAATAATCAAAATCCAGTTGAAAGAAAAACTGCGGGGAATCATCACTCCACCCCCAATCATCAGCAAATAAATTCCACTTTCATAATACCGCATCCCAAAAATATCAACTCCCGCACGATATGGAGACAATACAGGAAGTAATAAAATGAAGACGAAACCAGCAACTAACATTGGCTCTATTTTTCTATTTCTAAAAAAAAGGACTGAGAGCAAAGACAAGAATAAGATCGGATAACCTTTAAATATTCCAATCTTAAACTCATTGCCCCAGAGATCTGCAATCCATTCAACATCCAATTTTCTCGGATTACCAGTAGCCATGTCTGTCATTGTATTCAAACCTCGCATACCCAAGACATGACCATATAATTTATAGTTTAGGATCGAAAAGAAAACAAAAAATATAACGAGAATTAAAAGAGGAAAAATTGATTTTTGGAAAAAACTCACTTTGTCTTTATAAAAAACAAAATAAACTGCTAAAAAAAACACAAACGCAATGGTCGATTCTGGTCGCAGTTGAAAATTAATGCTCAATGACATTGCGAGAATAAAACCAAACGTTTTATGACCGGTTTGTTGGTATTTATAAAAGGAAAATACGGAAAATAAAAAGAAAAAATTTGTAAGCGTAAGTTCAGAATAATCCAAACTCGACAAAAAGATGGGAGTGAAAAATTGAATGACAACTACGAACGATAAAATTCTAAAATTTGAGAGTTCAAAATTTTGAAAAATTAAGTCCAAGAGCAATGCGCATAAAAAAAAGAATAGGATTGGAATAAACGTTATACAAATTTTACCGAACAATACAACAAATGGAAATTGAATGTATGAAAAAAGTATTGGGTATTGAAAAACGCATGAACCATCTTTTAGATGGAAAGCCCATGGATAACCAATAGGAATTTTCTCATTGGAAAACCCAAACGTCTTGGCAGAAAAATAGCAGCTCGCAGGTGAGTTACCTTCAACAAGATTGTTTATTTGATAATATTTGATTTCTGGATCACTGGCTACAAAAACGCGGGAACCATTCCAATCCAATCGATAAATAAACGGAACCAAACAAAGAAGAAAATACAAAGACAACCGTTTATAGAATGTCATTTTAATCTCTTTTTATGATATGGGCTGTCACAGCGTAAAGACCGAAAAGCAGCAAACACAAACTCATAGTAGAAGAAACGATAAGCTCCCTTTCAAAATTTATAAATGTAAATTCATTTGATTTCCATTTTAAAAATATTAAGATAAAACTTACAAAAATAATAATAAAACCACCAATTAGAACAAAGAACAATCGATCCTCCTCTAACTTAAGTATCAAATTATAAAGATTAGAAACACGAGTTTGTTTTGTTGCAATCAGTAGCCCAGTTCCCCAAAGACTCATTGCCAATACAGAAAGAAAAGATAATAGAACAAGCGAGTGTATGCCAAAAAGATTCATACCCAAAACTGTAATCACCTTTCCAAGGATGAGTCCGATGAATAACGGAATCCAGGAAACGAAAAAAAGTGAATAACCAGTGATCTCAAAAAAATGAGGTGCATAAAACAAAATTCGAAGTAAATGTCTCATCCCATCGCGCCAGGTTTTTAAATGTGGAATTCGACCCTCTTTGTCCGGATACAAGGAAACGGGAACATGCGCCATATTTGCACCACCTATCAAAGCCTTGATTAAGAGTTCTGATGCAAACTCCATTCCTTTGCTTTTAATATCCCATTCCAAATATTTAGATTTCAAAAAACAACGAAAACCGGAATTACTGTCGCGAATCTTAAATTTTTTAGCATATAATAAATTTATGATCCAATTGATTACAGGTGTTCCCAAATATCGATGCAAAAAAGGCATTGCTCCTTTATGAATATTACCATCTAACCTTGAACCGATGACCATATCGTGTTCCCCAGTTATCAATTTTTTTATCAAAGCAGGTGATTCCAAAAAATCGTAAGTGTCATCGGCATCAGCAAAAACGATTATATTTCCTTTAGCATTTTTAATACCGTTGTCTAAGGCAGCGCCGTATCCTTTGAAAGTTGCATTAGAAACTCGTGCACCCATCTTTTTGGCGATCGAAACTGAACGATCACTACTGCCATTATCAGAGACTAATATTTCGATATCATATTCTTTCGAATGATTTTTTTTAACTTGATTTAATTTTTCTAGCACAAATGGCAAAGTTTTTTCCTCATTCAAACAAGGAATAACAAAACTCACAGAAGGTTTTTTCATAAATTCTCTCTATAATAAATGGAAAAAGGGTCGTATAATCTTAAAAAATAACTTAAAGGTATTACAAATTCTGAACATTCTTGGTTTTCATTACAATGATCTATTAGTTTAGAATAACATAATGCAAGATTTGGATATTCATTAAAACAAAACGCGAAGAATTTTTGTTTTTCAACATCGGAAGTAGCGATTGTTCCAGTCAAAACACGAACTCGATTACTCACCAAAAAATTTTGGAAACCGCTTGGCAATACAACCTGATGATTACCCAATTCAATATTCTTATTTCGATGATACTCACTAAAATTATCCGGTGTGACATATTTGGCGTATTTCATAAATACATGTTCATGCAAGGAAGAGCGAATACCAATGATGACGACAAATAATGCGAAAACAAAAAAAACAAGTTTTTTCAAAACCAAATTTCGATTGGGAAGGAATAAAAAACGGTAACTGGAAGGAAATAAAAAAGTAAACAAGGAAACAAGGAGAAAAAAATTACAAAGTTCTAGTGTATTAAAATCAAAAAATTCATGAAAAAGCCAAACAGAAAACAAAACAATAATATACTTATTCTCCTTGGTAGTATCTATGATTACATTTTTATATTTAATGATTATAAAAACAACAGAGAACAAAAATAAAAAAGAGCCCAAAATACCAATCGAACTGAATAACTGAAAGTATAAATTATGTGCAAGAGGATAACCTTGAAAAGTATCTAAATACCCATGAATCATAGCAAAATTCGACTCAGGTAAAAAATCAGCAGAAAAAAAAGGGATTTTGTTTTCGGGATAAAATCCATACCCAAACAATGGTTTATTTATAATTGTGGAGAAAAAATAAAAACTCCAAATTGACATTCGAACTGAACTTGTACTTAAATCTGACAACGATTTTTCGGATTGCAGAAGAAACAATAGGGCAACTGCTACAGTACTCAAAATAAAAAATGATGACTTAAAATTAAATTTCTTTATATTCGATAATAGCAAATAAATGATTATAAATGCAAAAAAGGAAACAATCGAATTGCGAGATACTGTAATGACTAGAAAAAAAACAGAGATTGATACAACGATGTATAAAAATATTTTATCTTTCCAATTTCGTGAATCAATTAAAAGAATAACACTCGAACTTGCAATTAAAAAAGAATGAGAAGCAAGCAAACTAACAGGAATTAAAAAAACCTCCTCATGGTAGGCATTCCATTTAAATCCAGTATCTGTCAATAATTTTATGACTAGCCCAATTGCTCCTACCAAAAAAACCAGCATATGATATTTTAAAAGTAGGACACGCAGACTTTTTTGCCAGGACACTAATAAAACGAAAAACAACAATCCATCAATGAGAATCACAATCCTGACAAAAGCGTGATCATCTGACCAATCGCGCACAAGAAGTGTCAACAGCGCCAATAAAACTAGAACTATCTTTTTAGATAAGAAAGGCTCAAAAAGTTTCGAATTGAAGAAACTCAATGCCAAGGCAATGGAAATGGGGAAAATCGGATAGGCCATAAAATCCGTAAAAGAAAATACGGGTAATACTGCCAAGATTGGCCCAAGAATACTATATGTTTCCTTGGATAATTTGTGGTAAGCTAAAGCGAGAACAATAACCCAAAATAATGCGGCAATCTTGATTGCCATTTTTTGCGGTAGGATTTGGATCGGATCATACTCAACTAACTTAAAAAATACGAAACATGCTAAAATCAGTGTTACAAAAAAATTCAACAGATATCGATAATTACCTCGAATTTCATGTCGTTTGAAAAATAGAACAATTATGAATGTAAAAATTCCAAGTCCAAACGAATCAGTTCTGAAATTTTTCTGATTTGAGTGTACAAAAAATTGTATACCCAACCCGAACAAAACGAAACAATGTATGATTTCTGGAAGAAATCTATTCATTCTATTTAGAGCCAGTTTGCAGTTTTTGGGATGTATTTCTCAGGCAGAGTCTTCTTGAAAAAATTTCTTTTATTCGCAATCAAATTGAAGTAAACAATATGTCGAAGCGCTGCAATTCCATCTTTCCAGGTAATTTTTTTACCTTCCAAATAATTTCGTGGATAATATGAAATTGGGAATTCTTGCACCCTAATTTTCAATCTAGCAACTTTTGCGGTAATCTCTGGTTCAAATCCAAAACGTTTTGATTCCAATTCAATGTTTTTGATAATTTCAGAACGAAAAACTTTATAACAAGTTTCCATATCAGTCAGGTACAAACCACTCAGAAAATTTGATAGTATCGTAAGTAACCTATTGATCAAATAATGAAAGGTTCGATGAACCTGGCGGCCATCCTTCTTAAAACGAGAACCGAACACAACATCCGCTTTACTTTTTAAAATTGGTTCTACTAATTTTGGGATCTCTTCCATATCATATTCAAAATCAGCATCTTGAATGATAATGACATCTCCAGTAGCTTCATCTATACCACGGTGGAGAGCAGCACCCTTACCCTGATTTTTTTCCTGCACTATGATTTGATATTCCGATCTGAATTTATAAGAGTTTAGGATTTCAAGAGATTTATCCCTAGAAGCATCATCAATAAAAACCAATTCTTTTTTTACAGATAATTTGATTGAATCAATTTTTTCGAGGAACTCAAGTAAGTGACCGGATTCATTGTAAATGGGAATAATGAGAGAAATTTTTGGATTGGACTTATTGTCTTTTTTTAGTTTAGGGGCAGCCATATCGTATTCCTAGGATTAAGTAAATTTGATGAGAAGTCAAGTCTCAAATCTCTAATAAAATTTTGGATTTAATGTGCTGATTTCAAATTGCGATACTTCCGAATGCCTTTCAAACCATGGACAAAAGTTAAAAAAATTGCATACAATACGGGTAATTTTTCTCTATTTTTTAACATCCGAAAGTGAGCAATCATAACCTTTTTCTTGTTAGATGTAGCAGCTCCTCTCCTTACCCGGTATTTTGCCATTATATTTGAATTTCCATATGCAATTTTTCCGCCACGCAATATATCCAACCAAAGAGCATAGTCATCTCTTAAACTTTTAAGCGAGGGATCAAAATACTTTTTACCAACACTCGGAACATGATACATGGCGGTCAATAATCCAACACGATTGTAGTATAACAAGTCTTTGTATGAATACTGTGTATTTTTCACCATAAATGGTTCGCAAAATTCGACACCAAATTCATCAATAATACGATAGGAAGCAAATGAAAATGGTGATTTCTTTTTATCCATAAAATCAACCATTGATTCGAGAAAATTTGGCTCCCAAAGGTCATCTGCATCCAAAAAAGCGATGTATTCACCTTTTGCTAGTTTGATTCCAGTATTCCGAGTATCAGCAGAACCAGAGTTTTTATCTTTCTGGATAAAATTAATTCTTACATCTAAGCGAGAAAGTTTTTTTGCAAGATCTGCAGTCTGATCTTTTGAACAATCATCAACTAACAATAATTCCCAATCGGCAAAACTTTGTTTTAATAAAGATTGGACAGACTCTTCAAGAAAGGAAACAGCATTGTATGCTGGCATGACCACAGATACTTTCGGCATATATAATTTACTAGATTTATAATTGAACTTATATTTTAAACAAAAAATGCTAATTAAATTGAATTGGATTTAATCTCAGTAACTAAACTCCGAAGTCGCTCTTTCCAATGCAAATTTTTATATGCAAAACCATTTCTAAATTTCTTTTTACTAAGGACGCTATAAGCGGGCCTTTTCGCATCTGTTGGATAATCTTCAGTGGATATCGGTTTTACATTGCAATCAAAACCAAATGAGCATACGATTTCGGAAGCAAAATCATACCAACTGGCAACTCCTTCGTTTGAAAAATGAAATATACCTGATTTTTCAGAAACTGCACCTTCTAAACAAACTTGCGCTAAATCGTAAGCCAAAGTGGGAGTTCCAATTTGGTCATCAACAATACCAAGTTCCGATCGCTCCCTTGCCAATCGAATGATCGTATTGAAAAAATTTTTTCCAAACCTCGAGTACACCCAGGACGTCCGTATAACTAAGAAATTAGGATCTGTTGCAATCACTAAATCCTCACCTTCAGATTTCGTTTTACCATAAACCGAAATGGGATTTTTTTTATCATCCTCTGAATAAGGATGCGAAGATTTTCCATCAAAAACAAAGTCAGTAGACACATGAATGAACTTAGCTCCAATTGACTTCGCAAAATTTGCCATTTTTTTTACGCTCATTACGTTGATTTGATACGCGTTTTGAAAATCATTTTCCGCTTTATCCACCGCAGTGTAAGCTGCAGCGTTTATAATCGCATGGATATTTGTATGATTGTTTTGTAAAAAATAATTATCTACACCAGAAGCCGAAGAAAGATCCAACTGATTCCTTTCTAAAAACTCAAATTGATAATTTTTGTTTAACTCAGATATAACTTTGAGTTCATTACCTAATTGCCCAGTGGAGCCGATTACTAAAATTTTTCTCATTTTTGCCGGTTCTTTGATTCAAATACACTCAATAAATTGTTTCTCTCATAATACGAAGTAAATATTGACCATATCCATTTTTTTTAAGAGGCTCGGCCAATTTTTCTAAATCAGATTTAGAAATATAAGATTTACGAAATGCTATTTCTTCAGGGCAAGCAATCTTTAAACCTTGCCTGCGCTCAACCGTCTCTACAAAAGTCGAAGCTTCTAGTAGCGATTCATGAGTTCCCGTGTCTAACCATGCATACCCTCGTCCCATTAGCTGAACATCTAAGATTCCTTTTTCCAAATAGATTTTATTTAAATCGGTAATTTCTAATTCTCCCCTTTTTGACGGTTTCACTAATTTAGCATATTCAACAACTTTCTCATCATAAAAATACAAACCTGTCACCGCATAACTACTCTTTGGTTCCAGCGGTTTCTCTTCAATTGAAATTGCACGCCTTTCATTGTCGAACTCTACAACTCCGTATCTTTCAGGATCGTTCACATGATAAGCAAAAACAGTTGCACCCATTTTTTTCTGCACCGCATCATTTAGTTGTTCTTCCATACCATGGCCAAAAAAAATATTATCTCCCAAAATCAATGCACAGGGTTCACCTCCATTGAGAAATGATTCTCCAATTAGGAAGGCCTGCGCAAGTCCATCCGGAGAAGGTTGTACAGCATATTGCAGAGAGATGCCCCATTGTGCACCATCACCTAACATCTCTCTAAATAATGGCGTTGATTCTGGTGTTGAAATAATTAAAATTTCTTTAATTCCAGCGAGCATCAAAGTGCTCAACGGATAATAAATCATAGGTTTGTCATAAATTGGTAAAAGCTGTTTACTAACAACCTTAGTGATCGGATACAAACGAGTTCCAGAACCACCAGCTAAAATGATACCTTTCATAATTAATTCAACCCTTGGTATTGTAACTCATAGTATTTGTTATACTCACCAGATAAAATATCTTGCCACCAAGTTTTATTTTCCAAAAACCAATCGATTGTCTCCTCAATTGCATCCTCAAATTTATACTTCGGTTTCCAACCTAAATCATTTTCTAATTTCAATGGATCGATAGCATATCTAAAATCATGTCCAGGACGATCTTTTACAAACTGAATAAGCTTTTTATGAGGAGCACCTTCAGGATGTTTGGTATCCATTAGTTCACAAATAATATTAACAATTTCTAAATTGTTTTTTTCATTTCGTGTACCAACATTATAGGATTCTCCCAATTTTCCCTCTCGCATAACAAGATCAATAGCTAAACAATGATCCTTAACGTACAGCCAATCCCTTATGTTCTCACCAGTTCCATAAACCGGTAAAGGTTTTCCTTGGAGACAATTTAAGATCATTAGAGGTATGAGTTTTTCCGGAAAATGAAACGGACCGTAATTATTGGAACAATTTGTCGTAATCACTGGCAAACCATATGTATGAAAATAGGCTCGCACCAAATGGTCAGACCCAGCTTTCGAAGCTGAATAAGGTGAGTTAGGTGCATATGGCGTGGTTTCTGTAAATGCTCCGCTAAAACCCAATGATCCAAACACCTCATCAGTAGAAACATGCAGGAAAACTTTTAGACTATTTTTAGAATGTACTACTCTTGCATATTCTAATAAATTGAAAGTTCCAAACAAATTTGTTTTTACGAATTCTTCTGGTCCCGAAATGGACCTGTCAACGTGGGATTCCGCTGCAAAGTGAGCAATTTCATTAAACGAAACTTTATCCAAAGATTCAAAAAGATTTTTTTTGTCTGTAATATCCAACTTAAGGAATTGGAATCTTTTGTCATTCTTCCATTTATCTAAATTTTTCAAATTTCCTGCATACGTTAATTTATCGACCACTACGATTGAAACATCATTAGTCGATTCAAGTATTGTGTGAACAAAATTAGAACCGATAAAACCAGCGCCGCCTGTAACAAGAATTTTCCGTTGATTCATATTAGGTGTAGAGCTTCCTTAATCTCATAAGTTTTCGTATATTATTAAATCTTGTTTTTGCTTAAAAAAATCAAAATGGATTAGAAAAATTTGCGAAGGAAGGCAATACCCTATCCTTTTCGGATAAGATACAATCTTTTTCACTAATTCCCCAATTGATATCCAAATGAGGATCATTGAATAAAATTCCGCCCTCAGTTTCTTTTGAGTATTCATTCGTAACTTTATATAAAAATTCAGTGTTGTCTTCCAAAGTTAAAAACCCATGCGCAAAACCTGGCGGAACCCAAAAAATTTCATGATTCTTTTCTGTTAATGTCACTGAAACATGTTGTCCATAAGTTACTGAGTTTTTACGAATATCAACAGCCACATCCAAAACAGAACCTTTCACAACTCTTACGAGTTTTCCTTGTTCCATCGGAGGAGCCTGAAAATGAAGACCCCTGAGCACATTTTTATTAGATTTAGAATGATTATCTTGTTTGAACAATTCTGGTATGCCAAATTCTTTATACTGAGATGCCTTAAATGACTCTAAAAAGAATCCTCTATCATCACCGTGGACTTGTGGGAAAATGAGCACAGGCCCATCAATGGAAAATGTTTTTGTTTTCATGTATGGAAATAAATTAAATTTTTATGAACCCTAAATGCAGAATCTTTACAATTGGAAAGAATGTCAATAGAAGAAAAGTCGTAACGAAAAACCAAACGATGAGTCTTAAAATCAACTCATACTACTTTGTAAATTTTCAGCTTTTATCGCCATAAAAAGTTAGTAAAAAAAGATATTCACTCGAAAATTGATTTATAGGCGGTATGCATTTTGATGAAGCCAAAAATTTCAGTTTGTATGGCAACTTTCAATGGTGAAAAGTTCATAAGAGAGCAGCTTAACTCTATTTTACCACAACTAACAGAATCAGATGAACTTGTCATTTCCGATGACTCATCCACAGATGGAACAGAAAAAATTTTGAATGAATACGCATCAAAAGATAAGCGAATTCGTTTGTTCCTAAATCAGAAATTCAGAGATCCGATAAAGAATTTCCAAAATGCACTAACATACGCTAGTGGTGACTATATCTATCTAACAGACCAGGACGATGTTTGGCTAAAGGATAAGGTAAAAAAAATAAATGAGGTCTTGGAGAGTTCTGACTTAGTTTTGCACGATTCCATAGTAACAGACGAAAACCTCAACTGCACAGATCCTTCTTTTTTTAAAATGTTCGGATCCAAAAAAGGGATTTTAAATAATATCATCCGTAGTTCCTATTATGGTTCTTGCATGGCATTTAGGAAACGAATTTTGGATCACGCCCTACCCTTTCCCGAAACCAAGGAAATTGGCCAGGATTTATGGTTGGGCTTGGTTGCTGAGTTAATCGGCAAGGTTACTTTAATCAATACCCCTTACATCTACTATAGACGGCATCAGAATACATTTACCTTGCGAGGGTTAGGTGGGACAAAAAGAAATATATTTCAGATTTTAAGAGGAAGAATCATCATGTTTTATGAACTTTCAAAATTTTTGATTCGGTATAAAAAAGACAATTGAATGTTCTTGGTTTGATAAATCCTGCAAACAACTAAAAAACAATTACAAACTGGTTCGAATTTTATCTTCAAATAATGTCAATGCAGCATCGATTGTTTCGTGCATATCAAAATACCTGTAATCACCTAACCTTCCACTGATAAATACATTTTTTAGATTTTCAGTCTCTTTTCGATATACTTTTACAAGTTCTGAATTTTTCTCATCGTTGATTGGGTAATAAGGATTAGATCCATCATCTAGCGAAGAAAACTCTTTGATGATAAGAGAATTTTTGCCATACTCTCTTTCTGGATGAAGGTGCCTCGGTTCGTGGATGCGTGTAAAAGGAACATCTTCTTCAGCAAAGTTCATAACCGAATTGCCCTGATAGTCTTCAAAAGGAACTTTTTCAGATTCAAAACGAAGTGTCCGATATTCGAGTTTCCCAAATTTGTAATCGAAATATTGATCAATAGGTCCGCTGTAAACAAGCAATTTATCTTTCGGAATTTGATCTCTGATATCAAAAAAATTCGTATTCAATAATATTTTAATACGAGGATTATCCAACATTCTTTCAAAGATTTTTCCATAACCATCCTTTGGAATACCCTGCCAGCGACTAAAATAATAACTTTCATTATAATTTTTTCTAATGGGCAGTCGATTCAAAATAAACTCAGGTAAATCCTTTGGATCTTTATTCCACTGTTTTTTAGTATAACCCTTAATGAATGCTTCATACAAAGGACGCCCTATGAGTGAAATTGCCTTTTCTTCGAAGTTTTTTGGAGGAAGGCCTGTCGCATCTTTTGCTTTTTCTTTTTCCAAAAAGGAATCAACTTCATATGGTTTTAAATTTGTACCATAGAATTGGTTGATAGTTTCCAAATTGATTGGCATTTGGTACACTTTGTCCTTAAAGGTGGTCAAAACTTGATGGTAATAATTATTGAATTCAGTAAACTTTTGAATGTAATCCCAAACTTTTTGGTTGGATGTATGGAAAATATGGGTTCCATAAGTATGGAATTCAATGCCAGTTGATGGGTCGACCTCAGAATAACAATTTCCACCAATATGATTTCTCTTTTCAATGATGAGAACATCTTTATTAAGCTCAGATGCAACACGCTCTGCAATGACAGAACCAAAGAAACCAGAACCAACTATTACAACTGAAAATTTTGAATAATCCATATGAGTAAGAAAAAAAAAGTTATGAGTAGATCAAGGGATTTTCAATATATTTTTAAAATTTTCTACGAAAACACTTTACAGAGGTTAAAGATGTAAAGTCCAATGAAATCACTAGTAAAAATCTAATTTCCGAAGTATAAAAAATTTAAGATGATCAAAATTCAAAAAAAAAATACAAAAATTCTCTTTAAGGAATTTCTATTAAAACTTCTATACCAAATACATAATACAATTTTGTTTAAAAAATTATTTTTGAATCTTTCACCAAAAATCTATTTAAATCAAAAATACAAACAAAAACAATTCACTCGATTAGTGTTATTTTCCACTTTTAATCTTGACGGAAAAGTAACAAAAAACTTAGAATTTTATCTCAAAAATTTATATGAGCTTGGTTCGGATATTGTGCTCATTGACACCTCACCAATTTCCATCAAAGAAGAAATAGAAACCATTCGACCATATATAAACCACTATATTTGGCGAGAAAATGTAGGTTATGATTTTGGTTCTTGGAAGATCGGGCTTCTCGAAACAAAAGATTGGAAAGAATACAAACAAATTGTATTTACAAACGATAGTGTTTACGGTCCAGTAAGACCACTTACACCTATCTTTGAAAAATTTAAAAATACAAAAGTGGATGTTTGGGGGCTAACCGACTCCTATGAATTTGATTATCATATCATGAGTTATTTTTTGGTCTTCCAAAATAGGGCAATCACTTCTGAAGCCTTTCAAAGTTTCTGGCAAAATTTAAAATTTTATCCTACTCGGTGGAAAAAACTTTTGATACTTGAATATGAAGTTGGAGGCACAAAACATTGGCTATCGCACAATCTAAATGTTGGGGTTTTTGTTCCCTACCAATCATTGAATTCAAACATAAACAAAAAATACTACATGAATCCAACACATGTTTATTGGGATACAATCATTACAGACCATCAGTTTCCTTTTTTAAAAAGGGATTTAATCAAAGCCATTAAAAACGAAGGCGAAGATGAGAATGTAGTAAGTATTATTAATCAGTTCAGATATTATGACCCAAAATATATTGATATCTTAAATTGAATTTTTTGAAGAGTAAACCTCTCAAACCCAAACTTTATCAAATATAGTCCATTTACTTCTGGGAAAAAATCTTTAAAAATCTTTTAATTCGTTGGAAAACGAACAAATCGATTCGTGGTATATAAATCCTAATACATTCCCCAAAAAAAAACAAAAGGCTAACTCGACCTAAAATATAATCATAGGCTAGTTTCTGTTTATAAGACCAAAACTTACTTGAAACTCCAGTGTTATCATTAATAGAAATTGGCATATTCAAGTATTCGAAAGTATTTTCTGGCAAATTGGCAAAAAAAATATAATCAGACACGATTAACTTTTTCGTTTCGATGTATGGTCCCTTCTCATCATGCAATTTCTTTTTATAAATGATCGACTGATGTAACAAATTTCCTTTTTTATAATCGGCCTTCCCTTCCATCAATTTTTCTGGACTTGCTAATAAATTACAAGAAAACCAATCACCATAAAGTACATCCTTCTCCTCTGATAATTTGCGATCAAATACCTTGGATAAGGTATCTCGAGAAAACAATCGATCGCCAGCATTTAGAATCAAAACCCATTTACCAGTGGCTAGGTTTATCCCTTTGTTTATGGCATTGTATATTCCACTATCTCTTTCACTAATACTAATATGAATATTTGATCTATATTTTTGCATAACATCCAAGGTTCCATCGGTGGATCCACCATCAATAACGATGTATTCATAATTTTTATAATCTTGATTTATTACACTTTGAATCGTACGCTCAAAAAATACTTTGTTATTTAAGACTATTGTAATAATTGAAAGTGTTGGTGGTTTTGATTTCATGAAATTAGCTTACAAAACAAAGGCATGCAGCAGATCAATACGACTTAATTAAGGAGAGACAAGTAAAAAATATTCTAATGCCAGTAGTAAAAATAAAACTAAAATACCACCCAAAAATGAATACATCCAATATTTAATGAGTCTCCTTTTACCGAGGGAATACATTTTCTGCATATCAGTCCTTTCTAAATAGATGTTCTCTAAAAGGATATCTATCAAGCCTGAATACCTCTCCGATTTAATTTTTTCACCTATAAATATTTCAAAATTTTCCTTTAAAGACTTGAAATACATAGTGTGTAGTTTGAAACTCCTTGAAGGTAAAAAATAATTGAGCTTCAATGTTAAACTGGATTCATTTAATTTAACCTCATGAAAGTGATAAAAAATTGCTGAAAACAATATTCCAGTTTCACTATCTTCGAATATGAAATTGTTTCCTTCATTACTTTTTAAATTATATTTTTCTAAGTTCCATGGAGCAACACCTCCACCTAAATGTTTCAAAACATGAACACTACTAAACCTAGTTTCCCAATCATCGAGATACATTTGATCCCCAAACTTTCCATTTTCTGTTCGTGCGTAACACCACTCAATACATCTTTCTGCCCACCAGTTTAATGCAGACATACCATCATCGTTATTCTTTATAATTAAAAATTGAACACAGAACCGACCCGAAGTTTTGGTTTGATCATATTTCGGGGAGTATCTGTGCTCTGTGAGTAAAACCGACGATAATCCAAGTTCATCTATCAAAGGTTGAGGATTAGAAAAAAAATATAAATCTGCATCAACATAAATACAATGATCCAATGCAAAATTTTCTATAGAATATTTCATAATCCAAGGCGTACAAGTCCAACAGTATTCACCAGCTGTCCTAGAAGTCTTTATAGAAATTAATCTTTCATTTTCGAAATCTCCTAGAGAGATGACCTTCACCCGAGGAAGTGAAAGTTGCATTAAACTCTTGAAGCATTCATCATCAAATGCAAATATATAAATAAAAGCATTTTTGTCCTCATTTAAAAGTGATTTTACCATGGTAAAACCACGGAGTAAATAATTTGAATCAAATAACGTACAGTAATTATTCATTCTGAAAAAACTCGTTTATCCTTTCGCAAATTTCAAGAACATCTGATTCGGAATGAAAGTATGAAATTGGAAGACTTAGGGTTGTATTGTGTATTTCATCTGCAACTGGGTAATCTCCTTCTAGTATATTTTTCATTGCATCCTGCCTATGAGGGGGGATAGGGTAATGAATTTCTGTTTTAATATCGCATTTTAATAAGTGATTTTTTAGCTCGTCACGCATAGTAGTTCTTATATTGAATATATGAAAAACGTGAAATTCGTTTGCTTCTGTTTTAGGCATTATCACATGTTTATTTAGATTTTGTAAATATATACCTGCAAGTTTTCTTTTATGTTGGTTTATTTCGTCAAGATACCTTAGTTTAATGCTTAAAAAGCAAGATTGAATCTCATCCAATCGAGAATTAAAGCCAATATACTTATTATGATATTTTATATCCGAGCCGTAGTTTCTGAGTGCTTTTAGTTTTGCAGTCAAATCACTATCATTAAGAACAATCGCACCCCCATCTCCTAAAGCACCAAGGTTTTTTGTAGGATAAAAACTAAAGCACCCTATTCCAAATGTTCCAACCTTTTGTTCCTTGTATTTAGCACCATGAGCTTGGGCACAATCTTCAATCACATGCAAATCGTTCTCTTTTGCAATTTGCATGATCAAATCCATCGAACAAGGCTTTCCATATAAATGTACAACTAAAATCGCCCTAGTCTTAGGAGAAATTTTTTCATGTATGAGATTCGGATTAATATTATATGTTAGTATATCAGGCTCTACTAATACAGGCAAATGACCTGCCTTTAGAATCGCAAGAATAGTTGCTATATATGTATTTGATGGAACTATGATTTCTGATTTTGGCGGTAAGTCCAACGCAAGTAACGCTATTATCATGGCGTCTAAACCATTCCCCACTCCTACACAATTCGCTGCCCCAAGATAATTAGCAAAGGAAACCTCAAATTTTTTTGTATTTTCCCCCAATATATACCAGCCCATGTCCAGAAATTCTCGAAACTGAGCAAGAAATTCTAACTCAAAGTTCTGGTTGAGTTTTTTTAAATTTTCATATTCTATCATGCGTATTATTTGAATTATTTCGCTAGCTTAAGGAACAAATCGTAATCGCGTATATAATCCGACTCATCATAATATTCTGAGGCAATCACCAAAAGTATACAGCCAGCAGAAAAATCTTCCATAGTATGCCAAAGCATCGGGCCAAGATAAATACCAATATTGTCCTGATTCATAAGAATTTTTTGCTGTCTCTTACCATCATCTAAGCCAAGTAGAAAACTCCCGCTAACACAAAAAATTACCTGTTTACAAGCTTTATGTGCGTGTTTTCCCCTTATACTTACAGCATTCTCTAACTGATTGATATAGTATATTCTTTTGATATCAAAAGGAATTTCACTCATCGCATTAGCAATGATTAAATTGCCATCTTTTTCATCTTTGATTTTGGTGAGCTCAACTACACCAGAGTTCTCTACTGTAATTTCAAAATTTTTCAGCTTTTTTCCTCCTATACAAAACGGATTTGTATTGAACTTCTATTCCTTTTAACTTTAAATTGTCCATTCCAGGCAGTTCAAACACTTTGTCAAAGGAATCTAATACTAATTCTTCTAATTCATATTGATTAAAAAGATAGCAAGGATAACTCGCCTCATAAATGTAAGATGGAACATGCTGAACTGTAATTATCGTATTTTGGCTCTGTTTTAGTATCGGTATACGATCTAATATCAGAAACTCAATTTCAGATTTTGAAATATCCTCTAACAACTGTCTCCAGGTTTCTATGTATTGTAAGGAAGCAGAGAATAAAGCGATTCTGTAATTACTATCAAACAACAAAGTGTTGAAATCATTCGAAAATTGTAATTGTTTACTTTCTAATTCATTTTTGCCAAATTCGACAAAGTGATCTTGCTCGATAACATGCCAACGTATTTGTTTTAAGCAAGAAAAAAGTGCTCGATTTTGAAAGTAAGAACTGCCCAACGATCCACCAAAATCCAAAACCGTAAGCTCATTCTGAAGTGCAGTGCTCGCATAAAATAAATATAGGGATAGTGGATATGCAAATTCTTGTTTATCGAATGCCACAGAATCCCTTTCGAATATTGCCTCTCCCGTTTTTACTTTCATGACCGAATTTTTTACTTTTTCGAAAATCGCTAGATCGGAATATCCCTTTGCATTAGATAATGCTTCAGCCCAAGAGTTATACTTTCCTTGAAACCAAAACACAGATTTATGGTTAAAAAATATTTTTAACTTAATAAGAATTTTCGATATCATCGAGTTATGTTTACGCTTTTCCGAAGTAAACCATATACCTTTCTAATAATTTTCTCTAGTAAAGATGGCTGAAATTTTTTAAGATACGCTATATGAGCCAAACGGGATCTCTGTATTAAATCCTCATTCAATTCTAAGACTTTCGGAATTATCTCACTTTGACAAACTGGGACTCTCAAAGGATCCTTAGACTTAAAAAAATAATTTGAAGCTTCAGAATCGTTTCCAATATGTATAACAAGTGACTTTGATGGGTAATAAGTATACATCTCCTCTAAAAAAGCACTTGCCATCCAACGGATGGCCCAAGAGTTAATTTGCCCTTTATTTTGAAGTTTCAACATTTCAAAATAATTATATGAATTATCAAAATTAAATTCATTAACCAAATTTTGCTTCTCTAACTGCTCAATTAAAACACTACTATTCGGATTAAACTTTTCCCAAGCCCTTGACCAAGTTCCCCATCCAAGACAATCAGCACCTCTAACCAAAACTCCATCGGTTAAATTATATTTCTTTGAATTTTTCTCGTAATATGAATATCCAACAACTTGCGAAATGCGCCCTTTATTTTCATATGTATCTAACGCTTGATTCATAAATTTTAAAAAATACGGAGAAGTAACCAAATCATCTTCTAAGACAATTACTTTTCCAAATTTATTTACAATCTCAGTAACACCGTTAATTATATTTGCTGCCAAACCAACGTTAGTTTCCCTAAAAGTTAGATGAATATTTTTAAACCCACTTAGTCTATTTAATATTTCTCTTACTTCCCTTACCTTATTGTTTGACTCTTCATTTCTGGAGCCATCGCTATAAATATAAATTTCAGTCTGACTAGCTAAATCATTATTTCTTAAAGCTTCTAACGTTTTTAACAAATGTTTTGGCCTATTGTAGGTAAATAAAACGACTGGCGCTAAAGTTTTCAAAGGTTAGGCTCGGAATAATTTATTATCGATAAGATCAGTTGCGGCGATTATATTACGTGTATCAACAATCAAATTAGATTTTTCAACAATATTATTATAATTATTTGTTTCTTTGTAAAAATCGTGGTCAGCAGAGATCAGTAGACAATCATACTTTGCAATATTTTCAGGAGAAATATCAACGCTTTTCTTTAGTAATTTATAACCATGCCCAGATGTAGGAAGCGAGACAAAAGGATCATTATAATCTACTACGGCTCCCTCATCTTCCAATAGTTTTATTAATTTTAAAGAAGGCGATTCTCGGATATCATCAACATTTTTTTTATAAGCTAATCCTAAAATGAGAATCTTAGATCCATTTAAACATTTTTTAACAGAATTTAGTGCAGATTGTACCTTTTGAATAACAAAATAAGGCATTTTCGTATTGATCTCACCTGCAAGTTCAATGAATCGAGTTGAAAAATCATATTCCTTTGCTTTCCATGTTAGATAAAATGGATCTATTGGTATACAATGTCCGCCGAGTCCAGGCCCAGGATAAAATGCTTGGAATCCAAATGGTTTTGTCTTGGCAGCATCAATTACTTCATATATATCTATATTCATTTTATCAAAAAGCAATTTTAGCTCATTAACAAGAGCTATATTTACGGCTCTATAAATATTTTCCAGTAATTTCGAAGATTCAGCAACCCTTGTTGATGAGACAGGAACAACGTCCTTAATTATTACTGAGTATATCGAAATCGCTACTTCTAAACAGGATTCGGAAAATCCACCGACTACTTTTGGTATAGAAGATGTTGAAAAATTTTTATTCGCAGGATCTTCCCTTTCTGGCGAAAATGCTAAGTAAAAATCACTACCAGCTTTTAAGCCTGTTGATTCAAGGATTGGCTTTAATACTTCATCAGTAGTTCCTGGGTATGTTGTGGACTCAAGAATTACAATTTGATTTTTGCCAAGATACCTAGCGATAATTTCAGCCGTATTTGTTACATAAGACAAATCAGGTTCTTTATAGTCATTTAAAGGAGTGGGCACACAAATTATTATGCAATTAACATTTTTAATTTTCTCGAAATCAGAAGTTGCAACTAATTTCTTATCCACTAGCACAAGACGCTTAGAATCAATGTGCTTTAAATATGATTTTCGCATATTAATTGAGTTAACTTTTTCTTGATCAAGGTCAAAACCAATAACATCAATATTATTTGTAGCAAATTCAATTGCCAAAGGAAGACCTACATAACCTAAACCGATTATACCTATTGAAAATTTCTTTTCATTGATTTTATCTAATAAATCCATTATTTTTACTCTGCTTTCATTCTAAATTTTATATAATAACAAATCATAGGTATTGGATTAAAACTCAAACATTGAAGTCTAAATATTGGGAAAGTCGATGGTAACAATCCGTAAATAAAAAAGGAAGCAAAAGCATTTGATACGACCGAGGCCCAAGCGGCACCAATAAATCCATATTTTGGTATCCAAAGAAAATTTAAAACTAAATTGATAACTAGACCACTTAGTGTTCTAACCAAAGATAAATTTTGCCTATTTTCAACCAATAATCTTCGAGATGAAGAAACACCTAGGGCGGTAAAAATCAAGGTAAATGTGTAAATTTTTAACACAGACGCAGATTCAGAAAAATCTGAACCAAACAAGCTTACAATTATGAAATCAGCAAAAATATAGAAGAATAGTGAGATTACAATACAAACATATAAAGTGGCGGACGATAATAAGTAAGTTGCTTTGTCCAGGGCTACAACAGATTTAGTTTTTTCCTCAACCAGCATAGGTAAAAATGAAGACGTAATTAACATAGGTATAAAATAAACATTCTCTACAAAACGAATACCTACTGAAAAAATGCCTAAATCAAAATTACCTAATATAGTTTTAATCATTATCTGATCCATTTTCATATAAAGTGTCACAGCAAACCCTGACAAAAGTAGAGGAAATGAATCTATTAGTAGAACTTTTAAATTTTCATATTCTACTCGAAAGTGAAAAAAATTTAGCAAATGTTTATAGCCTATATAAAAATAAGCAAGACCTATTACGAATACCTCAAACGGGGTTAAAAGAATGAAATAATGAATTGATAGTTTAAAATAGATACCTACAATTCTTAGCAATGAAAATAAGAGAAAAATAGCTAGGCCAGTACGAACAATATATTTCGATTCATACCGTGAATTGAAATATGATTCCAAAATAAATGGAGCATAGAAAAAACCAGACACAGAAATAATTGCGATTAAGATAAATTCTTCAAAAGTAAAAATAAAGTAGCTGGAAGAAATTGCCAAAATCGACGCAATTACACTACCAACACACTTTAACAACATTCCATTGCCAAGAATTATATTCTTATTGAATGGCTCTCTTACAAGGTTTCTTGTAATGATCTCCTCAACTCCAGAATTTATAAAAAATCCAAATAAACCAAAATAACTAACTGCAAAAATAATCAGTCCTAAATCTGATGGACCAAGATATCTGGCCATTAAAGAGGATATTCCTATTGTTAGTGGAATACGGATAATTTTATCAGAAAATAACCAAATTAAATTTAAAAACTTGCCAGATTTTATTCTATTCATTAATCAAAAAATCCAGTATACTATTTAAATAGTAGAAAGGTTTGAAAGAATAAACTGAAAATGAATGATATAAATTAAAACCAGATGAATCACCAACCACTCCCGACAACTGAATACGCAAAAAGTTCAATGAAACAACAATTATTAAAATACGATACAAATTTTTAATCGGATATACTGAAACGATTTTCATAAAACCAATCAAAACGAAAAATGTTGGCATTGCCATACGTAAAGGTACAAATGGAAATTCGTAAGTAATTAGATATGCAAGCAGAAAAATAAAAAACATATTCCTATATATACTAAAACTACTCCTCCAAAAAACAAGAAAACAAATTAAACTGAATACAGGAAGCCTAAGCATACTAAAGAAAAATGATCTATGATCTTCACCTAACTCCCAAGTTAGGTAGCTATATATCATTTTAAATAATGACTCATTTGGTATTGTGCCTGATCCTATTGCTCCTATCAAAACTGGCTGTAACAACTTAAATACACCAAAAGCGACTAAAATCAAAACAAATACTCTTTGAATATTAAACCTTGACAAATAAAACAACAAATACATAACAAGCGATGATGAATGAATAAAGGTCGATATGATCAATATGAAAATTACATTCAACCTATTCGAAGAAGAAAATGCAATCAAAACCAAAGGAATTGCTATCATCTGTCTAACAGCTTGCGTTGACATAAAATAGCTAAAATAAAATAATGAGATCGCAAGTATCATTGAGTGATACTTGTGTTCAAAAGATACTAGTGCAAAAAATTCCAACCAGATAAAAAATATAAAAGAGCTCAAAAATGAAAACAAAAAGAGGAAGAAATCAGGACTAAATGTTACTGGAAATAGTATCTTTAATGATTTGATAAAAAAATAGAAAAGGAAATCTGAATATACCATTCCATCCCAATTATAAATATTTGCAGAAATATTAGTGTAAAACCAATAATAATAGTTCATATCATCAGACTGACTAATAAATCTTTGTCGTGAAGAAATAATAATGGAATAAGCAACTAACAATAACATACCCAATATTCTTCGATGCGAAGTGTTTATCCTCTCAGAAAATAAAACTAGAATAAAAAACGAAAAAAACACCACTAAGATCGGAGAGAACGGCAAGGTAAGAAGCAGTATTGATATGAAGCAAAAATAAGAAAAAGTAACTCTTTTGTCCAATCCAAATTCATGAAAGAAAATAGATACTTTATCCTCAGCGTGAAATATAATTCCAGATAGATTATCAGCTATACTTTTTATTTGATTCATTTTTTCCTCTGGTAGACGAATACATACTGTCCTTTAACATTGGTGCGTTCAACCGAATTCTCGCTTAATAAATGGAATCGATCATCTGAATACCAATCTAATCCGTGCTTGTCGTATACTGAAATCCAATAATCCCATTTTAAAGAATTTATATCCATCTTTTGAGAACCAAAAAAAAACCTTGGGGTTTCAAAATAATATACATAAGTATCCGGAATAACCTTTTTATAAATTTCTTCAACTTGGGGTAAGTCGGAACAAAAAAGCGCATGGTAAGTAGTGAATTCTTTAGCTGGATTTCTATACTCGGTAATAAAGACTAAATTTTTCCTATCGAGTATCCTATTTTTTGCCTTAATTAGTTCTGAATTTTGAATTTTATTCCGAGCAAAAAAACGTTCATTAAAATAACAATTAAATGTAACAGAAGCTGTAACCAAAATCATGAGACAAAAATACAATGAATAAAACCTTCTCGAGTATAAAGCAACCAAAACTAAAAAAAGCGGGGCAAAAGAGACTAATAAATAATTATACCCATAGTGTTTCAAAGTGGCAAAGAAGCCGCCAGAAAATGCAATCATTCCCCATACAATAAGAGGATCCAAACTCAAGAGTATTTTTTTTAACGAAATTGCATTTAATATCTTTTGCACAAATAGAATATATAAAATCAAAGACAGAGAAAATAAAATGGAAATAGTCGAAAATAGATTATTGGAACTTAAGAAAAACTTAAAATTTTGAAAAACTTCCGGCAAGCTAACGATTGACTCTGAACCACTTCCCATTCTGCCGCTGTTAAATAAAATTAATTTATGAGATGATACCATTCGCTGGAATCCTTCGAAGTCAAAGAACAAACAACTGAGCAAAAAGGTGAATAGGCAAAAAGAAAATATATATACAAATAAACCGACAATTATAACTTTCTTTTGCCTTAATACAAAGAATAAAATCATAGTAATTATGAATGCAAATATCCAAACAATATACGGTAGTTTATTCAAATAAATGAGTGAAGATAGAATTCCTAGATTTACATAGAACCAAATTGAGCTTAGATTCTTTTTATTTAGCCTCCAAATATACAACCAAGTCAAAATCAATGGAAGCGAAAAATAATCATTAGTAAAATGAATGAAAGTATGTGTATACTCACCAGTTATACCATACAAAATACCGACGAGTGGAATTACTGGTAGAAAACTAAATCTCAAACTAACAAATATTGAATATATACATATTATAAAGCTCGACAAGACAACAGAGATTAAAAAAAATCTATCCGAATTTTGTAATGTTTCTATTGCAATTTCTATACCCGATGAATGAAACCAATCTGTCAGGTTAGATATAAAATAAACAAACCAGGATGAAATTTGAAATAATAAACCAGGGTGGGTAATAGCAAAATAGCCATTCCTACTCTCATTGATCCCACGTAACCAAAAGTCCAAACTTATTGCATGTCCCAAATGAAGATCTGCATAATCATTATTTAGAATTTCAGAATTCAATGAGTATCTAAATTGAAAATACAAAGGAAGAATAAAAACTAAGAAAGAAGTAAAAATTGCAAAATAAAATTGAAATCTTCTTGAAAACATATATTTCAACTACACCAAAACATATAAGAAATATTCAAACAATTCCAATGTAGCATAAAATCATCTACTACCTTGCACCAAATCCTGTTAAAATAGTTTTAATGGTTTTAAAAGTGATTAGCAAGTCCAACCAAAAAGAGAAATTTTTAATATAATAAAAATCATACTCTAGCTTTATCTTCATCCCATCCACCTCCGCAGCATACCCTTGCTCAACTTGTGCCCAACCGCTGATTCCTGGTCTCACGACGTGTCTATAGGCAAAAAAGGGAACATCTTTTTCATACCATTTTGATAGTTCGTACGATTCTGGACGGGGGCCGATAAATGACATCTGCCCGATAAAGATATTGAAAACTTGAGGGAGTTCATCAATCCGGTATTTACGAATGATTTTTCCAATGGTGGTAATTCTTGGATCACCCTCCGGGTTGGTAAAACCGCTGCCTTTTTTATCAACATACATACTTCTAAATTTTAACATCGGGAATACTTTTCCACGAAAACCCATACGAGGTTGAATGAAAAAAGCAGAACCTTTTGATTCAATTTTTATCAGAAGAGCTATGATGAAAAAAAATGGTAAGAGTATTGGAATAAGAGTGAGAGAAACTAAAAAATCAATACATCTTTTTATACGTTCATAAAATTCCGAGGGTAATAAGGATCCAAAAACGTTCTCGGATAAATGATTAATCTTAACACGACCAGTAACAAATTCTCTAATCTTTTTCTCAGAATAAACGGGAATTCTCGCAAGCGTACATTGAGCAATAAATTTTTCCCATTCTGCCGTTATCATAGGACTATCAAAATCAGCTACAATTGCATTAAATCTTTGGCCTTGTAAGTCAGGAGAAGATAAAATTTTAAACAGTGCCCCATGATTTTTCTCCAACTCGGCACTGCTACCAAAAGGAAGTATAGCATAACGAATTAAACGGTATCGTCTGCCAAGAAAAAAACCAGCAAAACACCAGAGTAAGGTGATAAAAAAGCCTACTACGAAAATTTGAATCGAATAAGTTGTTCGAAAAAATAAAATCAATGCGATCGGAATAGAATAGCAAATAAATGTAACAGGTAGTACATAAGAAACCGATTCAGAACCAGGTAATCTGAATAATTTTCGTAAACTAAATGTGGCAATAAAAAAAGATACTAAACTGGCAGACAATGATGTAATTAAATTTGGATCTTGAGAATTCCAGAATTTAAAACCCCAAATCGGAACTGCGCTCACAACGACTAACACAAAACCGCCAGATATAAATTGAAAAATATAACTTAGAAGAATCCTTTCATACCAACGTGAATGCCTGCGTGTGAAAATTTGATTGGAATTTAGCAAGTTGTCTTTCATTACCATCTAACTATATGAATACTGTTATAAAAAATTTCATAGATCGAGTTTGCGCAGTGAAAGTTTGATTAGCTAGATATAATATTTTCACAAGCTGCCCGGATAGAAAATTTTTGAGAAAGAAGATATTTACCATTTTTCGCTAGTTCGTGACGGAAATTTTTATCCAATAATTTAATCGCAGCCTCGTATAGTGCATTATCGTCTCCTGCTTCTACAACAATTCCTGCATTTGTTTCTTCAATGATCTGTTTTAAATCGTTACCTGGATTTACACTCCCAAGTATTGGTAAACATTGCACTAAATAGCCAAGTATCTTACCTGGAAAATTATGAGTTGTATGATTTCGATTCAAACAGAATAGACCAATATCGAATTCCGCAAGCATCCTCTTGAATTCTTCCTGCGATACAGGGGAAAGCAAAAGAATGTTTGTTAAGTTTTCTTTGGAAATCGTATCCCTAACAAGAAATTCCTCATCCCCTGCTCCAACCAAAACGAATGCGACATCTTGATTTGATTGTAACTTTTTTGCCAACCTTAAAATTTGCCCCATATCTTGCGCATGTCCGATATTTCCACCGTAGAAAAAAACTACTTTGGTTTCTAACCCAAACTTTTTACGATACGGAAAAGCATTCAAAATAATGGGTTTATCAGATGCCCAATTGAATAGAATTTTAAGTTTAGAATTGCCATAATAATATTTTTGAAACCAATTTAAATTGCCCGGCGACATGAGCCCAATCGAGTCGGCGGCTTCGTAATTTTTTTTCTCAAAAAACTGAAAGTACTTTGTAATGGGTGAATTTTTCTTTAATATTCGATTATCGATTGCCCATTGTGGAAAAAAATCTCTGAGTATTAAGTATGTTCTAGCATTCCAAATCTTTTTCAACTTCTTAACAAGCGAACCCCAAAAAATGGACGGAGAATAATAGACGATTAGTTCACAATTCAAATTGTATACAATAGGTTTTAAAGCATTCCAAGCTCTGAACGAAAGTAAGGTTTCATTAATAGCTCTCTTGACTTTTGAAACATTTTTAATTTCGCCAGAAGAAAATTGGAAGACAGTGACTCCATCAATATTCAATTCATTGAATTTACTCTTTATATTAAATGCTGGTGTAATAACATAAACACTATGTCCTTGGTTTTTAAATTCCAGGGCCAATTCATGCATCATTTTTGCAGCAACCTTAATGCTATGAGGAAGATAATCATCAACGATTAGAAGGATTTTCACTTGTACAATTAAAAATTTTTCCAGACTGTTCGATTAACGTAGTCTGTGTAGCTTTGTACAATTTGTACTATTTTTTTTGATACATTCTCCACATCGTAATCTGGAACAGTCTTAACATTTTCCCCGATTTTGATTACGATTTTGACAGATTCGAGAATTTTATTCTTATCCAAACCAGTCATTATCAACGTTCCTTCATCCATTCCCTCTGGTCTTTCATGCGTATTTCTGATTGTAACAGCTGCAAATTTCAACAAAGAAGATTCTTCGGTAATGGTTCCACTATCAGACAAAACACATAAAGATTTTGATTGTAGATGGATATAATCCAAAAATCCAAATGGTTTTAAAAATTGAATATCGCTGTTCCAAACTTTTTTTGGCATTACTTCCAAACGTTTTTTAGTACGGGGGTGTGTGGATATGATAATAGGTAGTTTGTATTCAGAATATAGAGCATCGATAGAATCCAAAAGAATTTGTAGATTTTCTGTAGAATCAACATTTTCCTCTCTATGAGCTGATACTAGAAAGTATTTTTTATCCGTAAGTTTAAGCTGATCAAGTATTGTTGAAGAATTTATTTTATTCTTAAAATAAGATAATACCTCTTTCATATGTGAGCCAGTTTTTATTATGGTTTCTGGTTTTATACCTTCTAAAATCAAGTATCTCCGAGCATGTTCAGAAAGTACTAAGTTTATATCGCTTAAATGATCAACCACCTTACGATTTAACTCTTCAGGAACTCTTTCGTCAAAACAACGATTTCCAGCTTCCATGTGAAATATGGGAATTTTTCTTCTTTTTGCCGATATGACAGCCAAGCAAGTGTTTGTATCACCATACAATAATAATGCGTCTGGTTTTTCTTTTTCAAAAACTTCATCAGACTTTGTAATTATCTCTGCAATTGTTTTTGCAACAGTATCTGAAGCTACGTTTAAAAAATAATCTGGTTTTCTAATTTCTAAATCGTCAAAAAAAACTTGATTTAGCTCATAATCAAAATTTTGACCAGAATGAACAAGAATATGGTGAAAGTTATCATCAAGTGCACTGATCACCCGAGACATTTTAATTAACTCAGGTCTTGTCCCAACCAAAGTCATTACTTTAAGCATTGAGCTCGCCTTGGATATATTCTAACTGCAGAAGTAAATTTTTTATTTCTTTCACATCCAATCTATTGGTGTTATGCGAAGTATAATCTTCAGATTCAGATACCTTCTCTTCACCTTCCACAAAATACTTTTTATAATTCAGGTCTCTATTATCTGCTGGGATTCGGTAATACCTCCCCATATCCACTGCCTTAGCCATTTCTTCCCTTGATACGAGAGATTCATAAAGTTTTTCACCATGCCTTGTGCCGATTACTCGTATATGGTTTTCTTTTTTAAATAATTCCTTTATAGCTACTGCTAGATCACCAACTGTGGAAGCAGGTGCTTTTTGAATGAAAATATCCCCTTGTTTGGCATGTTCAAATGCATGTAAAACCAAATCGACAGAATCTTCTAGTGACATTAAAAACCTTGTCATATGAGGGTCTGTAATTGTAAGTGCTTCGCCAGATTTAAGCTGATCAACAAACAATGGTATAACGGAACCACGTGAAGCCATCACATTCCCATAGCGAGTGGCACAAAAAACAGTGCCTCCTTCAGGCACTTGTCTTGATTTTGCAACCATTACTTTTTCAGCCATAGCCTTCGATATGCCCATCGCATTGATCGGATACACGGCCTTGTCTGTACTAAGCACGACCACTCTTTTTACGTTCCTAGCAAGTGCTGCCGCTAGAACATTTTCTGTTCCGATAACGTTTGTTTTTAAAGCTTCCATTGGATAAAATTCGCAGGACGGAACTTGTTTTAAAGCGGCAGCATGAAAAACGTAATCAACGCCCACAAGTGCAGAAGAAATACTATCGTAGTCCCTTACATCACCAATATAAAACTTAAGTTTGTCGTTATTAAGGGCTATTCTCATGTCCTCTTGTTTTTTTTCATCGCGACTAAAAACTCGGATTTCTTTAACGTTTGTATTTAGAAATCTCTTAAGGACAGTGTTGCCGAAGGAACCAGTACCACCAGTTATAAGGAGGATTTTATTGTCGAACATCAGTTTCACCTAAATACTTTTCTTTATATTCTTTCAGCCCTCTGATTAATTCAGACCAGGACGGTGGTCTATAGCCGACAGCTCTTTGAAATTTTTCGGAATTTAATGAGCGATCTATCTCAAAATCATTCATAGGTGTAATATTTATCTTTTTATCATAAACATCTCGGATTAAACAAAGTAAATCATGTTTAGAAATCGGATCGACAGAAATATGATACAAACCACTAAGCGAATGATTTGGTATGATAAACTGACCGATAACATTTGCTATTTCATAAGTAGGCAATCCAGAGAATATAGCGCGTCGGTAACCAGGTACAACCCCTTCCGAATTCAAAAACCAATCTACTAATGAGCGACTTGAGCTAATTTCATGACCAATAATCGAAGTTCGGAGAGTTATTACATGCTCCAGATCAGAAATTTCACCAAGTTCCTTTGTTTTTCCATATAAATCATTCGCATCCGGTCGATCGGATTCCGAATAATTTCCCTTTGTGCCGTCAAACACACAGTCGGTGCTAATATGAACCATCCTTGATCCAACTAACATGCATAGTTGTGCAAGTCTATGCGGGAATAAGGAATTTATCGGTATCACAGATAATGGATCTTTTGAGGAGCTAAGCTGCTTGATCACACCTACGCAATTAATAACAACCTTTGGTTTAACTTTTATAAATAAAGAAGCTAAATCATCGGTATTCAGCACATCGACATTTTGGACGATTCGCGATAATTCTGAATCCAGAAAAAAACGTTTCAAATTTAAAGTTCTTACTGTGCCGTAAACTTCAAATTCCATATCAGAAAGTACTTTGAAAAGAGCGCTTCCTAACATACCAGAAGCCCCTAGGATAAGAATATTACCGAATTTCATATTTTTATTTATAAGTTGGGACATTCAATTTCTATTTTTCTCCAACTGAAGATGCGATTGTTTTCTCCAAACCGTCGGAAATACCAAATTTTGGGAACCACCCTAATTTATTTTTTGCAAGTGAAATATCAGCAACTACGTCTAAAATCTCCTGAGGTCTAACATTTTCAGATGAAAACACTGGTAATTTAGTTTTGCATAATACTTGAATCTGATCAATAATTTCTTGCACTGAATAAGAAATACCCGAGCCTACATTATAGATTTGTAATGACCCTGCTTTTAATATACTCATTTCAATGACATTTAAAACATCATCGATGTAAATGTAATCCCGCTTCGGATTAAGATCAAGTACTCTTATTTCTGAATTATTTAAGCACTGATCAATGAGCGATGGAATCAAAAACTCTTTTTTTTGATTCGGACCATAAACATTAAATAACCTCAATATTGTCACACTCTGATTAAAAAAATCAGAATGGAACTTACATATATTTTCAGCTAAAAATTTGGAAAGAGCGTAAGGATTATTAGGAAGAATTGGATGTCTTTCTGAGATTGGTAGATTTTCCGGAATTCCATATAAATATGCACTAATATATATTAGCTTGGCATTACATTTCTTTGCAAATTCTAGTGCATTGCTTGTACCCAAAACATTCGCTTCAATAAAACCATTGCTATCTTTCCAACTATCTGGGACAAAACTTCGTGAGGCTAAGTGAATTACAAAATCTGCGCTCGGAAAATTTCTCCAGGTTTCGTTCTTTGAAATATCTCCAGACTCGCGCGTAGTTTTAAAAACATCATAACCTTTATTTTCAAGGTGGGTTACCAAAGAACTTCCGATAAACCCTGACGCACCAGTGACTAAAACACTAACCATTGAGAAATGTTTTCTTTAAGGATTCAAACTCGTCGATTGCGCGTTCATAATCATCAGGCCGCCCAATATCCAACCAATATCCTTTATGTGGAATGACAGAAACGAACTCCCCTTTTTCTAAAAGTTTTAACATCAAATTATCAAATCCAAAAACTGTATTATTTGGAACATATGACAAAGACTCATAACTCAACATATAAACCCCCATACTCACTTGGAAGGATTGTCTAGGTTTCTCTTTAAATCCTGTTAAAATTCCATCAGAATTTGTTTCAAGTACTCCAAAATCAACCAACTGATCTCTTTCCATGGAAGAAATAGAAAATATTGAATTTGAATTTTCATGACTTTTAAAAAATTTTTCAAAATTCAAATCGGTCAACACATCCCCATTCATTACTAGAAAATTTTCTGGAAGGTCTTTCAATAACTTCAACGGTCCCATAGTACCTAAAGGAATATCTTCTAGCGAATAATCAATCTTCACATTCCATTTTTTACCATCTTGAAAAAAGGCTTCAATCAGATGGGCTTGATGATTCACTGCCATTGTTATATGAGCAAAACCAGCTTGAACCAATTGTCTTACAATCACTTCAAGAATAGGATAATCTCCAATTGGCATTAGCGGTTTAGGAAGTACGGTAGTGTATGGTCGTAACCGGGTTCCTTTCCCTCCCGCCAAAATTACTGCTCGCCTAGACATTATAAATATCCGCCTTATAGCTTTTTCTATTTTCTGGATCCTTAAACCACTCGACAGTTTTTTTAAGTCCTAGTTTAAATCCCTCCAAACCCTTATACTCAGGTTCCCAGCCAAACAGCTGTTTGGCCTTTTCATTCGAGGCCCATAACCTCTCAACTTCACTTTTACCTGGACGAAGCCTTAATTCATCCGTTTTGATAGTAATGGGAGTACCAATTATCTCAGAGATGTAATTTGCAGTATCACCCATTTTGACTTCAAAACCATTCCCAATATTGACAACATCACCGATTCCATTTGTTGCTTTCAAAGCTGAAAGAAATCCCCTCACGGTATCCTCAACATAATTAAAGTCTCTAGTAGGTGAAGTCGATCCAAGTTGAATTTCTTTTTTTCCGCCGAGAATCTGAGTGATGATTGTAGGAATGATTGCTCTGGCAGATTGTCTAGGTCCATACGTGTTAAAAGGCCTTATGGTAATCACAGGAGTCTGAAAGGATGTATAGAAAGAATAAGCGATTTGGTCTGCTCCGATTTTAGAAGCAGAGTAAGGTGATTGCCCTCTTACTGGATGCTCCTCAGTGATAGGAACAAATTGTGCAGTTCCATACACTTCACTCGTAGAAGTATGTATAACTTTGCTTAAATTAAAATCACGGGCAGCCTGCAGGATATTCAGCGTTCCTTTGATATTTGTATCCACATAAGTGTCTGGTGAATGGTATGAAAACGGTATTCCTATTAATGCAGCCAAATGGAATACTGCATCCATTCCTTTCATTGCTGACCTCACACCGTTTGGATCACGTATATCGCCAACAAAAACTTCGAATTTACCTTTTACATCATTCGCACAATGATCAAGCCATCCCCAAGAATTAAACGAATTATAATACACAAATGCTTTTACATCATACCCTAGTCTAACCAATGTTTCAGTTAAATGAGAGCCTATGAATCCATCTGCTCCAGTAACAAGTATCTTTTTCAATGTAATTTCCTTATAGCTTATATTTAGTTGCAAAAATATAAACGAACTCAGTCAGCACCAATGACTGTCCTAATTCGGTTTACATAATGTTCCACTCGATATTCTTTTTTTGCAAAGTTTAAATTAAAATTAGCGATTTCCTTAAGTTTGATCTTCTGAAACACCAAATTGCTTAAAACTTTGGAAATTGATTCGATTGAATTTTCGCGAATTAAAAATCCGTTTTTGTCATTTTCAAAAATATCTAAAATACCACTTTGACCCGTTGTTACAACAACACAACCACTGGCGTATGCTTCCAAAATAGAAACAGGCTGCCCTTCAAAGAACATAGTTGGTAAAATAAATACGTGCGCCTGTTGAAAGAGACTTATTTTTTCCTCATCAGAAATAACGCCATGATATTTGATCCGGACATTTCCTTTAATTTTACTTTCAAATGAAATCTTCTCTTCTTCTGAATCAAACCTTCCAGCAAAGTCCAACGAGAAGCGTTGAGCGATGGAGTCATCAAGGGAAAGAAAAGCATCTACCAAAAGTAAATAACCTTTCAAAGGTATCATATTACTCAAGAACAAAAGGCGTATTTTTTCTAACTTTTCAAATTTAAGCTTCACCAAACTAGCATCAACAAACAATTCATCTTTTGCAAAGTTTGGTATAATATGAATGTTTTTATTCTCGATGAATTTATTAAAAATTTCTCGATGAGACTCGCCTGAAATAATCACACCTCCCAATTTTCGGATGAAAAAAAAATTTATTTTTTGGAGTAAAGGGTATTTATCGAATAATATTTTTTTTATACTTCCTCCATGTAAATGAATGAAACATTTTCCTAACAGATTATAACATATTAGATAAATAATAATATCTTTTAAATTTCCAGCAAGTGATTCTGAAATAGTAAAATAGACAATATCCGCTTTTTTTTTCTTAAAGAACGTTTGAATAAATACTCGAAAAATTTCTTTCGCTCTAACCCAGGAAACAAGTCCATCTTTCAAACCTTGTTTTTTTAGGTCGACTATTTGAATAAGGTTTTTATTCAAAAGGCCATCATACAACACTTTACAAACTAACGAATGACCGTTGATAGGTGGAGGAAGCGGGCTGATAAAAAGGATTTTCATTAAATTTGTAAATATAAGAGTTTATTACTTAGTTCGATTACGATAGACATCTACTTTGCCTAATCCGCGTGGTACAATCAGCCTTACCAAATTCCTTATATTTCGATCAAAATAGGAGTATATTCTTAGTAACTTTTGTTCTGGCCTTGCACTAAAGCTGGTAACATTAAAATAATCATTCCCCACTGGTGAACTTGGTGAGAAGTAATAGTTTGATACGCAAATTCGATCTTTCTCTGAGCGAACTGGACTCACGGAATGCCAAGACCAAGGATTTGTTTCCATAATAACCAGACGATTAAACTTGCTAACAATTGTTTTGCTTCGAATAACACTTCTATTCCATAATTCAAGATTTCCACCATCTTCCAATTTCCAATTTGGATTCACATAATAAAGTAAATTGAGCGTACGATAAAGTGTGCGGCTAAGTTCATGAGAATTATCGATATGGGGATTCAAATAATTTCCTTTTGTCATTAAACTAAGACCACCTGCATAGAGCGAAGGATCCGCTTTTTGATTTGAAATACCGGTAATTTCTTCAACTATCCGAATAACTCTTACGTCTTGCATTGCAAAAGTTATATTCTTTAATATCGGATCAAAATCATCAAAATTTTTCGTAGTGTATTTCTTCTCTCTAAAACTTGACATCAGTCGCATTTGTTCCTTAGTTGGGAACCTATCTTGAATCTTCTCTGCAATCGAACGAGGCAAGAGGTTATCCAGAATACAATATCTTACCCCTACTTCGCTCACAGAATCTCTAAAAGAATTTTTCAATAAATCTTTCGAATTCTCCAAAGACTCACAGACATGGTTTACTAAATTATCAATTTCAGAATTCATTACGCCTATTAAATTTCCTTCAAACTATGATAGATTTTATTGTTTAAAAGCTATACAATCGATGCTTATTTTCTCGATCCGGATAATTGATTAGTACTGCTTTATGAATTCCTTTGTAGATAAACAAACTTCCTGCGGCAACTCCAACAATTCCTAGTTGAGAAATCGCTTCTCTTAAATGTTCAATGGAACCTGCACCACCGAGAACAGTCATCGGAACAGTACAATGAGAGTAAATATTTGTAAGCAATTCAAGATCGTATCCTTCCATCATCCCATCTCGATCAATACAATTGATTAGAATTTCACCTGCGCCTAATTCGATTGCTTTAGGAATCAGCTCCTCCCAATATTTACCAGTTTTTTTATTTCCGTTGTGAATACAAAATTCATATTTTTTTGAAAACATAACTTTCTTCAGATCAAAAGCAATAACAACACTTTGGTTTCCTAAATAGGCTGCCATTCTCGAAATCATATCTGGATTTTCAATAAAGAGTGAACTAACAATGATTTTTTCGACACCAAAACTCAATATTCGATTTGCCTGCTCTAATGTTTTAATTCCTCCTCCATAACAAAGAGGCATCCTACATTCATTTGCTAAACGTTCTATCAAACGATAGTCAGGTTCACAATGATTTGAACTCGCATCAATATCTAGAACAGTAAGTTCATCGGCCTCCTTTTCATTGAAGATTTTAACAGCATTGATAGGATCTCCAATATAGCGAGGGCTTCCAAATTTAGTGGTTTTTACTAAACCACCGTCTTGGATCAAGAGTGAAGGAATGATTCTTGGTTTTAACATAAAATTAGATTGAAGCGAAATTTTTTAATAGCTGAACGCCATTATGATGACTTTTTTCAGGATGAAATTGCGTACCGAAGATATTCCCTTTTTGCACTGCGCAACAAAATAGACCACCATAATCTGCTTCTGCGGCCACATGAAAAGAATCCTCACATTCAAAATAATACGAATGTAAAAAATAAAAATGTGGGTTCGCCTCAAGCGATTTAAAAATTCCAGAGTCACTACGCCTAACAATTACTTCGTTCCACCCTATTTGAGGAATCATAAGTTTTGGTTCTTTATTTTTAAAATCGAATTTTTTTACAGTACCATCAAGCCAACCCAGACCGTCTGTAACTCCCTCTTCACTCGATTTCGCGAGAATCTGCATACCAACACAAATTCCTAATACTGGACTTTTTCGAACCAAAGCAAAATCATTCAGAACTTCCATCACATTTGCTTCTTTTAACTTTTGCATCACACTATCAAAAGAACCAACTCCAGGGAGGATTAGTTTGTCAACTTGTTCGATTTCATATGCTTCTTTAATAATTTTATGTTCAACGTTGAGATTTTTAAATATATTAGCGAATGCTTTTAAATTTCCAACGCCATAATTCAAAATCCCAATCATTTATTGAATCACCCTCTTCTCAACACCTAAAAACCTTAGAACTTTCGTTCCAAATGCTATAATGTCACTTGCTGATTTATAATCTCTATACGTTTTATTTTCTGCATTCTCCATTTCGATTAGTTCATCTACAGAAATATCTAATTTAGAAGCAATATATTCGAAATCTTTTTTTGCCGTTTCTGCATCAAAAGGAGGTTTCGATATTTCACGGATTGCATCTTCCCTATTTTTTTGCCCAGTTAATATTAAACTTGAATAGTGAGCCTTCCGTTTGTCATATCCAAATTTTTTAGGTAACCAATACCCTTCGTAAAATTTTGTAAACCTCGACTCATAATGTTTATGACTGTATCGTTGCCATTTGAATCTCGTTTCCAATTCTTTAATAGCCTCTTCCTTAGTATAATGTACGTAATTCAATGGTTGCACAACCTTTAAACCCTTAAAGAACCGATAATAGAGTTTATATTTAAAAATACCAGAAAGTGGAAATGTTTTTAATTTTCTTTTTCCAAATTGTTTATGAATGTCTTTCAATTGTCTTAAATCAGAAGCATGATAATGCCATTCTAAAGGTTCTCGAATACACTCCGTAGAATAATTGCCACCGTTTAAAATATATTTCACATTATGTTTTACACAGTAATTATAAAGAGAGGCAAAAAATACATGGTCTTGTGGTGTATCTAAATGCGGAACACCTGCTTTAAAAAATGAAAGTTGTAAATCTTTCA
>JARJFC010000600.1 GCA_029310945.1 Leptospira sp. 96542
CCCAAATGGGCAGCGTGAGCAACTCTCTCTCCTTGGGCAAATAAAACCATAAGCATGTTGCGCTGGTAGGCTTTCACCACATCGGTGACGAACCATTCCGCGTGGGTGTACAGCACCTTGGCGCCTGGTTTTTCGGCCAATAGGCGGTTGCCCACGGCATGGATCAAGTGGGTCTTGCCCAGCCCGGTGCTGCCATAGATGAACAAGGGGTTGTAGAGCTGGCCGGGTGAACTGGCCACGTGCATGGCGGCGGCACGGGCCATGCGGTTGGCCGTGCCTTCGACCAGGGTGTCGAAGGTCAGCGCTGTGTTCAGACGATGGCGGCTCGACGACGCCGATTGCACCGATGCAACCGAGTACGAGACTTCCTCGGCGGGCATGGTTTCTGGAATTGATTCCGCTTCGACGAAACCAGAGCCCTGGTTTCGGGTCGGCATGGCTGGTTCGCGCGGCGCGATCGCCAGTTCCAGGGCGATCGGTTGACCATAGATGCTTTCAAGCAGGGCGGCGATGCGCTTGCTGTACTGTGCGCGTATCCAGTCCAG
>JARJFC010000601.1 GCA_029310945.1 Leptospira sp. 96542
GCACCGAGCAGGCCGTGCGCGAGGTGCCCGAAGCCTGGCTGCAGCGCGACTACCTGCCGCGCTTTCGCGCGCAGTGAGCATGCCATGGAGGATCACATGCCGCGCACTTGGCTGAAGACCGTGACACGGGGCCTGATGGGCCTGGGCCGCGCTGTCCTGCTGTCGTTCCTGGCCGGCGCCGCCTGGGCCGCGTCGGACACGCAGGACACGCAATCGGTGTCGGACCCGTTGGCCCTGGGCGTCTCGCCCTCGCCGGCGGAGGCCAGCCTTGACCCGAATCCGAACGAGCGTTGGGGTCTGAAGGTGGAAGCCTGGGGCCAGGCCATGGACCTGCGGCGCGCGCGGGGTGGGGCGGACCGCTTGGGCCGCGCGGTGCTGGATGTCCGCCGGGAAGGCCCTGCAGGTCAGGACGGACGCTGGGTTCTGTCCGACCGTTTCGAGGCGGTGGACTATTCCGACGGCGTGGACAGCCTGCAGCGCAATGCGCTGCGCGAGGCCTACATCAGCCTGCAGGCCTCGCCTGCGTGGTACCTGGACGCGGGCC
>JARJFC010000602.1 GCA_029310945.1 Leptospira sp. 96542
GCAGCGGTGCGCTGGGCTTCGAGGCAGCCTCGCGCGGCGCGGCCGAGGTCACCCTGATCGAGCAGGATGCGGCCCTGGTCGCGCAGCTTCAGAAAAACAAGGATCACCTGAAAGCCGAGGCCGCCGGGGTGCAGCTCACGGTCCGACGCGGCGACGGCATCGCGGCGCTGGCCGCCTGGCCGGTGGCCAGCCTGGACCTGGTCTTCCTGGATCCGCCTTTCGATGCTCAACTGTTCGAACCCGCCTTGAAGGCGGCCGCCCGTGTGGTGAAGGCGGGGGCCTGCATCTACCTGGAGGCACCGTCCGAATGGACGGCCGAGTCGCTGGAGCCCCTGGGCTTGATGCCGCAGCGGCACCTCAAGGCCGGCGCGGTGCACGCGCATCTGCTGCGGCGCGACTGAACAGCGGTCCCGTGCCCCGACCTGGGGCCATTCCCAGGGCCGTGCTGCGAGGCGCCGATTTATCATGCTGGCCTAGCCGCGCGCACCGGGTGCGCGTGCCCTGCAAGCGAGCCGATCCAGGGAGGTTCCCATGGCCAGTGGC
>JARJFC010000603.1 GCA_029310945.1 Leptospira sp. 96542
ATGACCATCTACTCGGCCGGTGACTGGGCGCGCCGCATCAACGGCAAGCTGTTCCGTCAGGGCGTGCTGGTGAAGAAGGACCTCGCGCACCAGTTGCCGGCGGGTTTCCAGAGTTACGTGCTCAACACGCGCCGCCCCCAGCTGAAGGACGCCCGCGTGCGCGAGGCGCTGGGCCTGGCCATCGATTACGAATGGATGAATCGCCAGATGTTCTACGGCGGTTACCCGCGGGTGCAGGATCTGTTCGGCAACACCGCCTGCCAGGCCACGGGCATGCCCGGGCCGGAGGAGTTGGCCCTGCTCGCGCCCTGGCGTGGCCAGGTACCGGACGCCGTGTTCGGCACCATGTACACGCCCCCCACCACGGAAGGCGAGGGGCAGTCGCTGCGCAACAACCTGCGCCGTGCCCGCCAGTTGCTGGCCGAGGCGGGCTGCGAAAATGAAAAATCAATTTCCCGATTGATGAGGCTCAACTACGATAAATAAAAATTCAAAAACAATTTGTAAAAGGCAATTCAATTGGGAAACAAACCAAGGTTCAA
>JARJFC010000604.1 GCA_029310945.1 Leptospira sp. 96542
GTTCGTTATGCGCAAGCTCCTAAAAAATATTTGAAGGAAAAAAATTAAGATATTTAGTTGACAAGTAATCAATTTATGGTTACCATTTACTGTGTATAAAGTCACAGTAAAGAAAAAGATAATTAAAAATATCTTCAAATTGCCAAAAAAAATTCAAAAATTCTTGGCTAATCTTATTGAGGATTTACAAAAAAATGGGCCGATTCAGAAGGAATGGCCTAATTTTAGTGAATTGGGAAAAAATGAATACCATTGTCACTTGGATTATCATTGGGTTGCTTGCTGGAAGCACGAGAAAAATACATTAGTCATCGAGGTATACTATGCTGGCAGTCGTGAAAACGCCCCATATTGAAATTAACGTTAAAGGTAATAATATTCCATCTAAAATTCTTACTCTCTTAAAAGAAGAGTATGGAAAGAAGCTTCATATCTTAGAAGAAAACGAAAATGAAACTGTTGATGTATTTCAAACTGATTGGTATAAAAATATTAAGAAAACTATAACTCCGGGTTTTAATCTTAGATTATATCGAGAAAG
>JARJFC010000605.1 GCA_029310945.1 Leptospira sp. 96542
CCAGCGCATTGAGTCGCTGTCCACCAAGCCCTGGCGTGAAGCCCAGGCTGGCTCGGACGGCCTGGGCGCCGATGTGGCGCGCTGGCAGACCGAGGCCGGCGCCTTGTTCCAGGCGCGTGAATGGCCCAGCGTCGCGCAGGGGGCTGAGGCCGGCGCCGTTGGCTCGGCAGGTGCGGGCGCCCGCATCGCGGCCCAGTTGGAGGCCTCGCGCGCGCAACTCGGCCTGGTCTGGGAGGCTTTTGCCGCGGCCCTTGCCCAGGCCCGACTGGCGGCCGAGGATATGCAAGCTCCGTTGCCGCAGGTGCCGGTCTGGGCCGAGGAATTGCGTCAGGCCCGTGGGGAGGGCGGTGCAACCGTGGGTGCCGAGGCAGCGTCCGCAGCGGTGGCTGCGCCCGTGTCCGCCGCGCAGGCCCGCCAGAACGACCCGGCCCGCCTGGAATTGATCGCCAAGGCCGAAGCCCTGTTGCAAGGCGACGGGTCCGCGGCCCTGGCCGGCCGCAAGCTGCAGGAAGCGCTGCGTGACCTGCGCGAACAATGGAA
>JARJFC010000606.1 GCA_029310945.1 Leptospira sp. 96542
GGGGCGCCACGGCGGCCTCCGGCAAGTGGTAATCGTTGAAGGCACTGCGTTGCGAGCCCTCCAGCCTGCGGCTGCGCGCCTGCACGAGCGGGTCTCCGGGTGGGGGAAAAGGCAGCTTGTCGATCACCACCAGTTGCAAAGCATCGCCCGGGATGTCCACCCCTTCCCAAAAGGAGGCGGAGGCCACCAGCACGCACCCCTGCGTGGGCGATTCCAGGCCACGTCGCAAGCGTTCCAGCAGCTCACGCTTGGGACGCTGGCCCTGGCACAGCACGTCCAAGCGGCTTGCGCTCATCGGTGCCCCCTCCTCCCGGGCCTGCACCGATTGCGCCAGCAACTCGGGCAGGCGCTCGCCAATGTCACGCAAGGCACGCAAGGTGGTCGTCAGCACCAGGGTGCGGCCCCCCAGCACCGGCGCGAAGCGGGCCACCAGGGCGGCCACCGCCTCGGCGTGTCGCGCCTCACCGGGCTTGGGAAACACCGCGGGCACGTACACGGCCGCCTGACGGGCGTAGTCAAAAGGACTGCGCACGCGCAGC
>JARJFC010000607.1 GCA_029310945.1 Leptospira sp. 96542
GCCGCGTTGCGCACCACGGCGTCGATGTGCCCGTGTTCGGCCCACAGCGGGTCGAACATCGGCGACTTGGCGGGGATCGCGATGTAGTCCCGCAACTGCGGCAGGATGTCGCGGTCCCAGGCTTGGTCGATGTCCTCCAGCGCCTGGGTGGGCAGGAAGGCGTCCAGGGCCGAAGTGGTCAGAGGAGCGTTCATGGCTTCAGTATCTCGAAGGCGACTTGGAGGGGCGGGACGTCATCGTACGCCCGCGCTGGCAAGACAAGATGCACCCTGAATGGAAGCACCCACGGTGCAGCAGGGAAGGGGCGGCGAGTGCGGTTGCATCACGGCGGCGGGCACACCCCTCAGGTCGCGTCTGCCTGCGCGGCAGGCGCGGCCCGCTGGAAGGCTTCCAGCTGCGCACAGGCCGCGTCGACCGCGCTGATCAAGGGCCAGCGGCTCAGGTCGACCTTGAAACGACGGGCACTTTCCACCTGCGGCACCAGATAGACGTCGGCCAGCCCCGGCGCCTGGCCATGACAGAAGGCGCCTCGCTTCGGG
>JARJFC010000608.1 GCA_029310945.1 Leptospira sp. 96542
AAGGCTTGATCCATTCCGACCAGTGGAAAATGAGATCGAACAAGCGTGACTCCTTGGTAATGACTGAGGGCCGTCACGGCCCTGGGGCATGTAACAGCTGGATACGCCTGACTCAGGGGCATGCGTAGACGGGTTCCCGCCACTTCCGTCTTGTAGGGGGATCACCACGACGGGCACGGGATGACAGCATGCCAGAGGCCCGGCGCAGGTAATTGTTCACATGCGAGACTTGTCAGTGTGGATGATCTGAAGAAGAATTCTTGGTTCTGAATCCGATCAACCCCTCCAAGTTTCTCAAAAAAATGCCCGATAACGCCATGGAGCAAAAAACATCATTCAAATCCGGGCTGGGGGCGCAGGTCAAGGGCATTGGACGAGGCGTGGCCCTTGGGGCGCTGGCGGTGCTGCGTTGGATCTGGCGCTTGCTCAACGGCATCCAGTTCCGGCTCGCGGTGTTCACCGGAAGCCTGATTGCGGGGACCATCGTCATCCTCTCCACCAGCTATGTCTACCAGCAGACAGAAATCCTGCGGGAGAG
>JARJFC010000609.1 GCA_029310945.1 Leptospira sp. 96542
GTGGGAGTCGAGCGACGGGGCCTTGCGGACCAGTCCGTGGCGGCACCCGACGTGGCCGCCCATGGCCTGGGCGATGTGCGCAAGGCCCGGCTGGAAGAACAGATCACCCCGGTGGCTGACCAGGTGATGGCCTGGCGCAGGTAGGCGCCGTCGCGTTCGTCCAGCGTGGCTTCGGTAGGCAGGCTCATGCTCAGGCCTTGTGGGCGCGCTCGGCGACCGTGGGTAGCAGGCTGCGTTCGAACACGCTGTCGGCGGCGGGGCGGTTCTGCAGACCGAAGACCTGGGCCACCTGGGTGATCTGTTCTTCCAGCAGGGCCTTGCGCACATCGCCCAGGCCATGGGCTGCCACGTCGGGTGCCGCCACGTACTGGGCCGTAAGGCGCCAGCGCTCGACTTCCACCGGTTCGTCCAGGATGGGCTCGCGCTGCTTGATGGCCGCGATGGCCGCCGTCGGGTTGGCCAGGGTTTCCTTCAAGGCGCGATTGCTCGCGCGCAGGAAACCCGCGACCAGGGCCGGTTGCTCGGTGATCAGCTTGCG
>JARJFC010000060.1 GCA_029310945.1 Leptospira sp. 96542
ATCAAGCCGGTTTCACCACAGATGTAGGCGTAGTTCTGCTGAGCCTCGCTGGCCAGGGTGTAGTCCGGTAGGCCGTTGGGGGCGATGAATGCGTAGCGCTTGCGGCGGTAGCCGGCGGCGAGCAGGGTCAGTTCGAAATGCGTGCCGGCATCCTTGAGTCGGGTCACGCGGCAAAGCACGCTCTTGGGCGCCCCGGCCGAGTTGACGTGGCGCGCGGTCTTGGCCGTCAGCATGCTGCCCAGGGCCACTTCATCTTTCGGGTCGAGCTTGGCGGTAATCTTGATGGGCGCATTGCGCAGGCGCGCCAGGCGACGGGCGATGGCCTGCTGCGCATAGGCGGTGTTCGCGCTGCTGAGCCAGCGGCTGCGGGCCACGCTGGGACGCGTGTCGCCGTATTCGTTGGCGCCCTGGGCATCGACGTCGATGCCGATGGCCGCGCTGGCGTAGTTCTTCGATTCGGTGCGCGTGGCGGTGGCGTCGCGCAGATTGAAGTACAGGGCGGACTGCGTGATGCGCTGGGCGTCCAGCACCTCCACGGCCGTGCTGGCGTGGATGAAGTTGTCATCCGTCAGCGTGCCCACGTCCCCGCCGATGATGGGCTGGTTGGCCAGCATCTTCACCTCTTGCGCCACCGGGTCCCACCAGGCCATGGCGTTCAGGTCTTGCAGCAGCTCGGCCAGTAGCGCGCTGGCCTTCTCCGGCTCGGAGAGGATGGCCGTGATCTCCGCGCCGTTGAACCAGTCGCCGTCTTCGGTCTCCCAGTCGGCCAGGGGCAAGAAGGCTTCGTCGATGCCGCTTTCCACGCAGATGTCGCGCAGCACTTCCCAGGGCCGCTTGCTGATCCAGGCGCGGCAGAGTTGCACGGCTTCGTCGGCCTTCTGGTCGGCGCGCGTGGTGCCGAACTGGGCGCGGTCCTCGGCGGTGTCCCAGCTGAGCACGTCGCCTGTTTTGCCGGTGTAGTGGATGATCTCTTCGCCGATGCGGATGTATTCCTCCTTGCCGGAAGTAGCAGGGTCCGCGTACTGCGCACCCTTGCCCGAGCCCACGTTGATGCTGAGCGCACTCACCTGGTAGGCGCTGGCGCTGGTGGGGCTGACGCCACTCCAGGCCGTGCCAACCGTGGCCACGCGCGTGGAGCCCACGTAATCGGTGATGACACGGCGCTGGCCGGCGGCGATGCCCTCGTAGATCCAGACCTCCATGCCGTTGTAGGCATCGTCCACGGCGCTGGCGCTGGCGCGCAGGGTGATGGTGTTGCTGCTGCCGGCCTGGGCCAGGCCGGTGTCGGCCACGGCCTGCAGATCCGCCTGCAGCTTGCCATCGGTCGCGGCGGGCAGTACGCTGCGGTCTGCGATCTTGAGTACGTCGGTCAGCACGACGGTGACGCTGCCGTCACCGTCCGGCCCGCGCACCGCCTCGACTAGGAAGCGCTCCGTCTGAAAGACGTCCCAGTCCCAGGGCTGAACCACGTAGCCGCGGCGCACGCGTGCAGGCCGCCCCGCGAGGTTCGGGTTGCGCGCCAGGAAGCGCGGCCAGAAACCACCCTGCGCGGGCTGCGGGCGCGTGGCGGCGTAGGGGTCTTCAAGGTGGTCGGGCGCGGGCTCGTCCAGCAGCTTGATGCTGGTCTGGCTGCGCATGGCCAGGCCCTTGTTCGGGTCTATCTCCGTGGGCGTGACGCTGGCGCTCTTGCTGATGTAGGGCCGCACCGTCTCGCCCGGCACGATGGTGCCGCGGCTGCAGAACCGCTTGGTCACCGATCCGCGCACGAAGTTGGCCTTGTCCTGGCAGGTGGCGAAGGTGTTGTAGCACTCATTCCCCACGCCGGCCGCTGCCGTGCAGGGGGACACGCCGTAGGTGTTGGTGCACCGGTCGGCGTCGATCTCGAGCACCAGCGTGATGACGCGCTCGTGCTGGTGCTGGACGTCGCTGCGGGCGGTCACGGCCGCACCTCCTGAGGCGTGCGGGCGGTCACGAGATCACCCCCGACACGTCGAAGCTCAGGTCGCACAGGCCGCCCGAGTAATGCGGTGCGGCGAAGCGCTCGCCCGCGGTGACCAGCGTCAATTCGCTGGGCGCCGTTTCGTAATCCCAGCCAAACACGAAAGGCTGGCCGCGCAGATGCTCGCGCCAGGCGGGCAGCCACTGACTGCGCAGCCAGGCGGATGAAACACGCTCCAGCATGATGGGCTGCGTCCAGGACTCGAACTGCACGGAGCGGCCCAGTGGCTGCCCCTTCTCGTTCACATTGCCCTGCCCCTCCAGCGTGCGGCCCAGGGGGTCAAAGCCCTGGCTCAACCACTCGGGCAACTCAAAGGCCTGGCCGATGGCCGCAATGGCGATGCTGGGCACCACGTCGCCCACGAAGACGATGCGCCAGTAGCGGTAGATCTGCGGGGCATCGAACACGGCAAGCAGCGGCGCGTCATCGCCCTCGACCTGCGGCGTCAGCGTGGCGATCAGCTCATCGCTGGCCACGAAGTTGTCAGAGCTGGCGCGCACCTGCACCGTGATCGCGTCCGACGACATGAGCGTGCCGAGGTTGTGCGTGTGGATCAGGGCGTAGTCAGCCTGGCGATCGGCGCCGCAGTCGATGGTCACCGTCGCCGGCATGGCCGTGGGCTTCCACCAGGTGTAGCTGCGCCAGTCGTACAGGTTCTGCACGGCGTAGCCCAGCTCCGTGCTGCTGGCCGTGACGGTGGCGCCAGCGTCGGCCAGGAGGTTGTCGAAGAAGAGGGTGGGCTTGGCCATGGGTCAGTTCCCATTGACGCGGATATCCGCACCGTTGTCGCCGGCCTGATTGATCAGCGGGATGATCTCGTTCACCACCTGCTCGTAGCTGAATTGAGAACCTTGTAGGGTGATGTTGATTTGCGTCTTAGGCGCGGATAGCTGCGGCAGGCCTGGCGCCTCGATGGACTGGGCTTGGTTGCTGCCGCTCATGTCCCCCACGTTCACCACCGGCGTGGCACCGCCACCGCCGATGCTGGGCGCGCTACTGCTGTCGCCGAACTTGGCGTTTTTGATTTGCTTGACCTGGGCGAGACCTGCTGCCAAATGCAAGGCTGCCATCGGCAGGTTCCAAGGGTAGGGATACGCGGACAGGGTTTTCGACACGCCTGTGTATGTGTTGACAACCGCGTTGGCAATGCCTGCCACCTTGTTAATCTCAAACAATTGTTTGTTTGATGCGGCGACCCCTTGCGTCGTCGTCAAGATGTCACCGAGCACCGTCTGCATCTGCGCCTTCGAAGACGATTGCACGAATTTCTGGCGCGCCAAGGTGCCCTGCGCAACGATGCTTCCCATACGAGCTTGATGCTCAACCTCAGCCTGCTCCCGCATCTGGCGGTAGCTTTCTTCTGTAAGCCAACCTTGTTCATGCGCTAGCTGTAGATCGATCTGGATCTGCGCAAGCTTGCCGCGTTCGATATCTGCTTCCGTGGCGTTGGCCATCTGCAAGGCCGCCAAGCGCGTCGCAAGCGACTGCTGCCACTGCAAATCGCTTTCAGCTTTGGCTTCGTCCATCTCCCGGTAGCGTGCCGCCAGTGCCTCCTGTGAAACCATGAGGCTTTCAATGCCATCCTTCTCCTTCGCGTATTGCTGCTGTCGGAGCTTGGCAAGTCCATCAGGCTCGGCACCACCACCCAAGCCGTTCAGCAAGGTAGTGCCACGCTGATCACGCGGCGCGGTCAACCCCAGACGCCGCGATTCCGCACCACTCTGGTTGTCTTCCGCGCCCTTCAGCGCTTCCTGAGCCTGCAGCGTGCGCAAATAGGTGAGCTTTTTGGTCAGGTCAGCAATGTCCGCATCAAACGCTGCAGTGCTGAAACCTCTGGCCGCATACTCTTCCCGCTGCTGCTGAAGCTTGCGCAGCTCCTCGCTATAGGCCTCGATGTTTCCTGCCTGCGAGCGGAAAGGATTGATCGTGCCGAGTGTCGTGATGGCGTCGATCAACCCGTCGGTGGCTGCGAGGCCTGCGTTGATTTGCCCAACAACTCCGATAAGGCCAGGCAGCAACGCCTGGCCCAGTGTCAGGCCAACACCCTGGGCGCGCAGTTTCAGTTCGTCCAGCTTGTCATTGAACTCGCCGGCCATGCGCGCGTTTTCTTCCGTGACACCGCCAAACTGCTTGCCTTCGTCCACCAGGCGACGGATGCCGTCACTGCCCTGCAGTAACAGCGGCAGCATTTCAGTGCCCGATTTTCCAAACAACTTCAATGCCAACGTGTCACGGCGCACAGGGTCTTCGATGCCCGCAAATACGTCACCAAGCTGGATCAGCGCTTCCATCTGGTCGGTGGTGCTGATGCCGAGCGCCTGGAACTCTTCCCGGTTCTCGACCAACCGCTTCGACAGCTGAGTGGCGCCAGAGGCCACAGCCTCCAGACTCGTGTCGCTCAACGTTGCGGCCCAGCGCAGGCCATTCAATTGCTCGATGGATTGACCTGTTCGCACCGACATATCGCCCAAGGCATCCGCCAGGGTGATCGTCTCTTTCACGAAACTGCCAATCGCTTGCACGCTGAACAGGGTTGCAAGCGGCCCTGCCAGGCGGGTGAGGCCAGTGATGCTGTTGCCAACCACATCTACGCTTTCGCCCAGCGTCTTGACAGCACGGACAGCCTGCGCCGATTCAGCGGTGATGACAAGTTTTGCGTCAGACATCCTTCTTCACCTTTGCTTGTTCAACACTTCGAGGGCGGCAAACTCCATGTGACCCAATGCCCAAAGAACATCCGCCCTGCTTTTCTTTGGCACGCCAAGCGCCCCCATCACCACGGGCAGCGCCTCGTACCGCAGACCTATCCGATAGCCCCTGTCAACCACCCATTGCGTCGCCATGTTTTTGAAGACCAGCATGGGCATCCAGTTGTCCGGATAGCACTGCTCTGCATCGTCTTCGACCGCCCCCTCTGGCCGCATGCCAAACGCCCGCAGGGCACCCTCTACTTCGTTCGCGCCGCCCCGGCACATCGCCAGGGCGACGCTCTTCAGTTTTTTATTCGGCTCTCCGCGTGAGCCTCCAGCCACTGCGTCCAGAACTCACCGAATGCGGTGTCGTAGTTCATGAGAACGGTTTTGAGCGCCTCGGGTGAGTACGGAAGAAAGTCCCCGCTTTCACCTTGAACATCACGCGGCCCCCAGCCCTTCACGACTTTGGCGAGCACCTCGTAGACAGGCAGCGCCTTGCATTCCTGGATGAATTTGGTGCGCTCCTCCAGCGGCATGTAGCGAAACTCCACGGCCTCCAGAACGGCCGGCTCTTTCTTTCCCGGCACGGTCAGCTTGACCGGCCAGACGAACTCAGGTTCGGGTTTCAGCTTGATCGTCATGACAGCCTCACAACGTCACAATGCGCAGCTCGTCGTTGCCGCTGGCCGAGGGGCAGAGGCGCAGATCGAAGCCGATGAGGCGGCGGCCGTTGATCTCAGCCTTGCTGGGCGCGATGAGCTGGGCCGCGGGCGCGAAGAGGATGATCTTGTTGCCGGCCGCCGTGCCGATGGTCAGGCCCAGGCCCTGGGTGGTCGCAGCCTTGACGGTGGCCATGAAGGAGACTTCTTGCGCCGCGCTCAGATCCAGCTCGGTGCTGCCGCTCATCGCACGGTTGGAAATGTCCACATCCTCGGCGTTGAGCATGGCGTTGAAGTTCACTTCATTGCCAATGTCCAGCTCCAGGCCGGTGCTGCTGTACACGGTGCCGCCCGACAGCGCGCCCGCGGCGTAGCTGCAGCCGAGCGTGATGTCCACCACGTTCGCCTTGGCCATGATGACGGGCTTTTCCCATGCGGTGAGCGTTGCACTTGGATTGGACGCCGCTGTGTCACCACCGTCCACGCCGGTGAAGGTGAAGCTCAGCTTCGGGATCTCGCCCACGCGCGCGCTGAGCGTGAAGGTGCCACGCGCGCCCAGCAACTTGTGCAGCGTGCCATCATCGTGGTAGTAGAGGGTGATGGACGGCAGCGCGTCCGTGATGGGCAGGTACTCCACCCGATCCGGCGTTTCAAGCTCGTCTTCGCCGAAGGCACAGGCCTGCAGCAGCGGGCCCCATGCGGGCGCGGTGTCTGCGGCGCCGCTGCCGGCAAGCTCGATATCGAAGCTGACGGTTTTGTTGACGGGGCCGATCAGCTGCTCCGACGCGCCGAAATAGGGGCGGATCAGGTCCCGGTCCACCGTCTGCGCCTCGAAGGCCGAGATGCTGACGTTGCTGACCAGCAGCGCGTTGTCTGTGCCGGTGGGCGTGGGGTCGGTGCCGTAGACGGACTCCAGCTTCGCCAGGATGACGGTTTTGCGGATGTAGCGGCTCATGGTGTTCAGTTCTCCAGGCTGTTGCTGCCGGTGCGGCAGCGCACGGTGTAGATGAGGTCGCGCGAGGCCAGGCGCTGGGCCTTGCGGTCCACGCCGAAGCCGATGGCCGGCTCGCTGATGTAAACGTCGTCGCCCAGGCCCAGGCTGCGGTTTGCCGCCAGACGGGCGTATGCAGCGGCCAGCAACGCGCCCACGTCAGGCCCTGCATTGGCGCCGGATTTGCGGGCGTACAGGCCAACGCGCACGCGCAGTTCCCAGTCAACGGGGTTTCCTTCGATGCCGCCCATCACCAGGGGCGATGCATCGAGGCCGGTGATCTCGATGGCCTGCATCACCTCGGCCGGCACCTCGTCCACCTCGTCGGTGGCAATGACCGGGCAGACTGCTGGCGACGCACCCAGCACAGCCGCGAAGGCATCCACCACGGCGTCAAACACGGTGGGCGCGGTCATGGGGCCAGCTCCAGCAGCAGCACGCTCCAGCCCGTGCCGTCCGGCAGGTGCTTGGCGATGGTGTAGCTGCCCTTGCCCTGCACCACCACAGCCTTGCCGCGCGGTGACGTTGGCACGCTGGTGGTTTGCAGCGAGACGGCCGGCGCCGTGCTCTCCATGCCCAGCTCGCCCACCTCGCCGGTGGCGAAGGCATCGTCAAAAATGACCGCCTCGTCCTCGCCGCCGTTGATGTTGGCGACGGCATTGGCGAGGGCGGCGAGGCAGTCATGGTTGACCACGGCTTCGATCTCGGCGAAGGGGGCGAGCGTGGGCATGAAGGTCAGCGCCTCGCGTCAGCCCAGCGCGGCCAGTTCGGCCTCGGCAGCTTCGATCTGCTTGACCAGCTCGTCGGTTTCCACCTCGGTCTGCGAGGCGGCAATCGCCTGGTTCAGCTCGGCCAGGCGCGCGGTGAGCGCTTCGCGTTGCTGGGCCTGGGCTTGGGCAGCGGCCAGGCGAGCGGCTTCAGCGGTTTCACCCGCCTTGTCCGCTTTTTCCGCGGCGGGCTTGCGCTTGCGCTCGGGCTCGACTTGCTCCAGCGCTTGTGCGATTGCCTTCGGCAAATCGCCTTCGTACTGGAATTCCTCGCCGCGTTTGAACTGCGTGGGCGCGGTGGTGGTGAACCAACCCTTGCGTCCTTCGACGGCTGCCAGGTTGCTGCTGCGTGCGTCCGCCTGGGCCTTGCTCAAGCCCAGGACGGCGCCCGCTCCGAAGTTGACAACCGCGAGGGTGGTGTACTTCATGATGCGGGCCCGATCAGCTGAAGGTGGTCAGCGCGGCGCGCTGCCACAGGCCATAGCCCACGTTGCGACTGGCCTTGACGCCGTACTGGTGCTTGTTCTCCTTGAACTCCAATTCGGAGCCCTCGGCGATGGCACTCATCGTGACCGGCTCTTCTTCCTGGCGAATCAGGCTCTGCACCTGGCCGTCGGTGCGGAAGGTGGCGAACTTCGTGGTCCAGCTCAGCCGGGCGTTCGTGGCCATACGGACCGTGAAGCCGCCCAGCGTGCCCAGCGTCAGGATGTTGTTGCTGCGGCTGGTGCTGGCGTCCACGATGATCTGCGAGCCCAGCGCAGCAGCGGCGGCACTCATGAAGGGCACCGGCACCATCACCAGGAACTCACGGGCGTTTTCGTTCATCGGCTCGCCCTGGTCATCCTTGAAGCCGAGGATTGCCTCGATGCTCTTCAGGATGCCGGTCTCCATTTCACCGGCCGTGGGCGCCGCAGGCGTGGTGATGTCCAGCGTCAGGTCATTGGACTGGGTTCCGCTTTCGCCCTCGCTGTGGTCGGTGTCGAAGAAGTACTGGCCGTCGTAGCAGACGCCAGATTCCGCGCTGAGCAGCAGCGCGCTGAGCAGCTTGGCCCAGTGCGCATTGGTGCGCTGCGCCAGCTCACGCACGCGCAGCATGACCTGGCCGGTTTTGTCACGGCGCATTTCCTTCACCAGGACTTCGAGGGTGGCCTCGAATTCCTTGTTGGTGATGGTGATGCCGTTCTCGCGGAATCCCTTAGCGTGGCGACCGCCGATCCATTCACGCATGGCAGGGGACTGGCCCAGCCACTTGTACGTTTCGGACTCCTGGTCGCTTTGGAAGATGTTGGAGATCTTGTCCACCCAGGACATGCCAGCGTCCTGTTCGAGGGTGGCGTAGTACTCGCCGATGATGGCGCGGCTGGAAAGGCCTTGTGCACTCATGATTGGTTTCCTTTCTGGTTACAGCCGGGTCACTTGACCATGGCCGCGATGGCGTTGATCTTGGCGGCCAGGCTGGCAATGGCGTTGCGCACCTCTGCCTGAACGTAGGAGCCGCCGATGGCCGCGATGGTGTCCGAGGCAGTGCCGCCGGAGCTGTCCGTCAGCGCCACGAGTGCGCCGAGTGCGCCGCCGCCCGCGTCGAACTCGACCATGCCAACGCCGGTCGACACGAAGGAGCTGACGCGGCCAATGTGGCTGTTGCTGGTGGCGGTGAGCGTGAAGGTGTCATCGTCCGAGGCGTAGACCGCCTTGCCCACGTCGGTGATCGCCAGCGAGCCAATGGCCAGCTTGACGATGCCCTTCTGCTTGGCGCGCACGTTCAGAGCACCGGCCGCACCGGCGCTGTTGTCGACCTTGCTTTCAGCAAAGCCACGGAACGGGTCACCGGCCACCAGCGGGCGGGCGTAACCCGAACCGTTGTCACCGATGGCGGCGCCCTCGTAGATGATGTCCGCCGCAATGACGCCGTATTCACGCACGTCGCCGAGCTCGTAGTCGCGAGCCTTGTCGGCCGCGAGAGTGGTGCCAGCTAGCGAAAGCATGGCCAGGTTTTCCGGCCCGATGAAGCTCACCACCTGGTGAGCAGTCGCAGCCACGGCAGGGATGAACGCCGAAGTGATGGCCAGAACAGCCAACACCACGACGGCCAGAATGGATTTCTTCATGATGATTCCTCAGTATTGAGTTGACGTTCACGCGCGCTTGAGCACGCGGGCCTGGCCCGCCTCGTCGGCGCGCATGTAGGCCGTGTAGGCCGTCAGGCTGGAGAACTCCGCACGCACACCGGCGTCGCGTTCCCAGGTGGCCTTGCAGCGGTCTTCGACCGGCAGGCTTTTGTCTTCGCCGCTGGCTTCAGGCTTGACGGTCGCAGTCGCCTGCGTGGGTACAGCCGCCGGCGCGTCGCCAGCCAGCGCCGCAGCCTGCTTGGTGCGCGCGGTGCGCTCGGCGGCCAGCACAGCGGCGGCGGCCTCGGGGCCGGTGGTCTTGCCGTCGAAGGCGAGGGTTTCGATCAGCGCTTCGTGGCCGGGCAGCAGTTGCGCGCGCACGGCCTGCACGCGCGCACGCTCGCTGGCAGCGGCCTCGGCTTGCACAGCGGCAAGCACGTCGGGCGCGTCCGCCGCGAGGCTTTCACGGGTGATGGGCATGGAGGTTTCTCCTAGATTGGTTTCAGGGTCGAGCAGCACCGGCTCGGCTTGGGGGGTGCCTTCGGCCTGCGCACCGGCGGGCTTGGGGCTGCTGGATGCCAGCGACACCACGACGGCCTTGCGGCGCGTGGCGAAGCGGGCGGGGTCTGCGGCCATCTGCTCGACGATGGCGTCAAGCGTGGCGAAGCCGTCAATCAGACCTGCATCCATGGCCTGTTGGCCGATGAAGATGCGGCCGTCGGCCATGTGTTCGAGCACCACGTCTGCGGTGCTGCCGCGGTTGTCTGCGACCGCATCCACGAACACGGAATAGAGGTGGTCCACCTGGCCCTGCAGGTACTTGGCGCCCTCTTCCGTCAGGGGCTTGTTGCTGCTGCCCATGCGCTTGTAGCGCCCGGCGGTGATCTCGGTCACCTGGGCCGCACCAGCAGGTACATGCGTGTGGCTGGTGACCACACCGATGGAGCCCACCTGCACGGTGGGCCCGCTGGCGTAAACGGCGTTGGCCGCGCTGCCGATCCAGTAGGCGGCGCTGGCCATCATGCCGTCGGTCACGGCCACGATGGGTTTGTCGGCGGCGAGTTCGCGCACGGTTGCGGCCAGTTCGGGCGTGCCGAACACGCTGCCGCCAGGGGAGTCGATGAGCAACACCAGGCCCTTGACGCGATTGTCTGCGATGGCGCTTTCGATTTGGGTGACGCCCATCTGCGCACTGAACCCACCGCTGATGCGGGTGAACAGATTGGCCTTGGGTGCAATGACACCCTCGATGGGCAGGACCGCAATGCCCCCCTCGCGCACGACGTATTCCTGCTGCTCATTTGCCAGAGGCCGGCCAAGCCGCGCTTCGATGGCAGCGATGTCGATCTTTTCACCGCGAAGGTGCGTGACGTAGATGCCCTGCATCTCCACCAGCCGTTCAGGGATGATGGCCCAGGGGGCATTGACCAGATCGATGAGCTTCATGGTGCGTTTTGCGTTAGCTGAATTCTTGGTATGAACGCGTGAAAAAAATAGGGCAAATTGGCACTACTCAGCATGCATGACTCCCGCCTTGCGGCGGGCCTGCTCGTCTTGCTCTGCGTCTTCTGCATCGTCGTTGTCATCGGGCTGCAGGCCTGCAGAAGGCGCAGGCGCTGCGGCGCCGGCGGCCGGCTCCAGACCAGCCGCGCGACGCTCCGCCACCTCTTTGCTGCGCTGGGCGTGCTTCGTGTCCCAGGGCACGCCGTCGAAGGCCACGCTCTCGGCATCCAGCGTGCTGATGCCCAACTCCACACGGCCTTTTGCCGCGGTGACTTCCTTGGCCGGGTCCAGCGAGCCGGGGCCGTCGCCCGTCCAGACGGACTGGCACCAGGCCGCGCGCATGGTTGCGTTGGCAAAGAAGCCGGGCGCGTCGATGCGCCCTTCGGCCACCTCATCGGCCAACCACAGCTCATAGACGGGCTGGCACAGGTTGGTGGCCAGCCAATCGCGGCGCGCACGGAAGAACTTCCACGCCAGCAACATGGCGCCGCGCGCGGCGCTGTAGCTGCTTTGGAAGTGCATCACCAGCACTTCAAACGGGATCTCCAGCGCCATGCCGATCTGACGCAGAACGGACATGACGAAGGGGTCAAACTGCGCGTTCGGTCGCCCGGGCGTCGCCGTCACGACGTCCTCGCCTGGCAGCAAGTTGACCGCCTTTCCGCTCTCCAGCGCCCCTGACCATTTGGACGCCTGCTTCATGTAAGCGTCCTGACCGTTGTCGCTCAACAGTTCGTTGAAGGCATCCACATCCATCTTGATGAAGACGGAGAAAAGCGCATTGGTGACTGCTGCGTTGAGCTCGGCTTCGGTGTACCGGTCCAGCTGTTTGAGCGGCTCCAGGATGGGCGCAATCCACGGCACGCCGCGCACCTGACCAGGCCGTAGCACACGGAACAGGTGCAGCACGTTGCGGCGCTCGGTGGTGGTGCCGCGGAAGGCAATTCGCTGCCAGGTGTTGCCCGCCGTGCGGAGCTCACCAGGATGGATGCGCGCAACATGGCAGGCCAAGGATTCGCCCGTGGTCGCGTCGACCTCAATTCCCTCCACCAATGTTTCAGTGTTGGCGGCTCGGTTCGGATTGCAGATGCGGTCCGCCTCCAGCAGCTGCAGCGCAAGCTGCGCGGCACTGCTGGCGCGCTGCACACGGGGGGTGACGACGAATGTGTCACCGCTCTCAAGCACAGACCGGAACGCCAGATCCTGAAATCCGTAGAAGTTGACTTTGCGGGCCAGGTCCACATCGAGTGACGCCGCCCAGAGGTTGAAGCGGTCGCGCGTGTTCTGCACCCAGGTGGCAAGCTGCTCCGCCGTCAGGCCCAGCATGCTGGCCATGGGTGCCGGCGTCAGGCTCAGGCCCGTGCCGACCACGTTGCTGCAGGCCATGTTGACCGCACCCACCACCACCGGGGCGTTACGCCCCTGGTCACGCGCGCGGCTGCGCAGCGTCTGCAGGTCCGCATTGATGTCCGCATTGGGCGAACCTGCGTCAGGGTTCCAGCGGCTCAGGCTGGCCTTGTCGCGCCGCGCGCCGTTGTAGCCGCCGGCCAGCGCCTCCATGGCGCCAAGCTGAGCCCGGGCCACGGCGCGCTTGCGGGCGCGGATCGGGTCCACCACACCAATGAGGCGGTCCAGCGCGTTGAGCTGGAACAACGCCCCCTTGCCGGTCTTCGCTTGCGGCACGGTTTCGCGCATGGTCAGAACCCGGGCACCATGGTGCGCGAGCGGCTGCGGCCGGCAGCGCTGTTGCTCAGGTTCGCAACTTTGGCGCCCCAGTAGTCGATCATGCGGTCAATGTGCTCGGCATTGACCCGCGTCAGCTTCCGTCCGGAGACTTCGAATGACTGACCGCTTGCGACCGCCAGACTCGCGGCTAGCCAAGCATCGAGCTGAGCCTGGGCTTGTGTGAGCGTGATTCCTGCCATGTTCCTTGCCACCTGGTGATGACACGAATCTAGGTAGGATCACGGCGGAAAAATAGGGCAAATTGGCACTACTCGCCGCCCCGCTTCATCAGACGGTACAGCGTCCGGCGGCTGATGCCGCCCTGCTCCAACACTTCTTGCTCCGGCGCATTGGTCAATGCGTGACGGTAGATCTGAGCGCGGCGCTCCGCATTCGGATGTTTTCCGCGCTTCGGGATGCGAACACGCAAGCCGCCAGCCTCTGCACGAATCTCATGATCGATGGCCTGCTCCTGCTCTGGCGTCAGAACCACCCGCTTCCGCACGCTGGCCAGCATCAGCTGGATGATGTCCGGCTCTTGGCCGTCTTCGGTGCCGCGCGCCATCACGCCCCGCGCGCCGTGCCGGCGAGGTTGAATCGACCACGGCCACCGCTGCGCAAGCGCTGCGCAACGGCGGGTTCGACGCCGGCCGGGCTATCAGCGACCTGCCCAGCAAACATGTCCTGCATGCGCGGCTGCACCGCATCCGCCAGCTTCTGCCACATGGCATCCGTGTGGGTGTGCAGGCCCAGCGCATGGGTGCAGAACAAGGCGTAGACCGTGCAGTCGAGCGCTTCATTGCGGTGGCGCTTGGTGTTGACCCACTTGTATTCAACTCCGCCGGCGACGCGCTGTGGCACACGGCTTTCTGCGGTGAGCTGGGTGTAGAACTCGGGCTGCAGGTCTTTGCTGAAGTGCACGTAGCCGGGGCCGGGCTGGGTGACCTGCAGGCGGCCGTAGAGCAAGTCCTTCGCAGTGTCGGTGCCGACATACCACAGGCGCACGCCGCGCTTGAGCACCTTGCCTTTCCAGTTCACGTCCTGGATGGTGGCCTTGCCCTTGATCATCTTGCTCGGGCGCGGGTCGCCGCGCACGGCAAACACGCGCTCCCGCTCGCGCAGGCGGCAGTAGTTGTAGGCCTGGTGGGTGAAGTGCCCACCGGTGTCCACCGCCATCGCCTCGATGCGCATGGGCTGGCCGCAGGCGTGGGTGAAGGGGGTGGCACGGAATGCGTCGATCTTGGCCCATTCCTGCTCGTCGGCCGGGTTGGCCGGGATCTCGACGTGGGCCACAACCCACATTTCTTCACCTCGCCCGATGGCCCAGACCACGATGGCGAATCGGTTGTCTTGCACGTCCACGGCGCCGACCAGCACCAGGCCACCCATGGGCACGGTGAAGAGGCGGTAGTCCTCGGCGCGGCGGGCGAGCGCGTGCTGGTCGGCCTGGTCGAACTCAGCCTCCCACAGCTCGGCCAGGGTCTCATTCTTGAAGCCCTGCATGGGGCCGTCGTCGCCGGCCTTGAGCTTGGCCTTGGCCTCCAGGAACTCGCGCACGATGTCGGGCCACGCACGCTGCGGGCTGTAGGCCGTCCAGAGGGGCGCAGCGGCGACATGCCGCGGCGCCGTGGTGGGCTGGCCCTGGGCGTCGAGCCATTGCTCGGCGTGGTGGTCATACCGCCACTTTCCGCAGACGCTGACCCACATGGCGCCGCGGTCCCAGATGCGCAGGTAGTCCGCCTGGGTGATTGCGCCATGGCAGTGCGGGCAGACGTGGCGCACGGTTGAGTAGTCGGCACCGTCCCACTTGAAGCCGTGGCGCACGTCTTTGCCGCCCCAGATCAGCGGATGCTCTGCCTCGCAATGCGGGCAGACGATGCAGTAACGCATCACCGCATCGGCGTTCTGCTCGCGGTACTCGATGTGGCTCAGACCCTTGAGGCGCACGGTGCTGCCGGCGATCAGCTTTGGGAACGGCGCACCTTCCAAGCGGCCACGGGCCAGCGTCACCGGGTCGGCACTCTTCTCGATTTTCTGGTCGAAGCCATCCACCTCGTCCAGCATGGCCACGGCCACGGTGATGCGGCGGTATGCGCGGGCAGCCTTCCCGCCCAGGGTGTGCAGCACGGAGCCGAGGAACTTCTTGAGCTTCAGCGTGTCATCGTTGCCGCCGATGGTGACCGGGTGCAGCGCCTTCACGTCGCGCAGCATGGGTTCGATCTCGGACTTGACAAAGCTGTCACGGTCATCGTCGGTCGGCTGCCACACTGCCTGCTTGCGGCGCCGGTGCGCGGCGTTGTAGGCGATGAAGGCCAGCAGCATCTTGGTGTAGCCGACGCGCTTGGCCTTGCGGACCGTCACCTCTTCGATTGCATCGTCGCTGAACCAGTTCATCAGCCCACGCTGGAACGGGTAGGCCTCCCACTTGCCCTGGGTGTGCGAGGCCTCCGCGCTGAGGTAGAAGTGTTCGGCCGCCCAGCGGCTGAGGGACTGCGGCTTGTCAGCCTGCAGCGGCCGAAGGCCGGCGAGCACGGCGTCGAGCACCGCGCGCAGCGTGACCGTCGGCGCGCGGCTCAAGCCTCGCCCTCCAGCGGCAGCTCCAGGGTGTCGTCGTCGGCTTCCTCAAGGCTCTTGGCCACCAGCTCGGCGGTAGCGCGCACCCATTCGTTGCGGGCACTTGCAATGGTGGCCAGCACCTGCTCCACTGCGGCGGGTGTGATGTCGGGGCAAGTCTTGCGCAGTTGCGACGGCAGCTGCTCGAAGCGCTCGACCACGGCCTGGCTGGCGTCGGCCAGCACTTCGGCCAGGAGCTTGATGGGGGCGTACTCGCCGCGGGCGACGGAGTTCTTGATCTCCACGCCCTCGCGCTGGGCGCGTGCAAGTGCAGCGCGCTCTTGCACCAGGTCGAGGCCTCCGCCCTCAGCCGACGCACGGCCAGCCGCCACATCGCGCAGGCGCTCACAGTAGGACAGCAACCACTCGTGGGCGGTGTCCCCGCGCACAATCCAGTTCTCGCCAACGAGCTGGCTCACGCGCGCCTCGCTGACGCCGATCATCTGCGCGAATTCGGCCTGCGATACCTGCGTCTCAAGACAGCCCAGCACCTTCACTTAACCCCCTTAGCAAACCCCATGAACAGTCCATGTTCGTGGTTCCAATTACCCGTGAAAGGGGAGGTCTGGGGAGGACCCGTGAGCGTCTTGTCGCTGAGGTAGACCATGCTCATGTGTTTTTCACCTGAACAGCGGCATTGCGCCGCGACGCAAAGCAGAGGCCGAGCCCGTCTTCCACCACGACTCGAAGGCCTTGTCGAACTCAGCTGGGAAGTGCTTGTCCATGGACTTGTTCACGATGCCGAAGAAGTCCAGCCGCCGGCGATAGGTCGCCGCACGCACGAAGATCAGCATGGGCTTGAGAGATTGGCCGAACGCTGTGTAGACGCGGCGGTAGACACCGGGCAACAGGTGGCGCCGCCCTTCAGCGCCAGGCAGATTGACGAAGTACTCGAAGCCGTAGACGCCCTTCTTTGCATTGCCCTTGCGCAGGCGTGCACGCGTCTTGTCGTTTGCCTTGTTGTAGCCCGCTTCGGTGTAGGTGCCCAGCACGTTGAGGATGCGCGACACCTCCCCTCGGCTCATATTGCCGTAGGCGTCCAGCGGCATGGCCGCGCCGGGCACCACGTACCAACCATTCGGCAGGATGTTGATCCGACGAAGACGCAACTCCATGGGCTTCAACGCACGCTGCCCACCTCGTATTTGTGCGACAGCCCACTGCTTGTCGCGCTCTTCCGAGCGCTGACGAAACCACAACGTGACTCGCAAGCTCGATGTGCTGGCGTACCACACGCGCAGTGAATTCAGCGTGTATTGCGTTGGGCTATCAAACTTTTTTTCCATTTCAACCGTCACGGCTTGGTCTGCAAACCCCACCGACCGATTCATCGCCTCCCGCACGATGCTGCGCGACTCCTTGCCGAGCGCGTTGATCTTGCGCTGCACCTCGGGGAAGTTGCTCCTGATCGTGAACTTCACGCCGCGGCCCTCACCTTTCGCGGCAGGCCCAACTGCGCCCGCGTCTCAGCGGCACGCCGCGCGTTCTGCGCCAACTCCTCGGCCGTGCGCGGTGGCTCGGGTGGCAGCGTGCCGCCCTCCCCCTGCAAAGCCTGCCCCCCTCGCAGAGCGCCAGAGTCGTGGGTATCCAGCCACCGCTGCTCGGCCAGCCAGCGCGACAGCTTGGGCACGAACTGCCCGCGGTTGCGCTGCCACTCGTCGCTGCGGGACTGGCGCTCGATGGCCGCCAGCATCACGCGCACCAGGTCGGGATTCGGGGCCATGGTTCGCCAGATGCCCCTGGCCTTGGCCACGCCAGCATTGGTGCTGCGCGGGTAGGCCGCGACGATGCGTTCGAAGTTGGAATCAAGGTCCTCGCCCCCCTTGGGGGGTAGGGGGGTATTTGGTTCTATGACGGTTAATGACGGTTCCCTTATATAGGGACTGTCACGCCGTTCGGGGTTTTGCGAACCACGTTCGGGGTTTTTTGCTTCCGCGTTCGGGGTTTTGAGGGAGTTATCCACAGCCCGAAACCCCGAACCGCGTTCGTCCTTTTGTTCGGAAAACCCCGAACATGGTTCGCCCTTTATCCATGCCGGACTGATGCGGTATTCCACTGAAACACCACGCCCACCGCGCTGGTTCTTGACCGGAATCAGCCAGCCGCAGGCCACCATGCGCGCCAGTTGCTTCTCGACCCCGCGTGTCGTCTGGCGCGTGGCCTTGGCCAGGGATGGCACGCCCGGAAAAATGTGCGTGCCATCGTCGTGCGCGTGGTCGGCCAGCTTGAGCGCGAGGTTCATCTCGCCACCGCCCACCGGGTAGCGATCCCAGACCATACCCATCAGCTTGACGCTCACCGCAGGCCCTCCCACGGGTTGCGGTAGTCACGCCGTCTCTTGTCGGCGCGCACGCTCGACACGTAGGACCGATGCACGCCGTGTTCCTTGGCCACCGCCTCATCTGTGCGTGGGTCGGCGCGCATCGCCGCCACCGCCTCGTCACTGATTCGCGACTTGGCGCGCCTTCCCCGTGCGATTGCCTCCCGATGCATCAAAGTCTTGGGCACATCCTTGCGCCGCTCACTGGGCGAACACATCACCAGGTGGTCCGGGTGCACGCAGCCTGGCGTTTCGCACGAACAAACCACCCAGCTGCGCCGAAGCTCAACAACCCCTCTACGGCTGCCGTCCTGGTGCGTGAGCTGGTACACCAGGCGCCGAACGTAAAACGTCACCTCACTGCCACGCCCATGGCTGGTGAAAGTGGCCATGGGTCGACCGTCTTTTTTGTGGGCAGAGCGCATCCAAACCAAGCACCCTCCCTCTCCCTCACGCACGCGAGCCAGCAACCAGCTCAGGTCGATCCGCGGGAGGCCGTCAACAATTTCAACCTGACGACTCATGGCTCACACCCCCGCCCAATCGCACCCGAGTCGCTGGCCGCCGTGAAGCGCTTCCAGTGCACCCAGCCCTGCGGACAGTAAAAGCCCCAACGCCGAACGCGCGGGCCGGTGATGAAGAGCGTCCAGACAGGCTGGCCACTCATCAATTCCACCCGGTGCGGCGCCCCCCCCCAGCGGAATTTGAATGCACCCTCACGACGCAGGAACACGCCGCTGAACAGATGCTCCAGGTAGCCACCCGACAGCAGCCAGCTCGCATTGAACAACCACGGGTGGTCGTGCAAGGCACGGTCATCGTCACTGCGCTTGAAGCAGTGCAGGTAGACGTTGAAGATCGGATTGCGCGGGATGACCCACCAACGCAGCAGGTATGGGTTGTCGCGCCCACCGATGATGAAATCAGGCTCGCGCGCATCCGCGATGCGCAACATGCGCCCGGCCACAGCGTGCCGCGCACGCAGACCGATCTGCCAGGCTCGATCACGCAGGCGCGTCATGCGCACACCTCACCCGACTGCCCCTGCCCGCCGACGCGCTTATGCTGCATACGCAAGCGCTCGCCATGGAAGTAGGACGCGAACGCGTGCCCGGCGTCCGAGTTGAAGGGATACGGGCACGCCAGCTCCAAACTGTCGAACTGGTGCGCGGCTTGGCGCGCTTCCCGCTCTATGCGGGCGATGGGGATGACTTCGTTCATAGGGTTTCAGGCTTCATGAAAACCAGCCAATGCGTGCCAGCCTTCTTGCCGCTGGTGTTGCCGAACAGGGGCCGGTGCGGCGTCAATGCCAGCACCTCGGAAAGCCTCACCTGCGTTTCGTTCCACTTGAAGACGAGCACTCCATCCGTGGCCAGCACGCGGAAGCACTCGGCAAAACCCGCGCGCAAGTCCTCGCGCCAGTCCTGGCTCAGCTTTCCGTACTTGGCCGCCAGCCACGACCGCGGCCCGGCCCGCACCAAATGGGGGGGGTCAAACGCCACCAGCTTGAAGACG
>JARJFC010000610.1 GCA_029310945.1 Leptospira sp. 96542
CGGACTTCGGCCAGGACGTGGTGGCCGATGTCCGGGACGACTAGGGATAGTCTCTACACGTTGTCAGAAGTTGTGACAAAAATCTGCAACAAGCCTGCGCTTTGATGACAGAATTGGCCGAGATGCTGCTTGCGTCGCATCGCAGGACAACGCCGAGCCATGTCACCAACCCTGCCCACGAGTTTTCACGCCATGCGCCTGGGGCTGACCCTGAGCCTGCCCCTGCCCGTGTGGCTGGGCTACGTGGTGCTGGTGACGACCCAGGTGCAGCAACTGGCCGAGACCGAGGCGCGGATGGACAGCCATGCTCGCGCACGCACCGAGGCCACGCGGCAGATCAATGGCGGCATCGAGGCCTTGGCGCGGGTCACGATGGAGCACATCACCGCGCCCATCGCCTTCCCGGCGGATGCGCCGGATCAGCCGACCGATCCCTTGCCCAGCACCCGACGTGCGCCGATCGCACCAGATGACCGTCCGGCGCCGGCCCACCCCCGCATCGACGCGGCCTTGCGGCTCCTGACCCAGGGCCGCCCCC
>JARJFC010000611.1 GCA_029310945.1 Leptospira sp. 96542
CCCCACCAGGCTTGTAGAGCCGCCAGCGCACGCCGGCCTCGGTCAGGCGCCGCGCCCAGGCCGATGGCAGTTGCGGCGTGCCGACGCCATCGGCCAACAACCAGACCGACACGCCCCGCTGCGCGGCGCGCACCAGGGCCTCCACGATCTGTCGCGCGGCCTCGTCACGCCAGAAGATGTAGGTTTCGAGCCGGATCTCGCGTCGCGCACCGTCCATGGCCTTGACCATGGCGGGAAACAGCTCGGCGCCTCCTTGCAGCAGATGCACCTGATGCCCGGGGCGCAGGCTCACCATGCGGGCCGCGCGCCGCACCATGCGGCGCAAGGCACGCTGCGTCGCGCGACGGCGCACGGCCCATTCACGCAAAGGATGCGGACGGCGCCTGGATGCCATCAGTGGCTGCATGACCAGGATTTCATAGGCACAACAAGCTGAATTCGGCGATCAGCGGCAGATGGTCCGACATGCGCCACCAGGCGCGCCCTCGGGGCACCTGGACCCGCAGGGGCGTCAGACCACGCACCGAGACATACGC
>JARJFC010000612.1 GCA_029310945.1 Leptospira sp. 96542
AGCTTGACGCCGACGCTGGCCAGGTCGATGGCCTGGCCACCCGCCATGCCGGAACTGCCCGCGGCGCGAGCCAGCAGGCGGCACAGGCGCGCCTGCATGGCGACGGGGACGGCGGCCTCGTCGGCGGGCGTGAGCAGTTCAAAAGCCAGCGCCTGCAGGGCATCGCCCGCGAGCAGGGCCTGGGCTTCGCCAAATTTGACGTGCACGGTGGGCTTGCCGCGCCGCAGCACGTCGTTGTCCATGCAGGGCATGTCGTCATGCACCAGGGAATAGGCATGAATCAGCTCCGTCGCGCACGCCGCGCGCAAGGCGGCATCCGCGTCGCCGTGCACGGCCTCGCAGGCGGCCAGGACCAGCAGCGGTCGCAGGCGCTTGCCGCCGTCGAGCACGGCGTAGCGCATGGCCTCGCCCAACCCCACATCGGCTTGACCGGGGGCCTCCACGCCGACCCAGCCCTCCAGCGCACGCTCCACGCGTGCCAGTCGCTCGTCCATCCACGCGCGCAGGGTCCACTCGGCCACGGGCTTCACTCGGG
>JARJFC010000613.1 GCA_029310945.1 Leptospira sp. 96542
TTCATCAACGGCTCGGCCCACACCTTCTACGACGTGCGCATTCCGGGCCTGAAGCTCACCATCGTGCAGACCGATGGCGTGGACGTGGAGCCGGTGACGGTGGACGAGTTCCGTTTCGGTCCCGGCGAGACCTACGACGCCATCGTGCAGCCGCGCGACGAGGCCTACACCGTGTGCGCCCAGTCCATGGAGCGCACGGGCTACGCACGCGGCACCCTGGCGACGCGCGCCGGCTTGCAGGCCGAGGTGCCGGCCCTGGACCCGCGCGTGTGGCTGGGCATGACGGACATGATGGGTGGCATGGACCATGGTGCGATGGACCACGGCGCCCAGGGGCATGGACAGGCGCAGAGTGGAGGAGGGCACGCGGGCATGGGGCATGGCAGTCCAGGCACGACCAGCATGGAGCACGCAGGCCACGCCGGTCACGGCCAGGGCGCCATGCAGGCAGCCACGAATCCGTTGGTCCGTCCAAGCGCCGTCGCGCGCCACGCCCGCACCGAGTACGGCCCGAGCACCGACATGCGCGTGGACA
>JARJFC010000614.1 GCA_029310945.1 Leptospira sp. 96542
CTGTAGGACCGCATTCTAAACGGAGCTTTTGTCCTCTCCGACACTGCGGTTGGCGTGCAGCGGAGATTCATCTATCCAATGAACCACGCGCTGCGGATAGGGAATGTCAATTTTTGCCTCGCGCAGGGCCTGAAGAATGCGCAGATTGATGGCCGAACGCAGCGCGCCATGGCCGGCCTCCGGGTCGTCGATCGTGAAGGCCAGCGAGAACTCCAGCCCATCCGCGCCAAAGTTGTCCAGCGTCGCGACGGGGACTGGCGTCCTGCGCACCCGGGGCTGCTCCAGCGCGGCGTCCACCAGGATCTTCATCACCTGTGCCGGATCGCTGTCGTACCCGACCGCGATCTTGAGGCTGAGCCACACATAGGTGCCTGGCGACAGGTTCTCCACCCGCTGGGTGATGAACAGCTCATTGGGCACCACGGTCTCGCGGCCGTTGAGCGCGCGAATCAAGGTGTAGCGTGTCTTGATGTCCGTCACCACGCCCTCGAAACCATCCACCCGCACCAGGTCGCCGATGCGCAGCGAGCGCTC
>JARJFC010000615.1 GCA_029310945.1 Leptospira sp. 96542
CCGAACGGCCCGGCACGACCCCGGATGCGCTGGCCTTCCTTGGTTTCGATGACCTGGGTGTAATGGCGCAAGCCCGCGCGCTCCAGCTTGCCTCGCGCGGCGCGCGCACGGGCCACGTCACCGAAAGAGCCCACCTGCACCACGTAGCGCACGGTGGTCTCGCTCGCCACGGGTTGAGATTGCGCCGCGCCACTGGCGGCCGGTGTCTTCGCGGCCGGCGGCGTTGCCGCAGGGGCGGGCACGTTGTCCTCGAAAGCGCGCGCGGCCCCACCACCCGCGGCGCGCGTGGCCTCCGGGGCGGGGGCGTTCGAGCCTTGCGCGCCGGGCCCCGACGGCAGGGCCAGCGGTGCGAGTTGATCGCGGGCGGGAATGAGGATGGGCAGATCCTGGGCCACGGGGCGTGGCTCTTTGTCCACCAGCAGGGGGAAGCCCACGATGCCCGCGACCACCAGGATGACCGCGCCGATCAGGCGGTTCTTCGCGCGGCGGCGCAGCGCCTCCACGCTTTCGGGCTGCGCGGCCGGGGCGGGCTG
>JARJFC010000616.1 GCA_029310945.1 Leptospira sp. 96542
TTTACCACACCATTCTATGTACACAAGACCATTCATCAAGCAGATGTTAACTGGGATGGGCGAAATAGGAGTGTATTCACTCTTTCAGGAATATAAAAATGAAAAACATCGTTCGGCGATTCTAGAACGAACCGGCCCAAGGACTGTAACCAGGCTGTTTCAAGGGTTGAAGGCGCCCGACAGCAACTCGGGCAACCGTTCGGCTTTCATGCGAAAGCCGCAAGCCTGGGCATGGCCTCCGCCCCCCATGCTTTCTGCCAGTGGAATGCAATCAAACGCCTTCTGTGAGCGCAGACCAACCTTGATCACGCCCCCCTTGCCCGCCGTCCAAAGAAGCGCGTAGCTGCCGCATTGGCGCGACAGAATGTCACCCAATAGGCTGTGGAAGGCGCCGGGGGCATTGAGCATCAAGCCGGCATGGCCATTGAACACGATCGGCTCGGCATTGACGGCCATGTCCTGCGCCAGCCTGCGAAATTTCTCATCCATCGCCTGCCCGCGGGCCAAGAAGCTGGCTGAACCACTCGGGCCAC
>JARJFC010000617.1 GCA_029310945.1 Leptospira sp. 96542
GCGCGAGGCGATCACCACCGGCGTGGTGCTCGGCGCCACGGTGCGCAACACGTACTCGAGGTCGCCGCCTGCCCCTATGGTTTCTACGCGCAGTGGATCACGGACCCCGAAGGCACGCGCCGGCAGGTCGAGGCCCTCACGCGCGGCAGCGTGGGCACGCCGGAATGTCCGATCGAGGGCATCCCCCACACCCCGGCTCCCCACCCCTGAATCCTGCCCACGTGCGCCTTCTTGGGGTGCGCAAACACCACGAATGCGTCCAACGAGGCGATTCATGCCCCATGCCTGGGCAACATACGCACAACTTTGTTGCATTCTTGGTTTAAACCACGATACAAAGCAACATCCCGGTGCATCAGGCGCTCGCCGTGCCGTCAGAACGCAGACCGCCTGGCGGCATGGCTATTGCATACAGCCTTGTTCATTCAGGGAAAGCGCACGACCATGGCATTCAGGCCGCGCGTGCGGCTGGCCTTTGGGGCCGCACGGTCTGATTTTGAAGCGTAGCGATATGGAACTCACTCCCCGTGAA
>JARJFC010000618.1 GCA_029310945.1 Leptospira sp. 96542
TCGATCTGGACGACCCGGCCCTGCAGGCGGCCTTGCGCGAGGCGCCACGGCTGGTCCACTTCGTTGCGCAGTGCGCCGACGCCGCGCGGGCCTGCGCGGCGCTGGCGGCACAAGGCATCGATCGTGGCGCGCTGCTGAGCGCCTCGCGCCAGACGGCGCAAGGCCTGCTCGAATGGAAGATCACCGTGCGCGAGGACGGGCAACGCCTGTTCAGCGGCGCCCTGCCCACGCTGATCCAGTGGGGTGAAACGCATCCCTCGGCCGCCCTGCCCGACCGGGGCCTGCGCCTGCAGTCCCTGCAAGCGACCCACCCCGAGGCCGGGGCGCTGCGCGCGGCCTGCCAGGCCATCGGCCTGGACAGCCTCGACGTCGTCGAGGGCAACCCCGGGCTGAGCGCCGTGCTGCAGACGCCACGCGGCAAGGTCAGACTGGAATCACTCGGCGTCTAGGGCGTGCAGCACGCGCCCTAGACCGCCACAGGCCTCAAAAACCCAAGGCGCGCGGCAACCAGGTCGACAAAGCCGGCACGAAG
>JARJFC010000619.1 GCA_029310945.1 Leptospira sp. 96542
CATCACAGCGGATAGTCGTAGCGGACGAAACCGCCGTGCTGGGCCAGCTGGTCGTACAGGGCACGCGCGGTGGCGTTGTTCGCCTGCGTCAGCCAGTAATAACGCGCGGCGCCCCGCTGCCGGGCCTGTGCCGCCACGGCCTCGATGAGCGCGCGGCCTATGCCTTGCCCGCGCACCAAGGGATCGGTGTACAGGTCCTGCAGGTAACAGACGGAAGGCGCCCAGGTGTTGGCATGGAAGAGGCATCCACGGCCAGGCCCCGCAGTTCACCATCCAGATAGGCCCCCAGGCCGTGGATGCCGTCCTGATTCAACAAACGGGCCCAGGCGCGCGCGTACTCGTCGTTTTCGGTGGGCGTGTTGTAGAAGGCCTTGTAGCCCCGCGCCAGCACCTCCCAGGCAGCACGGTCCTCGGGCTGAAGGGGTGCGATGCGCAGCGTCATGGGTCGGGCGGGTTGCAGGCAGCAAGCAGGGCTCAGCGCTTGCCGGTCGAGCCGTAACCGCCCGCGCCGCGTTCGGTTTCGGCGGCGAAC
>JARJFC010000061.1 GCA_029310945.1 Leptospira sp. 96542
ATCAAGCCGGTTTCACCACAGATGTAGGCGTAGTTCTGCTGAGCCTCGCTGGCCAGGGTGTAGTCCGGTAGGCCGTTGGGGGCGATGAATGCGTAGCGCTTGCGGCGGTAGCCGGCGGCGAGCAGGGACAGCTCGAAATGCGTGCCCGCGTCCTTGAGGCGCGTCACGCGGCACAGCACGCTCTTGGGTGCGCCAGCCGCGTTGACGTGCCGGGCGGTCTTGGCGGTCAGCATCGAGCCCAGGGCCACTTCGTCCTTCGGGTCCAGCTTGGCAGTGAGCTTGATGGGCGCATTGCGCAGGCGCGCCAAGCGGCGCGAGATGGCTTGCTGCGCGTAGGCCGTGTTCGCCCCGCTCAGCCACCGGCTGCGGGCCACGCTGGGGCGGGTGTCGCCGTACTCGTTGGCGCCCTGGGCGTCGACGTCGATGCCGATGGCCGCGTTGGCGTAGTTCTTGGACTCGGTGCGCGTGGCCGTCGCGTCCCGCAGGTTGAAGTACAGGGCCGACTGCGTGATGCGCTGGGCGTCCAGCACCTCCACGGCCGTGCTGTTGAGGATGAAGTTGTCGTCCGTCAACGTACCCACGTCGCCGCCGATGATGGGCTGATTGGCCAGCATCTTGACCTGCTGGGCCACCGGGTCCCACCAGGCCATGGCATTCAGGTCTTGCAGCAGCTCGGCCAGCAGCGCGCTGGCCTTTTCCGGTTCTGAGAGGATGGCCGTGATCTCGGCACCGTTGAACCAGTCGCCGTCCTCGGTCTCCCAATCTGCGAGCGGCAAGAAGGCCTCGTCGATGCCGCTTTCCACGCAGATGTCGCGCATCACCTCCCAGGGCCGCTTGCTGATCCAGGCGCGGCAGAGCTGCACGGCTTCTTCGGCCTTCTGGTCGGCGCGCGTGGTGCCGAACTGGGCGCGGTCTTCGGCGGTGGGCCAGCTCAGCACATCGCCCGTCTTGGCGCGGTAGCGGATGATCTCTTCGCCAATTCGGATGTACTCTTCCTTGCCGGACGTGGCCGGGTCCGCGTACTGCGCGCCCTTGCCCGCGCCCACGTTGATGCTGAGCGCGCTCACCTGGTAGGCGCTGGCGCTGGTAGGCGGAACCGCCCAAGCTGGCGTCACGGTGGCCACGCGGGAAGAGCCCACATAGTCCGTGATCACGCCGCGCTGGCCCGAGCCGACGCCCTCGTAGATCCACACCTCCATGCCGTTGTAGGCATCGTCCACCGCGCTGGCATTGGCACGCAGGGTGATGGTGCTGCTGCCCCCCGCCTGGGCCAGGCCGGCATCGGCCACGGCCTGCAGGTCGGTTTGCAGCTTGCCGTCGGTTGCGGCGGGCAGCACGTTGCGGTCCGCGATTTTGAGCACATCCGTCAGCACCACGGTGACGCTGCCGTCACCATCGGGGCCGCGCACGGCCTCGATGATGAAGCGCTCGGTCTGGAAGACGTCCCAGTCCCACGGCTGCACCACGTAGCCGCGCAGCACGCGCGCGGGCCTGCCGGCGAGGTTCGGGTTGCGCGCCAGGAAGCGCGGCCAGAAACCGCCCTGCGCGGGCTGCGGGCGCGTGGCGGCGTAGGGGTCCTCCAGGTGATCGGGCGCGGGCTCGTCCAGCAGCTTGATGCTGGTCTGGCTGCGCATGGCCAGGCCCTTGTTCGGGTCGATCTCCGTGGGCGTGACGCTGGCGCTCTTGCTGATGTAGGGCCGCACCGTCTCGCCCGGCACGATGGTGCCGCGGCTGCAAAATCGTTTCGTCACCGTGCCGCGGGCGAAGTTCGCCCTGTCCTGGCAGGTGGCGAAGGTGTTGTAGCACTCGTTCCCCACACCCGCCGCCGCGGTGCAGGGCGACACGCCATAGGTGTTGGTGCAGCGGTCCGCGTCGATCTCCAGCACGAGCGTGATGACGCGCTCATGCCGGTTCTGGGCGTCACTGCGGGCGGTCACAGCCGCACCTCCTGAGACTTGCGGGCGGTCACGACGCCACCCCCGAGAGGTCAAAGCTCAGATCACACAGGCCACCCGAGTAGTGCGGCGATGCGAAGCGCTCACCCGCAGTGACCAAAATCAGCTCCGTCGGCGCGAGCTCGTAATCCCACCCGAAAACGAATGGCTGGCCGCGCAAGCGCGCGCGCCAGGCTGGCATCCACTGGCTGCGCAGCCAAGCGCTAGAGATACGCTCCAGCACGATGGGCTGCGTCCACGACTCGAACTGCACAGAGCGACCCAGGGGCTGCCCCTTCTCGTTCGTGTTGCCCTGCCCTTCCAACGTGCGGCCCAGGGGGTCAAAGCCCTGGCTCAACCACTCGGGCAACTCAAAGGCCTGGCCGATGGCCGCGATGGCGATGCTGGGCACCACGTCGCCCACGAAGACGATGCGCCAGTAACGGTAGATCTGCGGCGAATCGAACACGGCAAGCAGCGGTGCGTCATCCCCCTCGACCTGCGGCGCCAGCGTAGCGATCAGCTCATCGCTGGCCGCGAAGTTGTCAGAGCTGGCGCGCACCTGCACCGTGATCGTGTCCGACGACATGAGCGTGCCGAGGTTGTGCGTGTGGATAAGGGCGAAGTCCGCCTGGCGATCGGCGCCGCAGTCGATGGTGACGCTGGCCGGCATGGCCGTGGGCTTCCACCAGGTGTAGGCCCGCCAGTCGTACAGGTTGCGCACGGCGTAGCCGGAATCCGTGCTGCTGGCCGTGACGGTGGCGCCTGGGTCGGCCAGGAGGTTGTCGAAGAAGAGGGTGGGTTTGGCCACGTCTCAGCTTCCGTTGACGCGGATGTCCGCGCCGTTGTCCCCGGCCTGGTTGAGCAAAGGGATGATCTCGTTCACCACCTGCTCGTAGCTGAACTGAGAACCTTGCAGGGTGATGTTGATTTGCGTCTTTGGCGCGGCGATTTTGGGAAGACCCGGCGTGTCGATGGACTGGGCCTGGCTACCGCCAGAAGACATGTCACCCACATTGAACACTGGTGTAGCTCCGCCACCACCAATGCTCGGCGCGCTACTGCTGGTGCCGTACTGCGCATCCTTGATCTGCTTGATATGCGCCAAGCCAGTGACCAAATGCAGCGCTGCCATCGGAATATTCCAGGGATACGGGTAGGAATTCCAGGTCTTGGAAACACCCGCCGGAAGAGCTACCGACGCCTCTGCGATCGCCGCGACCTTGTTGATGTTGAACAGGGCGCGGTTGTTAGCGGAGACTCCCGCCGTCATGGCAGCCATTTGCCCAAATGCGAACTGGAGCTGATCCTTGGATGTCTTTTGCTCAAATTTCTGGCGCGCCAATATGCCTTGAGCCTCAATGTTGCCCAGCCGCGCTTGATGCTCAAGCTCCAACTGCTCCAGCAGCGCGTTATGTTCCTGCGTGCTGATAAGGCCAACGTTCCTGGCCAAATCCAGATCGCTCTGGATCTGAGCCATCTTCATGCGCTCGATCTCCACCTCAGTCATGGCAGCAAGTTGCAAATCCGCGATCCGCTTTTGCAGCCGCTCTTGCCCTTTGATGTTCTCCGCCTCGATCAATGCATCATTTTTTTTCACCAGGGCAAGATCATCCGGGTTACCGACCGTTGGTTTTTTTCCTCCAGTCGAGGCGGCAACGGCAGCCGCATTTGCAGCAGCCGCGTCGGCGCTGCGCTTCTGCAGACGTTCGTTTTCCCGCTCGACTTCAAGCTGTTGCTGCAATGTTTCTACCAACTTCTGCGCCGCCACAGTTCGCCTGGATGTGTCTCCGTAAATTGCATCATTGGCCTGAGAAGCCGCCAGCTCTCGCTGCGCATTGGCCAGGCGCGAACTGACGCTCTGGACTTCCGCAGCCTGCTTGCGCCACTCGCTGAACGCATCGCTTGTCTTGTTGATGGCCGTCACCAGGTCGATGGTGAACGAGCGCGCCAAGTCCTTGACGTTGGTGGACAGCACGGCCATCTGCTTGTTGTACTTGTCGATCTCATCGGCTTGTTTCGTGGTGACGGTCGCCACCAGGTTGCCACCTTCGGCCAGGTCATTGAGCAAGGGCGCTACTTCGGCCACGCTCTTGCCGAATAGATCTTGTGTCAGCCTGGCCTTGTTACCATCGTCGGCAAAACCGGCGAGCGCCACAGACGTGCGGCGCAAGGCCTCTGACGGATCGAGCTTTCGCAATTCGCTGGCGCGAAGTCCGATGGATTGCAAGGCCAACTCAAGAGGACTGCCAGGGGCCGCTTCCTTCAGCACGCTGTTGAACTTGATCAGCGTGGATCCCACGACGTCCATGCTGGTGCCGGTACGGGACGCACGATCTTCCAGAGCAGACAGCATTTCGACACTGCTGCCCGTGGCGTCCCTCAGGTCATTGAGCGCGTCGATGCCATCGATCGTCTTGGTGATGAACGCAGTGAAGGAGGCAAGGCCCAGCGCACCACCCAGCGTGGTCGCGGCGCTGGACATGCTGAGCAGCTGCTTGGACGCACCATCCACGCTTTCCCCGAGCGTTTTGATGGCCCGGGTCGCCGGGTTCGCATCTGCGTCAAATGTGAGCTTTGCGTTCGCCACCTGATCACTTCCTCTTGTTCAGAATTTCCAGCGCCGTCGCCTCCAGGCGGGCCAGCGCCCAAAACACATCCGCTCGCTGCTCTTGTGGCACCTTGTGCACATCCATCACAATCGGCAGCGCCTCGTACCGCATACCGACTCGCCACCCCTTGTCCACCACCCACTGCGTGGCCATGGCCTGGAACACCAGCACGGGCAGCCAGTTATCTGGGTAGCAGTCGTCTTCCTCGTCTTCGTCCAGCCCTTCCGGCTTCATGCCGAAAGCAGCCAGCGCACCTTCCACTTCATTCGCGCCGCCGCAGACCAGTGCCCGGGCGACGCGCTTCAGTTTTTTACGCGGCTCTCCATCAGTGACCGCATCCACTGCCCCCAGATCTCGCCCGCTGCCGGCGAGTAGCTGTTCAGCACCTGCGCCAAAGCCCGGGAACTGAAGGGAACATAGGCGCCGTCATCCCCCATGAATGACTTGTCACCCCAGTCCAGCACGATCTTCGAAATCGCCGATGCCACCGGCTGGCCGGCATTTGCCTCAAAGAAAGGCTGCAGCTGTTCGGCCGTCATATAGACGAACTTGAGGGACACCAGCGCCGGCTCAACTTCGCCGGGTACAGTCAACTTCACGTCCTGCCAGAACGTCGGGGCGGGATTCAGTTTCACGGCCATGTCTTCCTCACAACGTCACGATGCGCAACTCGTCGTTGCCGCTGGCCGAGGGGCAGAGGCGCAGATCGAAGCCGATGAGGCGGCGGCCGTTCATTTCGGCCTTGCTGGGCGTCAGCAGCTGGGCCGCGGGCGCGAAGAGGATGATCTTGTTGCCGCTGGTGGTGCCGATGGTCAGGCCCAGGCCCTGGGTGGTTGCAGCCTTGACGGTGGCCATGAAAGACACTTCTTGCGCCGCGCTCAAGTCCAGCTCGGTGCTGCCGCTCATGGCCCGGTTGGAAATGTCCACGTCCTCGGCGTTGAGCATGGCGTTGAAGTTGACTTCGTTGCCGGTGTCCAGCTCCAGGCCGGTGCTGCTGTACACGGTGCCGCCTGACAGGGCGCCCGCTGCGTAGCTGCAACCCAGGGTGATGTCCACCACGTTGGCCTTGGCCATGACGACGGGCTTCTTCCATGCCGTAAGCGTGGCGCTGGAATTTGCCGCCGCGGTGTCCCCACCGTCCACGCCCGTGAAGGTGAAGCTCAGCTTCGGGATCTCGCCCACGCGGGCGCTGAGCGTGAAGGTGCCACGCGCGCCCAGCAGCTTGTGGAGCACGCCGTCGTCGTAGTAGTAGAGGGTGATGGACGGCAGCGCGTCGGTGATGGGCAGGTACTCCACCCGGTCCGGCGTTTCGAGCTCGTCCTCGCCGAAGGCGCAGGCCTGCAGCAGCGGCCCCCATGCGGGCGCGGTGTCCGCGGCGCCGCTGCCGGCCAGCTCCACGTCGAAGCTGACGGTCTTGTTGACCGGGCCGATCAGTTGCTCGGACGCGCCGAAATGGGGGCGGATCAGTTCACGGTCCACCGTCTGCGCCTCGAAGGCGGAGATGCTGACGTTGCTGACCAGCAGCGCGTTGTCGGTGCCGGTAGGCGTGGGGTCGGTGCCGTAGACCGACTCCAGCTTCGCCAGGATGACGGTTTTGCGGATGTATCGGCTCATGGTGTTCAGTTCTCCAGGCTATTGCTGCCGGTTCGGCAGCGCACGGTGTAGATGAGGTCGCGCGAGGCCAGGCGCTGGGCCTTGCGGTCCACGCCGAAGCCGATGGCGGGCTCGCTGATGTAAACGTCGTCGCCCAGGCCCAGGTTGCGGTTTGCCGCCAGGCGCGCGTAGGCGGCGGCCAGCAGCGCACCCACGTCGGGCCCAGCATTCGCGCCGGACTTGCGGGCGTACAGGCCCACACGCACGCGCAATTCCCAGTCCACGGGGTTGCCTTCGATGCCGCCCAGCACCAGGGGCGAGGCATCCAGGCCGGTGATCTCGATGGCCTGCGTGGTATCGGCCGGCACTTCGTCCACCTCGTCGGTGGCGATGGACTGGCACACGGCGGGCGCAGCGCCCAGCACGGCCGCGAAGGCATCCACCACGGCGTCAAACACGGTGGGCGCGCTCATGCGGCCAGCTCCAGCAGCAAGACGCTCCAGCCCGTGCCATCCGGCAGGTGCTTGGCGATGGTGTAGCTGCCCTTGCCCTGCACCACCACGGCCTTGCCGCGCGGGGATGCGGGTACGCTGGCGGTTTGAAGTGAGACGGCCGGCGCTGTGCTCTCCATGCCCAGCTCGCCCACCTCGCCTGTGGCGTAGGCATCGTCAAAAATGACCGCCTCGTCCTCGCCGCCGTTGATGTTGGCAACGGCGTTGGCGAGGGCGGCGAGGCAGTCATGGTTGACCATGGCTTCGATCTCAGCGAAGGGGGCGAGCGTGGGCATGAAGGTCAGCGCCTCGCGTCAGCCCAGGGCGGCCAGTTCGGCCTCGGCCGCCTCGATCTGCTTGACCAGGGCGTCGGTCTCCATCTCGGTCTGGGCCGCGTCCAGGGCCTGGTTCAGCTCGGCCAGGCGCACGGCCAGCGCCTCGCGTTGCTGGGCCAGGGCCTGGGCGGCTGCGTCGGCCGTCTGGGCGGGCTTGCGCTTGCGCTCGGCCTCGACCGGTTCAAGAGACGATGCCAAGACCTTGGGCAACTCGCCCTCGTAGACGAAGACCTCACCCACCTTGAAGTGGACAGGGGCCTTGGTCTTGTACCGCCCCTTGCCCATCGGGCTCAGGGCGTGCGCGCGGGCCTTGGCCTGCTGCTCGCTCAGCCCGAGGACAGCGTCCTCGGGCAGGGTCACCACGGAAACGGCGGTGTACTTCATCGCGTTCAGACCAGTGTGTTGAGCACAGCGCCCTGCCAGCGGCCGTAACCCACGTTGCGCCAGGCGTCGAGGCCGACCTGGATGGCGTCGTTGTCGAAGGCGAATTCGCTGTTTTCGTCCTTGACCTTCAGCTCGTTCTCGGTCTCGGTCTGGCGGATCAGCGGCTTGATGCTGCCGTCGGTGCGCATGGTGACGAACTTGTCGGTCCAGCCGGCGCTGGTGAGGCGCGGATTGACCGCCGCGCGCACCGTGAAGTTCTCGATGGCGAAGGTACTGGCCGCGGCAGCGCGCACCATGCTCAGGGCCGACATGGTTGCGGTGCTAAGACCCACCGGCACCAGCACGATGAAGGAATTCGCCATTTCGTTCAGCGGCTCGCCCTTGTCATCCTTGAAGGTGTACATCTGGCTGATGCTGGCCAGAATGGCCTGTTGCATTTCTTCCGGACTGGGCGCCGTGACACTGCCGCGCACGGTGGCGGGCAGACCGCTGATGTCCGTCGTGATGTCGTTGGACTGCGTGCCGCTGTCGCCCTCGCTGTGGTCGGTGTCGAAGAAATACTGGCCGTCATAGCAGGGCGTGGCCTCGCCGTTGACGATCAGCGTGGACAGCAGGCTGGCAAAGTGCGTGTTGCCGCGCTCGGCAAGTTCCGCCATGCGGGCCCGCAGCTGCGGGGACTTGTCGCGCCGCAGGTCGGGGATGGCGATTTCAATGGTGCTCTCGAAATGCTTGTTGGCGATGGTGATGCCGTTGGTCGTGAACCCCTTGGCGTTGCGGCCACCGATCCATTCCCGCATGGCGGGTGGCATGCCGAGCCACTTGTAGGTCTCGCTCGACTGGTCGCTGTTGAAGAGGTTCGACACGGCGTCGATCCAGCCCATGCCGGCTTGCGCCTCCAGGGCTTCGTAGTACATGCCGATGACGGCACGGCTCGAAAGGTCTTGTGCGGACATTGCTGTTCCCCTTTACTTGGTCATACCCAGCAGCGCATTGACCTTGGCGGCCAGGCTGGCGATGGCGTTCTTGGTGGCGGTGTCGGAGATAGTCGCGATGGTGTCGCTGGCCGTGCCCGTGGAGTTGTCGGTGAGCGCGGCGAGCGAACCCATGGATCCTCGACTGGCATCGAACTGGACGATGCCGATACCGGAGGACACATAGCGGATCACACGACCAATCGCGCTGTTCGTGCTGGCGGTCAGAGTGAATGCGTTGTCGTCGCTCGCGTAGACGGTCTTGCCCTTGTCCGTGATGGCGAGACCACCAATCGGCAACTGCACGCGGCCCTTCTGGCGCACCTCCACGTTGATGGCGCCCGCGGCACCCGCGGAGTTGTCCGCCTTGGCGACGGCGAAGCCGAGGAACGGATCACCCGCGACGAGCGGGCGCGCGTAGCCGCTGCCGTTGTCGCCGACGGCGGCTCCTTCGTAAATGATGTCCGCCGCGATGACCGGCAGGTGGTTGCGATCGCCCAGCTCAAAGGGGCGGGCGACGTCGGTTGCAAGGGTCGTCATGATGTGGACTCCTGGTTACTTGGACAGGACCTTCACCCGACCGCTGGCCATCGCCTTTTCGGCGGCCAGGTAGGTGGAGAAGGTGTCGCCGAATTCGGCGCGCAGCTTGGCGCTGGCGTCCCACTTGGCCTTGCAGCGCGCTTCGAGCGGCTGGCTGGCATCTTCCGCAGCGGCGGCGGCAACCGTTGCGGCGGGCTGCACCTGCACGGGCGGCGGAGCATCGTTGGCGACGGCCGCAGCCTGCCGCGTGCGCGCGGTGCGCTCGGCGGCCAGCACGGCAGCAGCGGCCTCGGGTCCTGTGGTCTTGCCATCGAAGGCGAGGGTTTCGATCAGCGCTTCATGGCCGGGCAGCAGTTGCGCGCGCACGGCCTGCACGCGCGCACGCTCGCTGGCAGCGGCCTCGGCTTGCACTGCGGCAAGCACGTCGGGCGCGTCAGCCGCGAGACTTTCACGGGTGATGGGCATGTAGGTTTCTCCTGAAAGAGAGATTGCGGGTACGAGCAACACCGGCTCGGGTGGTGTGTCGCCTTCGGCCTGCGCACCGGCAGGCGTGGGGCTGCTGAGTGCCAACGCCGCCACGATGGCCTTGCGGCGCGTGGCGAAGCGGGCGGGATCTGCGGCCATTTGCTCAACGATGGCGTCGAGCGTGGCGAAACCGTCAATCAAGCCGGCATCCAAGGCCTGCTGGCCAATGAAGATGCGGCCGTCGGCCATGTGCTCGAGCACCACATCAGTGGAGCTGCCGCGGTTGTCTGCCACGGCGTCGACGAACACGGAGTAGAGGTGGTCCACCTGGCCCTGCAGGTACTGGGCGCCCTCTTCCGTCAAGGGCTTGTTGCTGCTGCCCATGCGCTTGTAGCGCCCGGCCGTGATCTCGGTCACCTGGGCCGCGCCCGTGGGCACGTGGGTGTGGCTGGTGACCACGCCGATGGAGCCCACCTGAACGGTGGGGCCGCTCGCATACACGGCATTGGCGGCGCTGCCGATCCAGTAAGCGGCGCTGGCCATCATGCCGTCGGTGACGGCCACGATGGGTTTGCGGTCGGACAACTCGCGCACGGTGGCCGCGAGTTCTGGCGTACCGAAAACGCTGCCACCAGGGGAGTCAATGAGCAGCACCAGACCCTTGACGCGGCTGTCTGCCATGGCGCTTTCGATCTGCGCGATGCCCATCTGCGCGCTGAAGCCGCCGCTGATGCGCGTGAACAGATTGGCCTTGGGGGCGATGACGCCCTCGATGGGCAAGACCGCGATGCCACCATCGCGCACCACGTACTCTTGCTGGTCGTTGGCGAGTGGCCGGCCCAGCCGCGCCTCGATAGCCGCAATGTCGATCTTCTCGCCGCGCAGGTGCGTGGCGTAGATGCCCTGCATCTCCACCAGCCGTTCAGGGATGATGGCCCAGGGGGCATTGACCAGATCGATGAGCTTCATAGTTCGATTTGCGTTGGTGTAATTCTTGGTAGGGTCGAGAGAAAAAAATAGGGCAAATTGAGACTACTCAGCGTTCGCAACACCCGCCCTCCGGCGCAGCTGGTCCTGTTGGTCACCTTCACCCTCTTCGTCTTCGTCGTCTGCCAAGGGATCGGGTACTGCTGCGGGTGTTGATGCAGCAGCGCCTGCAGCTGGCTCCAGGCCAGCGGCGCGCCGCTCCGCCACTTCCTTGGCGCGCTGTGCGTGTTTGGTATCCCAAGGCACGCCGTCAAAGGCCACACTCTCTGCGTCCAGCGTGCTGATGCCCAGTTCCACGCGGCCCTTGGCCGCAGTGACTTCCTTGGCCGGGTCGAGAGACCCAGGGCCATCTCCGGTCCACACGGCTTGGCACCAGGCGGCGCGCACGGTCTCGTTGGCGAAGAACCCAGGTGCGGAAATGCGGCCTTCGGCAATCTCGTCCGTCAACCACAGTTCGTAGACCGGCTGGCACAAGTTGGTGGCCAGCCAATCGCGGCGCGCACGGAAGAACTTCCACGCCAGCAACATGGCGCCGCGCGCGGCGCTGTAGCTGCTTTGGAAATGCATCACCAGCACCTCGAACGGGATCTCCAGCGCCATGCCAATCTGACGCAGTACGGACATGACGAAGGGGTCAAACTGCGCGTTGGGCCTGCCGGGCGTGGCGGTGTCGACCTCCTCGCCTGGCAGCAGGTTCACGGCCTTTCCACTCTCCAGCGCGCCGGACCACTTGGATGCCTGCTTGACGTAGTTGTCCTGCCCCTTGTCGTCGAACAGCTCGTTGAATGCGTCCACGTCCATCTTGATGAAGACGGAGAACAGGGCGTTGGTGACGGCCGCATTCAGTTCCGCTTCGGTGTAGCGATCCAGCTGCTTGAGCGGCTCCAAAATGGGCGCGATCCACGGTACGCCACGCACCTGGCCCGGGCGCAGCACCCGGAACAGGTGCAACACATTGCGGCGGCCGGTGGATGCGCCGCGGTAGACGATGCGCTGCCAGGTGTTGCCCGCCGCGCGCACCTCGCCAGGATGGATGCGCGCCACATGACAAGCCACGGATTCGCCGGTGGCTGCGTCCACCTCCACCCCTTCGACCAGAGTCTCTGTGTTGGCCGAACGGTTGGGGTTGCAGATGCGGTCCGCCTCCAGCAGTTGAAGCGCGAGCTGGGCTCCGCGGCCGGCGCGGGCGACGCGCGGTGTCACAACGAAGGTGTCGCCACTCTCCAGGACAGAGCGGAACGCCAGATCCTGGAAACCGTAGAAGTTGACCTTGCGGGCCAGATCCACGTCCATCGAAGCGGCCCAGAGGTTGAAGCGGTCGCGCGTGTTCTGCACCCAGACGGCCAACGCCTCGGGACTCAAGCCCAGCATGCTGGCCATGGGCGCCGGCGTGAGGCTCAGGCCCGTGCCCACCACGTTGCTGCAGGCCATGTTGACGGCGCCCACCACGACAGGCGCGTTGCGCCCCTGGTCGCGCGCTCGGCTGCGCAGTGTCGCCAGGTCCGGGTTGATGTCAGCGTTGGGTGAACCGGCGTCCGGGTTCCAGCTGCTGAGGCTGGCCTTGTCACGCCGGCCGCCGTTGTAGCCACCCCGCCCGGCCAAGGCCTCCATGGCGCCGAGCTGCGCGCGAGCCACGGCGCGCTTTTTGGCGCGGATGGGGTCCACCACGCCGATGAGGCGGTCCAGCGCGTTGAGCTGGAACAACGCTCCCTTTATGGTCTTGGCCTGCGACACGGTCTCGCGCATGCTCAGAACCCGGGCACCATGGTGCGCGCGCGGCCACGGCCCGCAGCGCTGTTGCTTAAGTTCGCAACCTTAGCGCCCCAGTAGTCGATCATTCGGTCGATGTGTTCAGCATTGACCCGCGTCAGCTTCCGTCCAGAGACTTCGAATGCTTGACCGCTTGCCACAGCCAAGCTCGCAGCAAGCCATGCATCCAGCTGCGCCTGGGCTTGTGTCAGCGTGATTCCTGCCATGTTTGTCGCCACCTTTCAATGACGACAATCTAGGTAGGTTCACGACAAAAAAATAGGGCAAATTGAGACTAGTTCGGCTCGCGTTTGATGAGGCGATACAAAGTCGCTCGACTGATCCCCCCTTGCTCCAAAACTTCCTGCTCTGGCGCATTGGTCATGGCGTGGCGATAGATCGCCGCGCGCCGCTCCGCGCTCGGGTGTTTACCGCGCTTGGGAATTCGTACACGCAGGCCACCGGCCTCGGCGCGGATTTCCTGCTCGATGGCCTGTTCTTGCTCGGGCGTGAGCGCCACTTGCTTACGGACGCTGCTCAGCATCAGCTGGATGATGTCGGGTTCTTGACCCTCTTCCACCGCCCGCGTCATCAAGCCCCGCGCGCCGTGCCGGCGAGGTTAAAGCGGCCCCGGCCACTGCTGCGCAGTTGCACAGCGCTGGGCTCCGCGCCGGCCTGGCTATCGAGACCAAGACCGGCAAACATGTCTTGCACGCGCGGCTGCACCGCGTCAGCGAGCTTCTGCCACATGGCCTCGGTGTAGGTGTGCAGGCCCAGGGCATGGGTGCAGAACAAGGCGTAGACCGTGCAGTCAAGCGCCTCATTGCGATGGCGCTTGGTGTTCACCCACTTGTACTCAATTCCACCGGCCACGCGCTGAGGCACACGGCTTTCTGCCGTGAGCTGGGTGTAGAACTCCGGGGTGAGGTCCTTACTGAAATGCACGTAGCCGGGGCCGGGCTGGGTGACCTGCAGACGCCCGTAGAGCAAGTCCTTCGCGGTATCGGTGCCAACATACCAGAGGCGCACGCCGCGCTTGAGCACCTTGCCTTTCCAGTTCACGTCCTGGATAGTGGCCTTGCCCTTGATCATCTTGCTTGGGCGCGGGTCGCCGCGCACGGCAAACACGCGCTCCCGCTCGCGCAGGCGGCAGTAGTTGTAGGCCTGGTGCGTGAAGTGCCCGCCGGTGTCCACCGCCATCGCCTCGATGCGCATGGGCTGGCCGCAGGCGTGGGTGAACGGCGTAGCGCGGAAGGCGTCGATCTTGGCCCACTCCTGCTCGTCGGCCGGATTTGCCGGGATCTCGACGTGGGCCACAACCCACATTTCTTCACCTCGCCCGATGGCCCAGACCACGATGGCGAAGCGGTTGTCTTGCACGTCCACGGCGCCGACCAGCACGAGGCCGCCCATGGGCACGGTGAAGAGGCGGTAGTCCTCGGCACGGCGGGCGAGCGCGTGCTGGTCGGCCTGGTCGAACTCCGCCTCCCACAGCTCGGCCAGGGTCTCGTTCTTGAGGCCCTGCATGGGGCCGTCGTCGCCGGCCTTGAGCTTGGCCTTGGCCTCCAGGAACTCGCGCACTATGTCGGGCCACGCACGCTGCGGGCTGTAGGCCGTCCAGAGCGGCGCAGCGGCGACGTGCCGCGGTGCCGTGGTGGGCTGGCCCTGGGCGTCGAGCCATTGTTCGGCGTGGTGGTCATACCGCCACTTTCCGCAGACGCTGACCCACATGGCGCCGCGGTCCCAGATGCGCAGGTAGTCCGCCTGGGTGATTGCGCCGAGGCAGTGCGGGCAGACGTGGCGCACGGTTGAATAGTCGGCACCGTCCCACTTGAAGCCGTGGCGCACGTCTTTGCCGCCCCAGATCAGCGGATGCTCTGCCTCGCAATGCGGGCAGACGATGCAGTAACGCATCACCGCATCGGCGTTCTGCTCGCGGTACTCGATGTGGCTCAGGCCCTTGAGGCGCACGGTGCTGCCGGAGATCAGCTTTGGGAACGGCGCACCTTCCAAGCGGCCACGGGCCAGCGTCACCGGGTCGGCGCTCTTCTCGATTTTCTGGTCGAAGCCATCCACCTCGTCCAGCATCGCCACCGCCACGGTGATGCGGCGGTATGCCCGGGCGGCCTTGCCGCCCAAGGTGTGGAGCACGGAGCCGAGGAACTTCTTGAGCTTCAATGTGTCATCGTTGCCGCCGATGGTGACCGGGTGCAGCGCCTTCACGTCGCGCAGCATGGGTTCGATCTCGGACTTGACGAAGCTGTCCCGGTCATCGTCGGTCGGCTGCCACACTGCTTGCTTGCGCCGCCGGTGCGCGGCGTTGTAGGCGATGAAGGCGAGCAGCATCTTGGTGTAGCCGACGCGCTTGGCCTTGCGGACCGTCACTTCCTCGATTGCATCGTCGCTGAACCAGTTCATCAGCCCACGCTGGAACGGGTAGGCCTCCCACTTGCCCTGCGTGTGCGAGGCCTCCGCGCTGAGGTAGAAGTGCTCGGCCGCCCAGCGGCTGAGCGACTGGGGCTTGTCAGCCTGCAGCGGCCGAAGGCCGGCGAGCACGGCGTCGAGCACCGCGCGCAGCGTGACCGTCGGCGCGCGGCTCAAGCCTCGCCCTCCAGCGGGAGTTCCAGGGTGTCGTCGTCGGCATCTTCGTCCAGGCGCTTAGCCACCAGCTCGGCGGTGGCGCGCACCCATTCGTTGCGGGCACTGGCAATGGTGGCCAGCACCTGCTCCACCGCCGCGGGCGTGATGTCGGGGCAGGTCTTGCGCAGTTGCGACGGCAGCTGCTCGAAGCGTTCCACCACGGCCTGGCTGGCGTCGGCAAGCACTTCGGCAAGGAGCTTGATGGGGGCGTACTCACCACGGGCGACAGAGTTCTTGATCTCCACGCCCTCGCGCTGGGCGCGTGCAAGTGCGGCGCGCTCTTGCACCAGGTCGAGGCCTCCACCCTCGGCCGACGCGCGGCCGGCCGCCACATCGCGCAGACGTTCACAGTAAGCCAGCAACCACTCGTGGGCGGTGTCGCCGCGCACAATCCAGTTCTCGCCCACGAGCTGGCTCACGCGCGCTTCACTCACGCCGATCATCTGCGCGAATTCGGCCTGCGATACCTGCGTCCCAAGACAGCCCAGAACCTTCACTTAACCCCCTTAGCAAACCCCATGAACAGTCCATGTTCGTGGTTCCAATTACCCGTGAAAGTGGAAGTCTGGGAAGGACCCGCGAGTGACTTGCAGCTGTCGTGATGCTTGTTCATTTTTCGTCACCGGAACAAGGGAAGCGCACCGCGACGCAATGCCGAAGCCGAGCCCGTCTTCCACCAGGACTCGAACGCCTTGTCGAATTCTTCAGGGAAGTGCTTGTCCATCGTCTTGTTCACGATGCCGAAGAAGTCCAATCGCCGACGGTAGGTCGCCGCACGAACGAAGATCAGCATGGGCTTGAGTGATTGACCGAACGCCGTGTAGACGCGTCGGTAGACACCTGGCTGCAGGTGCTTGGCCTTCGTGCCACCTGGAGGGTTGACGAAGTATTCGAACCCGAACGCCCCCTTCTTCGCATTGCCCTTGCGAAGGCGCGCACGCGTCTTGTCGTTCGCCTTGTTGTAGCCCGCCTCGGTGTAGGTGCCCAGCACGTTGAGGATGCGTGACACCTCGCCCCGGCTCATGTTGCCGTAGGCATCGAGCGGCATGGCCGCACCAGGCATCACGAACCAGCCGTTCGGCAGGATGTTGATTCGGCGCAAGCGCAACTCCATCGGCTTCAGTGCACGCTGTCCACCACGGATCTGTGCCACCGCCCATTGCTTGTCCCGCTCTTCCGTGCGAGAGCGAAACCACAACGTTACCTTGAGGCTGGTGGTGCTGGCGTAAAAGACCCGAAGCGACCTCAGCGTGAACGGCACCGGGCGGTCGAACACCTTGGCCATCTCCGCTGTCACGGCTTGGTCCGCAAGCTCTGCGGCCCGGTTCATCGCCTCGCGCACGATGCTGCGCGATTCCTTGCCCAGTGCATTGATCTTTCGCTGCACCTCGGGGAAGTTGCTCTTGATCGTGAACTTCACGCCACTGCCCTCGCCTTCGGCGGCAAGCCCAGCTGCGCCCGAGCTTCGGCCGCACGGCGTGCGTTCTCGGCCAATTGCTCGGGCGTGCGCGGCGGCTCGGGTGGCGGCGCGCTGCCCTGCCCCTGCAAAGCCTGACCCACTCGCAGCGCGCCGGCATCGTGCGTGTCCAGCCACCGCTGCTCGGCCAGCCAGCGGGAGAGCTTGGGCACAAACTGTCCCCGGTTGCGCTGCCACTCGTCGCTGCGGGCCTGCCGCTCGATCGCGGCCAGCATCACACGCACCAGGTCGGCATTCGGGCGCAGGGTCTGCCAGATCACCCGTGCCCTGGCAACGCCGGCATTGGTGCTGCGCGGGTAGGCCGCGAGGATGCGTTCGAAGCTGGAATCAACCTCCTTGCCCCCCTTGGGGGGTAGGGGGGTATTCTCTTCTCTATCTCCTACTCTCTTCATAATGGGGGTGACCTCCCGGTCATCCCTTGGGGTGACCTCCCGGTCATCCCTTGGGGTGACCTCCCGGTCATCCCTTGGGGCTTGAGGGGTGACCCTGGGGTCATCCGTGTGGACAACTTCCCGGGGTTCCGGGCGGTCCAGATGCAGCACGTAGGCATTGGGCCGAACGCGGTTGCTCATGCTGCGTGAGCCACCTTCCTGCACCTTGCGGGTCAGGTAACCATCCGCCTCCAGCCGCGCCAGGATGCGCGAGACGCTGCGCTCCTCACAGCATGCGTTGAGGGCCAGGGTGCCGACCTTCACCCAACCTTCGTTGGCGTCGTTGCTGTAGAACCGTGCAATACCCAGCAGCACCAGCTTTTCGGCCGGCGTGACGCGACGCAGTTCAAGCGCCCAGTGCAGCGCGCTGGTGGTCACCCTGTTGGCAACACTCATACCGCCACGCCCTCCCCCGCCCCGAGTTGCTGGGCGCCGGCCAGGATGCGCAGACGCTCATCGCTGGCGGCCTGCATCTGGGCCGGGCTGCTGGCGCGCAGGATGGCCGTGTAGGCCTCTACCGCCGCCAGCAAGGCCTCGCGCCCCGGGCCGTCGAGCCCAAACGCGCCGCGGGCCTCCCATCGCCCGATGGCGCGCTGCAGAGCTGCCGTGCCCTCGGCCAGCACCGGCAGCGCAGGGTTCTGCGCGCGCTCGGGCTGGATCTGCAAGGCACGAAGGGCCGCCACGCCCAAGGCATGGGCCAGCACGTCGAACACGTGCCCATGGTCCTGCCCCCGCACGTCACCGCGCAGCAGGGTTTGCAGTGCGTCATGCACCATCAAGGCGGCTTTGTCCGCCTCGCTTTCAGTTCCGCCAATGTCGGGTGCTGCGCCGGGGATGCTCTCTGCCGTATAGGCGCGACTGCGCTGGATGGCATTGAGCCACTCCGCCGCGTTGAACACGTACACACGGCCACCTTGGGCACGGCGCTTGTTGGAGTAGGTCGAGGTCTTGCGGCTCATGGATCGATCTGCAGTTCCGCAAGGGTCGCGCCCTGGGGCGCAAGGCACATGCCGTTAACCTCGTAGCGCATTGCATGCGTTCCGGGCGCAGGCTCACATTCGGCGATCAGGTGGCGCCGCTTGAGGTTGAAAACCACTTGCACCATGCGCTTCGTGTCGACGCGCAAAAGTGCCGCCAGTTGGGCCGTGGTGCGCGGTGTCCCGCTCCGGAATAGCAGGTCCCAGACTGCACGGTAATCGCCAGCAAGCTGCATCAAGCGGTCACCTCCCCCACACTCAACCCCAGCCGCTGCGCCCACAGCCGCTCGATCTGCGCGCCCGGGGATTGATCCCAGCCAGGCAGCAGCACAACGCCGTCGCATCGCGTCAGCGCAGCCAGGTCGCGCAGCATGCATTCCGCCCAAGGCATGGCCGGGTCCGGGTTCAGCTCGGCAGGGTTGACCACCTCATGCCCCTGCGCGCGCAGTCGCGCGGCCTGGGCGTGGAAGGCTGGGAAGTTCAGGTCAGGCAACCCGGTCATCGGGCCAGCGATGTAGAGCTTCATGCCACCCCCGACGCGGACCCCGAGACCTCGGCGCGTGCCTGCTGCATGCGCAAGCGTTCACCGTGGAAGTAGGACGCAAACGCGTGCCCGGCATCCGAATTGAAGGGATACGGGCACGCCAGCTCCAGGCTGGCGAACTGGTGCGCGGCTTGGCGTGCTTCCCGCTCGATGCGGGCGATGGGGATAACTTCGTTCATACGGTTTCAACAGCTTCCATTTCAATTTGCAACTGGCGACCAGCGGCGTCGAGCCGCGCGCAAGCTGTATCGACATGGCGCAGCTCCCTTTCCATGCCGATGAAATTCCGCCCCAAGGCAATTGCGGCGACGCCCGT
>JARJFC010000620.1 GCA_029310945.1 Leptospira sp. 96542
ACGACCTATCGGGCCATGGCCGAGGACGTGCTGGCGCGCTGCGTGGCCTCGGGGCTGTTGCCGCCCCGTGGGGCTGGTCAGAGTGCCTCTTTGCGCCTGGTTGGCGCGCCAGAGGCGCATGCGTCGAGTGGCCCTGGTCTGGCGGCCACACCAGGGCCCCATCTGTATGGTGTGGACGCAGCTGCATTGGCTGGCCTGCCGGGAGCCGAGGAAGCGCTGGCGCCCGGTCTGACCGAGGCCATGGTCCGTTTCGCCGCAAGACATGAGTATGCGCTCACTGTCGAGGATGTCCTCGCCCGGCGGTCCCGCCTGCTGTGCCTGGCCGCCGAACTGGCCGGCCGCGTCGCACCCCGCGTGGCGGAGATCCTCGCCGAGGAGACCGGGGGCGATCCCCAGCTCGCGGCCTTTGACGCCTTGGCTCGCAGCTATCGAGCGTGGCCGGCCTGAGTCTGCACCGGCCGTCCCGGTGGGGGCGTCGGCGCCCGACATGAATAGGATGCTGGCTGGGCATTTGACCCGGCTCCAAATTT
>JARJFC010000621.1 GCA_029310945.1 Leptospira sp. 96542
TTCGGCGGGCAGGGTCTGTACGTGGACGATCTGTTCATCGCCCTCATCGCGGAGGGCAAACTGTTTCTGAAAACCAGCGAGGCGACGCGGCAGCACTTCGCCGACGCGGGCGGCCAGCCCTTTGTCTACCAGGGCTCGCAGCAGAAGTCCACCGTCGTCATGAGCTACTGGACACCCCCGGCCGAGGCGCTCGAATCACCCGCGTTGATGACGCCCTGGGCACGGCTGGCCATGGAAGCCGCGCTCGCGGCGCGCAAGCCTTCGACATCTCGCCGGTCCACCCAAGCCACCCAGACCTCCGGCACACCCCGCAAATCAGGTGCCACCGCCAAAAATCGGGTCCTCCCATCCAAGCCGGCGACCCGGTCCAAGCCCAAGACAGGCAAGCCCGGCACCGCCAAACGCTGAGCCGGCCTCGGCCTCGCAAGGTCACCGATCACACCACCAGCAGGCGCGCCGCGAAGCCCATCAGCACCAGGCCCATGGCCCGCTCCAACCAGTGGCCGCTGCGCAGAAAACGCTGGCGCAC
>JARJFC010000622.1 GCA_029310945.1 Leptospira sp. 96542
CTGATCGATCACGTAGGCCACGCTGGAGCGCAGCGACAAGGGGTCATTGACGCGGTGCAGGCCCGCCTGCATGCCCATGGAGGGCTTGGCCGGAATGAGGATGCGGCGCATGGCCTGACGCTTGGGTGCCGGCTTGACCCCACCTCCTTGCACTTTGACCGCCTGACGCGGCGTGGAGGATGCAGCCGGGTTGGAACCCGAAGCCGCCTGCCCTTGCAGGGGCAGAACGAGCACGACGGTGGAAAGCGAAAGACACGCGAGCGAAGCCAGCTTGCGGGCGAGGCCCACAGCTTTCAACCGCAATGAAGTGAAGAAGGATGACATTTCCGCGCTGGCAGCACGCTGACCTTGGCTATACACGCTGTCATCGTTCGATGGATGACACCAATTTGCGCAAGGTTATACAGAAAATATCGTTCCCGATCAATCACTTGGGCGCATTTTTTCACGCTTTGTTACAGCTAAACGAGGGGGTGAAACCCGTCTTTTCCAGGTTTCATCCTCCCGCTCCCGGGGATAGCCCCGGGAC
>JARJFC010000623.1 GCA_029310945.1 Leptospira sp. 96542
CCGCCACCGGGTCGGCGCGCAGCTGGGCGCCACTGAGGGCCACGGTCTCGACGGCCGCCACGCGCTCGCCGCCGCCCAAGGCGGGCAACAGTTTGCGCAGCATCGGGCCCCAGGCCGCGCCGCCGGTCACGATGGCGCAGCGGCCCTGTCCCGCAATCTGCCCGGACGCATCCATGCGCTGAACCGCTTCCATCAGGGCCGCTTCCGCCAGTCCCGTGACCGGGCAGCTCGCGGCGTCGCGCAGGGCGAAGAGCCCCGGGTCGCCAAAGCAGCCGACGATCACACCGTCGAAAGGTCTCGCGCGTTCCGCGCTGGCCTGCCGCCAAGCCTGCAGCGCGGCATGTCCCGCCACGGCATACCCCGCTTCGTCGGCGATGTAGGGCGCGCCAAAAGGGGCGGTCACGGCATGGATGCACACATCCGCGGGCACCGTGGCGCGCACCAGCGCGGCCAGGGTGTCGGTGATCGCGGTCGTCGTATTGGGGTTGATCAGTAGCAGCTCGCGCATGGCTTGCATCCTATCCTAGG
>JARJFC010000624.1 GCA_029310945.1 Leptospira sp. 96542
GGCGAACTGGAAGCTGACGGGCAACGCGACGAACCTGGCGAGCCTGAGCGTGGCGGGCACGAGCAACCTGGCCGGCAACGTGAGCACCGTGGGCACGCAAAGCTACACGGGCGCGGTGACGCTGAACGCGAACACGATGCTGACCGCGAAGGACGGGACGGATCTGGACCAGATCAGCTTTGGTGGCACGGTGGATTCGGCGGCTGGGCAGAACTACACGCTGGCATTGGACGGAAATGTCGTGTTCCAGGGCGTGGTGGGCGGCACGCGGGAACTGGGCAGCCTGAGCGTGACGGGCACGAGCAACCTGGGCGGCAACGTGAGGACGACGGGCGGGCAGACCTATGGGGGCCTGGTGACGCTGTCGGGCACGGGGCTGCGCACGCTGACGGCGGGCAGCGGTGAGTTGATCGACATGCAGGACGGGCTGGCGGGCGGGGGCCTGGGTCTGAGCATCGCGACGGCGAACTGGAAGCTGGCGGGCAACGCGACGAACCTGGCGAGCCTGAGCGTGGCGGGCACGAGCA
>JARJFC010000625.1 GCA_029310945.1 Leptospira sp. 96542
CATGGCGGGCGTCCGCACGAGCGGGCCATCGTGGCACGGCATTTGGCGAGCCGGGGGCTGCGGGTCGACGCGGGCCAGGTGATGCTCACGGATGGCGCCCAGCATGGTCTGACCGTCGTCGCGATGGGGCTGCTGAAACCCGGCGACGTCGTGGCGACGGATGCGCTGACTTACCCGGGCATGAAGGTGCTGGCGGATTTGTTGCGGCTCGAACTGGTCCCAGTCCGCGCGCACGGCACGGCGCTGGATTTGAACGTGCTGGAGCACCTGTGCAAGAAGCGCCGCGTGCGCGCCGTCTATGCTCAACCCACGGTCCACAACCCACTGGGGTGGGTGATGAGCAACAGCCACCGGGAAGCGCTGGTTGCCTTGGCGCGTCGCCACGGCTTCATGCTCATCGAGGACGCCGCGTATGCTTTCCTCGCGGAGCGCGCGCCGCCGCCCCTGGCCGCCCTGGCGCCGGACCTGACGGTCCATGTGTCAGGGTTTTCCAAGAACGTCGCCACGGGTTTGCGCGTGGGCTACG
>JARJFC010000626.1 GCA_029310945.1 Leptospira sp. 96542
CGGGCCTGACCGTCAGCGCGCCGCGCTGGACGCCCCTGTACGAGGTCGAAGCCGTCCTGCAGGAAAAAGCCGCCTGGATTGTGCGTAAGCTGAACGAGATGCACGCGCGTCGTCTGCGCGCGCAGGCCTCGCGGCTGGAATGGCGCGAGGGCACCGTGCTGCCCTGGCTGGGGCAGCCGCTTGTGCTGCGCCTGAGGCAAGCCTTGGACCAAGCTGCGCTCCTCGGCGCGACCAGCCAGAGGGCTGAGCTTTCGGCTTCAGCGTCCGGATTGCATCGCGGCCGCGCCCGCCGCGTGGCCAAGCCGGTGCTGGACACGGAGGGAGTCACGCCCTCAGGCGAGGCGGCACGGGTTCTGCGCCTGGACCTGCCCGCCGACGCGCCGCCAGCGCAGATCCGGGACGCGGTCCACGCCTGGTTTCTCGAAGAGGCCCGGGCGCTCTTTGCCCAGCGGCTCGACCATTACGCTCCCATGCTGCAGGTGCAATGGCGCAAGTTGGCCCTGAGCAATGCGCGCACGCGCTGGG
>JARJFC010000627.1 GCA_029310945.1 Leptospira sp. 96542
GGTTGCCTTTCGGTACAAACTAATCTGTGCACTGTTATCCCCATCGAAATTTAATCGAGCGAGTCTGGGCAAGATGGCGCGGGTTGCGTCGGTCTTCGAGGCGCAGCTGGCGCCAATCCAGGCGCGAGGCCAGCCAGCCCAGGGCGAAGGCCGCGGGCAAGGCCATCAGGCCAAAGGACAACCAGCCGGGCAGCCAGCTCAGTTCAGGATTCATAGGTGGGGACGGTCCGGCGGGCGGGAAGGGGATGCATCATCCGATGGGGTGGTCGTGCGGAAAGGGCTTGGATGGCGTGAATTGCGTGCTCATGCCGAGCTTGCTTTCGCTCTCGGATTCCAGCTGACGGCGCGCCTTGCGCGCCGCATGGCGCTGGCCCAGCCAGCGCGGCAGAATGACCACGATGCCCAGTGCCAGGCCGAGCGCGAAGGCGGCCAGCACCACGAACACCAGCGGGGCATTCCATTGGTAGTCAAAGAAAAAGTTCAGCGTGACCCGTGCCTGGTTGTTGAGCGCGAACACCAGCAGGG
>JARJFC010000628.1 GCA_029310945.1 Leptospira sp. 96542
ACATCGCCTACCTGCGCCCGCCGGACACCCCCTGGCAGACCGTGCACGAGCACCAGTTGGCGGTCGAGACCGGCATGGGCGAGGAAACGCCTCGCGCCGCCCCGGCTGGCCCCGATGCCTGGTCCGTCGACGTCTACGGCAACCACCGGGCCTTCTTCGCGCTGGACCGCCCGCACACCCTGCTGCGCGTGACCGCGCGCAGTGCCCTGAGCACGCGCCCCCCGCTTCCGCCAGGGCACACCATCAGCGAGATCGCTTGGGAAGCGCTGCGCGAGCAATACCGATACCAGGCCCGCGCGGCCTGGCGGCCAGCCGCCGAGTTCAGCTTCGCGTCACCGCGCGCGCCGCGCCATGAGGCGTTCGCCGCCTACGCCCGGGCCAGCTTCGCGCCGGGCAGACCCGCCCTCGAGGCCGCGCGCGAGCTGATGACGCGCATCCACGCGGACTTCCGGTACGAGACCCAGAGCACCGAAGTCCATACCCCCGCCCTGGAAGCCCTGGAAATGCGCAGCGGGGTCTGCCA
>JARJFC010000629.1 GCA_029310945.1 Leptospira sp. 96542
TGTTGTGCATGGTGGCCGCGACCACGTTCACCTTGCGGCCACCGCTTGTGCCGGTATTGTCCAGCCCGACGTCGGTCTGCAGCGTCAGTGTCCCTTCACTGGCCTGCGTGGTGCCGGCCAGGATCATGACACCGGCGGCCGAGAGGCTAAGTTCTTGCTCGGCCGCGATCTGGCCTTGGTTGATCAAGGCGTCCGCGCTGTGGATGCTCAGCGTTTCGCCTGCGACCACCGTTCCGCCAACCGCGTTACTGAATTGGCCTGCCATCACCGTGGCGTTCGCTGCCTGCACCCGGCCCGCGTTGTTCAGCGCCTGTGAACTCGTGATGTCCAGCTGCTGCCCTGCCGCGATCAGGCCCGCGTCGGCGTTGCGGAGGGCACCCGACTGAACACGCGCGTTCGCGGCCTGTATCTGCCCCTCGTTGTCCAGTTGCTGCGCGACGGTGATGTCCAGGCCTTGTTCGGCTGGTTGGACCGCACCAGACGCGTTGCATCAGGGTCCCCTCGTCATTTATGACGTTTATGT
>JARJFC010000062.1 GCA_029310945.1 Leptospira sp. 96542
AGGCTGTTCACGGTCACTGGCACCATGGCCCCGTTCTCGGCCAGCTCGGGCACCTGCAACTGGATCTGCTGCTCGCCGACCTCGACCACGGGTGCCGCGCCGAGGATGTGTCGCAGCGCGTCAGCCGGTGTCTCGGCCTGGAAGGCGGGGGAACGGCTGGCGATGGGCCGCTGGGAGGTCTGCGCCCCTGCCGCCGCCGCGCCACCGCTGTACAGGCCCAGCGACGCGAGTGCCCGCAAGGCACCGGTGCCCCAGGATCCCAGTGTGAGTCCCGTGGCAGCCAGTGTCCTGATCATGGAGCGACGGTCGTCGATCATGGGCGGTTGGCAGGGGCTGTGTGTGCAGTTGTGGAGGGGCGGATCACCAAGCAAAAGCGCCAGCATGGAATGAACCTATGCTGGCGCCTTGCGTTGTTTTGGGGTGGCTGATGGGATTCATCATTTGCGCACCCCGACCTATATAAATCAATCACTTAGCGGCGTTCCCGCTGCGTCTGTACCCGGCCAGTATCCGGTGAACATTGGCTCAATGGTAACGCATTGCGCCCTCATCGGTCACCGCTGCGCTCGTTCTGAACTCCTCTCGGTTCCTCGATGGTCTCGGAGGTAGGGCTTGTTATTGATTTCTCGTCTCGGCAAGATGCCTCCGCGCACCTAGTTAGCGCATTCAACGCCATCAACCGAGACACCATGACCTTTTCTTTTCGCTCGTTCACACTGGAACTCACCCGCACTTTCCTTTACGCCGAATTGGGCCGCCGCTCTGCATTCGTCAAGTTCCGCTCAGGGTTCCCCGTGTGGGACTTTGAGAAGCGCCGCGAGAAGGGCGGAACGATGCTTTGGGGGTTGGGCATGCATGCGGTAATCAGTGCTAAGTGATGCGGGGGAGCAGGCCGTGGCGAATAACTTTTCTATGCACCGCCCCAAAGAGCGTTGGATTAGCCTGGCAAGCTGTCCAGATTGTTGATCACAACAAAATCGCGGCCAAAAGTAGAAAGCCCCCACTTGTCGAAGCGCTCGTCGGTCTTGTTTACTAACTTCGCTTTTTTTAGCTCATCCAAAAATCGTCTGGTCACCGATAGATTCACTTGGGTCATTTGTGCGATTTCATCACTGTTGCCTGAGGCAGGCTTTGAAGACAAATACCGCAGAATTGCCTTGGCCTCTTTCGATTCCAGTGCCAAGTTTGGATTTTCCGCAATCGCCGACAGAATTTCTTGCCGTGACGGCAATGCAGGAGTGTCGATATGCTGCTTAGTCGCACTGTCTGGGTCGTAGTTTTCGTCAAAATCGGATAGGGTCCGGGTGAGCACATTGCTGGCCGTGGAGCTAGGCTGAGACTTTAGGGTGCCTAGCTCGGTCTCCGCCTTTTGGAGGGCCTCCCTTATCTGTTCCACACGTGCTCGTAAATTCCCCAATTCTTCTGCATCGGCTGCACGTTCCTTTTCATGGCGACGAACCATGGCCGTCTGTTCATCTTGGTTAACTAGTCGTTTTTCTTCTTTGCTCTTGACTGCATTGGAGATTTCAATTTGACGGGCGCGATAGAAGGAAATGATGCGCTTCGCAATAAACGGCCAAAGAAAGACGAAGAAACAGGTTGTCAGGAATGGATAGAGAAATCCGCCGCCCATGAATGCGGCAAATGCATCCGGATACAGCGCTGCAATGTTCCAGATTCGAGTGGCGGCTGTCTCGTTATCAAAGATGTAAAGAAAGAACTTGTAGTTCCAGCCAATCCAGCTAAAGACAAAGGCAAACGTAAATGGATTTGAAGTTCGCTCGTTCACATTGGCTATGAGTGACGACCAGATATCTTTCAGCGTTTCCACGATGACCTCTCTCTAAGTATCGGTACGAATCCCAAGAGTTGCCGTAGCCCTCAACCCAGCGCCGGGACTCCTACGCCATCCCAACCACCCGGCGCATATTGACGCGATCCATAGCCATCCCCAGGTAGTCAACGGAGCAACCGTCAATTAGGCTGGCGATCCACCATGCGCCGGTTTTCAGGGCGTTCCCCAGTGAATCCAAAAGCTCATCATGGGAATTTCTGAAAACCTGATAGTGACCTGTTATCCAGTGTCGAGAATCAGCGCGATGTGGTGGTAGGGCTCTTGGGCGGTTGGTTTCTTCATAGGATTCCTTCTTTGCTTGTGAGGAAGTCAGAAGAGTGACGCGGCGATCTATCGCAATCCCGAAAATCTGGTGGGTGTGTTGGATGGTCGGGTTGGGTATACCAATCTAAGAACCGGCCTTCGCCCAACGATGTGCAATCGGATAAAGATTCGTTGTCCGTTTAATGCATCAGCATGCCAGTCGAAGTGATCTGCCCCGCAGAAATTCAATGTGAATGTCGAATGGGGAGCGATGTGGACGTCGCTATTGGCTTCAAGATCAGCGCTCTCAATATCGAAAAAATGGCGTCTCGGCCAATAGCCGGAGCAGTGCAGAAGCTGCCAGTGACCAAGAATCAAAGGGCGATTCGATAAATTGCGAATAAGAATATCGTTGCCAACGTGAGAATCACTTGTGAATCTGTAGCCGATAACAACTCGGAAGCGATCCCGCCAAAGCTCTGCGAGTTTGACGATTGCGAGCAGGGTGGAGAGACCTGCGCCCCACCAAGCCAGAATGTTTAGGCCAGATTCAGGTGTCGGCATGATCGTAGGAGAGAGATTTGCGGGGATGTCGCGTCAGGCCAGAAATCCGTCTGCAACGTTGTAGGCCCACTTGTCCATTACCTCTGCCTGCTGGTTCCAGAATTCATGCAATGCTGGAATGTTTTTGCTCTGTACCCATGGCCTGTCTAAGCGATCCATCACGTTGTACTGAGGGGTTGCAACTACCGTTCCAAACGGTTCATCGAAGAAGAAAAAGTGACCAATGAAGTTGGAGGTCCGTACGATGATTTTCAAAGCATCGTCGATGTCTTGATAAGTCGCAATCGGTATCGGTTTATCGTCTGGCACTCTCTCCGTGTGAGCCACGATCTTGTCCGCCATCGTACGGACTTTTGAAATTGCATTCGCACTTAGGCTTGCTCTGAGCGTTTCGAATACCTCGGGTACAACCGTGTCGTTTCGTTTCCTCTCGGTAATCTTCCCACACAGCTTGTCGAAAGCCTCATGTCGCATGCGCGAGGAGTCGTATGCCTTGGGTCCAACTTTAGCTGCCCAGCGGAACATGGTTTCCGACTGCATTGGGCTGTGGGGTTGAGCCGACTCCTGATCTTCGAAGGGTAGGCCATCGTTACACACAAAGAACTCCCGAGTTAGGAACTCAGGATGCCGCTCGATCTCGTGAAGGATGTTGGGAATTGAGATTGCACCCCTGCTCTTGTCTACTAGTCGCCTGATGCCCATTGTCATCAGCGTGGCATAACCGGCTGTCGCTAGATTCCACATGTCACCATTCACCATGCGGTTCGGTTCCAGCCTGCGGGCCTCATTTAGCGTTCGTAGCATCATCGTGTGCCAGACTAGATCGTAAACCTGCCTTGCGACTGATGTGTCACTGTCACCTTGGAGCTGAAAAAGGCATTTCAGGCGGTGCTCTCTATATGCCTCCAGTGATTTCCGCCGCTCCAATGGAACATCGCATTTTTCAACGGGAAATTGATAGTTAGTAACGGACATGCGGCTCCCTATGGCGTTTGAATGCGCTACTCAGAATTTTTACCGCAGAAATTCGAGAGGGTACCTCGATCATTGGCGACCGAAATCCCCCCCCTCCGGGGTGTCTGCGTATGAAATGGTCGGCGGCCTCGTGTGTGTTTTTCAGGAAGACATGGGGGACACCGTTACCACTCCCCCACGAGACCACACGCGGGGCACCTCCCCGCCTCACTAGGGTCTCGCCCTTCGCCCTCGTGCCGATCTTTCGCTGGGGCCGCATTCAACTCCTCCCAGGAAGCCGGGACTAGCCCCACGGCATGGCAGCGGGGGCAAGCTATCTCAGCAAGATAGCGAACGGTGTCATGGTCATCAGCCCACACGGGAATCTCCATCGGCCCCACGGCGAGGCACCACGCGACAACAGTAGCGGGGAGTAGTGGTTTTCACAAGGGACGACGCAGGCCGCATCACCGCAGCAAGGCCACTAGGACGCAGAGCATGAGGCTGAGAAGGAGAAGAGCCAGTGCTCCAAAGGGATGACGTTCAAGGGTGACGATGAGGCGGGCAAGAGCATCAAGCTGGGACATGAGTGATTCCTTTGTGCTGGTGGCGACGGCTTAAATGTGCCGTCACGACTGCCCCCGTGTCATGTGGACGCGGGCACTATTTTCATTTGACATAGGACTATTGCTAGCCCTCCAGAGATCGCACAGTGCTGATCCTGAACCGCAAAACGGGTCAATGAATGGGGGGCTTGGCAAGGTGGGCCGCCGACAAGCGGGCCTCATCGCTGCAACAGAGACACCAAGGCACAGAGCAAGGCGGCCAGCGCGACAAGGGCCACGGTCCCCAAGGGGTGAGCCTCAAGGACAACAGCAAGGCGGGCGAGGGCATCAAGTGGGTTTTTCATTCGGGTCGTTCTCACGGTGGGTTGCGACACCCCCGAATTTGCCACCCGGCCCAACCCTTGTCCTGGTGAACCAGTTCACTTGACTTGTCGGCGGCTCTCCGACAAGAAAAACCTAGGCGGAGGCTCAAAAGGTGTAACTTATGAGCCATGCCAAACAATTGGGATTTGGTAGGTTCAAAAGATATTGACATGATATTTGAGCTAGGCTCATAATTAGTCATCATCTTTTGAGCCAAAGGGGCTACGCCATGCCTACTACCCGCATCGCTTATTACCGGGTGTCCACCCTTGATCAATCAATTGAGTCCCAGCGGAACGCCCTGCGTCGTGACCTTGGGATGGGCGAGGGGGAAGACTTCGCTTTTTCATTCGCCGATGAGGGCGTGAGCGGAGCAGTGCCAGCGGCTCACCGCCCGAAGTTCGCGGCCATGCTGCAAAAGGTGAGGGCCGGAGATACCGTGTGTGTCTATTCTGTGGACCGATTGGGCCGTGACGCCATAGACGTGCAAACCACTGTGCGGGCCTTGATTGACCAAGGCGTGACCGTGTATGTCCGGGGCTTGGGCAACATCGGCAAGGGTGTTGGGGAACTCATCTTGGCTGTGCTTTCCCAAGTGGCGGACATGGAGCGGCAGCGCATCCGGGAGCGCACAGAGGCGGGTAGACAACTTGCACGGGAGACACTGGCAAGGACAGGCAAGACGCATCGGGATAAGGCCAGCATGGGGGCACCTTTTGCGGCCCAAGCGAAGGCAGGAACCACGCCGGAAGCGATCGTGGAATGGCGTAGCGTGAACAACGCCAGTATCGCTGACACGGCGGAGAAATTCGGCATCAGCATTGCCACGGTTAAGCGATACACAGCCCAAGCCAAGGGCCAGCCCGCAGCCGTGGGGGCGTGAGGCATCACATGGGAAGGAAACCAGTTGCAGACCCTGTTGCCGTCATCTCCTGGCAGCGGCAACAGAATGGTGGCGCGGGAACGAGTGACAGCAAGACGGCCCTCCACTTCGACATCAGCATCGCCACGGTGAAGCGATACCGAGCGGGTTACGCGGAGAGCCTGCGCATGCGTGTCGCCGACGCATTCAAAGAGTGGTCAAACAACAACCCTGAGGGTCTCAACATTGCTGCGATGGAGCGGCGGCATGGCTTGCCCGTGGACTCACTTCGGCGCTTCATTTACGGTGCTCCGCGCTCCCCTGTTTGAGGGCAATCCAAGGGCTGCCACAAAAGCCATTTTTGATAGTTTGGATGTATCGCTTTGCGGTATTTGATTGCTTGGGCTTTAATAAATTCCCCTTACAGAGGAGAGCCGTCGCCGCCAGTTGCGCCCCCACGATTCCCCAGCCCCGTGGGTGCAACTGGCCCGACTCCCGCTAAGGCCCTCAGGCAGCCCCCACGGCGCTTAAAGAGGTCTGGCACCTCTCACGGGTCATCCCGACTATCAAAACGCTCCAAAAGGCCGCTATTGGCCTCGGGACGTTTTACCAATCCAAGGAAAATTATGAACTGATTTAATGAACAGTATTGAGGCTGGCGCAGCAGATTTTTTCCAAGCGAAAAACTATCCATGCTGGATCGCCCATTGCGTCAACATGAATAAGTCCTACTCTTAGAAGAAGCAGGCGACACCCCCCGCACCAAGCCTCTCCCCCCGGCCACCTCTAGGCCATCCGCTGGCAACCCCAGCCCCCCGCCGTGTGCAATGCACGGTACCACCAGTCCCCACGCTGGCACCTCACCGCCCACCTCGGGCAACCCACTGGCCATTCCCGGCCACTCCCCGCAGGCCCTGCCGGATAACCACCGACTCCGCGCCTGCATTTCACCGCCAGCTTTCGCGCTGGCATCCACGCCCTAAACGCTTGTCCCTTCCTTGCCTGTGCCGCTCATGGTGCGGGTGTCATTGCCCATGCGTGGGCCATGTGCGGAGGGAACACAGGCAGCGAGGGGACAAACCCTTAGGAACTTCAATGGCAACCAACCAGCCCCAGCGGCTACAAATCAATGACAACTTCGGCAACCAGCAACTGCAAACCCAAGCCCGCCCGGTGGCGCAGGTCACCTCCCGCCAGAACCCCGACTACACCGCTACCCAGGAATGGGAGAAGCTGGCGGACATCTTTGCCAGCGGGGAACGCATCGCGGAGCGCGTAGCGATTCAGAAGAAAAGCGATGACGAAGCTCGCGCCAGCGCATGGGCGCAGAGCAAGTCCGTTCAGGAACTCGGGGAGGAGGTCAAGTCCGGCAAGCTGCTCGCCTCGGAGTCCCCCGTTTTCGTGGCGACCGTGCAGAACATCAACGGGCGCAACCAATCGGCGGCGCTCCAGCGGGAGACCCTTTCGGCCATCGAGCAGGGCACCTTGCGATTCAAGGACGCGGCGGAGGCCGATGCCTACCTCACGGGAAGGCGCAATGAACTCCTGAACGGGGCCAGCAAGTACGGCATTGCGGGCTTCGATGCGGGCTACTCAGACTTCCGCCCTCGCTTGTTTGAAGCCGTGGTGCGGCGCAATGATCGCGACCACGTAGCGGAGGCCGTGCAGGCAAGCTCCGATGCTCTGCGCAATGACCTCCTGATGGTGACCGCTGATGACTACGCGGGGACACCGCAGGAAGGCGCTGCGGCCATCCTGGAACGGTTCAACTTCCTGCGCATCACCGGGGCACTACCCGAGGACTCCGCAATGGAGACCCTTAAGGGAACCCTCCAAGCCGCTGCCGCTTCGGGCCGTGTGCAGTTGGTCCGGTCCATCCTTGACGCCAAGCACGATGACGGCAAGACCTTCCGAGCGAACCTCGGGAATGCCGTAGCACTTACCTTGGAGAACCACGCGGAGGGCATGCATGACGGCCTGATGCGTGACCAAGTGGATCGCCTGATGGAGCCTTCCTACAAACAGGCATCCGAGGGTGCGTTGGATGAGGCGCAGCTACGGGCCTTCGCCAGTGACCCGCAGTACGAGAAGTACGTTACCTCGCCCACCGTCCAGTCTTTGATTGACCGCAATAACGCGGCCATCGCGGACAAGGCGCGGCAGGCCGAGCGGGCCGCGTCAGAGCGGGCCATCCGGGAATCCGAGGAGACCGCGATGCGGCGCTGGGCAACCGCACTCCGCATGGGCGACACCTCTGGCGTGACGGGGATCAATCGTGTGCAGGTACTGCGCAAGGATGGCACCTACGGGGATTGGACAGAGGATGAAAAATTCGCGGCACGGTTCTTGGCTGCTGACTCTCGCATGCAGGGTCAAACCCTGCCGCAGCAGGCCAGTGTTTGGGCGCGGGTGGACATCAAGAATCCCGATTGGGAGCACACGCTGAAAGCTGGTGCGCTCAACATGGATACCTTGAGGCTCACCGGGCCGGGTAAGCCTGCGGGGGAATTGAGCGAACAGGCTAAGGGTGCCCTTGAACTGTTCCGGCAGATCGACGCGGCGCGGCCCAGCTACGCCCGCTCCCTGGTGGGGGATGAGACCTACAACCTCTACAGCGACATCCTCATGATGAGCACGACCGGGGGTCACACTCAGGCGAACGCTGCGGCGATTGTCATGGGGGCACGCTCGGGGGCCATCAACAGTGCCGACACGGGACCGCTGAAGGCTGAAGTGGGCAAGGCCGTGCGAGACCTCACGGACGACCCCTGGTATCGCCCGGCGTGGGCTGCGCGGATGTTTGGTGACAACGCCGACGCCAATCTCTCCCAGGTCTCGGGAACGCTGCGCCGTCAAGCGGAGCTGCTGGCCCTCTCGGGTCAGGCAAGGAGCGCTAAGGAGGCAGTGAGCGCAGCGGCAGCATGGCTTGCTGACCCTACGGTGTCGGCCAAGGTGAACGGCACCTACTACCTCCGCAGCCAACTCCCCACGCCACCCACCGGTGAATCCCAAGAGGAGTATTTCGAGGGCTTCATCAAGGATTTGCCGGAGACCATTCCCTTCCTTCGGAGCTACAACCCGGAGGACGTGTGGCTGAACTACTCCGAGACCACGGGCACCTACACGCCCATGGTTCATGGGGTGCCTGCCAACGACGAGAACGGAAGGGTGATCGGCATTACCCGTGCCCAGATTGAACGGCGGTATGCGGTAAAGCGCAAGGCGGCCATAGATGAGGCGATGGAGACTGCCGCACACAAGCAGTTCGTTACCCGAATGAACGCGGAAATCGGGAAGATGCCCGCGTACACGATGGAGCGGTATGACCCGTCCTACTTCAACCAAGGAAAGGCGAACCTCTTTAGCCGGGAGACCTACCGGCGCATCCGTGCGGACGGCAACGCAGACAAGACGGCCCCGGAAATCCTGGACCTGTACCCGACCAAGGCATGGACTCGGAGCAAAAGCCGTAGGGCGAAGGCGGAGGGGCAGCAATGAGCAGCGCCCAGAACTCTGGGAGGGGAACCGCTTCTTGGGACACCCCCTTGGCTTGACATCGTTCCCATCGTCCCGGCGATCAGGGGGCGAGGGCGGCGGGGTAGTCTGCGGCTTGTCCCCCCGTCCCTCGCTATCACCGGGCACACCAACCGGCACATGCGGCCAGCCGTGAGGCTCTCCGCTTGTCACCACGCGGGCGCTACGTCTGCGACTTAGACCGGCCTTCCTAGGCCACGTCATCAACCAGACCCCAAACGCTGATTCCTTCCCGCTCTTGCCTCACGGCTTGGGTTTGTCATTGCCCTGTCTGGGGCCGTGAGGGTAGGACTTGGGCGCGGAGGGAATCAACTTTTGAGGAAAGTAATGACCAAGCAATCGGAGCGCCGCCGTGCTCTGCTACAGACCATTGACGCAATCGACACCATCGCATATCACCACTTCATCAAGGCGGTGGAAGACGATGCGAGGAGTGGCGTCTATCACAGAGGGAGCAATCACATAGGTGTAGGGCCACAGGAAAAAGCCCGGGTGAAGCTGCGGAGGCTCATGGACACTGTCTGCGAGGTTCTGACAGGGGTACCGCTGGTGCAATGGGAGGCCATGTACCCCAGATTCAGCGCGGGGCCGTTCGATGATTCCGACCTGGCAACGTATGCGGAATGTTTCTTCGCCGCCCTTGCGGCCATCAAAGCGGGCACACGTAGCCGCGCCGGGGTGGAGCGGGTTCTACGTCCCACTTTCGGCGGGGCCATAGACCACGCCAAGTACACCACGTTAGGCCAACCGGGGGCCACAGGATGAGCGCCCAAGGTTCGCCACGGGGGCGCGGCAGGCCCGCCGTTACGCTGGACAACAGGCGAGTCGCATGGTTCCTGCAAGGGTACACCTCGCTAACCAAACTTGCGCAGGCGTGGCCGTGCATGGATGACATCTTTGTGGGTGCCGCAGCCCTACGGACTGATACCCCAGAGTGGCGACGGTTTGGAGTCACACCCTCGCAACTGTTCTATCTGCTATCAGGCTGTGATGAACTCAGCAGCGCCGCCGTGGGCCATCTCGGGTACAGCCCGGCCCACACAAAGCGATTGACGGCGGCGGCGCGAGTCGCGTCTAAGGCTGTATCAGCGTGGCTTGACGGAAACCCGACATGGGACACCTTCGCGCCATCCCCGGAATAAAGCTCACTGTATGTAAGAGAACCAATAGGGCAACTAACGGGTGTCAGTGGGGAAGTCAAGTGGTTGAGACGAGGAGGGGGGAATCATCCCCCTCCCAATCAAGGCACACCAAGAGTCCATTAACTGATTCACTCTCTTGCTCATCTCGCGGGAGTCCAGTTAGTTCCCTCTTGGTTCACCCCATTCACCGCGAAGCGCAGGTGTCTCCAGTGCCTCCGGCCCCCCCAGATATGCCTGTTGGTTACCTATAACGGGTGCCGATTCGTTCCCTCGAAAAGTTTAGATACCTGTCTCCGCGAGGGGTGGCCCACTAATATTTCAATTTCTCAAATGAAGACCTTTGCAAGCAACAGCATCTATAAATGCGAAGTCCCGTATTGCCACGACTACCGGCACGGACTCTCCAACTACTGCCGCAATCACGCGGCCCACAAGCGACGCCACGGGGCCGCCGTTCAGGTTCCCGTTACGGCTCACGAACTGAACCTGTATACCGCCATGGTGGAGGCCAAGTACAAGCGCAACAAGAACAGCAGCGCATGGGTCATCATGCAGGAGCGCTGGGGTGCTATCCGGGACGAAGCCCGCGCCGCCGTGCTCCAATTCCAATTGGACCCGAAACTACAAAAGTGGGTGGCGCGGTCTCGTGAATCGAATCTTCATCAGTCCTACCACGCGTATGCGAAGCTGGAGGCGGTTGCCGAAACCGTGGAGCCGTGGAAGGTCATCAAGACGGGCCTCGCCATGTTCCTTCTACAAGAACGTAGTCCGCGTCGCTTTGTCTCGGATGTCGCCTTTGACACCCAACTAGCCCGCCGCATTCTGCGTCTTGCGCCTGTTCATTCATTGATCTATTGGGACTCCGACGCGGGTCGTAGCAAACAGGTCTATCGCGACGTGGCACCGCGCACCATGCAGTACATCGCGGGGCACCTCAAGCGGGCCTTTGGGCAACCCGGCCTGTTACTCGCGCAGACGCTTCGTAAGGAGGCCGAACGGCCCCAGCAGCAGGCCAAGAGGTTGTCCGAGGAGATTGCCGCGATGGTTTGACCTCCAACAGCAGGTGGAATGGATTCATCGCAACAGCAATACGTACCCCAGCGGGGCTACGAGGGTAACCAATGCAATTAGTGCGTTGGCACCCCGTGGGCGACGGCCGAGCGTTTCGACGAGTTTTCTGAAAGCATTGACCAACAATAGCATCGCGAGCATCAGGACGAGCATCTCAAATTTCCGTAGTTTCTATGTCATGAATTCTGTTGTGGTTGCCCCTCTGGCGTGTCTCTTCCAACGCGGCATGGAACCCCTGTTGCACCGGAAAACTCAAAATAATTACCTACGCCACATTCATCCTGATTCTGTTCGCCCATGTCGGACCGCTGGGGGAAGGCAACTGCAACGCCCTGACCACCGCCGGGTTTCAGACGCACCCCGCTTGTGTGGCCGCTGGCAAAGCTGCCAGTGAGATGGCGCGGGGCAGCGTCAAGAACATCGAGTTCCGCTGCGTCCCCGCCAATAAGTGATACGGGAAGCCAGCATGAGCACCACACTGACTTCTTACGACTTCGCGCCGGGCATGGCGCTCCGTGTAATTGAACGCGAGGGACAACCTTGGTTTGTCGCCAAGGATGCCTGCGGGGCGCTGGGGATCGTGAACATGACGCAAGCACTGGAGGAGATTAACGCCCGCGACAAATCTATCCATTCCATAGGTTTGCGAGGTAAGGCTCCCTGGCTTGTCTCTGAGTCCGGCCTGTATGCGATGATCTTCAAGTCTCGGAAACCGGAGGCCAAAGACTTTCAACGCTGGGTCACCTCAGTAGTCCTCCCGGCGATCCGCAAGGACGGCGCTTACGTCAAGGGCGAGGAGAAGGTGGCGACCGGCGAGATGTCCGAAGACGAACTCTTAGCGAAAGCCGTGATCGCGGCCCACGCGAAGGTCGCGGGTGGCTTCGAGCGGGAACAACCGCGGCCCTAGGAGGAACGCGAGGCGGCGTCTGGCGGCCATACTAGAGTTTGGCTAGTTCCGCGTGCTTGCCGGATACGCCTGAGATCAACTACAGTCAAATCCGGCTAGAAGCGGAAAACCCATCTCAGTCCCGTGTTGAATCCTAAAGATTGCATCGGGCACGGAGGAAGAATTTCAATCTGTTCCGTTGCTAGCCTTCTGTGAAAGTGCATTCTTAGAATGCAATTTCGGAAATGCGCATGGAGAAGTTATGGCTGATTCTCGCGAGAACCTGACAAAGCAAGTATTCGTTGCCTACGCTTATAACTTGTACGACCAGCGTGATTACCGTAAGGTTTACGCTTCTCTTGAAAAGTCGTTCGGGGTCAAGTTCATCTTCGCAGATGAAAAGATAACGAACATGCACATTCTCCAGAAAATCATTAGCTACATTCGTGGCTCAGATTTTTCACTGTTTGATATTTCCGCTTGGAATCCGAACGTGACCCTCGAACTCGGTATTGCATTGGCTACGTCCGATGACTGGTACATCTGTTTCAATCCAAATAAAACTGATATTAAGGATGTTCCGAGCGACATTAGAGGATTGGATCGAATTCAATATGAAAGCTTCTCCGAGTTAGAAGATCGACTGTCAGTATTGCTTGATCAGTGGTACCCAAGGAGCACCCGTACGACCGTTGCTGACTATTTCGAGAGCGCAAAAAAAGATGCACTCGCTTTGATCAAACAGCAGCCAGGATTGCGGGTCAATGAACTTGCAGATATTCTTGGCATGAATCTTCGGATGGCCCAAGTCGTTGTTGGACAATTAATATCAAGCGATTTGATTCGATTGGAAGGCAAAACACGTGGGGCAAAGTACTTTCCCGCATGAATGTTGATTGCACTAGCGCAGTCGTAATTCATCCGCCAATTTAGCTACGAAGAGCATCAAGTATGTCTGTCGGAGATGGGATCTTTCTATCTGGGCTGTTTCTCGGTGTCGTTGGGCTATATGCTGCGACAAAGAGTCGTTGGAATTGGATGCGCATAGCAAAGTGGGGGCTAATTTTGCCTATTGCTTCTGCGGCAATTCTGCTGGTCGCTATCTGGGGATATGGCATTTTCCAGGAAATGCCTGCAGTTCAGGAGCAATTCGAGGGAATCAAGCTCAACGCCACTCCTGCTGATGTTCGCTTCCTAAAGGGAGAACCACTCAGCAAACAGAGCAGCAAAGACCACTGGGTCTATGACGTGGGTTCAAGCTCAGCCAACCCAGAAAGCACTGTTGTGGTCGTCCAGTTCCGCGATGATCGGATCAGGTATATAGCCTACCTTACCGATGGCCGTTCGAATTGGACGCCAGCTCTTCTTGGTTTTTCATTCGGTGATGCATACGATTCGGTTCTTGAAAAACTTGGGCCTCCAAGCCACATATCGACCTCAACTGATGGATTGAATCGCATTTTGTCATTCGAAAAATTCAAAGTTTTTTTTGGGTTTGAGCTAGGAAAAATAACGACCTACGGCATCTACGACCCAACCACAGGTCCCATGAAGTTCGCGAATGAGGCTGTACCAACAGTAACCAAGTGAACCACCCCGTAAGTAGTTAGAAACCTGCACACGTCATTGCCGTCGAGTGGCAGCTTTCGCAATCATCGGTTGGACGCAATGGGTGGAAAGCATCAAGAAAATCCAAGGCAATTCAACTCGGTATGAGTCTGCTACTAATGCGGGGCCTAGGGGATGTCGCTACCGTCCCAAGCGGTTTCCTTGAGCAGTTCCCGTAGGGCTCGGGCAGGTTCCGCACCGCAAGCCCGGCACCACTCCACATAGAAAGCAAGGTCCACGTACCTGTCTCCCCGCTCAATCTTTGAGATGTAGGTTTGGTCAACCTTGAGGGCGTCGGCTAGGTCCCTTTGGGTCATCCCCGCTTTTTCCCGCAGGGACTTCAAGTGCGCCTGTATGGCGGCATAGCGGGGATGGTGAACGGAGGCAGACGCAGGCATTGCCCGATATCGTCTAGGCCAAAGTGGATTAGGCCATTTTGGCCTCATAATTTGCCATGCCACTTGAGGTGACGGGGTGGGCCTGTCACGGGGCGTCAGGGAGTTTCTGGGCTATGAAGAGATTGGGTGCAATCCTTTTGGTGTCGCTGATTGCGGGCTGCGCCAGCAGCGGACGAGTCACCAAGATTAACGAAGCCAGGATTGAGGGGGGCCGCGTTATTGCCCTGGATGCGCCGAGCGCTCCATGGGTCATCGAAATTCAGAACAGGCTCAAGCAGAAGGGATTCAAGGTGCTGCGGTGGAGTTCTCGCGCACGGGTCTCCGAGCAAACGTCAGAAACTCGCGTGGAGTCCTACAACCAAGCCGAGGCCCGATATGTGCTGGTTGTGGATGGCTATGCCAACCTAGATTGGTCGTCTCGGTGCTTTGGTGGCGGGTATCAGTTTTCCCACATCAGCACAGACTTGGTGGACACGGCCACGAACGAGACCATCCTGAACATCAACGGTTCAGGGTATTCCGAGGGCTGCGCTCCGATGAGCGGCACGATCTTTGGCGACATTGCCAAGGCCGTTGATGCAGCCTGGGCGAGGAGGCCGTGACCTGATGAGACGTTGGCCCGCCTTGTTTGCGGCGGCCCCGTGTCCAGAAAATCTTACACAGTAAGAATCAGGCCGGAGTGGGTTACTCAAGCCGCCGCCAACTTCGCAGGCTTCATGCGCTGGATGCGGTGCCTTTCCTTGGCATCCTGCTTGGCCTGCCAAAGATCACGCTGGGTCTGCAAGGCCAGCCAGTAGCCGGGGGACGTGCCCAAGGCTTCGGACAGACGCAGGTCCATATCGGCGCTCACTGCGGAGTGCCCATTGATGACCTTGGACAGCATGACGCGGCTAATGTCGATGTGCTCCGCAAAGGCCGTCACGGTTTGCCCCAGATCATCCAGCCATCCCTTGAGGATTTCGCCGGGGTGCGCGGGGTTATGCATGTTCATGATGTGCCTCAGTGATAGTCCAAGTAGTCCAGCAACTCCACGTCCTGTCCGACGAAGCGGAAAGTAAGTCGCCAGTTGGCTTGCACAGTGACTGCGTGATAGCCAACTCTGTCGCCCTGCAGGTTATGCAGCCGCCATGAAGGGCGGTTTACGTCCTGCGGCCCTTTCGCCACGTTCAAGGCAGAAAGCAACTCCTGGAGACGGGCTGCGTGGATGGCCTGTATGCCCGCCTTGCTGCCCCGCAGAAAAAATGCTTCTAGTCCTTTGTGCGTGAAGGAAAGAATCATGAAGTGTTAATCCACAGTTTACACCCGAATGAGTACTCAAGCCGGAATTCCGAACATTGTCCTTGGGTTTTGCGGGGTGTGTGAAGCCCCGCACGGTTACAAGTTTGACCAGGATGCCGAACGCTGCATGGGAATTTCAACAGCGAACGTGATGCGCTCCAAGTCTTTCAGAATCGTGGAAAGGGCGGCGGGGGCCGTGTAGTAGCTGCGCCACTGAACCCGCGTCATCCATTCCGGTTTGTGCCCCGCGATGGCGTAAGTGGGGATGCCTTGATTTGCCCCGTGTGTCACCATGACCTTGCGGAAGGCATGTAGCCCGGTCACACATTGGCCGGGGCTGTCATCCCGCATCCCGGCGTCTCGGAAGAATTCTCTAATCCAGTCCCCAGCCCGCTCAAAGGGGTTGCCCTTGGCGGACCTCTTGATGGGCGCACCGGGGAACAGGCGGTCCGCTCCGGCGTCCTTCATGCGCTGCAAGTAGGAAGGAAGACCCAACCGAACTAGGTCCGGGTGTATGGGGATGCGGCGGACTTCATCCGTTTTCATGGACTTTTTCACGCCAGCCCCTGCGGGTGTCTTGTGGTCAAACCGCAGGAAGGCAATGCCGTCTTCCTCGCCCCAATCGCATTGCGGGTTGATTTGGCAAATCTCACGGCCCCGTGCCCCGGTGTAGAGCGCGATGACGGGAAGCCAGTAGAGGGCATCAGCATCCTTGCCACCGATAGCCGAGGGCTCCCCACGGGCCACCGCCTGGAACGCAGCACCTTCAAACAGCCGTTTTAATTCGGGGAGGGTGAAGGCTCTCTGTTGCTCTTCATCCTCTTCTCGCTCCCTGGTGTAGTGGACCAGTTCCACCACGTCGGCCAAGATCGGGAAGCCATCCTCCCGGTATCTCGTCTGGGAATCCTTGAGGAACGCCTTGAGTGTGCCCTTGTAGCTCTGGTCAAAGGTCGTCGGGGACATGGGCTTGTCCCACTCCTGCGCCAGCAACTGCGCAACCGTCGCACCCTCATGGTCAACCCGCGTCGCCCAATCATGGGGCAGGCGCTGGATATTCTCCAGGAACTCCATGACGTGGGCCGTGCGCAGGGCGGTCACGGGCGTATCAAGTCCCGCATGCGGGCCGAAGATGGACAGGCACCGTTTGATTTTGCGGGTGATTTCTGGGCCGGTTCCCTGCCGCTCCCTCTGGGCCACGTAGCGCCCAATGACTGTACCCAGCGTGATCCCCGGGGATTCGCCACTTTGTATCCGCTCAGGAATGCGCAGGGCGGCCCCAATGGGCGTCATCTTCTCTGGGGTGGGCGGGGGAGGTACATCCTCGCCCTCTAAACGCTTGCCAGCGGCCTCCAAGAAGCCCTGACGTATCGCCGACGCGGACACGAACACGAAGCGCCGGAAGCTCTCGTGATGGGGATCAAAGGGGACGCCTGCGGTGTGCAGGTAGGCGGCGGAAAGAAGATCAAGCGCCCATGACCCCTTACCACTTGCCACGCTGCGCACCTCGGCACTCATGGCGGAATGCGTGCTCACCAGTTGGGTGAAGCTCTGGGTGCCGGTAGCGATGGCCTCATGCTGGCCGTAATTCATTCCCTTCGCGCCAGGAATGACCATGGCACGCATTTCCTCGGGCGTGTAGTCGCTCAGGGGCCGTGCGGGCTTGGGTGGGGGAGGGGCGGGTTCCCAGGCACCGCCTGCGGCCCCGTGCTGCAAGCGGGCGAAGGTGTCTAGGTAAGCAAGGTAAAGCGCCGTTGCCTTGCGTTTTGCTTCGGGGCCATCGGGTAAGCCGAGGGGGATGCGGAGGATGTCCTTACCGCCGAAGTGTTGTTTTATGTCGTCAGGGACGCGTATCTGAAAACGCGGGGCGCGGCCCTTTTCTGAGACATATCCAAGCCCTTTTGCCATCGTCCAGTCCCTCAACAGGGAGCGGAACTCATCGGCTTTTAGCGCCAATGTATCCGCTGATGTATCCGGTGCGGGGGCGCTAAGGGCTTGATCCGTATGAGAGTCTTTTTGATTCAAAGACTTACACGGCCGCCAATGTCGCCAAGGAAATCGCTGGTGGCAATCTGCTGGTCAACGTGCAGGTCAGGACTGGTGACACCTCCAGCCTGCTGGCCGCCATGAAGGAGATGCGCGACAGCCTGGCGCAGGTCGTTT
>JARJFC010000630.1 GCA_029310945.1 Leptospira sp. 96542
TGCGCACCACCATCCGCAGCCTCAAGATCGGCGAGACGGGGTACTGCTTCGTGCTGGATTCGCGCCCCGGTGCAAGCTACGGTAAGCTGGTCATCCACCCGGCAGCCGAAGGCCGCATCGTGCTGGACAGCAAGGACGCCGATGGGCGCGAATTCATCAAGGAGATGCTGGAGCGCAAGAACGGCACGACCTACTACCCCTGGATCAACGAAGAGCGTGGCGAAACCAGCGCGCGGGACAAGCTGGCAGCCTTTGCCTACTTCCCGGGTTGGGAGTGGGTGGTCGCCGGCAGCACCTATGTGGACGAGGTCACCGCCGACGTGCGCGACCAGCGTCTCTTGTATGGCGTGATGGGCATCGTCATGGTCCTGCTGGTGTCGGGCGTGCTCTACCTGCTGATCCGTCGCACGGTCATCATGCCCTTGATCCAGGCGCGCAGCGTGGCCGAGGCCTTGGCCCGGGGTGATTTGAGCGTGCGCGTGCACAACCCACGCCAGGACGAACTGGGGCAGTTGATGGGCG
>JARJFC010000631.1 GCA_029310945.1 Leptospira sp. 96542
AGAGCAGGACATTCAAAACGAGAAGCGCTTTCCAACTCTTCGTCTTTTTTCTTTCTCTTCACTGCTGCGCAGCTCTTAGGCGCGACTTTTTCTACCTGATTTTTGCCAATTACGCATAACGAACCAGCCTTATCGACGTTCCTCGTAGCTGAGCCTGCCAAGGCAGGCGTTAGCGTCGGCGCGCATTCTTGCGGCTGCAAGAATCGTGACGGAGAGGAATGTGGCGAAGCCGGAGCGAGGGCGCAAGCCCCGAAGCGAACCGATAAGGCGCTGTTATCTGCAGTGCCCTATGTGATAAGCCCGTTTTCATTGATTTCTCTTCCTAAGGAATTTAATACCCCAAAAGAATGTCAGATTTAAGCAGCGAGCTTCCTAAATAGATCTTCAGTAGGTGGATCCTTTCCAAATTTGATGTAAATAATATTAGGAACCGCATACTGGTCAACTTTTTCTGTAAGAATCATCTTATCTTTACAGACAGGACAAATCTTATGAATTAAATGTGGATCAAAATGAGAAT
>JARJFC010000632.1 GCA_029310945.1 Leptospira sp. 96542
AGCGAGGGCATCAGTCCCGAAGCGCAGCGGTAAGCCGTTGTTATGCGGAGTTGGTAATGTTTCCGATAGAATTTGAAAACGAAGAGTAGAAAATTGGAGCGCCCCACTCACTAGCTTGCTCGTAAATACAGAGCAGGACATTCAAAACGAGAAGCGCTTTCCAACTCTTCGTCTCTTCTCTTTCTCTTCACTGCTGCGCAGCTCTTAGGCGCGACTTTTTCTACCTGATTTTTGCCAATTACGCATAACGAACCAGGCTTGCCGACGTTTCCCGACCCTGAGCCTTTAGGCGTTAGGGACTGGCCACGAGACTTGCGTAAGCAAGGTGAGTGCCAGAAGGGGAATGTGCCTTTAGGCCGAGCGAGGGCGAAAGTCCCGAGCGGAGCGTGTCAGCCGTTGTTATGCGGAGTTGGTAATGTTTCCGATAGAATTTGAAAACGAAGAGTAAAAAATTGGAGCGCCCCACTCACTAGCTTGCTCGTAAATACAGAGCAGGGCATTCAAAACGAGAGGAGCTT
>JARJFC010000633.1 GCA_029310945.1 Leptospira sp. 96542
CTGCTGGGTGAGCTGAGCGCGCAACAGGGTGAAACCGGGATGGCTTATTCCCTGCTACTCAATGCCGCGCGCAAGACCAATGACGGGCGACTGTATCTGCGCGCGATCGACATCGCCCTGCGCGCCCGCGCGGGCGATTCCGCGCGGCAAGCCGCCCGTGACTGGACCAAGGCCCAGCCCGAGTCCGCCGAGGCCAATCGTTACGTCCTGCAAATCCTGCTCGGCCTGAATCGGCTGGAGGACACCGTGGGACCGCTGCAACGCGCACTCGTGCTGGCCGCGCCGCAGGAACGACCGGTGTTGATCGCCACATTGCCACTCTATTTCTCCCGCAGCAACGACAAGGCGCGGGCCGCCGCCGTTCTGGAGCAAGCACTGCAAGCCCAGTTGCTGGATCCGGACCGACTGGCGGCCCAGACCACGCCCATCGACAAGGCGGCCGGCGCCTCGGCCTGGAGCGCGGTGGGCCGCATGCGCCTGGCGGCGGACAACCCGGTCGGTGTGCTGGAGGCGGCGCG
>JARJFC010000634.1 GCA_029310945.1 Leptospira sp. 96542
GGCGCAGGACGCCTTGCGCGCGGCGTGGTTGGAACTTGTGCAGGCGCCGGTGCAGGAACCGGTGCGGCAGCCAGCGCAGCAGTTGGTGCAGGAAGGTAAGTTGAACCCATGAGCAGCACCCCCTCACGCGCCCGCGCAGGGAATGCAAGGCCTGCGTCAGAGCGGCGACTGACAAACCGGTGTCGGCGCAGAAAAAATTGGCCAGGCTGGGCGCGCAGCGCCAACCGAGGGCGGCGCAGAGCTCCCTCTGCCGTGTCTTCCAGGCGCGCAAGCGGTCCAGGCTGCTGTGCACCCAGGCCTGGGTCTCGGGCTCGGTCCAGGCCTGCAACAGGGCCACGCCATGCGTACCCAGCGGCCAGGAGGGACACAGGGCGTCAAGCTGGGCCACGGCCTCCTCGGCCTGCAGAGGTGCGATCACATATGCCGCGCGCACGCCGGTCAGGCCCAGCGCCTTGTTCGGGGACCAGAGCTGCCAGACCTGGTCCAGCTCCCGCGACTGCAGACTGGCTGTACCTTCC
>JARJFC010000635.1 GCA_029310945.1 Leptospira sp. 96542
CCTCGGAGTGCGTGGCGGGTGGGTGTCCGAGTTCTTTGGTCGGCGGGTGTTCAGACATGGGTCTAGCCTAGTGGCCCGACCGTGGCCCTGTCGACTCAGGAAAACCCAGTCCAGTCGCCACGCCCTGCAGAAATCCCAGGCCGATCGGGTTGGGCGGGACAGGCCTCATGTCATTCGGCCCAGGGCCTGGGCCAGATCAGCTTGCAAGTCCTCTACCGCTTCCAAGCCGACAGAAAAGCGCACCAGGGTGCCAGGTTTGAGGTGCGCTGGCCAGCGTTCGCGCATGCTGGTCAGTTCGTAAGGCACGACCAGGCTGACCGGCCCACCCCAGGAATAACCCAGCTTGAAAAGACGCAAGGCGTCACAGAAGGCATCCACCTGTGCGCTGGTGTAGGCAGCGTCGAACATCACGCTGAACAGGCCGGCGGCCTTGCCCGGGAATTCCTGATCGGGCCCTGCCGCCTGGGCCGCACCGGCGCACAGCCACCCATTTTCACTTTGAGGGCACTGTCCCTGG
>JARJFC010000636.1 GCA_029310945.1 Leptospira sp. 96542
CTTTCAAAATTTGGGTATCTTGTGTTTAAATCGTAAGCAAGAAAACTCACTTGCGCCTCTGTCCAAACACCCGTGAGTCCAACCTTAATATTTTTTTGTGTTTTGGCGGAAACAGTGGGCGGTGTAACAGCCTTGGCCCCGGCCTTTTTGGCCGGCGTAGCCTTGGCGACAAGCGGCGTCTTGGCACGAACCGCGGCTTTCGGGGCCGTTGGGGCGGATGCCTTGACTGGCGTCTTGGCGCTGGACTTGCCGGCCGCCGTCTTGGCCGTCACGGGCTTTTTGCCCGCGGACTTGGCCGGTGTCTTGGCAACGGCGACCGGTTTGGACTGGGCGACTGCCTTGACGGATTTGACGGGAGATGCCGTCTTTTTCTTGGCCGCGGGCTTCGACGACACGGGTTTCTGGGCGGCTGTCTTCTTCGCCCCCGCGGCACCCCGGGTCTGGGACGCCGCGCTCCCCGCCTTGCCCCGCACCGGGCTGGCCGGCGATTTGGCTTTGGAGGGGGACGATGTGG
>JARJFC010000637.1 GCA_029310945.1 Leptospira sp. 96542
GAACACCGTGCGCGCGTGTACGTCGAGGCAGTGCGGGGCTTGGCCCAGGACGCAGGAGCCGAGTTGTGAACCTCCGTCCCGACAGCCCCTCCTCCCGCCTGGCGACGCAGGCGATGTCGCACCTGGGCACCATGGCCGCCACATTGGGCGGGTTGATCAGTTCCGCCGCCGGCCACGCATGGCGCCTGGCCGCGGGTGGTGCGCGCTACGGATGGCAAGGCCTGCGCGCTCGCGTGCAGGGGCGGCGTGCCGCGCCCGCCGCGCCGGAGGGGAGCGAGCCGCCCATGGAGCTCCCTGTCAAGGTGGGCTTGTATGGCGCGGGTTCGGGTTTCGGCAACAGCGCATTCGGCAACAGCACCTTTGGTCCGGCCACCTTCGGCGCCACGGCCACGGTCGACGCTGGCTCGGCACGCCGCAGCTACCTCTATGGCCAGGGTGATGGCGGCCTGCCCGCGCGACTCATGGCCTTCGACCAGGCCTTGCTCGGGGTGCTGGCCGCCTTGCTGGCCTGGGG
>JARJFC010000638.1 GCA_029310945.1 Leptospira sp. 96542
GACAAACGGAACCGATCAGGATCGCTGAATGGGCCATGGACACCTTGCTCGGACGGGCGCGCGCACCAAGCGCATGGGACGACATGCCCGAACCGCGCGAGGGCAGGCATTGTATCGGGCGCGGGGTCAGGCAGCACCCCGCCTGCGCAATCCCCCCAGGAACCCAGCCCCGGCCAGCCAGCAGCGCTTGCCGGCCCGTGCCCCGCAGCGGCCCGTGGCGTCTGGCGTCTTTTAGACCGCCGCCGCGGAGGCCAGCGGCTGGCGTGTGGTGGGCTCGGGCAAGCCAGGCCGGTGGATCGCGGCCTGCAGGCGGGGCGACGAAGCCGCATCCAGCCGAAATACCGCGACCGCCGTCCGCAGGACCCGTGCCTGCTCCGCCAATGCGTGCGCTGCGTCGGCAGCTTGCGCCACCCCGGCGGCAGTATCGCGACTCTGAGCCTCCAGTTCGCGCAAGGTTCCGCTGAGCGCGGTCACGTCATCGGCCTGACGGGCGCTGTCCGAGGAGATATCGGCG
>JARJFC010000639.1 GCA_029310945.1 Leptospira sp. 96542
GAAAGAAATCGAGCGCGTCACACGCCTGCTCGAGAAGTTCGGCTGATCCGCCGCACACGCCCCCGTCACGCCCCGGCGCCGGGCATGGACCCGCCCACCCTCGGCGCGTGGGCATGGGTGCATAGAATCCGGGCATGGCCAACACCCTGAACGGCAAGCTCGTCGTCGCGATTTCTTCGCGCGCGCTCTTTGATTTCGAAGAAGAAAACGCCCTCTTCGAGCTTGACGTGGGCGTTGGCATGCAGAGGTATTGCGTGCCGATTTGCTGGTGGAGCCCGAGGAGGCGGGGCGAAGCCGGAGCGAAGTAAAGGAGGAGAAGCGGCGTAGCCGCTTCGGGGGACATGAGCGCAGGCTTTGCCCCGCCTCCTCGGGCGATGAGCAGAGCGGGTTTGCCCCCAGCCTTGCCTGACACTCCGCGCCATCCGCGATGCAGCAACACCCGCACCAAAACGAGAGAGACATGAGTTACCGGCAGACACTCGATTTCTTGTTGCACGACTGGCTGCACGCCGA
>JARJFC010000063.1 GCA_029310945.1 Leptospira sp. 96542
CCCATCTTTACTCTCTTATGTTACTAAAAGAGTCGGACAAAAACCTAAATGAGACGTATTATTTTTTTTGCCACATTAGAGTATCTGGAGAAAAAAGGAGATGTGAAACATTTTTCATTTCCAAATTTTTTACTCACGTTTATTCTTATGTTAGTCGTTACCTGCTCTCCCAAAGAGAGAACCCTATTTGATGAAGGTAAAAAATGGGAAGAACAGGGCGAAAAAACCAAAGCCCTTTATTATTACGAATTGTCCCTAAGAGAAAACCAAGAATTTGAACCCGTTCTGAAACGTATGGGACTACTCCTCGCCGAAAGTAACCAATCCATGGCCACGGCCATCTTTTATTTGGAAAAATACCATCGCACCAAAAAGAATGATTTGGAAGTACAAAGAGAACTCTTTCGCCTCTATCTCACCACAGGTTATGAAAAGGAAGCGCTCGAAATTTTGGAAGAAATCCGCTTCCAAGGCAAAAAAGAAGCCGTCGAATTTTTTGAAACCACCTACCTTTGTCTCACCCGGCCGTACAAACAGAAAGATTATCTAACCAATTTGGAAAAAAGTCCTTTGGCTTCCGACCCCTACTATGCACCTTGGGTTCGGGCGTGTGAAACGAAATAATTCCCAAGGCTTGGGAGAAACGTCTAATTTTAGAATCATTATAATATCTGGAGAACATTTATGGTACACAAAGTCGCAATCATTGGATCAGGGCCCGCAGGCCACACGGCAGCTATCTACGCAGCAAGAGCCAATTTGAATCCTGTGATGTATGAAGGCTTTATGGCGGGAGGGGTTGCTGCTGGTGGGCAACTCACAACCACGACAGAGGTAGAAAACTTTCCTGGGTTTCCAGATGGGATCGATGGAACCAAACTCACCCAACTTTTCCGCGATCAATCCTCAAAATACGGTACCACAATCCATACACAAACCATCACCAAGGTTGATTTTTCCAAACGTCCTTTCACACTTTGGTCGGATGACGAAGAGATCAAAGCAGAAGCTGTGATCATCGCAACAGGAGCCACGGCCAAACGTATGCATGTAAAAGGAGAAGACGTTTTCTGGCAACGAGGAATTTCTGCCTGTGCGGTTTGCGACGGTGCCCTTCCCATTTTCCGTGGTAAGGAACTGGCTGTTGTGGGTGGGGGCGATTCCGCAGTGGAAGAAGCAAACCATCTCACTAAATTTGCGTCCAAGGTGTATTTAGTGGTGAGACGTGACCAACTCCGCGCATCACAAATCATGCAAAAACGAGCTTTGGAACACCCAAAAATTGAAATCATTTGGAACCACACCGTTGTAGAAGCCAAAGGCGGAGATTCTGGTCTTTCCACCATCGTTTTGGAAAACACAAAGGATGCGTCCAAACGAGAACTCCAAGTGGGCGGATTATTTTATGCTATCGGCCATCTTCCCAATACCGAGGTTTTTAAGGGCCAATTGGATTTGGATGAAACTGGTTATATCCTAACAAAACCAGGTACAACAAAAACCAATGTGGACGGGGTATTTGCGGCGGGTGACGTACAGGACAAAGTGTACAGACAAGCCATCACAGCGGCTGGCAGTGGTTGTATGGCCGCCCTCGAAGCAGAAAGATGGCTTGAAGGTCACTGAGAGATCTGTTTGCCTTCTATGTCGTAATAAGTAATTTGGTTAGGTTTCCAAAACATAACGGAAGTTCCGTCCGATGCAACGAACTTCCGTTTACCGTCTTCCCAGTGGATGATGGTCATCCCCCCTCCTCTATAAATGATTTGGTTCCCAGGAAAAACATTGACTTCAAATTCTTCTGAATACCATTTATACTTTCCGTTCATCCACAAATAAAAATAGGTTTCGTTTGGACCAAGAAAATCCCCCTCTCTTTTGCCAGAAAACCGAGCTACATCGGCCAAAAAAATTTCGTATACATTGGGTATTTCATCGATGGATTTTATTTTCAAAGCAGAATCTGGAAGTGTGAAACCAACCCGTAAAAAATTTTCAAAATTTGATTTGGATTTTGGTAACATCAAACTATATCCAGACAATTGGAGTTTTTTTCCTAATTTTAAAATTTTATTCTTATTCGATTCAAAGTATCCAATACTCTGTTTTAAAAAATCATCCCCAGTAACTCCAGTTACATTTTGGATCGCTTTGGCCGAGGGAATTCCAAAACAAGTTTCTTTATGGTATTGAATGACAGCATCCTTTCCATAGGTTTTATATAAATTTTCAAACATAATAGCACCAAGTGAATATGGCAATAAATCTCTGTAACTCGCATCCAAAACACCTTTGAATGTTTTTGGAATTTTATTTTCTCTCTGGCGTTTTTCCATTTCATCATATACATAAAACAATTTGCGAGGGTAAAACTTCGATTCCACATAATTGGCAAAACCTTCATCAAACCATGGATCAATGACATAACCTTGATTAGTTTTTCCGGCTTCTAATTTATACGCCAAACATCCAGTTTGTTCAAAATTATGGACTGACTCATGGTAGAAAGTGCCAAAATGGATACGGTTGATTGCGTCTGCATCCAAAACAGGATCATTTGTAGACTGAGAGATTTTTTCTCCGCAACAAAGGGTAATGGAATTTTGACCACCAAACCCACCTTCTTCGCTCCCACCGGGAAGATCCTTACCTTGGTAGAGTCGCATATCATAAGATAAATCAAACAATATCACAGGAACCACACCTTGGTTTTTCATTCCAAACTCAGATTGCATAAATTCCAAGAGTTCTTTTGCTTTGAATTTTTCTCTGAAACCCACCATATACAATTTCCAAAGTGAACTCCCATAAAAACGATAGATAGAATGTTCGGCGATGATTTCCCCATAGAGTGACTGGTTCACTAGTAGATAATTTTTTAAATCTTTGGGATCAGATTTACGATAAACCCAATCATATTCTCCACGGTGGATCACCCAATCTTTCGTGAGTTTGGTCTGGTCAGGAAAATTCCAAACCTGATTCGATTTGCATTGTTCGCAAGCGGGAGGGTATGATGTGAAACTAACGCCCGTTTTTAAATCAATCTTCCAAACCCCACTAGGCCATTCAGTAAACACGGAACCATCTTTTTTCGTCCACCAGTAATGCCCCTTCGCCCATTGGTATACTTCCCCTCCATCAGGCCCAAGATAGTAGGCTGGTGTTGGTTCTGGAAATTTCAGTTTGTTTTCGGAAAGTTTGGGTTCCTGTAGTCTCGATCCAGCTTCAAAATTAGTGGGTGCTGTGTTTCCCCAATCATAAGATTGGGGAGAACCAGGTTCGGCGAGGGTAGTTTTTTTGGGATTGGATTGGGGGTGGATAGAAATTCCAATGAAAAAAATCAAAATAAAAACAATACAAACCGTACGGGAAAAAAGCATAACCCCTCCGAAGAATCCAAATCAATGTACTTTGAATTCTTGTCTTGGGAAGGTTATGTCAAGAGGAAACTAAAAGGAATTTTGGTTCCGGTAAGCGATGGCAATCTGCCCCGTGCGTGAAATTTCTCGGATGCCAAATGGTTTGATCACCGAAATCACATTCGTCACTTGCCTTGAGTTTCCTGAAAATTCTATGAGTAGGGAATCCTCTGTCATTTCGAGAATTGATACCCCAAAACCATTACAAACAGTCAATGCTTCACTCCGATTGTTTTCTGTCACAGTGAAACTGATGAGTACGAGCTCTCTTTGCACAGAACTTGCGTAGGCCATGTCTTGTACACGTAAAACATCTGGGAGTTTTAGGAGTTGGTTTTTTACCTGACCAACCAGAAAGTCGTCCCCATTCAAAACAATGGTCATGGAAGAAACTTCCGCACTGTCTGTGACTCCCACAGCAATGGAATCGATATTGTACCCCCGACGAGTGAAAAGACCTGATACATGGCTCATCACCCCTGGGTGGTTATTGACTAAGATACTCAAGGTATGTTTCATTTTTTTAATTTCCCTAAGTCTTTGAATTCGATGAGATCTTGTTGTGATTTTCCAGCAGGGATCATCGGAAAAACTTTTTCTTCCGCAGGGATCATCACCTCAATGAGAGCTGCCCCATCGTCCTTTAAGAAAAAATCCAAACCCTTAGCAATCTCAGATTTTTTTTCAATCCGCATCGCAGGTATATCATATGCTTCTGCCAGTTTCACAAAATTAGGGTTATAATTCCATTGTGATTCGCTAAAACGTTCTTCATAAAATAGTTCCTGCCATTGCCGCACCATTCCGAGGAAGTTATTATTGAAGAGTAAAATTTTGACTCCCAGTTTGGATTGCGCAATTGTGGCAAGTTCCTGGATACACATTTGGAAGGATCCATCGCCTGTGACACAAATCACAGGTTTGTCGGGGTTTCCAAATTTTGCACCAATGGCCGCTGGCAATCCATAACCCATAGTTCCAAGTCCACCAGAAGTGAGCCAAGTATTCGGTTCATCAAATTGGTAATACTGTGCTGCCCACATCTGGTGTTGACCCACATCGGTTGAAACGATGGCCTTACCTTCCGTACGTTTGTAAACTTGGTGTAAAAAATCTTGAGGTTTGATTTGGTCTGTACTATTGTCAAAATCGAGTGGATGGTCTTTTTTTAATTTTTGTATGGTTTGGATCCACTCCGTACGATCTGTACCCTTAATGAAGGGTAAAATTTCGCGAATTGCATCTTTTAGATCACCATGCAAAATATAATCGACATTTACTCGTTTATTGAATTCGGCTGCATCAATATCAACATGAGCCCGGATTGCATTCGGCGCAAAATCTTGGTAACGAGCCACACGGTCATCAAACCTTGCTCCCAAATTCAGAATATAATCACATTCAAGTACAGCTTTGTTTGCATACGCAGTTCCGTGCATACCAAGCATACCCACAGACAAAGAGTGGGTACCTGGAAACGCACCCAAACCCATAAGTGTTGTTGTTACTGGAGCGTTTGCTTTTTCTGCGAGAGATTTGATTTCAGCCGAAGCAAAAGAATTGATTGCGCCACCCCCAACATAGAGTAACGGACGTTTTGCCTTATTAAAAACTTCGGCAAACTCTTGCGGGTCACCCTTAACCTTTGGTCTTTCATAGTGGTGGGGGGCAATTTTTAACTGCGTTGCTTTCCTAACCGTTGTTTTTTGGTTTTGTACGTCTTTTGGAAAATCGAGAAGAACAGGACCTGGCCTTCCTCCCATTGCAATTTTAATGGCTTCTTCAAAATGCCTTGGAATGTCATCGGCTTTTTTGATGAGAGCGTTGTATTTCGTAATAGGAATGGTAATTCCAAAGATATCTGCTTCTTGGAAGGCATCCGTACCAATGTCGGTTGTGGGGACTTGTCCTGTGATAGCAAGAATGGGGATGGAATCCAATTTGGCATCGGTGAGCCCCGTGATCAAATTGGTTGCTCCAGGGCCAGAAGTTGCAATACAAACACCCAATTTGCCAGTAGAACGAGCATACCCTTCCGCCATATGTATGGCTCCTTGTTCGTGGCGTACGAGGATATGTTTGATTTTTTTGCTATGATAGAGTTCGTCGTAAAAAGGAAGGATTGCCCCACCAGGGTAACCGAAGACAATTTCGACACCTGCTTCTTCCAATAATTCGACCATGAGTCGGCCGCCTGTAATGGCTTCGGTTGTAGATGACATACTTTCCCCCTCACGCCATTTCTGCAAAAATGAGTCCCATGTCAATGTTCTCTAGTTTTTGAGTCGATTTTTACTGTCTAAAAAAGGATGCTTGTAATCGGACACCCTTATGGAAAATACAGAAATAGAAAAACCGCAAGAAGACGAAAAATTTACTAAAATCAAAACCTTAGCCAAAGAGGCTTATCGTTTTCTTGACCAGGGTCGTTTCAAAGAAGCCAAAGAACGCCTGGATATTTTGCTTGAGGAAGATCCATCCAACACATACGGGCTCGTGGGACTTGGTGACTATTACGCAAAAACAAAACAGCCCGAACAAGCGATCCAGTATTACAGAAAGTGTTTGGCTGGAGACAATACAAATAAATTTTCCCTTATGGGTCTCATGAATGCTTATAGAGACTTGAACAGTCTCAAACGTATCATAGAAGTGGCAGAAGAATTTCACCACATAACAATAACAGATGCAAGTATTCTTTCTCGTGTTGCAGATGCACATAGAAAATTGAAAAATTTCAAAGAATCTGAAGTGTACTATATGGAAGCCTTACAAATCAATCCCAATGACCAGTATGTGATTGTAGGTCTTGGCCATTTATTTTTTGCCTGCCAAAGGTATATGGATGCCATCCAGTGGTGGGAAAAATTACTTTCATCACAACCTAATAATATTAAAATTTTAACGGAAATCGGAAATAGTTACCGCAAAATAAAAGACTTTGACAAAGCAGTGATTTATTATGACCGGGCTAAAAACTTAGATGATAAAAACTTTTTTGCTCTTTATGGTTTGGCCGAATCCTATAGAGGAAAAAAAGATTTTAAAACTGCGATTATTTATTGGGAAAAAATTTTAGATTTTGATCCTGAAAACAAGCTCATTATCAATCGTTATGCGGACTCACTCAGAGGTCTTGGAAATTATGACAAAGCCCTTGAATGTTTTAATAAGATTTTGGCTTCGGGTGATGATTATTTTGCTCTACTCGGAAAAGCAGCAGCACTCAAACTGATTGGTGACCTCGAAAAAGCGGAAGAAATCTACAAAAACCTCATCCAGAAATCCCCCAATGACCCAAGGCCTGCTTTGGAACTTTCAGACCTATGGGACATCATGGGTAAAAAACAACAAGCAATCAAACTATTGGAAGATTTAGCCAAAAAGAATCCAAGCAATGAATCGATCCGCGAACGGATCGAATATTTGAGAGATTAAATTATGGTGCGATCGTTTTGATTAGGCTCAAATCATCCTTTTTAAAAACCTTGATTGTTGTTTTATCTCCATCTTTCGGTTTACCAGTAACGTAGATTTTATCTCCAAAAAAAGTCATTTCTGAATTTTCTTCTACTGGCTCTTCCGTCCGTTTTTCAAAGGTTAGGTCGGATTTAAAGCGGGAAACATGGTATTTGTCTTTCTGTTTTTCGATTACATAAATTCTGTCTTCACGATTGACAATGGGTGTCCTCCAAAAGATATCCGCATCTTCACTCGTTTTTTTGACTCCCAATTTATCTGGATCCAGTAACACCAATTTATGTTTTCTGTTTTCCACTTTTTCGCCATCATAACCAAGAACAAGTACACCTTGGTTGGCAATTTCTTTAAACTCTTTTGAACAAATATTATTGTAAGGACTTTTAAATAAGGCATCATCCTTTGTTGGATCAATTGCCCAAAGTTCATTGGAATAATGACCATCAGAATCATATTTAATGAATTTCATAAATAAAATTTTGTTGTTCACAACATTATCACTTTGTTCTTCTTTTTTCTTAAGTTCTTCCTTAACCTGCGTTAGCTCCTCTTTCAAAGCTTCCACTTTGGCTTCAGTTTTAGCTGGTTCTTCTTTTTTGGCCGAATCGGAAGCTGTATTTCTTGATTCTTCTTTTTTAGCAACCTCTTCTTCTTTGGCCTTTAGTTCTTCTTTTTTGGCTTCTACAACTTCGGTTTTTTTCTCGGTTTCTTTTTTCTCTTGTTCGATCTGTTTAATTTCTTCCGTTTTTTTCTCAATTTCGGCTTTGTTTTTAACAGGATCTTTTTTTAATTCATTTAAAGTAGCAACAGCGGTGGTTTCTTCTTTTTTGAGATTATCTTTTTTATCCTTCAGTTCTTTTTCTTCTTTGGATAATTCTTCTTTTTTATCTTGGATAACTTTTTTTTCTTCTTTGATTTTATCAGTTTGGAGTTTGTCCATTTTTTTGGCTTCATCCTCCATTTTCTGTTTGGTGGCAGGATCTTTTTCTTTTTCGCTAACGGTTTTGTTTACATCCTTTTCCAATTCATCGGTGGTTAAATCCTTTCCATTTTCTTTTAAAATATTGGTTTCGATGGGAATGATGATTTGCGTTTTACCAGACCAATTTTTGTAATTTGTATCAATACCCAAACGATCTGCGGTGGTGGAGTCCATCACATCTTTCGTGTATTTTTTTGCAAAAAATTTAGAATCTTTACGGTGGGTGGCATTATAGTACAAAATGTACTGTGCCAAAGTGTCCGCATTTCCCGAACCATATTGGAATGAGGTTTCAATATAAGCAGCAATGATCCGTGCAATGGAATTGACATGGTCAAAGGATTGAGACTCCGAAATACTAAGGACATCCGCCCCTAGTTTTCCGTCCTTGCCAGGAAGGATTCGTTTGATAGAAACCCCATCAGAGCTAGCATTTGCCTCTTTTATGAGTCCTTCTGCCAATTTTTTACCCGTTGTGGCATTCTCTTGGATGATATCGTCCGTAGCTTTGCGGAGAGAACGATTGATGAATTCAATTTTTTTGGCACCTTTGATTTCGGATTCTCCTAAAGGAGCTTTTGATTGGCCAAAAATGCCAATCCCAGCAACAAACAGACAAAGAACGATGGATCGAGAAATTTTCATTATTCCCTCTTTATTTTGAAGTAAAGTATCCAACAATTTTGTGCACCTTCTCCGATTCTGGAAAGCAAGTTTTAGAACGAAAAATATATTTACCTAGGGGGGATTCCCAAAAATTCTGTGGGTGAATGGCAAATTTTACTCATAGAGTCTATAATTTTAATGCAGGGCCCGCCATGCTTCCGACAGAAGTTATGGAAATTGCCCAGAACGAGTTTCTCAATTACCGTGGGAGTGGGATGTCTGTTATGGAGATGAGCCATAGGGAAACCCATTTCCAATCCATTTTGGATGAAGCCACAGACAACCTAAGACAATTATTAGAATTGCCAAAGAACTACGAAGTGGTTTTTTTTCCTGGTGGCGCTACCTTACAATTTTCTGCTATTCCATTCAATTATTTGAAACAGGGAGAATCTGCTGATTTTTCTCTAACGGGAGTTTGGTCAAACAAAGCATTCGAAGAAGCAAAAAAATTCTATCCGCGTGTTAGAGAAGTCTTCAATGGAAAAGAATCGAATTTCATGGAAATTCCAGAAATCACTGACCAGATGATTTCCGATGACGCAAAGTATCTTTATATCACTTCCAATAATACAATTTACGGAACTCGTTATCAATCGTTTCCGAAAATTAAAAAGGCACCTCTCATTGCCGACATGACAAGTGAACTTTTGAGTCGCAAACTCGCAGTTGAGGATTTTTCTGTGATATTCGCAGGAGCCCAAAAAAACATCGGACCATCCGGGTTAACCATCGTTATCTTCAATAAAGAAAAATTGCCTGAAGTGAATCACCCAATTCCCAATTTAATGAATTATACACTAATGGCCAAAAATAAATCTCTCTACAATACGCCACCGACCTACTCGATCTACATAGCAGGTCTTGTATTTCAGTATCTTAAAAAATTGGGTGGGATTTCGAAAATGGAAGAAATCAACGAAAGAAAAGCGAAGAAACTATACGATACAATCGATTCATCTTCTTTCTTTTATGCACCAGTTCCAAAGAACAATAGGTCAACGATGAATGTGGTTTTTAGAAGTAAAGATGCAAACTTAGATACAAAATTTCTCAAACTTGCCGGAGAACAAGGGTTTGCTGGTTTAAAAGGGTATCGTGATATGGGTGGATTTAGAGCAAGTATCTACAACGCCATGCCGGAAGAAGGTGTGGATGCACTCATCTCCTTTATCAAAGAATTTGAAAAATCTCATGTTTAAACTCTTAGTTTCCCTTTTTTGTTTGGTCACAAACCTGAGTGCAAGTTCTGTTTTGTTTCCTGAAGGTGAAGTTGGAGCAAAAGAGGCAAACCTTTGTTTTAAACAAACAAAACTAAGAGCACCGATCTCCCCCATTAGTCAGAATATTTTTAATATCGATACAAAAAAGATCCATGAATATGCAAAAGAATCGGCAGAACTACGGCTCAGCTCCATCCGGTGCATCCAATCCAAACAAGAGAAAAAACTAGAAAAAAAAGTTTGGGAAACTTTGGTTCATCTCACAAATTTACAGGAAGAAAAACTCTTCGTTTATGAGTGGCGAATCCTACTCTCAGACAAAAGACCTTATCCGTTCACCCCTGACGAAATCGAAAGGGCAAAGGAATGGCAAAAAAACCGCTTAGAAATTAGAAAAGAAATCCAAAAACTCACTCTGGATACCTTTCTGTCCGAGCCGGATCCAAAAGCGGACGAACGATTTTTAGAACTTTTTACAGGGTATTATGGAAGTTTGTTAAGGGAACGGGAGAAGTTTTTGTTTTCGATCTCCATCGAATCCCAAAAAGCCTATATTGAATTTTTGAAAAAAAGAACGGAGAAAGAATGATGAAACCAAAATTGGGCATTGCCTCAGACCACGGTGGGTTTGCATTGAAAGAATTCCTCAGGAAAAGTCTCGAGGAAAGTTTCGAAGTGGTCGATTACGGTACTAAGAGCGAAGAGTCTGTGGACTACCCCACCGTCATTGGGGAGGCCTGCCAAAAGGTACTTTCGGGAGAGGTTCCCCGTTTGATTGCCTTATGTGGAACAGGGATCGGCGCATCCATTGTTGCCAATCGCACCAAAGGGATCCGAGCAGCACTTTGCCATGACGAATTTACAGCGGAGATGTCGCGAAGGCATAATGATGCCAATGTTTTGGTTCTGGGTGGAAGAATCCTCGGAACAGAACTTGCGCAAAGAATAGTCAAAAAATGGATAGAAACAGAATTCGAAGGCGGACGTCATCAAAAACGGTTGGATCTTATCGAAAAACAATCTTAATCATTGTTTTCTGTGGATTCCTGCCAACCTTTGCTTCGCAAGTTCCTAAAAAAGAATCTTTAAATCTGCAGCTCTGGAAAAAGTCTGGAGCTTCGTTTCATTCCGTTCTTGGCAAAAAAAGTCATATCAAACCCAAAGAGAATACACCAAACTTTGGAGAACTTTTTTTTGACTTTGAAGGCGATGTTGGATCTCCCGAAACAACAGAGTCGGAAACAAAGTTTGTATCCAAAGCAATTTCGCTTGTTTCTTCATCCTACATCGTAGATGAAAAAACCGCCTTTTTTGGTGGGCAATCTGCCTTTTTTTCAGGAAGAAGAAACCAAATCCACCTTTCTGTTTTTGGAAATTCTTTGTTTGGAACAAGGCCAGAACCATTTTCCATCACAGTCCCCATTCGAATCAATGAACAAGGAACAAATTCTGTCATCTTAGATAGAACTGTTTTTGTAAAAGGTAAAAAATATGGTTTTAGTTTAGAACTTATAGACAACAAACCAACGTTATCTGTCAATAACTTAATCCAAAAAACAAACCAAAGAACAAAAAGTTTTCAAATATTCTCTGATACAAAAATTAAAAGAAAAGAGTGGGAAGTATTATCAATTTACTTTGATACCATTTCAAATAAAACTATTCTTTACTTAAATGGAAAAGAAGAAGGCGAATACGAATACAATACACACGATACAATTGGTTTTGGATTTCCAGAAAACGACTCAACTTCTCTCGTATTGGCAAAATCATTTTACGGAAATATTGACGGATTCCATATACACAAAGGAATGCCAATCGAAAAATACACAAAATACCAATCAGTTTTGTATGACGATTCAGCAAAAACGGCAGAACAACCAGGAGTATGGGTAGTATCTCCCATTTTGGAAACTAAATTTAGTAATTCAGTATTATCGAATGTAAATTACGAAGCTGAAATCCCAGATGATACAATGATTGAGATTTACTTTCGTGGACAAAACCAAAAATTCACTGAAACAAACCATAACTTAAATTGGGTACGAGTTTCAAAAAATGTATCCTCATTACCAAAGGAAAAATTCAAATACCACCAATGGAAAGTTTGGTTAAGACCAAACCCCGCTGGCAGTAAAATTCCAAATTTGCAAACACTCAGTTTTGAATATACCGAACAAACTCCTCCAATGATACCAACAATGTTTCGTTTGGATCCTAAAAACAACAACGGAAACTCCGTTTGTTTTTTGTGGAATTCGAATCATGAAAAAGAAGTACAGAATGGTGGTGGGTATATCATTCATTATGGACTAACACCAAACAGAATGATAGGTTCCATTTTTGTCAAAAAAAATATTGAAGGCAAGTTTTTTAAACTAGATGGGAAAGAAGAAAATTCTGGTTTTCGAAATTTAAAACATTGTATTACAACAGAAAATTTAATTTCAAATATTTATATTCCAGATGGTGAATTGGAATCGGAAGAATTCAAACCTCTCGCAGATCCAAGTTATGCGAGTCGGAAAGAAAAAATGGGACATTTATTTCAATCAGGGCTCACTTATTATTTCAAAATTTCTGCATACAATCATTATTTAAATGAGTGGGATTCAAGAGATCAAATCAGCGAAGTGTCAAAACCAATTTCATTCAGTTTTCCCAAAGAGATTTCGAATCGGTAAAATTCCTAATTTCTCTGGAAATTGTTTGTGGAAAACCCAGTATTCATCCATTGCGTTTTGTTGAGCGATTGTATATTCAATGATTTCGTTTTTTTCGATAATACTATTTTTTTCTTTATTCAGTAGAATAAGCTCATAGACTGAAAAATCGAAACCGAACACTTCGTCCACAATTTGATCAACCAATCTGATGAGTTTGCGCTCTGTTTCTATGTTTAATTTTGGCAAAAAATTAAATATTGTTTCAATACAGACCACAGAGGTAAAAATTTTTGATTTATCCGATATCGATTGGCTTATAATCGATTGAACATTTTTTTTTTCAGGCGATTGGAGGAGTGAAACAAACACCGATGAACTCAAATAAATGTTCAATCCAGTAACTCCATTAAATTTTGAATGGCTCTTTGTTTGGATAAATCAGATTTCTGAACGATCTCATTACGCAGAGCAAGACGCAAAAGTTCGCCTTGCGAAACTCCCCTTTTGGAAGATTCCGATTTTAATAACATCATTTCTTCTTCCGTTAGTAGAATTTGGAATCGTTTATCAATTTTTGCCACTAATCTTCTTCTTCCAACTCGCGTTCTGCTTTTTCATATTTTCGCCAAAATAACTCTGCATCTTTCCATTGACCAAGTGATTCATAGATGGATGCAATATTATAATATGCTTCTGTCAATCGATAATCAAGTTTGATGGCCTTCTGGAATAATTTGATGGCCTTTTCCTTATTGTCTGAAAACAATTCGCTAAATGCCCAAAGATAATACCATTTTCCTAAATTGGGATCTCTTGGTCTCACCTTTTCCAGATGTAAAACATTTTCTGAAAAAAGTTTAGAAGATAAATTATAATTTTTTTGAATTTCTTTCGATTTATTAATTCGGACCTCAATTGGCTCAGTCACAATTGGTACGGACAAATCTCGCCTGTACAAGAGGGATTTGGCATATAATAATTTAAAGTATAACTCACTTTGGTTTAGTTCTAAATATTTTTCTAAATAAGGCAACGATTCTGTTTCTTCATCTACCTTATGGAGTGAGTATATCTGCTTTCTTAATTTGATTGATTCTTCTTTTTTACTCGATGCCCCTGCCCATAAATGGACTGAAACAAAAAGAGAAAATACTAAACTAGAAATAGAGATAATAATTTTGGCCATCGTCAGGAAACTTCATGGATTTTAATTCATAGCGAAACGGCAAAGTTTTCAGAAGTTTTTTGATATCATTATAAATATCCTTTACTGAAATAATAACAGCCGTATTAGGAGAGGTTTCCATAAGACGATCTCGTCCTTCCAATAACTTCTCAATACTTTCCATAAAACTATCTTTTAATTCATTTTGCTCGGATTTAGGATCATATTCAGGCCAAAATATTTTAAAAACAAAAGAAGCGCTTTTGCCGCCAAGAGTAGACTGTAAAAAAGATCTAACCATCCAAGACAGGCCATTTTCTAAGAACTCGGGGTTTTTCTCCTCTTTTTCGACGAGTACGTGCAAAGCGGGAATTACCTGTTTTAGTTTATCGAAAATCATTCGTTTATGAGAATCTAGAAATTTTTGTTTTTCTTCTTTATTGAGTAAGACCATAAAAACACCATAAAAACCCAATGAATCCAACTCAAAAGCAATGATTGCTTCTGTCTGGATAAGAATTTCCCATGAGAACTTTTTGGAAATGAAACGGTTCAGTCGAACGTTTTCATCGACTTCTATCATAGTAAATCCGTTTTCATCAAATTGCAAATAAGGATCCCTGTGGAGGAAAATCAAGTTCGAACGAGTGTTATAGTCTAAACCCGAAGAAATTTGACTATGATAAGAACCTAGTGCATCGTTCAAAAACATATATGAAAACCTGGGTGAGCCAAACCTAGCTATAAAATTTTTTGTATAATTTACAATTCCATCGATGGAAATTTCATTTCCACGGTAGATTTTATCTATGAGAGAATATTCAAATTTTTTCTCTTCAGGAATATTCGAAAATTCTGGTTTTTGTGCAGCAAAACTTGCGCTAGGTGATTTTACCAAATCAACCAACTCTTTGAGTTCTGGATTAAAAATGGTTTCTCGTTTTTTTTGGATCACTTCCGCAAGTATTGTTTTTTTCCAAATTGCAGGCGGAAATATTTTTAACTTAGTTTTTTTCACAGGCTTTAGGTTAGTTGTAATAGTTTCCGTATTTGTTTCAATTCCTTCTTGGTTAAATTTCAGTTTTTCCTCCATCGCAGTTGGGGATAATACTAATTCCCTTGGAGCGAGTGCTAACCTTTCATCGACTTTTTGATTTTCATTGACTGTAATTTCTTCTTTTGTTTTTATATGATCTCCACTCCGCATTCGACTCCAGAATACAATTCCAATCCATGGTAGAAAAACTAAGAATCCAAAACTAACCAAATAATTGGGAAAAGATACATAACGATACACAATGAGACCTGCTATGTATCCAGGTTTTGAATCTTCTTTGTTTATGTAATATCTGTCAAATCTATGATTTAGAAATCCAACAGTTGATTTTTTTGAATTTAAGTGAAGTTGATTGGATCCAACAGATTGATTCCAACGCCTTGGATTGAATTCAATTTGTTCTTTAGATTTATTTTGTGATAATTTTGATTTTACGATTGGAAAGTAAAATTCATCAAAATCATTTTCTTTTTTGGCATTCAATTCATTTACATTCAAAACAACAATATAAATGTTAGTTTTCTTGCCATCAACATCAATCCGAGGGATCACAAACAATAGATCAAATTCCGATTCAATGAGTTCTGACTTTGGTTCTGATTGAATACTTTTTAAATAATAAATAAATTCAGTACCAAATCTATTACGTATAGAAACATCAGATTTATCCTCTTCCCATAAATACAATTCTTTTACGATGGGATCAACTTTAAATACTTCCTTTGAAGTATCTAACTCTTCTGCGAGTAAACTCTGTTCCAAATTAGAAAGATTATTTTCAAATTGTTCCAACCGACTTTGAGTCCAAGGTTTATAATATCTAAAATCGGGAAATAACTCTCCGCTTTTTTGATAAAAGAACAAAACAATTAAATAAACGATAATCCCAATAAGATATCTCCTTTTTAAATGTAACACTTCTCCTTTTTTTATTCGATAAATAATTAATCCAAAAAACATAGCAGAAAAAGAAATCAAAAACGCCAAATAACAAATATAAATTGATTCTTGATTTAGAACACTCTTTTGATTCAGTAAATAAACCGAATATTCTTTTGTTTTAATTTTAATTAGTTTAGATTCTTCTCCATCCAATACCCAAGAAATATACTTTCCTTCTTTACCCGAAAACAATTCTAAAAGTTCTTTTGGATCGCGATCTCCAGAAAGAATCGTATCATCGTTTGTATATAAGATTTGATTCCTTTTTTCATCACAAAACCAATAATGGTATCCATATTCTGTGTTTGCATTTTGTATTTTCGGCGAAACATTTTGCATTTTTGAAAATACGACAAAATATTTACCTGAATCATCTCGGTAAACGATGTCTCCATCTGATAAATCACGAAGGTTTCCTGGGCGAATTCCTTTTGGATCATTTCTCAATTCATTATGAAATACCTGTTTTGAATCTTTTGTAGAATGCAATAGGCGAAAACTATCATCATACAAAGAAACAGAATCAAGTCCCAAATACGTGCGGATTCGTTCATTGAACTTTTTTGCTTCGAAAGGTAGTTCCCCTTCTCGGATGAAAAACTCCACCGAGTTTATAAATTCAGTGGATTGATTTTTATGGTAACGCTCCAGAGAAGTAACCAGGTGATTTTGTGATGATATCGGGATCCAGAATGTAAAATAGGCCAGAACAATACCCATTAAACAAAGAGAAAGGACGAGAAACCCAAAAAGAATGGACAGGTTCGAGAATTTCCGAGTCATCATTCTTATTATCGGCTTCTGATTGCCAAAACCAATCAGTCCAAGGAAAGGAATGATATTTTATATTTTTTTGGACGGGGTTGGGATGGGCGGATACAACCCAGAAATTAACCCTTTTTCGCGTTTTGCCAAAGGAATTTTGGGTCCCTTGGGTGGAATTTCGAAAGCGGATTTAGATTTACCTCCGCTAAAAAAGGATATTCACTTTCTTTCTGCAGACGCCCATATGGGTGTTCCTGGTTTTCCACAATCAGCAACTGGCCAAACAGCCCTCTGGACAGGAATCCCTGGGCCCAAAGTTCTCAGTCGCCATGTGAGTGGTTTTCCAACCATCACTCTCCGAAAAATCATAGCCAAATATTCGATGATCAAGGTATTGAATGAAAATGGTTTGAAAAGCGACTTTCTCAATTGTTTTTCACCACTCTACCTTAAACATGTCGAGGAAAAACCCAAATTAGTTTCGGCATCCACCCTTGTACAACTTGCGAGTGGAAGACCACTGAAAAATTTTGAAGACCTAAGGAACAATCGGGGTCTGTATATGGATTTAACTCACGAAATCATTGGAACGTTGGGAATCGATGAATTAAAAGAAGGAGATCCTCTTCTCAAAATTAGAAACCCAAG
>JARJFC010000640.1 GCA_029310945.1 Leptospira sp. 96542
CGCAAAATAAATAATTGAAAGAGTGCAAGATACAGGACTATCCAGATGACGGCTTTGGTTTGTTCCCAAAGTTTTTTTCGAAAGTAGGGAAGTATACGCGTAATCGCTTCTTTGAATCCTATATGAATGGATTCTTCTTTTTCATTCCTTGCCATTATTACAAACTGTCAGACAAAAACAATTTTGCAAAGGGATTTTAAAATGCAAAAAGAATGTCTCCCGGCAAGGAATGCCAGGAGACGAAGCGTGCAAACTGGGAAAGAGATTAGTACTTATAAGCCTTAGCTGCTTGAATGAATTTTTTTGTGGTCGTTGCTGTAAGATTGATAGCGGGACGAACAAAGATAGTTGAGGCGTTATACAAGAGATTTGTTGAAACGGAAGAAGTGTCTGTTCTCCATGTAAAATCACTTGGGACTTGGTTGACAGAAGACGCTCCATGTCCCGCAACAAGGGCTGTCCATTCCACTAAAGATCCATCATAATAAGTGCTTGGATATCCGAGAATATTCA
>JARJFC010000641.1 GCA_029310945.1 Leptospira sp. 96542
CTCAGCATGCCGGCCAGGGCCGACAGCGCGCCGCGCACGCCGAAGTGGCGCGCCCCCAGCATCAGGGACAGATTGACCAGGTTCGGGCCGGGCATGATCTGAGCCACGGCCCATTCCTCGACGAACTGTGTGTTCGTCATCCAGCGCTTGCGCTCCACCAGCTCGCGCTGCGCCACAGCGGCCACGCCCCCAAATCCCTGGAGGGCCAGCACAGTGAAGGAGAGGAAGAGATCGCCGCAGGAGCGAGGGGCAATGACGGCGCTGGCCTGCGCGGTCATGGGCACGTCGGTTTCGGGCATGGTGGGGGCTCAGGCGGGCAGGCCCCGGCCCCGGGAGGCCCAGGCCCGCCCCTGGGTGCGCAGCAGGTCCAGCAGATCGTCGAGGGGCATGGCCTTGCCGTAGAGCCAGCCCTGCGCGAATTGCACCCCACGCTCGCGCAGGTAGTCCGCCTGGGTTTCGGTCTCGACCCCCTCGGCGATCAGGAACAGGCGCAAGGTCTTGGCCATGTCGAT
>JARJFC010000642.1 GCA_029310945.1 Leptospira sp. 96542
GCGCTGGAAGTGATCGAGGCGCGCCACCTGTTTGGCCTGTCGCCGGAGCGCATCGAGGTGGTGATCCATCCCCAAAGCGTGATCCACTCCATGGTGCAATACCGCGACCATTCGGTCGTGGCCCAACTGGGCACGCCGGACATGCGCGTGCCCATCGCCTATGGCCTGTCCTGGCCCCAGCGCATGGGTTCCGGCGCCGCGGCCCTGGATTTCCACAAGCTGGCGGCCTTGACGTTCGAGCCTCTGGACGCGGCGGATCATGACCGCCGTTATCCGGGCATCCATCTGGCGTGGCAGGCCTTGCGCGGCCCCGAAGGGGCCACGGCTGTGCTCAACGCGGCCAACGAGGTCGCGGTGGCGGCCTTTCTGGATCGACGTATCCGCTACGACCAGATCCACGCGGTGAACTTTTCGGTGCTGGAAGGCATCACACCCGGGTTGTCTGGAGCGGCCCCGCCCTCCGCGTTGCAAGACCTGCTGGACCTGGATGCTCATGCGCGCGCCGCGGCCGA
>JARJFC010000643.1 GCA_029310945.1 Leptospira sp. 96542
ATCACTCTCATTTGAACCATGTGCGCCGCCCACGTCCCCGCTTCCGATCCGCCCCACATCCTGCTGATCGATGACGAACCAGAAGCCTTGCGTTCCCTGGTAAGCCTGATCCGGCAGCAAGGCTGGCAGGTGTCGCTGGCCGCGGAACCCCATCGAGGGCATCTGCGGGCCCTGGCCCTTCAGCCCGACCTGATCGTGCTGGACGTCTCCATGCCCGGCATGGACGGCCTGGCTTTGTTACGGCGGCTGCGCGCCGCGCCGGAGACGCAGGACATTCCGGTCATCTTCCTGTCCGCGCAACACGAGGCCGACCAGCGCCTGGCCGGATTGACCCAGGGCGGCGTGGACTATGTGACCAAGCCCTTTGAGCCCCAGGAGGTGCTGGCGCGCATACGCATCCACATGCAACTGGCACGACGAGTGAAGCAACCGGCAACCAGTGCACAGAACCCGCCAGCGGCCACACCTGCTGCGGAAGCCAACACACCAACCGACGCGGACGAGGCCC
>JARJFC010000644.1 GCA_029310945.1 Leptospira sp. 96542
CTGCTGGTCGGCGGCACGATGCTGTACTTCAAGGCCTTGCTCGAAGGACTGGACGACCTTCCCCCCGCCGACGCCACGGTGCGCGCGGCCCTGGATGCCGAGGCGCGGGCACAGGGCTGGGCCGCCCTGCACGCGGAGCTGAACCGCGTGGACCCGGTCACCGCGGCCCGTCTGCCGCCCGGCGACACGCAGCGCATCCAGCGCGCGCTCGAGGTCTATCGCCTGACGGGGCGTCCCCTGTCGAGTTTCCATAGCCGGCCCGACAGGGAGGCGGCCAGCGGAGTCTGCGCGCAGACCATCACGCTGATCTCGCTGGAGCCACGGGAGCGGGCCTGGCTGCACGAACGCATCGCGCGGCGCTTCGACGCTAGCATCAACAATGACCAGTGACACCATCTACGGACAAGGACGAGTGGAAATCATCGAAAAGGCGACGGAAGCAATAGCCAAAGAATTCCTACCCAAAGTGATCATCGTCGAAAGATTGTACTGGATTGGAAACATTCGG
>JARJFC010000645.1 GCA_029310945.1 Leptospira sp. 96542
AACTGGTCGAAGCGGTAGCCGCAAGCGCTGTCATTCCGCGCCAGCAAGGCATTGGCCTGGTTCGACGGCACCGGCCCGGTGGTGCGGGGCAACGACGTGCCAGTGGGCTGCGGCGCACTGGGCGCCGGCGCCTGCGCTGGGGTGGGTGCTGCCGCCGGTGCGGCCTCTGTCGTTGCTTCCGATGTGTTTGCGGCGGGGGCTGCCGGCGGTGTTTCGGTCTTGCTTTCCTTGCGGCCGCCGAACAGGAAACTGAAGAAACCGCCTCGCTTCGGGGGTTCTGGCGGTGGCTCAGGTGTTGGCGCTGGTTCGACCGGTGCTGCCGCACCTGGTGTCGTGTTTTGTGATGGCAGAGTCGGCGGGGCTGCGGGCGCAGCAATGGCTGGTTTGCCTTCCTTCGCGCCGTCCTTGACGTCAAAGGCCGTCGGGTCAGGCAAGGCGGTTGGCTCGGGCAGCAAGCCGAGGTAGAAGGCGCGCTGCGCGGCATACGCAGTCGGCGGGTCGTAGGGG
>JARJFC010000646.1 GCA_029310945.1 Leptospira sp. 96542
CCACGACCAGGCCCGATGTCGGGGGCTGTCCTGCCGTGGCCGCATGGCCGCCCCTTCGTGTTGCCTTGCTGCTGCCGTTCAAGTCGAGCCTTGCGGGTACGCGTCCAGGCCCAGCCGCGCCAGGCGCTGGCTTGCCGGTGGGTGCGAGTAATAAAAGGCCACGTAGAGCGGATCGGGGGTCAGCGTCGCGGCGTTGTCTTCGTAGAGCTTGAGCAAGGCGCTGGCCAGGTCGGCGGCTTCGGTCTGTTGTGCCGCATAGGCATCGGCTTCGAATTCATGCTTGCGCGAACCGCGCGCCATCAGGGGCGTGATGAAAAAGCTGAACACGGGCGCGGCCAGCAGGAACAGCAGCAGGGCCAGCGCATCGTTCGATGCAGCGAGCGCGGGAGGCAGTCCGTGCGCCACATCGGGCGGCAGCGCGGACAGGGCCGCGCCGAGGGCGGGCACCAGCATCTCCAGGCTGGGCGTCACGCCCAGGCCGGTGTAGAACCAGGCCTGCTGCGCCAG
>JARJFC010000647.1 GCA_029310945.1 Leptospira sp. 96542
CTGGTGGCGCTGGCGCGTCAGGTCACGCAGGAATTCCTGTCGCGTGCCGTGCAGCGCGGTGACGACCTGGGTTTCGAGCCCCGCACCACGCAGTCCGGCACCCGCGTCACCGTGCGCGTGGGCCCATGCTGGGTCGAAGTGGAAGACGGCGGCCCCGGCATCGCCACCGAGCACCAGGCCCACGTGTTCGAGCGCTTTTACCGCGCCGCGCCCGCCTCGGTGCGCGGCAGCGGCCTGGGCCTGGCCATCGCGCGCGAAATCGCGAAGCAGCACGGTGCCCAGCTCAGCCTGCGCAGTCCGCTGTCCACGGGGCCGGGCACGGTGTTTCGCATGGCCTTCCCACCCGGTTCAACGCCCGACGCGGGCTGACTGGCTGCACGCGCGCCCAGCGGGAACATGCATCCAGCGGCATACTGCACGCCCTTCCCATGACCACCCCGACCTCCTCCGCTTCCACGCCAGACCGCGCCGCGGCCACCCCGGCCTTGCGCGCCCCGCTGTTCGGCA
>JARJFC010000648.1 GCA_029310945.1 Leptospira sp. 96542
AGGTGAGAGCCGATGTTAACCGCAATCAGGGGGCCCAGGCAGGCGGTGAAGGCCAGCAGGCGGCAGTCAGCGAGCGCGCGGGCGGAGTCCCGCGGTTCCGCCTCGCCGCCGAAGGCGAAGCTCACGGGCTGGGCGAGCGGGCTGCGCGCCAGGTAATAGATGCCGTACCAAACGCAGAGCAGGGTGAGCAGCAGCAGCAAGATGAAGGGAATGCGAGCCGCGAAGCCCGGATTGATCCAGTCCGGCGCCAGTTGCAGCGCCCAGGCACCCAGCCAGTAAGGCAGCAGCCCCTCCACGTCGGGTGGCATGCCGCCGAGCCGTGGTGCGAGCCAGTCCGTGCGGCCCGCCGCGAGCTCGGCCATGTAGCCGAAGGCCGTGATGAAAAATTCCATATATAAAAAAACACCAAAACTTAGAGAATCAAACAGGAGTCTCCCTTGGAAAAGCAAGTAAACCAATCTCTCTTGCAAAAAACATTTAATTCAGGAATTTTTACAGTTTCGAAAG
>JARJFC010000649.1 GCA_029310945.1 Leptospira sp. 96542
GCCCGGCCATGGGTGACCAGTTGCTGCGTCAGCTCAGTTGGCGTTTCGCCGCCGCTCTGCCGCCCGAGGCCCAGCTGGCCCACCTCAATGCCGATGAATTCGCGGTGTTGCTGCAGCCCGCGCGCCCAGCCGAGCATGCGGGGGTGTCCGGCGACGCCGCCGCGCGCGAAGCCGTGGGCGCCCAGGCCCTGCGCCTGGCCCAGAGCCTGCACGACACCCTGGCGGCGCCGGTGCAACTCGGGCGCGGCGAGAGCTTGGCGGTGAGCTGCTGCATTGGCATCACCCTGCTACCCCACCACGGTGATGAGGGCGGGCCCTCGCAGGACCTGGGCCAAGCACCACGGCAGGACTCGCCCGAGGACGTGCTGCGGCGCGCCGACACGGCCCTGCACCGTGCCAAGGACGGCCGGGGCCGCGAAGGCAGCGCCGGCCACACGGCCTGCTTCGACGCCTCGATGGAGCAGGTGGTCAGCCGCCGGTTCCTGATCGAGCGCGACTTGCGCCGG
>JARJFC010000064.1 GCA_029310945.1 Leptospira sp. 96542
TGAAAAATTTTGAAGACCTAAGGAACAATCGGGGTCTGTATATGGATTTAACTCACGAAATCATTGGAACGTTGGGAATCGATGAATTAAAAGAAGGAGATCCTCTTCTCAAAATTAGAAACCCAAGAACGATTGGGGAAACGTCTTTTGTGAATTTTCATGATTACGATCTATGTTTATATGAATACTTTATAACGGACAAAGTAGGTCATGCGATGGATTGGGAAAAAGCTGAAAAAGTGATTCACACCTTAGAAGAGTTTTTTTACGGCATCTTAGACAAAATGAACCCTGACGAAGATTTACTCATCGTTTCCAGTGATCATGGAAATTTAGAAGATTTGAGTCAAAAAAATCATACAGAAAACCCGGCGGCCACCATCCTTTATGGAAAAGATGCTGACCGCTTCGCAGAAAACATTCATTCGTTAGCCGATATTGTACCAGAGATTTATAAAATCTTTGGTTTAGAAGAAGCCCTCTACAATACCAAAAACAATGAGTTTCTAGTATAAACGATTAAAACTCTAAATCGTTTCCACCTTCCGTAGGTTTATTGCTATCAGAGTTTTTTGAATGGTCTGAATCTTCCAAATCAGTTTCATCTTTAAACTGATCAAGAGATTCTTTTTTCCAAGCAATCGCTTTGTCGGTAATCTGGTTTTTAGGATATTTATCGACAATGGTTTGAAAGACAGATGCTGCCCTGTCAAACTTACCTTGTCGAAAATAGATTGTTCCCTTTTTATATAAAGCAGCTTGATCCAACGAATAATCACTATTATTCAGTGCACGATTAATGTATGTTAATGATTCCGTTTGTTTGCCCAATGCATCATAAGACAACGCAATATAATACAGTGCCTCTTCTTCTTTTTTGGGTGAAGGATTTACACTCAAAGCTTTCTGAAATAACTCAATGGATTTTGCGTAATTTTTATTTACGTATGCTGATTTCGCATCACTAACAACTGTTTCTTTGTATTCGCCTACAATTTTTGCATCTGCTCCAGCCAATTGATCTGCCGTTTCGATGTATTCGTCAAAAACGTCGAAGGATGCCCAATCCCTACCTAATTTTTTAAGCGACCTACCCCAACCAATTCGAGCATCTGTATTATTGGCATCTTCCTGGAGAGCAAGCACATAATTTTTCCGAGCCTCTTCATATTTTTTTTGTCTAAACAAAAAATCTCCCAACGATAAAAATGAATTTGATCTAAGTTTATTATCTGAAGACGACCTAAGCGCCGATTCCAAATGACTTTTACCTTCTGATTCATTACCCATCTTTAATAATAAATTTCCAAGCGAATAAAAAAGTTTATCTTTTTCAATATTAGAAAAACTTTGATTCTTTTTTAATTCTTTATAGATATCAAGTGCGGGATAAAAATCTGAATTTTTTTCCAATGCGCGAGCTAGATTATATTGGATTTGAAACTCATATTGTTCTAAGCCTTTTTTACCAGCGAGCTCCGAAAATATGGCTATTGCCTTTTGTTTACTATGGTCGTTCGTTTGTTTTAAATACTCTTCACCTTCTGCAATTTTCTCTAATATAACCTGGTTTTGATTTTCCTTGGAAGATAAAGTATTATGATAATAAGCAGTGGCTACACCAGCAGCTATTAACAAAAGACCAATAAAAGATACGATCACTCTATTCATAAATTGCCTCTACCCACTCCATTCAGGGTTTGATTAGTCCAAAATTCAACACGAGTTGGCGAGTATGATTTAGTTTCTCTTTTCAAAAAACATCTAAGCGCTTTTTTTGAATCACCTGTTTTCAATGCGCTCACTCCTAAAAAGAACATCGCTTTTCCACGTAAATATCCATTACTTTCATGTTTCAAATATTCTTCCAATCGGTAAACAGCAGTTTCATATTTCTTTTTCATCACCGTCTCTTTAATGATTCTATTCAAATCCGTTTGACCTAAATCATAATTGACTGTTGACTCAGTCTCCACTTTTAGATCACTCGCCACTTCTGTTTTTGGATCGACGATTTTAGTCTCAGCGGGTGTGACTATATGTTCGTTTTTATCATCCGTATTGGATTGTTTTGTTTCTTCGGGAATTTTTGAATCTGTCGCAACATTCGTTTCTTCTGGCACGAGGGAATCTTTACCGAAATCATATTTTAAATAGGAAATATTTTCTTTTAAAAGGAAATCTTCGGAAATTGAATTTGATTTTGCAGTAATTCCAAAATATAACTCATCAATTTCTTTTAATTCTTTTATAAAAAAATTCGTTTTAGGGTGAGTTATTGTTGCTACTTTAACGACCGTTCCTTGCGCAAATGAACTTGCACCCTTATCCAAAGGTTTAATAGATGCATACAAAGTATAAATCGTACTTTCATCTGCTCCTTCAGGTGGCAACCAACTGATTACAACACCCTTCCCAACCCTTTCATACCCGATACCTTGCACATGCATCGTTCCAGCAGGGTCTGCTTGTTTTGCCTCTTTCTGTGTTTCTTTTTGCGGGGTGTTTTCGACAAAAACTTCTGCATTTTTGTTTCGATTTTCTTTTATATAAAAAACTCTGATTGAAGATTTTTTATCTTCCAAAGGCAATACTTCTTCACCTCCAACTTGTTTTACGGAAACACCATAATATAAAGTTTGAGATTTATCTAAATCTTGGTCGAGAAAAGTTAGACTTGGATGTGTTAATTCTGCAAGTTTTGTTGCCTTTTGGATGAGTGGCAAACTTGTTAAAGGCGACGACGACCGATACACAGTGTAAATTGTCCTTCCTGCACTTGCAAAAGCTGGTGCCGACCAATTCAATCGAACATACTTATTTTCTATATTTGCAGAAAGATTGGAAACACCGCCAACCATTGTTTGTAAATTTGTGTCAGCAGGAAAAGCCGGAAAATCTGGATTTGTTGTGAGACTCGGAGTAGAATTTTCATCATCCACCACCACAGGTATAACCGTATAATTTTGATTTGCAAATAATTTAACTTCTCTTTTGCGAACATCAGAAACTAAAACAGCGGCATAATAGTAAGTTCCAGGTTTTAGATTATAATCAAAATAAGATCTCGTATTATTAGATTTATATCTCCCAAGAGAATCAGCAATGTACAATTTATCTGGAGAATCGATGATCGAATTGGAACGTGCAAGGATGAGTTCTCCCTCACCCTTTGGAGGATCCCAGTCCAAGCGGATGGATTTTTTGTCAGGTAATAATGCTGCCCGGAGAGCTTTTGTGACGGTAGGATATTTCCCTTCATCAAAACCTGCTTGTCCCCAAATTGGCAAAGTAAAGAGGATACAAAACGTAAGCCAGTTTCGTAAAGAGAGTTTCATACTTAGATTTTCGGTGGTGTCCTCTTCCGAATTGAATTTTTCTATTGTACTTTCGAGGGTTTTTGGATAGAATTGTCATTATGTCTGATACTGAGTATTATAAAGCCCTCTCTTACCAAGAATACCTCATGTCAAGTCACAGAAAAGAGGTTTGCCCGCCGGAGGATGTTTATAATTTTTTCAATTGGAAGGGTCTTACCAATCTGGTGGATTTTGGATCGGGACTCGGTTTTTACTTCACTGAGTTTAGAAAATGGTTTCCCCATGTCCAAATATGGGCGGCGGAATGCCAACAAGACATCATTGATCTTATTTTACGCAGAAAATTATTAGAGGGGATTGAAAAACTCACTCCCTTTCATATTGATCAATCTGATCACCCACTTTTACCAGAATGGGTGCCCGTACCCGAAATTATTTTTGCATCCCTTTCGCTTTCGACCTTCCCCAATCCTGGCCTTGCGATGGATGGCCTCATACGATCCATGAAAAAAGATGGAAGGCTCTTTGTCATCGATTGGGCAAAAACAGAATCGGGATTTGGGCCAAAAATCAATGAAAAAATCTCACTCGATAAAATGAAATTCTTAGCGGAAGAATACAAACTTGCTGTAGTCAAATCAGGTAGGATATCGGAATATTTTTATGGCATGGAAGTGAAAGCAAGTCCCACATTTGTTTATGGTTATTATGATTTAAAAGAAGAAGAAGATGAGGATTCGACAGTTTTTAAAATTTAATCTCTTTGTTGGATTTATATTTACTTCTTTTCACTCCAATGTTCATTCAAAATCATATGTGAGAGATTATTTTGTCCCCGAACCACTTTACTTTGATTTGGTGCGAAATCTTGGATCTAAAAAAGGAGAGTTGGAAACAAATGTTTTATCAAAATTTCACCCGAAACATGGCGCAAAACATGCCGCAGAAGTAGAATATACTTTTTTAGACAATCATGCCATTGAAGTGGAATTTCCTATGGAAGGAAATAAAGTGACAGAAGCAAAACTTGCCTACCAAGCAACTTTTGGGACAACATTCAATAATAGATATATGCATGGATTCCAAACGATTTCAGAATCATCACTTTCGGACGAAGGGCACACTCTATCTGCCTTATACCTTTCTGCATTCAAATTCAATGAAAAAATTGGAATTTTGATTATGAATGGATACCAAAATTATTCAGGGATGAGTTATTTGAGCGGTAGATCACTCGATGGTTCATATGAAACATTTCCAAACCCTGCTTTTAAAAATAAAGTTCGTTCGGATCGTTATTTATTCAATGCAAATGTCTTTTATGATTATAGCGAAACTTGGATTTATGGAATTGAAATCAACATTCGAACCAATTTCAAAGAAGAAAGAGAATATGTAGTTTTACCAAATATTAAATATCACTTAAACCAAAAGACAAACATTCATTTTGGTTTTGGTCTAAATAAAGAATTAGAAGAGAAAAATCTTTCTCCTATTTTCGTTATGCGAGCAGTTGTGGAAATGTAATTGGAACCAATCAGAAAGTATTATACCCATAAAATTTTGTGTGGAGCGAAGAACAAAATACCATCATTCATTCAAAGACCGATGTAAAACAAATCATTGCAGCTGCTGGGTCAGGTAAAACGGCAATAATGGTTGGAATGCTTGTAGAAAAACAAAAAAACGAGGGTTTTACACCTGAAAAAATCCTAGTAGTTACTTTTACGAAAAAAGCCACGCGCGAATTCAAAGAACGCTGCATTAAACATTCAATATCAAAAAAGGTTCATATTTCTACTTTCCATTCTTTTTGTTATTTTCTGTTAAAACAATTTCACCCATATTTTCAAAATAGAAAATTCAAACTTTTGAGTGAAAATAAAAAATGGCAGGTAACAAAAGAGATATTGTATCCGTATAGATATAAAATTGGTGGTTTGCCATTCTCTATACTGACTAAAAATCAAAACGAAGTTTTAAAAAATATCTCAGCATCTATTGTTGTTGATTATGAGAAAAAATTAAATTCATTCAAAGATGTAAATGCCTATTTTGAGTTTGAAGATTTACCATTTCGTTTATTAGAATATTTAGATTCAAATCCAAATCAAAATATTTTTTCAATGTTTTCCGAACTCATCATTGATGAATTTCAAGATACCGACCTTACACAAATGCAGATCATTCAGAAGTTGAAATTTCAGAAAATTACGGTCGTGGGAGATGATTGGCAAGCTATTTATGGTTTTCGCGGTGCGGACCCAAAACAATTTTTAGAATTTAGCACATATTTTCCTCATTCCCAAAAACTATTTTTATCAACAAACTATCGGTCTTTAAAATCGGTAATCAAAACCTCAATTTTATCCTTACAAAAAAACAAAAATCAGATCCATAAAAAAATAAAACATTCACGTATTGGCAAAACAATTGTCAAAAAAATTTATGTATCTTCAGCGAAAGAGAATCTACTTTCTAAGTTTCAATATTTTGCTGAAAAAGATCCCAATTTAAAAATCCTTGTAAGGAGTAATTTTAGAAAGAGGGAGTGGTTTAAAATGGGTATTCCAGAAAAATATGTTCAAACCATTCATTCCGCAAAAGGGTTAGAATATGAAACCGTTCTTGTTGATTTGGTTTCTGGTTGGAGTAGAGATACGAAAAAAACAAATATTGAAGAAGAAAGACGGATTCTTTACGTTGCACTTTCACGCGCAAAAGACAATCTCGTCCTTCTCTTGAACGAACGAGCAAAACAAGACACTCTACTCTCTGAATTTGTTGGTTATTTTTCCATTGCACAAACCATTAGAAATCTGGCTTTACGATTACTTAGGTTTTGGTGAGATGGTTTTACCTCGGGGGATTAGCTCAGTTGGTTAGAGCGCTACCTTGACATGGTAGAGGTCACTGGTTCGAACCCAGTATCTCCCAAATACTCCAGGAAACTTACATTTTTTCTGCGGTTCACTAGGAACGATGTTTACCCATTTTTTTTTGGTTGAAATCTGACTTCGTGACTTTATACCAAAATCTCCTATTTTCAATTTATCCAATGTTAGATCCTTCTCCTCATGGCACTTTGTATCTCTGGAATAGCCGAGTCATGTTTGGAACCAACCAAATGCAAACCGATTTCCACGAACATTATGCCGCCACACTTGCAATTTCACTCGGTTCTAATATTAGGATAGAAACAGAATCTGGTTCTTGCGAATACGAAGTTGCCTTACTTCCACCTAACACATATCACAGAACAGTTTCCCCCGGGATTCCAATGCTTGCCCTACTCATTGATCCTGAGTCTTATGAATACAATGCAGTTTCCAATGTTGTAAAAAAAGGAAAAATCAAACGATTAGATATTGGTCCATTCCAACATTTACTTCCAAAAATTTGGGAACTATATTATGGAAACCTAAACGAATCCGAAGCATGGGATTTACACCTGAACTTAATGCAATCGATTCAGCCCTTTCAAAATCGAAAACCATACATCGACGAACGAATCCAATCGATTGCACAAAAAATTAGAAATGAAATTCCAGATAGCATTCGAATGAAAGAAATTGGTAAAGATTTTTCTATATCGGAAGATAGGCTCATCCGACTCTTCAAGGAACAAATGGGAATTCCTTTACGTCGTTACCTCTTATGGGTTCGATTGCTTAGAACTGCTAGACTTTTAAAGGAAGGAATGAATATTACGGAAGCTGCACACTCAGCAGGATTTTCCGACTCTGCTCATTTTTCACGAACCTTTAAAGAAAATTTTGGATTTGTTCCCTCTCTGTTTTTTGGGCATCTTCGATCGATGGATGTTCGTTTTTGCGAATGATTTTTTTTCAGAAATACCGGAATCATTCAATCACGACAATGTAATATCTGCTACCCTACTAACTTGAAAGGGTAATAATATGCCGATCGAAAATAAAAGAGGAATCTTTGGTAAACTTTCTTCTAAAGTTTCAAAATTTCATTCTTCTTCCACTCAAATTCCTTCTGCTGAAGATAAGGAAGGATTTTTAAAAGCACAACGGTTAGCATACCAATGCGTAACTGAAGTTGAAAAAGAGATGAAGGAAGGATGGACCGAGCTTCAAACAACCAAAAGGATGAACGAGTTTTTGCGAGACCATGGAGTGAAAACTTTTTTACACCGCCCATTTGCCTGGTTTGGCGAACATGCGAGGTTCGACGGTTACAAACGTTTCACACAATTCCACCCTGGCAAAAAACAGTTGGTATCTTCAGAATCGTTTATATTGGATGTTTCGCCAGTTGTGGATGGGTATATAGGTGATATTGGATATTCATCTAGTTTAGAATATAACACAGTTCTTGTAGAAGGAATGGAATATTTACTAGAACTTCGGAAAAAAATTCCAGGTTATTTCGCATCTGATTTAACTAATTCTGAGATTTGGTGGAAAATTGACAAAGATGCAAAGGAAAATGGGTTTGATAATGTGCACGCATTATACCCATTTGCTGTTTTGGGTCACCGCGTTTACAAAGTCAATTTACCCAACACCTCATTTCCGTTATTACCAATCAGTTTTGCCAGTTGGTTTAGCCTACAAGGCTCTATCGAATTTTTATCCCACAAAGTATTACCAGAACTTTTGACACCTGACCACGAAGGAGACAAAATTGGACTTTGGGCAATTGAACCACATTTTGGTCGCGGCAAAACAGGTTTCAAATTTGAAGAAATTCTCGTTGTCGAAAAAGACAAAACATACTGGTTGGATGAGAATGTCCCACATGTTCAAAAATACACTAAGGTTAGCATTTAAATGAATTATAAATTAACATTTCAATTTTTTATCTTATTTTTTTTCCTAATCTCTTGCAATAGAGATAATATTAGAATCGGGAAATCACACGAATTAGGTGCTATTCCCGATGATATTTTGAATGTACAACAAAAATCGGATCCATTTTTGATGAATTTGAAAGTGGATATGTTAGACTTGCCTGGCCACGATGATATTATTTTCGATGGCAAAAACAATATTGCTTACGCATCAGGTATGGACGGATGGATATGGAAATTAAATTTTAGAGAAGAAAAAGCAACTCAGTGGATCAAAACTCCAGTGAATCCCGCTGGTATGCAATTTGCCAATTCAGAAAAAAACAAAATCCTCGTTTGTGCGTCAAAACTTGGCGGCGAGTCCTACAACGCAAATGATCGCGTAGGTTTATATGAAATTGACACGAAAACCAAAACAACTACGCCACTCATTATCGACTTACCAATCACAGTTGATCCAGAGCCAAACTTTATAGCCAAAAAATCAAATCGTTTAAAATTTAAACTGAAAGATTTGAACGCCCAGAATTCAAGACCCTTTGCTCTTTGTAATGATCTAGCAGTCTCTGCAGACGGAAATCGAATTTACCTTACAGAACCTTTTGTGAGAGAAAATGCGTCCATGGGTAGTGGCGCCGTACCTGAAGCAATTGGGCTCTATCCACATGGAAAACTATGGATGTATGATAGGAAAGAAAACTCCATATCGCTTATGTTAGATGGATTTACATTCATCGACGGGATATTACTCGAATCCAACAACTTAAACGTTGAAGAATCAGTTTTGTTTACTGAAACAACAAAATTTCGGATTATCAGAGCGTACATTGCGGGGTGGAAGGAAGGTGATTTTGAAGTATTACATGAAAATCTACCTGGGCTTGCAGACGGAATGGAAAGAGATGATAAGGGAAATATTTGGGTTGGGATCATTAAACGAAGATCAGGTGTAATGAATTTTTTACATAATAATTCCTGGTTAAAGTCTTTTGTATTATCACTCCCTCAAAAACTATTACCAATTTCAAAACAGACTGGCATTCTAGCACTTAGCCCTGATGCGAAAAAACCGCTCTATTATGTGATGCACGACGGATCAAAAATTACCGATATTTCCGTCGCAGTTCCATTCAAAGACAGAATTTACTTCCCTTCCTTCGATAAAAAATCAAAAGGATTGTATTCAATGCCCTCCCCTTTAGATAGCGAAAATTCAAAATGAAAACGATAATACGAATTTTAATTTTAACTTTTTTCCTGTGGAACTGTTTGTCATTTCCAGAAGAACATTTCAAAAAACAAATCAAAGAACCTATTGATTTTCCTATCAACCTAACAATCGAAAGTGTTATGGACAAAGAAGATTTGAAACAAAAGGGTATCCAAATCCTTTTTCCCGATTTACCTGCGCAGGATGAAATTCTCTTACAAGAGGATTTAGATCGTGCTTTTGTTGCAGCGATGGATGGATATATTTGGAAATTGGATTTAAAAAATAACACTTCCGAACCTTTTGTAAAAACTCCCCTTCTTCCTGGGGGAATGGTTTCTCATCCTAAAAATAATGATTTGATTTATTTCTGCGCATCACGAGAAAAAAAGGATGATATCACTGAGCCTAATGGCCCAGGAGTTTATGAATTGAAAATATCTACAAAGGTTATACGGAAAATAACCACTAGGGTGCCGAATAAACCATCAAAAGAAATCATTTCTTTTAAAAGCAAGATTGGCAATTTCTATACGGAAGAATCTCAACCAACCTTACCAATTGCAAAATTAAATGACTCCAATAGTCATGTTGTAGAAAAAGCAGACGATTTGGCAATCAGTGCCGACGGCGAAAGAATTTATTTTACCGAACCATATGATCACAAAGGTGCTATACTCGGTGTTAGCTCACAATCACAAAACGAAGCATTGTCATTAGGCAAAAATGGCAATCTGTGGAAAATTGATTTAAAAAACAACACGGTAAGTTTGGTTGCCCACAATTACACTTATTTGGATGGAATTTTATTAGAATATTCTAAAAGTCAAACTAAAGAATCATCGATTTTACTCAACGAACTTTCTAAATTTCGTTTGATCCGCCTCCATCTCTCAGGTGAAAAAAAGGGTCAGGATGAAATTGTGATCGAAGGTTTACCAGGGTTTCCTGATGGAATGGATAGGGATCCACAAGGAAGGATTTGGATTGCCATGCCTGTGCAAAGATCTGGTTTAATCAATTGGTTGCATAAACATACTTTTTGGAAATTGTTAGCGCTGTATATTCCAGAACAGATCAAACCGGTGTCAAAAAAAACATCTTTACTTGTTCTCTCAAAAGATGGGAGCACTCCTCTTTATTATGGCAAACATGATGGTTCATTGTTTTCGGTGATCATTGTTGTTGTTCCTGGCAGAAAAAATGTTTATTTGGCCATTTACGGAAAAGGTTATAAAGGACTGAATGTAATGCCATATCCAAATTCCAATTGAAATAATTATTTGTATTACGATAAACTCAAATTACAAATTAAATACAATTCATATAGCCATTCGTTTTTGCCAATGACTGTAAAAAACAAAACATCTGAAAGATTGCGGTTGATTTCTTTTTTGGATGGGCTAACATATAGCGAATCTTATGAAGAATTCACTACTCAAAGAAGAAACTCAACTCGCCCTGTTTTTTATTCTATTCTCCGTCCTTGGATTTTTTGTTTTATTTTATACCAATTTTGACACTGGCGAAAAAATAGCCATTCTCACTGCAGTTTTTCATTTTTGTTTCTTAATCTTAGCTATACCACTCCGATGGCAAACACCGTTCCAAATATGGAAATTTCTGATTCCACTCTCCATATTTATGGTTTTTCCAGATTGGTTTCTTTCTTCCGTTTTACAAGTATTAGTTTTTCCTGAAGATGGTTTTATTAAAATTGGGACTGTATCTGCGTACATGACAGGGCTTTGGGTAATCCCATTATTTATTTGCGTATACACCGGAATCAAGATGGAAGAAAAATCAGTTTCCATTATTGGTACTTGTGTTTGGGTATCATTTTTAGGTTTGGCAATTTTCGGAATTTCGGAAGCCACCATGTGGATGTTAGGTTCATGGTATGCACAAAATGTAAAAATGTGGAACCACGTTGCCTATTATGTTTTGGTTCCTGAGATGATACTTGCAGTGACTACTTACCTAGCCTATCAGGGTTTTTCGCAAACTTTTTACCTTCTCCAAATTGGAATCGGTTTTTTAGTAATGATTTTATACGTTGGAAATTTATCATTTTTCTATCTACTCATTGAAAAAATCATATAAATATTTTTTTTACTTTTTTCTAATCATTGTCTCTTTGGATTTACTATGGAGGCAATGGTTTGACGATTCTCAATCCAAACTTTATAAATCTTCTCACTGTTTAAAATCCAATTTAGATGTTGGTTTATGTCCAAATATAAACATGAGTTTCAAAAGAACCGACGGGGAAATTTGGGATATAAAAACTAACCATTTAGGAGAGAGGATTACCGATTCTTGCGTGCGTTGTGAGAAGGAAGTAAAAAGAGTTTGGATATTGGGAGATTCAATGGCCATGGGTTATGGTTTAAAATCTGAAAATACCGTTGCTCACTTAGTCCACTTAGAAAACAATGTTTCCGTTCGAACCATTGCTGTGGATGCACTTGGAACTCTAGCCATTAAACGTTTGTTTGAATCTTCATTTTCTGAATGCAAAGATAATAACAAACCACAAAAAATTTACTGGATATGGAATCCGTCTGATTTTATCGATGATACAAAGGAATTGAATCGACCCAAATTTTATTCATTCATTTACCCCATCCACTTTTTTTTAGCCAAACGATCTTATATTTATAATTTGTTTTTTGCCACAAAAAACCCAAACCAATACGACACAAATTTTATTCCGATCGTATACGATACAAATCATCCAACTTATTCGAATGTAAAAATCATGATAGAAACCGTAAAAAAAACGGAGATCCCGATGGTCGTGCTTTTTGCTTGGGGGATGCATCCCACAACAGGCCATCCAGACACAAACGATGGTAATTACGAAAAAATGAAATCTTATTTGGAAAGTTTAGCAGTTTCTCAAATTGATTTGCGCAGACAGACAGAAGAAGCTTTTTTCCTGCAAAAAAAAATTTATATCCCAAACGATGGTCACCCCGATGTAGATCTATCAAAATTATTTGCAAATGCGATCACAAAAGATCTCAAACAACACGAATAGAAATGCTTGATTCTTATCTCTATTTTTAAAGTTTAGAGGGATATGAGCATTCAAAGGAAACTTTGGGTTATTTTTTTTAGTTTCCCGTTATTTTTACTATCGATAGAGGGTATCCTCCGCTTTTTTAATCCGCCTGCTTTACGATACTATCGAGACGTAAAATTATTACATGCATACCATCCAGAATATGGTGTTACTTTAGCTCCCAACCAAAAACGATACGTGCGTCATTATGCCGATTTATGGCAAGGTCAATTTACCACTAATTCTTTGGGAATGCGTAGCACAGTGGAACCCGACCCAGAAAAACCTAAACTCCTATGTTTGGGTGATAGTCTTGTAATGGGTTTCGGAGTTTCCGATAACGAAACTTTCTGTTCACTTTTAGATGGAGTAAAAATAGGCGGAGATACCTTACAAAGTTTGAACATAGGTGTTGACGCATATGGATCGTTAGGCTCATTAAAACGCTTGCTCGACATGTCACATAAAATAACCAACATTAAGGAAGTTCTATTTTTTATTTCTCCAAATGATTACACTATGCCAGAAGAGCTTCGAGCCCAAGGGATACTTCCAGATGACGAAAACGATGCACTACACGAAAATGATCAAGAATACAAAAAAAACTTTAAACTGCAGTTCGAACTCACAAGAGTTTCCTATCTCCTCCAGGCACTCAAACTAGCGTATGAACAAACGAAAGTAAAGTATGCTCAAACTAAATACCTAATCCAAACTGATGTTTCAGAATTTTCCAACTCGCCGTATAATTATTTGGCAAACACATTCTTTCTTTCCATAAAACCGAAACACTGTGAGAATGCCCCAGAAAACTTCATTTGTCCACAAAAAATAGAAAATTTAAATGTTGTCTGTTTGGATTCACCCATAGATCCGAACTCCTTGCCTAAGCTTACGAAAACCACAACGAATGCATACGATAAGATGATCGAACTTGCAAATCGAAAGAACTTCCGATTACGCCCAGTAATTTTACCAATGCAAATTGAAGAAGTGTATTGCCGTAATATTGGCAAATACAATAAATTGGGAAGTTATGCAATACAAGCTAAATTGTATTGGGAGAAAAAAGGAATCAAACCCATTGAACTCCTTCCTCACACCGCGAGCATGTGCGGAAGAACCTTTGAAAAACAAGGCAAAACTTTCAAAGCTGGAATTCAGGATTATTATATCCCAGGAGACGGTCACCTAACAGAACTCGGAAATTTATGGGCTGCTGAATCCATCATATTGGAAATTTCAAAAGAGAATCAATAAATGTTATTCAATTCAGTACATTACCTTATATTCGCACCAATTGTAATTCTTATTTATTTTTTAATTCCCAAAAGATACCAATCCACTTGGTTATTCATTGTTAGTTTGTATTTTTATGCAATCTTTAGAATTCCATTTATATTGTTACTTATTTTTTCTTTTGTTACCACGAAGTATGCCGTGGATTGGATGGAGCAGGCAAAAACTAAAAATTTAAAAATCTTTTGGCTGAACATTGCAATCTGGTCAAATTTAAGCCTCTTATTCATTTTTAAATATTTAGATTTTTCCATCACTGTTTGGAATCAAACCTTCTCTCTCACTGCTTGCGACCCTGATTTTGTCCAAAAGTCAGGCATTCTACTGCCTATGGGAATTAGTTTTTTTACCTTGCAAGCTGTATCATACGCTGTGGATGTATACAAAGGAGTTATTCAAAAAACAAATTCAGTTTTTCATTTTGGTCTCTTTATCTCATTTTTCCCACAACTTGTTGCCGGTCCAATCTTACGGGCGAGTGATGTTTTACATCAATTTTTAGAAAGTAAGGAATTCAAATATGAGAACTTGAAACAAGGCCTCAAACAGCTGTTTTGGGGTATTTTTAAAAAAACATTTATTGCTGACCCTATCTCTTATGTTATAGATCCAATATACAACAACCCGAGTGAATACAATTGGATCGGCATGTGGATTGCGGCCGTTTTATTTGCAGTCCAAATTTATTGTGATTTTTCTGGATATTCAGACATTGCAATTGGAACGGCAAGAATTCTCGGTTTCCAAATTCCAAAAAATTTCAATCGCCCATTTCTTTCGGGCACACTAACTGAACTTTGGCGAAGGTGGCATATCTCATTTTCTTCCTGGTTACGTGATTATATTTATATTGGTCTTGGAGGAAACAGACGAGGAGAAGTATTTGCTTATATTAATCTTTTCATCACAACTTTTGTTTCTGGAATTTGGCATGGTGCAGATTGGACATTTGTTTTATGGGGAACCTTACATGCAAGTATGATGGTTATTGAAAAGTTTGTATTTCGTTTCGCTGCGATAAAAAATGCCTGGGAAAAAATTCCAAACTTTATGCAACCCATTTACCCAGTGGGCATTTTTGTACTTTCTTGTTTTTTCTTTCGTGCAAAACCGACAGAAACTGTTCCAACAGGTCTTGGAATTGCAGAACTCATGATAAAACGTGCTTTTACTGGTGCACCTGGAGCATTACCCAATATTGATTTTAGTTTAATCATTCTCATTTCATTTTTATTCTTTGTTGATATAGTTCAAAATCAAAAAGAAGATAGGTTCGATAAACTTACAAACAATGTCTATTTTTTGTTTCCCGTTTGTTTTATACTATATGTAACTGCTTTTATCATTTACAGTGTTACTGTTTCGAGTCCTTTTCTTTACTTTCAATTTTAAATAAAAAAGCCAGCAAGTTTTTTTGCTGGCTCTTCCAATCAAAATTTTTAGAAAAAGTCTATTCTATTGATTAGAATTCCACTTTTGGAGCATCCTCAATTGCTTTCTCATTTTCAACTTTAAATGTTGGTTTTTCCGCATAACCAAAAGACTTAGCTGTCAAAACTTGTGGAAATTGGCGAATATAAATATTATAATCTTTGGTTGCTTCAATAAAACGTTTGCGAGCCACAGTAACTCTATTCTCTGTACCTTCCAATTGTGACATCAAATCAGCAAACCGTTGGTCAGACTTTAAGTTAGGATAATTTTCCTGAACCATGAGTAGTCTTGAAATGGCAGAACCAAGTTGGGACTGAGCCGCATCAAATTTTGCAAATGCCTCAGGGTCATTGATGAGTTCTGGAGTGGCTTGGATGCTTCCAAGTTTTGATCTCGCCTCTGCTATTCCTAACATAATTTCCTTCTCTTGGCTTGCATAAGCCTTTACAGCAGTAACCAAATTGGGAATTAAATCGGAACGACGTTTGTATTGGTTGAGTACTTCCGCCCATGTAGCTGTGACTTCCTCATCCAATTCTTGGATGCGGTTGTAGCCACAATTGCCGAGTAGAGACACCAAAATTAAAACTAATGAAAATTTTCGAACGAACTGTATCATGTAATTCTTATACCCAATCCTTAGATCGTCTGCAAGTCGAATTCGCAAAAAAAATTAATACCGATAGGCTTTCGTTTTTTGATTCCAGATGGATTCTTCAAACTTTAAAATATCTAAAATTTCCGATTCTGCCATTTTTCCATCCAAATACGACAAAATCCTCTCATCTCCTGCTAAAAGCTCAATGGCAGGCCGATCAGAGCGGAATTCATAGACACCTTGCAACCATTCGAAATTTGCTGGAAACAATTCGCGTAAGTTCCGGAGGAAAAAAAGTATAAAATATAATGATTTAAATTTTTCGGGATTCAAAATCTGCAATTGGTAACCTTCGCAAATTTCCCCTTTGTATTTGTGGAAGGTAGGTAAAAAACGTAATGGCCTTAATAAGTAGCGGCCAACCTGGTGTTCGGACAAACGTTTATCCAACTCATCCTTTGCCTTACCCTTTAAGTAAGGCGCACCAAAGGTTTCAAATGGTTTTGTGGTCCCCCTACCTTCAGACAAGTTAGTGCCTTCCAATAAACACAAACCAGGATACACATAACAAGTATTCTTTGTAGGAATGTTGGGGCTTGGAGGAATCCATTCAAAACTTGAAATTTTTTTCGGATGAATCACACCAACTGGAACAACAATTAGCTCAACTTTTAAGTCAAAAGTATCATTATAATAAGAAAGAAGCCCACCAGGAGTCAGACCATGCCTATGAAGTACGGATTGTATTCCCACAAAAGATTCAAATTTTTTCTGTAAGGGTGTACCTTCCGCACTGGCTCCTATGGGGTTAGGAGAGTCGACAACCAAAAAAAAAGGTGCCTTTCCTGTTTCCTTCTTAAGCTTGGACAATTCATTCAATATATAAAATGCGGTTGTCAAAAAAGTATAATACCTTGCTCCCACATCTTTAATATCAATAATAATTAAATCTAAGTTTTCTAATATCGATTTTGATGGGACAAGGCTTGATTCATCCTTTCCATAAAGGTTTACAATTTGCATTTCACCAAAAATATATTTTAAGTCGTCCCCGCTAACTTGATCTTGCAGTTCGGCAAATAAACCATGTTCTGGTAAAAAGATTGTTTTTAAATCGAAAATCGTTTGGTAGGTTTGAAAATGATATTTACCATTTAAACCGAATGCACTTTGGTTAGTTAAAATGGCAGCCTTACAACCAGCTAACT
>JARJFC010000650.1 GCA_029310945.1 Leptospira sp. 96542
GGACTTCCACGGGAAGGCCCTGCAGCTGCGCTCGGAACGTCAGCGCACGATCGCAAGCAACATCGCCAACGGTGACACCCCTGGTTACCAGGCCCGTGACTTCGACTTCAAGGCCGCCATGCAGGACGCTCTGGGACAGGCCGACGGCAAGCTCGCGCAACCCTCGAGCCTGAACATCTCCGGCACGACGGGCGGCGCATACGCCCCGAGCAATACCCCCGCCATCGCCGGCGCCACCGACGCGCGTCACATCCCTCTGCCCAGGAATACCGGCCAGGGTGGCCTCGGCGAGAACGGCATGGGTTACCGGGACCAGATCCAGCCAGCGATGGACAACAACAGCGTGGACATGGACCGCGAACGAAGCAACTTCGTCGACAACTCCATCCGTTATGAATCCACGCTGCGCTTCATCAACGGGTATTCCAAGACCATCCGAGTGCCATCCAGGGTCAGTGACGGAAACCACCTTCTTCTTACCCTGAACGACAAGGAAGATTCCC
>JARJFC010000651.1 GCA_029310945.1 Leptospira sp. 96542
GGTCCACGACCTCCTTCAGCAACATGAAATGCTGGTCTTCAATGGCGTCGACATGCGCCAGCAGATGGAAGAGGATGGGTGTGGAAATGTTGTAAGGCAGGTTGCCCACCACCCGCACCCGGCGCTGGACCAGCGCGGCCAAGGCCGTGAAGTCCACCTTGAGCACGTCGGACTCAATGACCTCCAGCTGCGGGTGCTTGCGCAAGCGGGCGGCGAGATCGCGGTCGAGCTCGATGACCGTCAAGCGCCCCAGACGCTCCACTAAGGGCTGGGTCATGGCTGCCAGGCCGGGGCCGATCTCCACCATGGCTTGCCCGGGTTCGGGTGCAATGGCACGAACAATGGCGTCGATGATGGCATCGTCGGCCAGAAAGTGCTGACCAAAACGCTTGCGCGGTATGTGCTTCATGGCCTGGCGTTCACCATGGCAGGGGCCGGACTCATCAGGTTCATTGCGGCACCTCGCGCATTTCCACGTAGGCGCGGGCTCGGGTGTCGCGGAC
>JARJFC010000652.1 GCA_029310945.1 Leptospira sp. 96542
CACCATCGGCCTTGGCCCGAGCGGCAGCCAAGGCTTGCGCGGTGGTGTACGTCATCAGACGTGGTTCACCGACGCAGTTGTGGCCGTTCCAGGTCATACCCTCCACGCAACGCAGCCAAGCCAGCTTGTTCTGGGCATCGAGCACATACGCACCGTCGGCGCTGAGTTGCAGGCCCGGCGCGGTTGCCGCCCCCGGACCTTCGCCCTTGTGTTCGTCCTTGTCCACCGCTTTGGTTTCGGCAGGCGTCTGCACCGTCGCCTGCGCGGGATTCGGCGACGCGGTCTCGGGCGTGGTTTGGGCTTGACCGGGCAGGTTCAAGGCGGCGCCCACGCACAGCAGGCCAGCGCGCAGAAAGCGACCGTGCCAGGGCAACCGGGGTGTCGTGCCTGCGTTCATGTTCAAACCTCCTCTGCCGCGTGATCGTGCGCCGCGCGGACTGCTGGGCACCACATTGTCCCGTTTCACGCCGGTGTTTCCTTGACGATTCGCAAGGTTTCGGAA
>JARJFC010000653.1 GCA_029310945.1 Leptospira sp. 96542
CCAGGGGCGTGCCCGCCGCGCCGGGCGCTGGCGCATCCAGGCGGGCCTCGGGCGCGGTGCGCACGGGCAAGGGCACGGGTTCAGCGGGTGGTTGCGGGATGGTGGGCGCCGGGCGCGAGGCCAAGGGCGCGGTGGGGCGCACCGCGTCCACGACGGGCAGGCGTTGGCCGGGTCGGAGCGCGGCCAACGCAGGGGCGCCGGTCGAGGCAGCCGCGGAGGCCGAAGCGGCCGGGCGAACCGCCGCCGATGCAAGCGCCTCGGATGCCGCCCCGCCCATGGGCGCAAGCGACTGGCTCGACTTGGGAGTAACCACGACTTCGGAGGTCTCGGGCGTGGCCATCCGCGCGGCGGTGTGCGAGGCAGGACTGGGTAGCGTGGAGGTCGGCGATGGCCGCAACCCCTGCATGGGCGCGGCCATGGCTGGCGCACGCGCGGTTTCAGCCGACGCTAGAGTTTTGTTTTCCTGCACCGCGCCGGAATGGGTGCTGGACAAGACGCCGG
>JARJFC010000654.1 GCA_029310945.1 Leptospira sp. 96542
AATTGACCATCCTGTCTTTTACGATTTTGTCAGAAATTCTAAATTCTGCTGGGTGGCCAATGATTTCATAGGATTCAAAACTCTCCTTGTTTTCCATTTTTTCGTAATGTTGAAGGCCGCGCGCTGCGCGTGCAGGTCTGGGCGCGTGCGCTGCTGCGCCACCTGGGGCTGCGCGTGGAGGTGCAAGGCGATGTGGTGTCTCCCGGTCCCTTGCTGCTGGTGTCCAACCACATCTCCTGGCTGGACATCATGAGCCTGCACGCGGCGCGTTATTGCCGCTTCGTCGCGAAAGCCGACATCCAGCGCTGGCCCCTGGTGGGGCGGCTGGTGACGGGGGCGGGCACGCTGTACATCCAGCGCGACTCGCGACGTGACGCGATGCGTGTCGTTCAGCACATCGCCGAGCGCTTGCGCGCGGGTGAGGTGCTGGCGGTCTTTCCCGAGGGCACCACCAGCGATGGTCAAGACCTGCTGCCTTTCCATGCCAATCTGCTGCAGGCC
>JARJFC010000655.1 GCA_029310945.1 Leptospira sp. 96542
GGTGATCTTGCACCTTTACCCGGAAATCCAGGGACTGAGCTGGGTCGCGCCCGCCCCGGGCCGCGCCGGCTTGTCCACGGGCGCGCATTCCAGTGAACGTTTCCGGCTGCGGGCCAGCCAGGGCTACGGTCCCGCCGCCCAGGCGCTGGCCGCGTACCCCAGCACCCCCGCATCCCCCTCGCTCGCGGGCAGTCTGGACGCCTACGCGCAGGCGCGCGAGCTGCACCAGCCGGCCTACGCCACGCCCTGGCTGCTGTCGGCCGACGGCCCGGCCTGGCTCAATCTGTTCCTGCCTTTGCAGATTCAGGGCCGTTTTGGGGGTGTGCTACTGGCCGAGTCCTCCATCGACGCGCTCTACGACTACAGCATCTCGGCCGATGTCTCCCCGCGCTACGCCACCTCGTTGCGCAACGCCAACGGCCAGGTGCTCGCGGGCAGCCGCGTGCCCCGCCCCAAGGCGGCGACGAACAGCAACAGCCTGACCGCCTGGCTGGGCTGGG
>JARJFC010000065.1 GCA_029310945.1 Leptospira sp. 96542
AAACCATGTTCTGGTAAAAAGATTGTTTTTAAATCGAAAATCGTTTGGTAGGTTTGAAAATGATATTTACCATTTAAACCGAATGCACTTTGGTTAGTTAAAATGGCAGCCTTACAACCAGCTAACTTTTGTATATTCTTCAAAAATTTCATTTGTTTTTTTGAATGATTTCCTTTTTGGCTGCAGCTGATTCCCACAATGATCGAATGAAATTTTCATCTAGTTTTGAATTCGGATTGAAAACTTGCTTCAAAACTGCTAGTTCTTCTGTGATCCTATCCAAAGATTGATATATATAATTTTGATTCTCCTGGAAAATAGAAATCCACATTTCAGGATTACTACCAGCAATTCGAGACATATCTCTAAATCCACCACCAGTGATTGGCCGTGGATTTTTTTTAACTTCAGATATAGTAACTTCATTTGAACCTGCAACAAACACAAGTAAACTCGAAAGTATATGTGGCAAGTGCGATACATACGCCAATGTTTCATCGTGTTTATCCGCATCCATTTCGGTTGTCCACGCACCAATTTTTGACCAAAAAAATTCAACAAATTCAAATGCAGATTGTCTGACACCTGGAATTCTAGTTAGTATACAAAGTTTGTTTTTGTATAAGTCGGCAATTGCTGATTCTGGACCTACATGTTCAGAACCGCACATAGGATGAGTTGAAACATAATTATGAGAAAAATCAGAAAAATGCACTTTTACATTTGCAACTATAGTTTGTTTGGTGGAACCTAAATCAATGAAAATAGTATTTCCTTCTCCTGATACAGGTATGGTTTTTATGGTTTCTAATATTGTATGAACTGGAGTAGCGAAAATCACTAAATCATATTCAAACCATGACCTCGAATTTAAAAATTCATCGGATAAAAAAACTTCATTCGCCAAGTTTCGGTTTTTAATTTCCATCTTACTCTTGGACGACCTGACAACAGCTGAAATTTTTGTATCTGGAAATTGATTTTGTATACTTAAAGCAAGGGAACCTCCCATTAGCCCCATACCATAAATCAAAACAGAATCTATTTTCACTAAGACACTACACTCGCAACTGGGTAAGAGCCCAATATTTTGAACCTAAGGCAAGCCAATTTCACTTCGTTTAACAAAGACTTAATTTTTGCATCCTCTTTGTGGCCAATAAAATCTACAAAAAAGTGGTATTCCCACAAATTTTTCTTGAGAGGTCTTGATTCTATCTTTGTTAAGTTAATTTTATTTTCACTAAATATTTTTAAAACAGAAAACAAAGACCCAGTTTCATTTGGAATCGAAAATACAATGGATGTTTTATCTTCCTTGGTCATCGGGCATTCAGTTTTTCCGATAACTAAAAACCGAGTGGTGTTACCAGAGTAATCTTCAATATTATCTTGGATGGAATTTAAACCATAAATTTCTCCAGCAATTTTCGAGGCGATGGCTACTCCATCTTTTTTTTCTGAAACTAACTTTGCAGCCATTGCCGTAGAAGAAGTTTCTATGATTTCTGCATGGTTTAGATTTGCAGAAATCCAATTGCGACATTGTTCATTCGCAATACGAATCCCATATACTTTGTGTACATCTGAAAGATGATTTTCAAAACCAAGTAATGAAAACGAAATCTTTTGATACATCTCAGAATATATTTGTATATCCGAATCAATTAACATATCCAAGGTGGAACTAACTTGACCTTCTGTTGAGTTTTCTACTGGCACAATTCCATATTCTAATTTTCCATCCTCAACAGAACGAAATACATCGGGGATAGATGTCTGAGGAACAGCCTCAATAGAACTTCCAAATTTTGAACGAAGTGCTGCATGCGAAAAACTTCCTTCCGGGCCTAAAAAACCAACCTTTAACGGGTGTTCCAAGGCAATCGTTCCAGACATCATTTCCCTATAAATTGCGCGGATCACAGATGCTGGGAGTGGACCTTTCGTGAGCGATGTTACTTTTTCGTAAACATCTCTTTCCCTATCTGGTCTGTAAATAGGTCCCCCAGATTCTTTTTTTACTCTTCCTATTTCCTTAGCAAACATAGCTCGTTTTTCAACGAGTTCAATGATTTGTTTATCTAATGTATCTATATCAGATCTAAGTTGTGTTAAGATTTTTTCAGCTTCGTTCAAAGTATCTCTTCCTTTAATTCGTCTGGCAAACTTGCAGGATCAAAATCAGGATTCATTTCTGTGTTATCGGTGATAACAATACTTTCGGGGCTAAATTCTTCAAACCTAAGCTCCTTAACCTCTACTGGAGTTGGTAAGTCGGCAAGTTTACTAAGTCCAAAATGAATTAAAAATTCAGTGGTTGTTCCATAAAGCGTGGGGCGACCTGGAACTTCTTTCTGACCAACTGCCTTTACTAGTTTTTTGGAAATCAAACTGGCTACCATTGCTCTCGAAGAAACACCGCGAATTTCATCTAACTCTGTCAATGTGACTGGTTGCTTATAAGCAATGATGGCAAGTGTATCTAAAGTTCCGCGAGATAGAGTTTCTCTTTTTTTATCTTTAAATATATGCGCGAGTATATCCGAATATTTTTGATTGGTAATGAATTGGTAACCACCAGCAATTTCTCTTAGTAAAAAACCGCCTTCTTTTTCTTGGTAATCAAGAATGAGTTCATCGAGAATTTCTCTCGTTTCCGTTTTTTCGATGCCAGCAGATTTAGCAAGGTTTGCTAACTTGATCGGCTCAGAAGATAAAAAGAGTAGTGCCTCGAGTAGGCCTTTTGTATAGTTTCTGTCTTCCAATTCTCTTTAAACCTTAACAATTTTAATTTCACCGAAGACCGCATGTTGGATTACTTTGCAGACCCGAATTTTTACAATTTCCAAAACTGCAAGGAAGGCCGCTACGATTTCTTTTTTTTCCGGTTTCTCAGTTTCAAAAAGATCCAAAAAATGGATTTCTCCCCTGAGCTCTATTAGATTTTTCAAATATTCCATTTTATCTTCCACCGAAAACTGACTCACACCTTCGTAAACTGGTGACAAAATCTCTTCGTTCGAACTTTCTTTTTCCAAAATGGAATTGAAGGCAGAAATTAGGTCAACCAGGCTCACATCGAGCCATGTTTCTGATTCGTCCAAAACCTGATTGGTTTCGCGAGTGAACATCCCAGCCGTGATTTTGTCGAGTTCTGCCAATTTTTGGCCAGCCATTTGGAATTTTTTATGCTCCAAAAGTTTATCCACAAGTTCTTTGGGAAGCGGGGGATCGTAATCCTCTTCTTCAAAACCTGGATCTGGAAGGAGAGCCTTCGACTTCAAATAAACTAAATGGGCTGCCATAACGGCAAACTCCGATGTCCATTCAATTGAGAGGGATTGGCTCGTCCGAAGAAACTGAATGAAATCGGAAGTGATCCGAGCAAGGGAGACTTCAAAAATGTCGACCTTATAACTATCAATGAGGGACCAAAGTACCGTGAGTGGGCCTTCGGTCAATCCTCCGTCCTGGTTATTCCACCGGACGATAAACTCCGGGGATTTTGACACGAATTAAATTCCTAAAGCTTTTGCGGCCGCTTGTTGTAAGCGCTCTGGAGGAAAAGGTTTCACAACAAAATCCTTTACACCCATTTTGATTGCTTTGGCAAGAAGATCCTCTTGACCAAGTGCTGTTACCATTATGATTTTTGCTGCAGCGTCAAATTTGATGATTTCTTTCGTGGCTTCTATCCCATCTTTTTCACGCATGGTGATATCCATGGTGACAAGATCAGGTTTTAGATTTTTATACTGTTCCACTGCAATGTTACCATTTTCAGCTTCCCCAACAATTTCGTGACCAGCTCCAACTAACGCATCTTTTACCAACGTTCTCATAAACTTTGCATCATCTACTACTAAGATTCTTGCCATATTAATTCCCTCTCATTTTAAGTAATTCTAACATTTTTGGTACAAGCCCTTCCAAAGGAAGGACGAAATCTATTCCGCCTAACTCAACTGCAACACGATTCATTCCATACACAATTGAAGTTGCTTCATTCTGTGCCAATGTGATACCACCTTGGCTATGTATGTTTGTAATCGATTGTGAACCATCCCTACCCATTCCCGTCATGATCATAGACAAAAGATGATTAGCACCATAGGCTTGCGCTAAAGAATCAAACAAAACCTCAATGGAAGGTCTGTGCCCATTCACTTGAATGGATTGCGCTAGTTCGATTACTTTATCTTTTCCTTTGGTCACTACTTTCATTTGGTAGTCACCTGGCGCAATATAGGCACAACCCGGTGTTGCAACGTCGCCATTTTCCGCTTCTTTCACCTTAATTTTCGATAAGGTATTCAACCGCTCTGCAAATGCTTTTGTAAAACCTGCTGGCATATGTTGCACAACAAAGATTGGTTTGGAAAAATTTTCGGGTAATCCCATAAAAACTGACTGCAGAGCCTTCGGTCCTCCTGTGGAGGTTCCAATTCCGATAGCCTCTACAGTGACTGGTTTTTGAAAACTTTTATTTAGATTATGTTCGTGGCGCTGTAAGTTTGCTTCTGTTAAGCGGTTGGATTCAGTAATGTCCCTAATTTTTGTCCAAAGTACCTGGGCTATGTCCTCAGGTGAGAATTGATTTCCACTGGAAGGTTTCGGTACGAAATCGATGGCGCCGAGTTCTAGGGCTTTAAAAGTAGCATCTGCCCCATGTTGCGTGAGAACAGACAACATAATGACCTGGCTTGGCAACTTCTTCTTTTTGATTTCGGCGAGTGCAGTCAACCCATCCATAACGGGCATTTCTATATCGAGAATGATAAAATCCGGTTTTAACTTCTCAGCCAATTCCACACAATCCATTCCAGTTTTTCCGCTGGCTATGATCTGTATATCACCAAGTTTGACCAAAGCATCACTCAGGATATTCCTTACCAACATAGAATCATCAACGATTACAACAGTGGTTTGTTTCATGATTTATGAATGAGATCAATCAACTCATCAAAGTCTGGCAAAAATACAAGAACCCCCAAAAGATTACTCCCCTGGTGATTGAATTCCGTGTGCATGGACAAAAACTTAGTTCGTTCTGGTTTTACAATGTCGATCACATCCATAAAACTTCCAGTGATCATTTCTGGAACTGAAGGTAAAATTTCTTTCTTCATTTTGTTAGAAAGTGAATTCATAACAGACGAACATACGATATTGGAAATTTCAGATAATACGGATATCATATCATCAGATAGTTTATGGCTTCCAGCCACATACTTTGCTTCTTCGGAGCCTAATAATTCTTTGGCTATTTCGGAACCATTTTCTTCTGAAAACATCATGAGTAAGTTTCCGTTTAGATCGCCCGTCATTCGTATTTTCATTCCGAAGAACTGATCCATTGAATAACGAAATTCTTTTGCTAGTCCGTCGCGGTCGGTGAGTGTGATCTCAGGAATAAAAAGCTCAACTTCTTTCCCTACAAGTTGTGAAAGCACAACTCCCGCATTCATCATACCAGTGTTAACGATATTTTCTAATTTTTTAATGTCTTTGGAAGACATCACTTCTGAGATATCTTTGCCAGTGTGATGGAGAACTTGGCTAAGCCGTTCTTCTTTTTGTTCCACAAAACCTTTGATGATTTCTGCTGCTTGTTCTCTCTCTGTTGGTTTGACAGTTTCAATTTTTGCAACATCTGCCAATCGGTGGATTTCGTCTCTGGTTTTATCCAAAACCATGGTCTGCGTTTGTGCCGAAAGTTTTGTTGTTTCTGGTTCAGGGTGCTGGTCTTCCGTTTTCACAACTTCCGTATATATTTTTTCGTTGGAAACTGGCTCTTCTGTAAAAACTTCCTCTTTGGGAACGATGACGTGACGATCCTGCTGTTTCTTTTTATCTTTTTTGAGCCGTGATTTGTCTTTGGCATTGAGAATCGCTAGTTTTGCATTATAACGATTGGTATGATGATTGGATTTAAAAATCAAATCGCTATCGGACATTTCCAAAGACCGAATGGTAGAGGTTCGTTTCATCATCTCCCCACCGATGGTTTTATCTGACCAATCCACTTTGTCGGCGGCGATCTCCACAAGACCTGGTATATCCAAAACCAAAATGATGGTTCCATCTCCCATAATGGTCGCACCTGTGAGACCTTGTACATCTTTAAAGTTTTTGCCCAAAGACTTGATGACAGTTTCATGTTTTCCGATGAGATCATCCACCATAAAGCCGAGTTTACGGGTTTTGTAATTTACGATAACGACAGGAACTTCTAATGTTTCTCCTCTATCAGCCAAACCCAAAATACGATTCAACCTGTAGATCGGAAGTACTTCCCCACGTAGGTTGATGATTTCGTGTCCCTCAAGGGTTGTGATTTGATCCAAACTCACTTTAATTGTTTCTGAAACTTCAGAAAGTGGGAACGCATATACCTCTTCTTCCATGATCACAAGGATGGATGGAATGATGGCAAGTGCTTGCGGGAACGATAAAGTGAATGAAGAACCCTTACCTTCCTCAGAATGGATGATGATTTTGCCTTTAAACTCCTCTATGAGTTTATTCACCACATTCATACCAACACCACGCCCAGAAATATCGGAAACTTTATCGGCTGTGGAAAAACCTGGTGCAAAAATAAATTGGAAAATATCAGATTCAGAAAGATTATTGGAATCCGTCTCGGAAACTAACCCACGTTCGATGGCCTTTTTTAAGATTTTTTCTTTATTCAAACCTCGCCCATCATCTCGGATTTCCACTAGAATATTGGAACCACCTTGGTAGGCATTGAGTTCGACTGTGCCTTCCTCAGGTTTGCCAGCAGACTTTCTATCAGCAGGAGATTCGATACCATGATCCACTGAGTTACGAATGAGATGGATTAGGGGCTCACCAATCGCATCGATTACTTTTTTATCAAGTTCTGTATTTTCGCCACGTAATACAAGATTCACTTGTTTACCAGTTTCAAGTGAGAGGTCTCGTATAAGGCGCGTAAAACGATTAAATACGGAGCCAATGGGTACCATCCGAATATTCATAATCCCTGTTTGTAGGTCTTTTGAAATTCGGTTGATTTGGTCAATTTTACCTTTTAATTCGTTGAAGAGAGAGTCTTCTCCAAACTGAGACACTAAGTCATCATATATTTTTTGAAAACCTGAATTAGTGATAACGAGTTCACCGACATTGTTCATAAGCTGATCAAGTTTATCGGAAGAAACTTTGATTGTTCGCATCACAACTTTGGATTCGGATACTGCTTTATCAAAATTGGAAGTGAGCTTGGAATTAGACCTCTCTTCTTTAGAGTTCTCGGTTTGCGATAGAGCCACTTGGTTATCGTCGTTTGAAGTTTTTTTCTCTAATGCTTCCATCTCTGTTTCTGGCAATTTCACTTCGTCAACAGAAAGCGATTCGACCATATCAATATTGCACTGCGCATATAACTCTTGTTTGGTAATTTTGGTTGTCGTTACAAAATTGATAGAAAAATTACCTTCACCTTTATCCAAAGCATCTTCCGAAGGATTGGATTTTATGATATTACCCGCTTGTTTGACAGCTTGCAAAATGAGAACCAACCGCAAATTTTGCATCGGTGTCTCTGGTTTTAGTTGCAAACTAACAGAAAATGCTCTTTCGCCGTCCCCATCTCGTAGGTTTTGTTTGAGCTCCAAAATTTCGTCTTCAGTCAGCGCCAAACTCTCGTTTAATTTTTTATTTGCTAAATTTTGTGTTTCTTTTGTTTGTGAAGCTAAAGAACTACCTCCACCAGAAGTAGCGGCTTCATAGTCCTGTAGTTTTTCGATCATTTCCGTGAATGGTGTTTCCACCTTCACACCGTTGGCAACACCTTCGATTACATGTTTGATCAAATCAAAACATTCAAATAATAAATTTACTAACTTAACGTTGATTTCCAGACTACCTTCTCTGATTTTTTGGAGAAGGTTTTCCATGGTGTGGGCTAAATCGCTTAAATTATAAAGACCAACAAAGGCTGAGGAACTTTTTAGGGAATGAGCGGCCCTGAAAATATCATTGATGATCTCTGGATTTTCATGATCCTTTTCGAGTTTGACTAAATTGGCATTTAGCTCTTCAATTTGGTCTTCTGATTCTTCCAGAAAAACTTCTGTGTATTCGCCTAAAATTCCAGCCAATTTTTTAACCCTTTATAACTTTACCGCAGATATAAAATCCACGATCTGTTCCAAATCTAAATTCAGTATTAAATGTTCGTCGTGTCTTGATACTGACTCAACCATCTTACTGTAGTTTAACGATAAATCGTCTGTTGTATAACTTATAAATTCTTTTTGAATTTTGACAACCTGCTTCACCTCATCTACAAGTATCCCAATTCGTTTTTCCTCGATCATCACCACAATGATCCGAGAGATCGGCATCAGATCAGAATCCTCACCGTGGAAACGTTTTTTTAAATCAACAATGGGGATGATTTCACCACGCAGATTGATCACACCCAAAATGTAATTCTCTACATTGGGAATCCTTGTGATGAGAACTGGTTTTAAAATTTCATGTACGAGAAGGAGTCGAATGCCAAAAAATTCTTTGTCGATCGCAAAGGTCAAAAACTGTTCCAAGTCTCCTAAATCGGATTCCTGCTCCATTTTTGTTTTTTCTGCCAGTGAAGTGAGTAATGTCTCTTGGTCCATAAGCTATCGTATATTGGAACGAATGGAAGGAATGCCTTCAATCGAAAAACGAGTGAATCCCGTTTTCTGTAATAATTTTTCCCACTTTCCTGTCATGTCCTTCCTCTCCAAATGGGACGGGAAAAAACTTAGAAAAACTAAACCCAATGCATTTCTTTTGGACTTTTTCTGAATTTAATACCCGATCGTAATACCCACCACCCCGACCCAATCGAAATCCCTTTTCGTTGTATCCAAGAGCAGGAATGAGAATCAAGTCGGCATCCTCTGGCAATATATTTTCGTCTCCGATGGGTTCGAAGAGCCCCCATTCGTTTTTTTGGAATTCGAACGGCCTGAGAAACTGGAGAGATTTGTTTTTATCAATTTTTGGGAAAAACCAACGAGCAGAATGGCGAATTTCGAGAAAACTTGTAGGTCTTGGCAATGCGGATGATTCGATCACAGGGAGAATGTCCACCTCATACCTTGGGTCTGGCGCGTAGGCAATGATGTTTTGTTTGCCTTCAAGGATGGAAAGTAATTTCCGCAAAATAGAAAATTCCAACTCGGATCGATCGGCCAGTTGCGGCAGTAATCCTTTTAGCCGGTCCCGGACTTCGGTCTTTGAAAACAATTTCAAAAATGATCCCCGATGATCCCCTCTTCGAGCAATGAGATTATTTTTTTGGTCCTTTCTTCGATCTCAGGGTTGAGATTTGATGCAGTTGCCTTTTCTTTCATTTGAAACATTTCATCGGCAAGATTGAGTGCACAGAGTACGGCAAGTTTGGTTTTCGATGCATTGGGAAGGGAACGCCCCAACTCATACAATCGTTCCTCTACAAAATTAGCCACTTCCGCTATGTATTCCGCGGAAGTTTCTCCTACAATGGTGTAACTCTCCCCAAAAATTTGTTTTGTGATCTTTTGGGGTTTAGGGGCAGACTCTGCCATAATTTTTTATTTTGGATCGTCTTCAATGATGAGGAAGTCGTCGTCATCATCTGCATCGAAGACATTGATGGCTTCATCATCGTCATCAATGATGATGTCGTCATCATCATCCATTTCAACCGTGGGTACTTCATCTTCTGAGTCCACAACCAAGTCTTCTTTGGCAAGAGAAGGTTCTGCGGGAGCCACTTCGATGGTTTCCTCTGGGGCAAATTCTGAATCGTCCTCATCCAAAAGAATGATTTCATCGTCATCGTCCGTTGCCAAACTAGGAACCGGAACCGGAGCTGCTTCTACTTCTGGTTCAGGTGCCGATGATGACTCAGGCTCTGCGGGGGGTTCTTCCACTACAGGTTTCGGAGCAGAGCTCCCACCCGAGGAGGATGGCAACCCATCCAACCTGCCGAGTAGCTGGTGTACTTTGGAGGCCAGCGTTTCTTCCCGGGCACGTAAGGAGTCCAACTCCGCATTGGCATCCTTCAACTGGGAACGAAGTGTGGTGAGTTCCCTTTCCTTCTCTTCCATTGCGAGTTTCATTTGGTCATTTTCAGACCGCAATGTTTCGTTCTCAGATTCGAGACGGGAATTTTCTGTTCGTAAGTCCTGGATGAGCTCCAGAGCCTTAACAACTTTGCTTTCTAACTCTTCAATGGTTTCTATCTTTAACATGATAACGTCCGATGGAATAGAATAGCCGAGCCATTCCATTCCAATCAAGCACTAATTTACTTTGCTACTTTCGTTTTTTCAACAAGAGCGTTAAAAACTTCTTTGTGATTGTAAGCTAAATCAGCCAAAGTTTTTCGATCTAAATTGATACCCAATGTTTTTAAGGCATGGATGAATTTGGAATAAGACATTCCATTTTCACGAACTGCTGCGTTGATACGTGTGATCCAAAGTTTACGGAATTCGGATTTTTTCTTTCTACGGTCACGGTATGCCCATTGACCAGCTTTCATCACAGCAGATTTTGCCGTTCTGAAAAGTTTAGACCTTCCGCCTCTAAAACCTTTGGCTTTTGCGAGTACTTTTTTTCTACGATTTTTATGGATGGTTCCGTTTACGGCACGTGGCATCGATTAACCTCCGTACGGTAGAAGTTTTTCTACACGGTTGTAATCAGTTTCATGGATGACATGCATTCCACGGCTTTGGTGTTTCATCTTTGGAGATTTTTTCTCCAAGATATGGCGTCGGAACGCACAACCACGTTTGATTTTACCAGATTTGGTAAACTTGAAACGTTTGGCTGCTGCCCTATTGGTTTTTAGTTTATACATAGTTGTTATCCTTTTGGGGGTTTTTCACTCACTGGGTTCAACACGACCACTATGGTTTTCCCGTCGTGTACCGGCATTTTTTCGGGAGAGGCTAGCTCTTTTAGGTCCTCGACAAACCGGTTTACAATATTCATTCCAATTTCAGAGTGAACCATCTCTCTGCCTCGGAACCGAAGAGTCACTTTCACCTTGTCCCCTTTAGAGAGGAACTCGATCGCATGACGCTTCTTAATCTCAAAGTCATGGTTATCAATCCGCGGACGGATTTTAATTTCTTTCACCGTGACGATGTGTTGTTTCTTTTTCGCTTCTTTGGTTTTTTTCAGGAGTTCGAATTTGTATTTTCCAAAATCGATCAGCTTACAGACGTGAACGTCTTGGTCACCAGAAACTTCCACCAAATCAAGGTTAGCTTCTTTAGCCCTTTTCAGAGCTTCGTCAAGAGTAACAATATCAGAACCTTCGTCCGATACGAGACGGATCTTGTCGACATTGGTAATTTGTTCATTAATTCTGATATGGGCGAATTTATCTTGGTTTGGGTTTCCTCTAGGATTGGGACGTTTCTGCATTCAGACTCCGAAATTTCGTTCAATTTCCAATTTCGGACGGAAAACCAGGCTAGCAAGTACATTTCTTTACAAATACGGAACCTACAGGTTTCCGACAGGCCCTTCCCACACAGAAAGTTCCAAAAACAGATTGGTTTCCTTTAAAATTTCAGGTTCAATCGGCGAAAGTGAAACGAAATCCCCTTGGTTTGCCAGCCCCATACAAGACCCACCATGTACGAGCTGTCCCGTCTCATGATAGAGGGCATAGTGCACCAAACAATCAAATTCCCTTTTTTTCGAGGATGTTTTTTGCCTTTGCGACAACGAAAGAAAGGTATTGCCATGAGACTCCGTTTTTTCCAGTTGGATTTCCAAAGCATTATGACCTGTGAGCACCTCAGAAGTAAACAAAGGGCCAGTGGCGGGAACCACCAAGCGTTTGATTTGGTGATAAAACATCAGATTCTCAATTGGAATCGTCTTATTTTCCCTTTCGGTTTTCCGAGTTTGTATAGGAAATAAATGCAATTTAGGTGCATCCCAACTTTCTATCCCCGAAAAAAAGAGGGTGACGGAAGCTTTCGAAATGAGTTGAACTGGGCAGGGGAAACGACTCACAAGACCAGGGATATCGTACAACTCTCCCACTCCAACTAAGTGTCGAGAGGTTTGTGCAGACAATAAACGGTTGTTCTCGTCATAAAAAGCAGCGACAGCATAGAGATGAACATCGGACTCGGAAGTATTTTTACCACCCGTGAGTACAATTGTGGGACAATAGAGTGCCAAATCCCGACCGAGTCCGTCCACAAATAACATCGGGTTCACCTTCCATCCAAGAGTTAATCCGTCAGAAAATGGCAAAACAGTCATGGCAGTTGCATCAAGTGCATCCGTAACATCAAACGGAGGTTGGATGGGGAACTCTAAAAATAAATTTCCTATTTTTGCATCGGTAGAAATGGTAGGATTTGACAACACAACTCGGAATCTAACTTCCCAGACTGCGTTGTCAAGAAATTTCTTTCTAAATTAAAGTTCGCCCTTGAGCAAAGCCAAAAATCCGTCACGTGATAATGTTTCTGTTTTTTCTTCGCCCATCTTTCTGATGGAAACAGAACCAGCTTCTTTTTCTTTGTCACCAAGGATAACGATGTAATTGCAACGTTTTAGGATGGAATCCCTAATTTTTGATCCAATCTTCTCATTGCGTACATCTAGTTCTACACGGAAGTCTTGTTGTAGTAAATCCCTGTACACTTCGTTCGCATAATCAATGTGAGCCTCGGCCACTGTGAGGATCCTGATTTGGGTAGGATTTAGCCACAACGGAAATTTACCTTCATAATGTTCGATGAGAATTCCAATGAATCGTTCTAGGGATCCATAAATAGCTCTGTGGATCATAACAGGTGCATGTTTTTTTCCGTCAGAGGCTGTAAAATCCAATTCGAATCGGCTAGGCATAGAGAAGTCAATTTGTACGGTTCCGCATTGCCAAAGCCTTCCCAAAGAATCTTTGATATTGAATTCAATTTTTGGCCCGTAGAAAGCACCATCACCCTCTTTGATTCCGTATTCGATCCCCTTCTTTTTCAAGGCTTCGTGTAACGCATCAGTGGCGAGATTCCAATCTTCATCGCTACCTTGTGATTTTTCTGGCCTTGTTGCGATGAATGTTTTGAATTCGGTGAATCCAAATTTTTTATACACATCAAATGTAAAATCGATGATGTCTTCCACTTCCGATTCAACTTTTTCGAGTGGTGCATAGATATGTGCATCGTCTTGAGTGAAGGCGCGAACACGGAACAGACCATGCAGTACCCCTGACATTTCATGACGATGAACAGTGCCAAGTTCCATAAACCGAAGTGGCAACTCACGATACGAGTGCATATGGTATTTGTAGACCAAACAACAACCCGGACAATTCATTGGTTTCACTGCAAAATCAGAATCGTCGATTTCAGTGAAATACATATTTTCTTTAAAGTTATCCCAATGACCTGATTTTTTCCAAAGGGAAGAATTCAAAATTGCAGGTGTTTTGATTTCTTGGTATCCTCTCTGGAAACATTCGTCACGGATAAATGATGCAAGTGAATTCCAAAGCAAAGTTCCTTTGGGATGCCAAAAGGGAAAACCAGGGGCTTCATCTTGAAAACTAAAAAGATCGAGTTCCTTTCCTAATTTTCTGTGGTCTCTTTTTTTTGCTTCTTCAATGAGAAATAAATATTCATCTAGGAGTTTTTTATTTGGGAAAGATACTCCGTAAATTCGCGTTAGTTGGCGATTCTTAGAATCACCTTTCCAATAGGCACCAGAAATGGCAGTGAGTTTGAAAGATTTGATGAGCCCTGTTCTTGGAATATGTGGTCCCCGACATAGGTCGTACCATTCTCCTTGGCCATACAAAGATACAGTTTCTGCATCGAAACCTTCGATAAGTTCCACCTTGTACGGTTCATTTTCAGATTTAAATTTTTGAATGGCTTCGTCTTTTTTTAAAACCCACCTTTTGACGGTTAGATCCTCTTTGACGATTTTTGCCATCTCCTCTTCAATCTTGGGTAGATCTTCGGGGGTGATGATGGTATCTCCAAAATCTACATCGTAAAAAAAGAATCCTGGCCCATTTTCAATGACAGGCCCCACTGTTAAGCGAGCATTAGACCAAAGTCTTTGGACTGCCATCCCTAAAAGGTGAGCCGACGAGTGGTGGAACACTTCCTTACCTTCTTTAGAATCAAATGTTAAAAATTGGACTTTTAGATCTGAAGATGGGACAAAACTCAAATCCACCGTTTCTCCCGTGCCAAGGACTGACGCCAAGGCTTTGTCTTTTAAGAAAGGAAGTTCCGCCTGGATGAAATCAGAAAGTGACTTTCCCTCTTCCAGTTGTTTGGATGAACCGTCGGGTAAGGTGATATTGAATTTTGCCATAGGATAAGGACAGTGTTTTGGGATGGGATGCGAAAGAAAAGTCAGAAAATTTGAGTGGATCGATGCTTACCTGTTCCATAGTCTCCCCGAAATAACGGAATCCACTAAAATTTGAAAGCTCGTTTCGACAGATTCTGGCAGGCCAAACCCGCCCAATCTTTCCAAGTCTACAAATCCATGTAGCATGGAACGAACCAATCGAATCTTATGTGTCATCTCCTCATCTAACTGGAAAAATCCGAATGCCTCGAGAGTCAGTTTTAGAATTTTATCACCCAGGGGTTTGAGAGTTTCCGAGTTTTCTGTGGATAGAACCGTCAGATGATAAAACTCCGGGTAAGCTTTGGCAAAATTCCTGTAAGTGAATAAAAAATTCTGCAATTTGTCTTTTTCTGCGATTCCAAACTGGAAGTTTTCTTCCAACCTTTCAAAGAGAATTTGTAAACCAAAGCACCTCAATTCCTCCCTTAGGTGTTCTAAACTTTGGATATGATTATAAAGAGAAGGAGTTCTGATCCCAAGATTTGCTGCCAAGCCCCCCAAACCAAAATTTTCCCAACCATCGCGATTGATCATATTCCAGGCGGCCAAAACAATACTCTCTTTCGTGAGGGAGATTTGGCCTCGTTTCGGCCTTCCCCGTTTGTAGGTTATTTTTTTTGCCATAAAAACTCGATGGCTTTTAAAAACCGGCCAGGTTCTTCTCGGTAAGGGTAATGTCCACTTGTTTCAAATAAAAAGTAACTCCCTTTCGTTTTTTCCGCAATCCATTTCGCCTCTTCTTCTGGAGATTCAAAATCGGGATCAAGTGCTCCCATCACCACAACAACTCCACCTTGGATCGCAGCGATCGCTTCTTCTGATTCTTTTTTGGGGGCAAATAACATGGAACGCAGTGCTATAAGTCGACCCTCTTCCTGCAAATTGGATTTGATATTTTGGAGATGTATTTCCAGATCTTGGGGTTTATTTTTCGGATACAAACTTTCATAATACGATGTCCAGGCGCTCGCCCCCCAAAATCCTCGAAAACCAATTTGGATGGCTAGTTTGACTCCAAAGGAAGGAAGCTCTTTATCCCGAACAAAAGGACCAGACAACGCAAGTCCCTTGATTTGGTAAGGCAGTTTCTTTTTTACAATTATGGCCGAAGCTGCACTCATTGAGTTTGCGATGATATATACATTTTCCAATCCATTTGTTTGGATGAAACCAATGGTATCGGCAGCTGTTTCATTTGGACCATAGGATGAAAAGCTCACATCAGAGCCTCCAAGACCTCGCAAATCCATGAGATAAACAGTGCCTTCTTTTTCCAAATCCTTCGCCAATGGAAGATAATTTTCTTTTAGGTCACCAATTCCAGGTAATAGTATAAAATTTTTTGAACCACTCCCCATTTTTAAATAGGAAATCTGACCTCCATCCGACTGAAATTTAAGATTTTGCGACCAAATGGGTGCCATGGCAAAAATGAGGAACAAAGAAAGGAAATGTTTCATAAAACTAATATGGTTAGTTTAAAAACTAAGTCAATTAGTTTTATTTGGAAACTTAGTGAAATTGGAAACTTAGTGAAATTGGAAACTTAGTGAAATTGGAAACTTAGTGAAATTAGAAACTTAGTGAAATTAGAAACTTAGTGAAATTAGAAACTTAGTGAAATTGGAAACTTAGTGAAATTGGAAACTTAGTGAAATTAGAAACTTAGTGAAATTGGAAACTTAGTGAAATTGGAAACTTAGTGAAATTGGAAACTTAGTGAAATTGGAAACTTAGTGAAATTGGAAACTTAGTGAAATTGGAAACTTAGTGAAATTAGAAACTTAGTGAAATTGGAAACTTAGTGAAATTGGAAACTTAGTGAAATTAGAAACTTAGTGAAATTAGAAACTTAGTGAAATTAGAAACTTAGTGAAATTAGAAACTTAGTGAAATTGGAAACTTGCTGGAACAATTATTGATTAGGACGAAATTCTGACAGAATGAACGAAATGAAACTGAGCAGTGCAGTTGCAGATTTTTACTTTTCACTTCCTTCGCAAAAGAGAGACAAACTCTTCGAATTACGCTCACTTATTTTCGAAGTAGCCAAAGACCTCCCTGAAATTGGATCCATTACTGAATGTATAAAATGGGGGCAACCAAGTTATTTAGCAGAAAAGAAAACCCTTGGAACCCCAATTCGTTTAGGATTATTTGGTGATTCAGAATTGGCAATTTTCGTCCATTGCCAAACAACTCTCATCGCACAATTTAGAAAGTTATACCCAAACTGGAAATTTAGTGGTAATCGTGCCATCATCATCCCCCTTAAAGGGAAACTAGCAAAAACAAAATTTAAAAATTGTTTCAGTGCAGCACTATTATATCACCAAAAAAAA
>JARJFC010000066.1 GCA_029310945.1 Leptospira sp. 96542
GATTGATTCTTTCATTTAAATATTCAAAATATTTATAGTTTATCATCTTTTTCACATGAGGTGAGATCAGCCTGAAAGAGCCCGTTCGATGATACATAAGAATATCCATAGTTTTCGGCTATTGGTATATCTTTTTTTTTACCTATTTCCCTACAACGATTGCCTTTCCTCTCTAAAATCCAATCCACCGCACCAGGGATCCGAAGGGCGCAAGAGTCTTGTCGTTAGACAAGACGGGAGCGTAAGCGAACCCCGGAGTGAGCCCGCCCGGGTGCCCACAAGCATTAATGCGAACTTTTTCAGCAGAAAAAATGGAAATTTTAGGATCTTGCGTGCAAAATAGCAGACTGTGTGATAAACGGAAAGCATTGGGTGGCGGGTCTAGTACCCCACCCTCGGATAGGGCGGGGATCGTGTACCCTCACCCAACTCCCCACCCCCTTTTGTAACAAATCTGACAAAAAAAAACGATTTTCGGGGTACCTCTTCTTTCTACAAAGGTAAGTAAAATTAAGAATCGGAAATTCCTTCATGAGAGAAATCAAAACCGTCACGATTTTAGGTGCCAACGGAGCCATGGGTTCTGGAAGTGCAGGCGTAATCGCTGCCTTCGGTGGAGCCAAAGTCCATATGCTCGCAAGAGACGTAGAAAAAGCCAAACAAGGCATTGAAGCCGCTGTTGGTTCCGTTAAAACTGATACCATCCGTTCTCGGATGATCCCTGGATCGTACGATGCCGATCTGGAAAAGGCAGTTGCGGAATCAGATTGGGTGTTTGAACTTGTTGCCGAAAGTTACGAAGTCAAAGAACCCATCAACGCACGCATTGCCAAAGCAAGAAAACCAGGAACCATTGTTTCCACAGTGTCCTCTGGTTTGTCCATTGCAAGACTCGCATCCGCTTATGATGAAGACGGAAAAAAACACTACTACGGTACACATTTTTTCAATCCTCCTTACAAAATGATCCTTTGTGAACTCGTAACTCATGCTGGTAACGATAAAAAAGTCACGGCGAAGTTGGGTGAGTACTTGGACAAAGTTCTTGGCCGTGCGGTTGTGTACACAAACGACACCCCTGCATTTGCTGGTAACCGAATCGGTTTCCAACTTATGAACGAAGTGGCACATTTTGCAGAAAAATACGCAGACAAAGGTGGAATCGCCCTACTCGACGAAGTCATGTCAGGTTACACTGGCCGCGCTATGGGACCACTTGCTACAGCTGACTTTGTGGGCCTCGATGTACACAAAGCCATCGTGGACAATATCTTTGAAAACACAAAAGACGAAGCTCACGAAACCTTCAAATTACCTGGATACTTTCAAAAACTAATTGATGAAGGAAAATTGGGTATGAAGTCGGGTGGTGGTCTTACAAAAATCACTAAACATTCAGACGGCAAACGTGAAAAATTTGTTTATAATATCAAAACTGGTGCGTACGATCCGTACCCTAAATTTGACATACCGTTTATCAAAGAAGCTCGCAAGCTCATCCAAGAATCCAACTACAAAGGTGCAATGGAAGTTGTAAAAAAAGCCAGTGGTTTTGAAGCAGACATTGCTCGTTATTTCATTTCACGTTACATCAGTTATTCGCTCTCACTCGTGGGTGAAGTTGTGGATACAAAAGAAAACACAGACGGTGCTATGGGTTTTGGATTCAATTGGGTTCCAGCCTCTGCCTTTGTTGATTTCCTTGGTGGACCAAAAGAAACCATTAAAATGATGGAAACTTCCAAAATTCCAGTACCAAAACTTTTAAAAGACGCCAAAGAAGGCAAAAAGTTTTACGAACTTGGTGATAAGTTAGATGCAAGGTCACTTTTCAAAGGTTAAATAGGAGTATCGTATGAGTGAAAAAGTATTTGTACTAGGTGGAGAACAAACCGACTTCCAACGTAACTGGACTAAAGAAGGAAAATCCTTTATGTCCATGATGCGTGAAGTGATGGACGATGCCCTTGAAAAAGTTGGCATCAGTTACGATGAAATTAAAAAACTAAACAAAGAAAACAAAGTGGCCGTTTTTGTTGGTAACTTTGATGCAGAGCAGTACACGAACCAAGGACATTTGGGTGCATTCCTTACGGAAGTAAACCCTGCATTTTATGGTGTGCCTGGTGCTCGTTACGAAGCAGCTTGTGCTTCTGGTTCTGTGGCATTGGACGCAGCCATCACACATATCCGTGCGGAAGACTACGACTTAGCCATTGTTCTTGGCATTGAAGTGATGAAAACGGTTTCCTCTTCTGTGGGTGGAGACTTCCTTGGAACAGCTGCTTATTACGAAAAAGAAGCAAAGGGAGTTCAATTTCCTTTCCCAAAACTTTTCGGAAAACTAGCAGACGTTATCCTTGAACGTTACGACCTAAAAGAAGAACGATTTATGGATGCATTGGCCGAAATTTCTCGTATCAATTATGCAAACGCAAAACGAAATCCTAAAGCCCAAACACGTTCTTGGTTTATGAACAAAGAACATGCAATGGCTCGTGGTGGTGCCAATAATATGGCTGTTGGTGGAAGGCTTTGTATCAGTGATTGTTCACAAGTGACTGACGGTGCAGCGGTAACCATCCTTGCATCCAAAGATTATGCAAAAGACCACGCCAAAAAAACTGGCAAAAAAATTGATGAAATTCCTCGTGTCAAAGGTTGGGGTCACCGTGTAGCGCCCATTACATTTGAAGCAAAAAAAGAGGAATCAGTTGGCGATAAATACATCCTTCCTTGGACAAGACAAACAGTAAAGGATGCATACAAACGTGCTGATTTGGATGTAAAAGACATCGACGTATTTGAAACACACGATTGTTTTACATCTTCTGAATATGCTGCTATTTCTGCGTTTGGAATTTCTGATCCAGGTAAAGAACATATCGCCATCGAAGAAGGAACCATTGATTTTGGTGGTAAAAAACCAATCAATCCATCTGGTGGACTCATTGGTGTGGGTCACCCTGTGGGCGCATCTGGGGTTCGTATGATGCTTGACCTCCACAAACAAGTGACAGGAAATGCTGGCGACTACCAAGTGAAAGGTGCTAAAAATGGTTTGATGTTGAACATCGGTGGCTCTGCCACAACCAATATGGTGTTTATCCTCGGCAGGTAATTCACCAAATAACATAGTTTAGTTGGCTTGCAAAAAAAAACTTACCCAGAGTCAAAACCTGGGTGAGGACGAACCACTGAACAAAACAGAAACGAAGTAAACCAGGGAGTTTTTTAAATCCCCTGGTTTTTTTTGGCCGCCTCGCAAAAAAGCGCCGAACCAAAACGAAATGCGAACAGGCGATCCCGCTTTCCGCTGCAATCTTTCCCATCTATTTACTTTGCAAATCCAATCGAAAACGGAAAGGATTTCCGCTACAATCGGTGGCGGATCATTTTAGAAAATTTCAAAATTCTTACTTTATTTTTTAGACAAAGACCCCACAAATCATGGATATGTCCATCTCCCTCTACCTTGCAGGCCCCGAAGTGTTTTTGCCAGACGCCCACCAAGTTTTACAAAATAATAAAAAACTCTGTACACACAAAGGTTTTACCGCATTTACCCCGTTCGATGGCGAGTTGCCACTGTCAACAAATCGTGACCTTTCTTTGGCAAAAGAGATTTTTGAAGCCAACTGTAAACTCATAGACCAAACTACAACTGTCATTGCCAATTGTAATTTTTTTAGGGGAGCCTGTGTGGATGACGGAACATCCTTTGAAATCGGATACGCATTTGCCAAAGGCAAACAAATATGGGGTTACCGGTCGGACCTAATTCCCTTACATACCAAAACAGCAAAACTTATTCCCGTATCACAACATAACTCAGGGTATATGATGGATGCAGATGGATACCTCCTTAACGAAGATTTTGGAAATTCGATTAACCTAATGTTGGAATTTTCGATTTTAAAGTCTGGGGGCAAACTTGTAATTGGCGGACTAACAGAAGTTTTGGAAGAAATCGTAAAGGGGAGTTGAATGAATTTTATTTTAAAGGTTTTGTATATATTTTAACTCGCCCAGTAGTCACACCACTGCTATCCACTAACTTAAAAGAATACCCGTCAGAAAATACTTCCGTTAAATACAACGTACTTTTGGAAGCAATCATCTTTGATACTTTTTGAAGAGGAAAAATTTCATCATGAACTTCCATTACTTTTTGCTCCATTGTACAAGGTGAAACCCATTTGATTGAAGTGCGAATATAACTAGTGGGGTACACCCGATAATTGATTTCCTCGGTTTTCGACCTCATAAAGATAATTTCACCGAAGCTCCCTTCGTATGAAAATTTTCCGACATGAAATTTAGAACAAACATTTTCATTAACCAATGCAAACGAGAGTTCAGGAAGAACTAAAAGACCCCAGAGGCAAATATATTTCACAACGACCTTTGACAATCTATACCCCATAATATACGAAAACCGACTTTGATCCCAATTCCACACAGATCACGTTCTATGATCCGATCCGAATGTTCTATGGAATATCCAAAACACATAACAAATGTTCAAACCAATCGGTTATACAGTTCATAAAAACGTTCATTGGGTGTAAAACCTTGGCCACCCTCTGATAATTCAGGCCGAATCCCTTCCACAATGTACATGTCGATGTCTCCTTTGTGTTTGGCAGGAACCTTTCCCCGGCTTTTGCATTTAAAAAAATCATCTACCAAATTTTTGGTTTCAAGAGAGATATTGATTTGTCCAGCAATCCCCGAAGATTCACACCGACTTGCAGTATTTACAGTATCACCCCAAACATCGTAGGCAAATTTTTTTTCGCCAATAACTCCTGCAACAAGTGGTCCCGAATGGATGCCAATCCTAAGTTGCCAATAAGGTAAGTTTTTGTTTTGTTTTTCCAATTTCAATCGATTCATAAATGTTTGGATTTCAAGTGCGGTTAGAACACAATCGATTGCATGGGTTTGGTTTTCAGTCGGAATTCCCCCAACACACATATACGAATCCCCAATCGTTTTTAATTTCTCCAATTTGTGCCGCTCAATGAGAGAATCAAAATAGGAAAAACAATAATCTAATTCCTTGACCAATTGGTTTGGTGGCATGGTTTCCGCAATTTTTGTAAATCCTTCAAAGTCCGTAAAAAGAACAGTGGCCGAATCAATATGAACAGGTGGGCTGACACCTTTTAACTTTAGTTCTTCGACGACAGTTACAGGTAAGATATTCAAAAGTAATTTTTCCGATTTCAGCCTTTCTTCCGCCACCAAACGTTTATCTCGTCGGGAACTTCGTATAGTTCGAGCACTCACTTCATTTCTCAGAATATAATAATCTGATGCCACACCTATCCAATAAGAGGAAAGGATAACGATCGCCGAACTAGACAATAGATACAGTGGAGGAGAAAAAAACAATTCTGGATGTATAAAATAAAGACTTATAAAAAAAACTACCACCATGCCTATTGTATTGGTGATATAAGTCCATTTTGGCATAATGCCAACTCCTACACCTCCCCCTCCCACAAACAAAATGTAAAATATGGGGAGGTATTCTGGCATATAAGCTCCAAAATGCCCAATGATCATAGCCCAAGGAAAAACAACAGTCCAGAAGAACCAAAATGACCAACTTGTCAAAGTAGACTTTCCCCTAACCAATCGATAGGTGGGGTAAAATGGAAGCAAGATGACAAATACACAGGAAAAAATTGCAAACCCAACTGGCAAAGTCTGTTTCGCATTTTCGTCTAACTCGGGAATAAAAAGAAAACACCCAAGTAAAACCAATGTTCCGCTCATAGCCTTTCGAAAGGTAGAGTGGCTCGTCGTTTTCCAAATATCAAAGAATAGTCGAACCAATCACCTTCTCCCCACATCCATCACAAACTACACTTAAAACTGAAACCGACAACCAATGGAATCGAGCCTGCTTGCAACCTCATCCAATTCTTTGATGGACACTTCAATGTTCGCAATGGTTTCCTTCTGTTCGGTGGCGGCGGCAGAAAGTTCTTCCACAATGGCCGATGTTTCCGTGAGCTGCGATTGGATTTTGTCCATATGGAAGAGGACATTTCCAGAAAGTTGGGAGGTTTCGCCACTCGATTGGAAAATTTTAACGGCGCTGTCTTGGCTCTGTTTGCTATTGACCAAAATTTTTGCCATTTGGTCGTTTACCGTTTCAAACTCGGATGAGCCTGTTTCCACTTCCACCAAACCTTCTTTGATCTCTGTTACCGATTGTAAAATATTAGCTGTGAGTTCGGCAATGAATTGAGAGATCTCCTTTGCAGACCTGCTGGATTGTTCAGCAAGTTTTCCCACTTCCCCCGCAACAACGGCAAAACCACGCCCCGCATCCCCCGCTCGTGCCGATTCAATGGCCGCATTGAGAGACAAAAGATTGGTTTTTTCAGCTATGGCCGAAATGGTTTCCGTAATTTTTTTGATGGCTTTGGATTTATCACCTAACTCCTGTATTGTATCTGAAGTTTTTGTGATTTTGTTTTTGGCTTTTATGAATTGTTCCATAGCAGCATCTGATCTATTTTTACCTGAGGACGAAGTTTCATATGATAAATTGGATTCCGCTTTTACATTGTCTGATTCTGTTGAAATCATCTGGATGAGGTGGTTTAAGTCTTCCATTTCCGTAAATATATCTTCTGAGTTTTGCCTGGATTCAATTGCGGAATCGGCCAGAGCATTCATTGCTTTTGAAAGTTCTAAGTAGGCTCCGTGTATATGAACCACGGCTTCTGTAAGTTCGAAAATTTGGGATTTCACAATTTCTGCATTCCCAATGAGTTGCGAAATCATTCCTCGAAATTCAAACTGCGTCTTTTTTAAAAGCCAAAATACATCTTTGAATTCTATATCTTCTGTTTGTAAAACATCAAACTTGAGTTTTCCTGTGTAAATTGATTGTAAATACAATTTAACATTTGTAAGTAGTCTCTTAGAATTTCGCAATTGGTAGACATTGAAGGCAAAAAGTAAAACTGCCAAACCAAATGCAATCATTGCTAGATACGAAACAAGTCCTGACCCAAACCCATACAAACCAACCAAGTATCCGAAAACCAAAAATAAAATTTGGCTTGTCAAAAAAGAAATACCTAGTTGTGAAAAACTGAGCGAAGGCGCAAAAATAGACTTTGGTTTTTTACCCGAATTGAGTCTACCGTATAACGCTTCTGCGGCGGCAATTTGCTCTCTCGTGGCCGTTGTACGTACCGACATATAACCTACGTGTTTGCCTTCGACATAAATGGGTGAAACATTAGCATCCACCCAATAGTGGTCTCCGTTTTTACAGCGATTTTTTACAATGCCCACCCAAGAGTTTTCCAATTTGACTGTATCCCACAAATCGGCAAAGGCTTCCTTGGGCATGTCAGGATGGCGGATTAGGTTGTGTGGTTGCCCGAGGAGCTCTTCCTGGGTATAGCCACTGATTGTGATGAAGTCTTTATTGATATAAGTGATGATTCCTTTTAAATCTGTTTTGGATGTGATTTTGGTACCTTCTGGCACAACCACTTCCTTATTTGTGATGGGTAGATTTTTACGCATATGATAACCTTTGGTCCAAAATCCAATCCTTAGACGCCCTGCCCCCAATGGAAAGGACAAAGATTTAATTTGTAGTGAATTTTACTTATCTTTAAAAACCGTCGAAAGCAAAACATAGATTTCCACAGGAAATGGATTTGGAAACAAAAAAACCTGAAAATATCTTTTCAATCTGCAGAGCTTCCGATACAGTTTCATTTCGAAAACAAACTAACAAAAAATTAGTTTCGTTTGGGTGGTACCTGTGAATCAAAAAAAACTATTTTGGGATCTCACACTCAAATTAGAAACGTTCACACACACTGTTCCCGTTCCATTTGCAGTTTATTATGCCATCATCACTCAAAAAATGCAAGCGGATCATTGGCGTATTTTCATTGCGCTTTGTGTTGTATTTGCAGTAGGTATTGGTTTACTCGGAACCTTCGTACGACATCTACTCACCAAATACCTGTTTGCAAAAATCGACAAAATTTCTGAACCCATACCAGGTGGTTTTCAAACCGAGGCAGAAATTGAATATGCAAAATCAGTTAAGTTATTTATATTTCGTTATCCGCTCATCGAATCCATAATCATTGTAGTTCGTTGGTTCGCCGGTGTTGTCCCCATCATCACTCTCTATACTTATCTAGTTACATACACACCGTCTGTGGTTCGGTCGGGAGTGTTCACAATTCTAATGATTGCTCCCATTTCTTTCATTGCTTATTATTTTATCGCAGAGAACACTCTTCGAAATATTTTCGATCACCCGAAAATCAAAAACATCAAAGTAAACGCGAAGGAAGTTCCAAAATTTGATTATTTTGCAAGGATCTTACTGGCTTTTTTTAGTTTAGCAACACTCCCACTTTCCGTTTTATCATACCTTTTGTATTCAGTTGCCAAAGGTGAAACAGCGGTGGAAGATCCTCTCATTCCCATTGTTATTGTGTCTTCCATTTTTATTGTACCACTCATTGTTTGTTCTTATATCGTTGCAAAAACCGTCAAAGAAGGGTTAAATGAAACTTCTCGTTCTTTGAGTGAACTCGGAAATGGGAATTTTAATGTTGTGGCAATGCCAAAATCCAGTGACGATTTTGCACAACAAACCTTTTTTCTGAACAACGTCATTCATAAACTAAAAACAATGTATGAAGAAATAAAAAACCTCAATGAAGGTTTGGAAGAAAAAGTAAACCAAAGAACAGAAGAACTCAACCAAACCTTACTCGAAGTACAGTCATTAAAGTCACAGCAAGATGGAGACTATTTTTTAACCTACCAACTCCTAAATCCATTAGCAAACCAGGAAATCAGTTGCGACCACCTAACATTAAATCAAATTATTAAACAGAAAAAAAATTTTGAATTTAAAAATCGTAACTATGAAATTGGTGGTGATATCAATATTTCCCATACAATCCACTTGCGAAACAAAAAATATTTGTTATTTGTAAATGCAGATGCAATGGGAAAATCCATGCAGGGTGCTTCGGGTGCACTCGTATTTGGAGCCATTTTTCAATCCATCGCCCAACGAACCAAAAATAATCCCCAATTCCAAAACATTTCTCCAGAAGATTGGTTATCAGAATATGTGGTAGAGATGCACCGGATTTTCGAAACCTTCGATGGAACAATGCTTGTTTCCATGGTGATGGGACTCATCGAAGATATGACTGGAGTTTTGTATTTTTTAAATGCAGAACACCCAAACCCAGTTTTGTACCGCGATAAAAAAGCAAATTATGTGAATGTAGATAAGTCGTATCGAAAACTTGGAACTCTCGGTGCAACACATGAAAACTACGTCCAAACGTTACAGTTATTGCCAAACGACATCCTTCTCATCGGCTCCGATGGAAAGGACGATATCTTACTCGAATCAAAACCAGGGAACTTTGAGGTGAATTTAGATGATCAGTTTTTCTTAGATTTGGTGGAAACAACCGATGCAAAATTAGAGAACATAATTTCTCTCATTGAAAAAAAAGGCCAGATCATCGACGATATATCTCTCATTCGTATCGATTATTTACAAGTTTCACAGTCTGAAAAAAATAAATTGATAGGAATGGAAATTTTACCAAACTAAAAAAATTATTCCACACGAATCAAACTCCGCCAGTCAAATACCTGAAACCAACCTAAAAATGAATTCAGCCAAATTAAAACTTTCTACAAAAATGGGTTACGGATTTGCAGAAACAGGCATAACGGCTGTTCAACTATTTACTCAAATATATTTACTCAAATATTACACAGAAATCATCGGTTTGAATGCAAGTCTTGCTGGTTTAGCACTTGCCATCTCCGTCATTTGGGATGCCGTGAGCGACCCACTCATGGGAAAAATTTCAGACAATTCCCATTTTAAATGGGGAAGGCGAAGACCGTTCATCCTTTTTGGTGGGGCGCTACTATCGGTCTCTGTTTTGTTATTGTTTTCACCACCCAATTTACCTTCGCAATGGGGAAAGTTTTTTTATCTTCTTTCTGTTTATCTTTTTGTCAACACTGCTATGACTATCATTTCGGTTCCGCATATCGCCCTTGGTGGGGAGCTTAGTTTTGAACGAAACGAAAGAACGTCTGTTTTTGGTTGGAGGTTGTTTTTTAGCAATATAGGTATGCTTATTGGTATGATCGTACCTGCTGCCATCTTACAAAGTCTAGGTGACGAATCCGCAAAAGAAAACATTATGACATCAAGGATTCAAGCTGGCGAGATTGTTTCCTTGGTAATCCTTGTCTCCTCGGTAATCACTTTTTTAGTGACCAAAGGCAAAGATGGAGCAAAAGTTGAACAAAATAAAAGTTTACCTTTTTTTCAGTCCCTTTTTTCAGTTTTAAAAAACAAAGTATTCCTAATTTTGCTTTTCGCCTTTGTCATCGCCACTATTGGGCGAACTTTCAATTCAGCCATAGCATTGTATTATTATGAATACAGGTTGGGTTTAAAAGAATCACAAGTTGTCATTAGTATTTTACTTCCATTTTTTCTAGTTCTCATGGCATCCATAGGGTTTTGGGTTTGGGTCGCAAAAAAAATTGGCAAAAAAAAACCTGCCTTCTTTGGTGTATTTGCACTTGGTGTTCTCACTGTCATCGCCTATCCATTGTTTCCTTTTGGAGAGTTGCACCCTCCACTCATTGTTGCTTTTATAGGGGGGATCTGTGCGGGTTCCATACTCATTATGGATTCTATTTTGACAGATGTGGTCGATTATGATGAGTTCAAAACCCGCGAAAAAAGAGAAGGGCTCTATTTTGGCATTTGGAAAATGGGTGTAAAGTTTTCGCAGGCATTTGGGATTGCCATCACAGGTTTTTTGTTAGATGCGATTGGCTTCGACAAACAATCAGTGACACAATCGGCAGAAGTTGGATTTCGATTGGCAATGATTTTTGGACCTGGTGTAGGTTTCTTTTTTATTTTGGGTTCCATCCTCTTTTTATTTTTTCCACTTACCGATGAAAAACATATACAAATCCAAAGAATATTATTGAAACGCAATCAAAAATTGGATGTAATGAACGAATGATACCCAAATCCAAACCTCTCATGCTTCAGTATTTGGGCATTTATTTTGTTGTTCCTTTCTTTTCTAATTTTTTTGCCTTATTTCTTGCAAATTATACAGCAAAAGAATTTTTGTCAGATAAATTCCTTGTTTTATTCGAAGCTACCCGCCTTACAAATGATTTATTACTGCAAATCATTACTTGGAGTCCTTTTGTTATCGTCACCATCATACTGATTTTTTACACTCTCCCCATTTATAAATGTTTATGCGAAGATGAAACATTAAACAACTTAGAAACAGCAAAACAAAGAGTCACAAATTCTCCTATTACCATTAGTTTATTAGGTTTTTTTGGATGGGAAACGGCAACCGTATTAAGCACAATCCGAATTCATTTTATCCATCCTGATGCTTCTGTTTCCAGCATGGTTGTCATTACCATTCTATTTGCTTTTTGGGGTTTATTTGTTTTTGCTTTTTCTTATTCACTCATCGACTACTTGAATAAAGTCTGTATCCTACCAGTTTTATTTCCAGATGGAGGTTTAAGTAAATACGCCTCTGGCAAACGATTTTCCATCATCACCAAACAAGCGATATTCTGGATTTCTTCAACACTTTTCCCCATCGCCCTACTCGTTTTTGCGTTATTACATCGTTCCAATAAGGAAATTTTTGACTTATTTTCATTATTCCAAACCGATCTTTTGTTCCAACTCATACTCATAATGTTAGTTTCTTCCTTCGCCCTTTCATATTCTCTGGCGGCAAGCATTCAGGATCCTTTGAATGAAATTGAAAATGCTACAGACAAAATCAAAAACCAAGAATTCTCCACAAGGGTCATTGTTTATAATTCGGATGAATTGGGAGTCCTTGGAGATGCTGTCAATGAAATGGCAGAAGGTTTGGCGGAAAGAGAACGAATCAAAGACACCTTTGGTAGGATTGTGGATCCAAGAGTACGAGACTACCTACTTTCCAACGAACAAAATTTAGGTGGGAAAGTTGTAAATGCTACCATTCTATTTTCTGATCTCCGCGATTTTACAAAACTATCCGAAAAAAGGAAACCCGAAGAAGTTTTGTACATCCTCAATCGTTATTTCCAAGAAATGAGCGATGCCATTGAAAAACATGGAGGATTCATCAATAAATTCATAGGGGATGCCATTTTGGCCGTATTTGGAACCCCTTTTCCTACAGAAAACCACGCCGAACAAGCGTTCCATACAGCGATGACCATGCAAAAAAACTTAGAATCGCTCAATCATAAATTTGAATCGGAAAATCTTCCCACACTTCGGATGGGGATAGGAATCCACACGGGTAGCCTCCTCGTCGGAAACATTGGATCGGAAAATAGAATGGAGTTCACTGTCATCGGCGATACAGTGAATACAGCATCACGGGTGGAAGGTCTATGTAAAGGGCTTGGGCAAAACCTGCTCATCACAGAACATACGTACGTTAGTTTACCAACGCCGATCCAAAACTCATTTCACAGCCAGGGTGAGTTCACCCTCAAAGGCCGCGAATCCAGGGAGAAGATTTTTTCTTATGGATCTGAATGAAAAAAAGACTTGAGGTCAATTGTTCCATGCTTAAGATTTAGGTATGCGCCCTTATCTATTCTCCCTCGCCACCCTATTTTTGATCTCGTGCAACAACATCCAATTGCTAAGCACCCAAGACATCTTGGATCTTTTGGAGTCGGATGGTTCGACTTACAACACATCTTCCTCTTCTTCCAGCCAGTCTAGTTCTAGTTCGGAGCAAAACAGCGGTAGCCAAGACTTAGACTTTTATGGTTTGACCGATTCTCCAACAGGAACCAACACCACAGGCGCTACGGGCACCACTGTGGGCAATCCCCTCGGCTACTAACCTTTCATTTGATGTATTCGAAAAACTCATCCATCAAAGGACGAAAACAGGAACGAATGGTCACAGTGGCCACTCGTTCTGTTTTGGGGCCATAGTTCAGGATGATGTCATTGGGGTCGCGGATAAAAGAAAAGATCTTACTCACTGTGATTTTTGCGGATCCATCTCCAACGGTGATTTTGTATTCAAATTCATGTTCATTGGCATCTACTTCACCGATTCCATAAGGAACGTAACATTTGATGAGGCCATATCCGGCAATTTCGCCCGTATCAGGGTTTTCAAGGTTCACCTGTGACATTTCTGGTATGAAACGGTATTCCAGCCATTGGCGAGCCTTAACGAAGGATTTGGCCTTCTGGTAGGCCTTATTTTCTCGGGAATCTTCTGTGGCGCGGAATTTAGAGGATACAATCCAAAGTTTCAAACACATCGACTGATTGAAAACCAAGAGAAAACCGAAAAGTAGGCAGAGTTTTTTTAACATTATTTCTAAATTTGGGCCTCATCCCCGGGTTCGCAAAACAAATCTTCACAAAGATCGAAAATTTTCTCTTTGTTGGGATGGGAATTGGGGAAGGGAACAACATTCGCGGGAAAATGGAGATTGTGCTGGTTTGTTATTTTGATCTTATGTCTCTTGGACTCGATTCTATCTTTCACATTTAAAAGATCGGAAAACCTCCCCCCCAATCTATAGAGTGCCAAAATTCTTTTTGAAAGATTCTCATTTGGATTCCAAAAGAAAAATTGGATTGAATTTCGCCGTAGATACAAATGTAATTTCCTCATGCCCGATTTTGATCGTATCGATCTGATGAACTATGCAATGTATGGAAACGATTTTGACCCACAATGGGATGAAATTCGTTCGTATTTAAAATCCAGTGCTACGGCACAAAGAGAATTGGAAGAAATCAAAAAAACCATCCCGCATCCAAGCCCTGGAAAAAGGCAAAAGATTTCTCCACTAACAAACGATAATGGAGAGCCTAACAGCGGAACATCTCCCAAAAGAGAATCGACAGGTGCTCGTTCGGAAAAGACCTGGTGGCAAAAGATCTTAGGAGACTAATATGGAAAATACCGTAGACCAAGTTAAAAAAAATGTAGAGAACATCAAAAGGTTCGTAACACCTTTTTTTAATTTGGCTGTGAGCACAACAGTCTACGGTTACCATAATATTGTTCCCAATGGTAAACTCATCCTCACTTGCAACCATCGGAGTGATATGGATCCCTTTGTCATTGGATCCATTTTTCCTCGTTTTATTTCCTGGATTGCTGCGGAATACACCACTCGTATCCCCCTTTTTAAAGATCTAGTGGAAAAAACAGGAACCATCCCCATGGCCATTGATGGAAATATTTCGATGGCCAGTATCAAAAAGGTACAGCAAGTTTTCAAAAATGGGGACGTGCTTGGGATATTTCCAGAAGGTCATGATTATATGGTGAAAAACGATTTTTCCGCATCCTTAGCCAATTTCCATTCTGGTTTTGCGGCTTTTAGTTTACGGAACAAAGTGGATATTTTGCCTTCTGTCATCATCCCCGAAGAAGAAACCATTTCAGATTACCCCATCCCACCCCTCGTTCGGTCTTTTATGGGGATGCCCAAAGAAGTTTGTGACATAAAACGAAGGGTGGTTTACAAAAAGGTGAATGTGGTGTTTGGAGAAGTGATAAAGTATGAAAACTTTGCCAACCTACCACTCGATAAAGCAATGTCCGCCCTCTCAGAAGAAACTAAAAAGAGAATGGCCGACTTACAGAAAGTAGACTATCTAAAAAAATAGTCTAAATTTCAATTTCTCCCGTAAACACTTCTCTGGCGGGTCCTGTCATGATCACACTGCCAGACTCCTTCCATTCGACGTGTAGGGTTCCGCCGCGTAAATCAATCTGTACAGAACGTCCGGTGCGTCCATTGAGGATAGAAGAAACTGTCACCGCACAGGCTCCCGTGCCACAGGCTAAAGTTTCGCCTGTACCCCTTTCCCATGTACGTTGATACAGATGGTCTTTCGCTTTTATGGATACAAATTCCACATTCACTCGTCTAGGAAAAAGTGGGTGGGTTTCAATGATGGATCCAACCTCGTGTACAGGAAATTTATCGGCGTCATCCACATAAATCACACAATGTGGATTTCCCATGCTAACAGCAGTAAAATGATATGTAACTCCGTTTATTTCGATGGGTTGGTTGATGACAGGATTTTCCCCTGGCCATACAACTGGCACAAGTGTTGGTTTTAAGATTGGTTCACCCATATCCACAGAAACCATCTGCACTTTACCATCAGATCCTGATTTCAGATCCAAAGTGAGGACACCCTTACCCGTTTCGATTGTGGGTTTGGGATTTTTGGTGAGGCCATGGTCAAAAACATACTTCCCGACACAACGAACCCCATTACCACACATTTCGGAAGAACTCCCATCGGCATTGTACATGTCCATTTGGAACTCACCTGCGGTGGACTTACGTATAAAAATGACTCCATCCCCTCCGATTCCAAAATTACGATCGGAAAGTTTTTGGATTTGTTCTGTGGTCAAACGAAGATCGTTTTTTGTGGCATCGATGTACACATAATCGTTGCCAATTCCTTCCATTTTTGTGAAGTTAATTTTCATGTTTTAACCTGTCTTTCGTCCCAGTGTTTTTTCACGCTTTGAATTGGCAAGTCGTTCCAGGTTTTTGGTTTGACCATGACCACGAGCGTTTAGACTTATCTTTGACAATGAAATCTTGTATACTCTGCCAATCTCCCGACACAAAAACAGTCTTCAATGAAAACAACATTCCTATTTTAGAATGCCAAAATTGTGGACATGTTTACTCATCATTTCAACAAGAAGAACATTACGAAGGTTATTGGGACGGGGCTGAACAAACCTACGATTTACAATGGTGGGATAATGCACACCGAGCCGTTTATAAAGATTTTATTTCCACCTACCTAAAAAATGACTCTGGCAATCTATTGGATGTGGGTTGTGGATTGGGTTTTTTCGTTAAATCAGTGTTAGATAAAAAACCTGGTTGGAAGGCAGTGGGTTACGAAATATCCAAACAAGCAGTGAAATTTGCCAATGAACAAAATGGTTTAAAAACAGTTCATTCTGGCCTTGTACAAGATTCTAATCTGCCAAAAGAAAGTTTTGATATCATCACACTTTGGGACGTGATCGAACACATCCCAAAACCACACTCACTACTAACATATTTGTTTGGATTATTAAAACCAGGTGGGATTTTATTTTTGCAAACCCCCAACTTTCCTGTACAACTCCTAAAAGCAAACCTCAAAGTAAAACTAAAGGGTATGAAGGAAGGGGTTCACTATTTGGAAGCCAAAGACCATGTAAATAATTATAAAATGAAAACCCTGGCAGAACTTGGCAAACAATGCGGTTTTGAAAATCCAAAATACAAAGTACTTATGCCCATTCTTTCTGTGGCGGGAAGTAAAAGTAATTTCGCAATCTATTTAAAGTTAGGTTATTATTATTTTACAAAACTCATTTTTGTTTTGAGTTTTGGTACAATCAACTGGAATAACACACTGTTTTTAACGCTTACCAAACCTAAGTGAAACAAAATCCAGCGCCGA
>JARJFC010000067.1 GCA_029310945.1 Leptospira sp. 96542
AGACCATTGGAATACTCCTGCCAGCGGCACTGTGCCGTGATCCAATCCCGTGATTGGGGTGGCTGAACGTAGAGGGTGGAAAGGTCATCGGGATCCCACTTGCACAAGACCTTGATGCGCGTGCCGTGCTTGTTGGCGATGTCCTTGAAGCCGTAGCTTCCATAGGGTAACCCCATCATCTCAATCCCACCGGGGCCGAGAGTCAGGACTTTGGACATCCCTGAGGCTCTTTTCAGCTCTTCCATATTTCCAGAGAACTGAGCAGGAGGGCAGCGCTCAATCCCTTCCAAGAACAGGTCGTAAGGACGGGCCATCTTGCGCCAGTTCGGCTCGAACGGATGCACGTCGACAATGAACTTAAGGAGGCCTGTGACGAGATCGCTGAAGGTGATGCACGCATCTTTATACGGATCAATGCGCAGGACATTGGCCATGTGCTTCGTGATCTTTCCCTTAGCCAGAGTCAACGTGTTGAGCGTGGCGAAGAACCGTTCTACGTGGGGTTTGAGCCATGGTGTCCTGACACGGCAGAACATCAGATCGACGCCGAGGCACATGGCCATCTGTTTGAACGCGAAACTGTGAAACTCGAGGCCGTTGTCCACGACAAGCTCGTCGGCCAGGCCATGGCTTAGCCATTCGTTCTTCAGTCCAGCTTCTACCGTGATCTCGCGCTTGGATTCCAGTAAGTTTCGTAACGCCCCGGAGACGGATGTCACGCCGGGGCCGTAGAAGCTGATATAAAAACCGAGGACATAACCGCTGTAGGCGTCGATGATCAATGTCAGAAGTGGGCGCCCGAGAGGAAGCCCTGTGCGATCACAGATGACAACCCAGTTCAAAGGGGTGTGGTCGATTTCCACCCGTTCCAGCGGGTAGTTTGGGTAGCCATCAGGGAAAGATGTCCGACAGACCATACGGGCCCTGGCGGGTCCTTCCCTGGTAGCGATACGGTGATAGAGGTCAACTTCCTTGATTCTTCGCGTCAAGGTGAGATAACTGACTTGCTCACCCTCTGTGAGAGTTCCCTTGGCTATCTCACGCTTTATTTCAGCGTGCAGCTGGGTATAGGCGTGCTGGATAGAGTGCTTGTCTCGGGTGAAGTATTCCCTGCGAAGAACCTTCCAAAGAACGGCATTCAGTTGAGAAGAAAGCCTGATTTTTCTCTTCCTGAAGCGATTCTTGCTGACCAGGGCTGCAATGTTGCAAGAACTGGTCTGATAGCTTCTCATCCAACTCATCACCGTGGATGTGGACGGTTCCTTGGACAGGCCGAGAGCCTGTGTGATGGCTGGGATATGGAGTGCAACCTTTTGTCGTTGACCTCGCCGCACGCCCTTTTTTTGCATGGCGCGCACGAAGTCAAACCTTTCTGCCAGCTTCTTGCGCTCGCGGGGATCCAGGGAGTTCAGATCAACCAGGACTTCCTGGTCGTTCTTTGTGTTGGGTGAAGACGCTTCGCCAACTACAACCTTGAACTTACCGGTGTTGACTCTTTCAACGACCTCATCTCGGTGGAGTGTCAGTGGCTTGCGTGTCTTAGTGTCTTCGAGCAGTACCGTCCCATCATCGAAGACGCGGGTTAATTGAAGCAGGTTGCTGCCGGACTTAAGAATCAAGCCAACTTGAAAACTGTAGAGCATGGTCTTCTCCTTCAATGTGTTGGACTGGGAAAACTCGCCCGGTTGGGGCGGTGTCAAGACTGGGGTCTGTCGCCATGCGGTGCTGGCAGATCAGATGGCGCAGCAGGGGGAGGTCATCTGGCCCGCAGATGTCGGCAATGACCCCGCCGTTTCCGACCAGGTGCAGGACGCGCTCAAGGGCAGAAGTTTGTGGACCTAGCTTTGAGTAGCGCCGAATCAGCTTGGCGTTGGCCGCGCGCTCGGCGTGGATGACCTGATCGGTCGCAACTAGAAAAGTTAGCCCATGCTCGGCGAGCTTCTGTTGCGCCAGCTTGAACAGGTCGTCGTACCGTTCGGTCTTGGACTGCGGTTTCACCTCGATGACCACGCGTGTTCCGTCCGCGAAGGTCAGCAAGAAATCCGGGGTGTAGCTGCGGTCGGACCAGGTCAACCTGAAAGGTTGATGCTGGATCCGCCGTATATGCGGGAAAAGGGATGCGATCAGTACGAAGTCGCGTTCGAGCGCTGAGTCCGCCTCGACCGGCTCCTCCTGCAGCTGTGGGAGATGCAGCAGCCGAACAGTGTGCGCAGGCGAGCGCTGGACGACCTTCCGTTTGGCCGGTTCCATGGCTTTCTCCAGGCAAAGTTTTCCCGTCCTCACTCCTAAAAGTGAGGAAAAAACTTGACACGGGGAAGGCGCTGTATGAAACTGACGTTGCTAGCTGAATTAATTTTCAGCACCTCACCGCCGGTCAATTCGAAAGGATTGGCCGGTTTTTTTTACGTCATTTCAGTCTCCTTGGGGGGGATTGATCTGGCTCCTGAGACGCCAGAAGCTTGCGCATGAACTCTGGCAGTTCTTCAGTGTTGGGCTGTTGTTTGAGGCCCAAGGCGACTGCAATTCGGAAACTCTCGCCCCGACTGGCTTTGTTCGTGCCAGAAAGCACCGCGTAGACCAAGGTCTCGTTGAATCCGTTAGCGCGAGCGAACTGGCGAACGGTCACGCCGTTGGTGCGGAATGATTCCTTGATTTGATCCAGAGTCATGGGTTTTCCAGTCAAGAATCATTTTCTTGACCCCCACCCAGGCATGTCAATTTTTTGTTGAATCGTTGAATGATCAACAAAGAAGTTGGTTTTTATGTGATGCTCGTCGCAATTTAATTGCGGCTTATTGGCTATAAAAGTTATAGCAATAGATTGAGCAATATCAATGGTTTTGGAGGCTCTAATTGATCTGAAATGGAGATCCGAGTAGGAAGAAATCTGCTAGATTTTTAATAAATTTGGCAGTTTCGAAATCGTGTGTTGTGATGTTACGACAATCGCCATTTGGCACAATCTGGCTTATCAATCCTTGAATGTGGAATCCGTGACGCCCGTCGACATCCTGAAGGTTTTCATGCTTGCCGTCATCGTTTGCGGCTGGTTCGCTTTGCGTGCTCTGGGGAAAAGCAACGAAAAGCTCAAGGAAGAGCTCAAACGCAGAGAAGCTGAGTGGGCGAAGCGCCAAAGCAAGCTGGCTGTGTCTGGAATGCCTTGAGGCTTTACCTGATCTCTGCCATTCCCACTGTGGCAGAGCCAATATGCGTCCCCAGTCACCGAAGCTGCAGTGCTCTCCTGAAAGGATGTCCTGTGAACGCTCCAGGCTGATTGGAAACTTGGGCTCTGTGACCGGACGTTTCCCAGCTATCGGTAGCTCTTAGTCGACATACGGGTGGCCATTGACAAACGCCTTATTGCCATCAGTGCGATCTGCCATCGCCTCGGTGCCGTGTTTCTTCGGATCGAAGGCCGCCAGCATCTGTACAAGCGGCGGAGCTACTTACGTCTCGATGACGATGCGGTCAGGCTAGACTGTGACGCGCACGGGTGAGCCTTTTGCCACACCGGCCGACATAGCCATGGGCTTCGTTAGCCGCATCGCGAGGCCGTTGCCCTAGGTGCTATTTTTCCCTTCTGAAATGTTCAGGGGTAATCCACACTCGTTGACCCAAGTGTGTCAACGCTGACGGAATCCTTGCCAGGCTAGGCGTTCGTTTGTTGGCGGGCGCGATCCCTCTTCTCTTCTTGTTCGCGTTGAAACTTCTTGGATTCGTGCCTGACAAAGAAGATGCCGACGATCATGAAAAATCCCGTGACCACGAGAAACCATTCGAATGGTGAGAGGGGTTGGATCATTGAAAGCTCCTTGATTCGATTGCAGCAATTGTCGGAGTTTTTTAACAAGCGTCGAGGGTTCAATGAGCATGAGGGACGAAGCCCTTTGCTCAAGGAGGAGATCGCCGAATTTCACAATACGGTCCTCTTCATCCGTTCAACCCCATTGCAAATGTAGTTCAGTTGCCCCACAGAATCCCAAGCCCAATGCTACTGAAAACGTGGGACGTCGGAGGAAGTATGAAAGCGAAGTTTCTTGATCTTCGGAACTGCTATAGCCTGCTACCCCAAGCTGGGGGCCTTCAAGCCATTGCGCGACTAGAGAGAGTCTTGCAGGACATCAATAGCCAGTCTGGAGCTTTGAAGGGGAGTGTTGACAGGCTGATTAGCCAAAACGCGCGGACAAGCAGCGCATCAACGAGTTCTGATCGCCTGCTTGCATCGCCTCTAGACATCGCTCAGCGTGCGGATCTATCTACGGGAATTGTGCAGACGCAGGTGATGGCCAGAATGATTCCTGGCCCAGCGCTCTATCACGCTGTTCTAGGTCATCGCGATGGCATGGCACATAAAAGAATTGTGCCTCTGCAATTTTTACTGAAAGGGTGGGGCGATGCGGCTAAGGGATTTCAGTGTTACGTCCACTCAATTTCTGAGGACGTCCAGGAGACGGGGACGTCAGAAGACATTGTTCGATTGAATTCGAGACGTACGGGAAGCTATTACTATGTGGGGATCACTGGCAGAAATTGGCTCCTTCGCTTGAACGAGCACCTGAAGGAAATGGCGACTGGTAGTCGAAGACGTTTCTACCAAGCCTGGAGAGAACACTATGGAGTGTCTGGAGTTCTGTTTACGTCGATGTTGAAGGAAGTGAATCGGACCTACGACGAAGCAATGAACTGGGAGGAGGAGGCAGTCGACAAGATTGCTAGCGATGAATTCGGCCTGAACATGATTCCGGGAGGTTACAAAGGGATTCGCTTCCTCCACAAATGCCGGATCATTGAAAACGTAGATATTTCACCAGAAGCAAGGGAGCATGCGATTGCCGAATACTTTCGGCGAAATCCGCGAAAGGGTCTCCCCAATCCATTCATTGCGGAACTTTGGAAGAGTGACGACTTCTATCTAAAAGTAATCGAGGCGAAGGAAAAGACCCTCACTTCTGGGCAGGTAAAGAAAATTCGGACCCTGCATGCGCAAGGAAGAACGTTGTCCCAAATAGTCGAGGAAGTTGGAGCGCTAAACGAGCAGCAAGTCAGGAATGTGATCACAGGCAGAACCTACAGACGTGTGGCATCGTCCTGACGAAGGATCCTGGATGTGTGATCTTATTCAGATGTGCCGCTGTTTCCGCGATTTTGTGATCGCCCTTATGTCGATCCATTCCTCTTTTTCGGTGGAATCTTGACAGTCTTTGCATAGGCATCATTCACCGCGATTTTGAGAAGCTCAACCTTGAATCCAAAGCCGCGAAGAACCTTGCGCGTGTTTACCAGATTGACCTTGGAGAAAAACGGCAGATGCAGGTTCTGACCCGGTGCATCGCTGATGATTGCATAGGTGATCGTGAAGGATTCATGCTCAGGTTTTGGGTCAACATTGAGAAGATCCCGGTGTGTTGGCGAGAGCTGTGCGCGAACTTTTTCCCGAAACTTCGAGTCGATCTGGAGCAGCTGACCAGACACAAATCCTTGCGAGAAAAGATGGCTCAGAACACTGGACTTCCCATACATTTTCACGTGAATCAGTTCGCGTCTCGTTGAGAAAAGGTCGCAGATTTCGACCTGTCCATGTCCCCCACCATGCATGACCTTCTTCTTGTCATCGAGTAAGTCATAGACTGTGGGTTCGAGTGCCGCCACATGCGCGTTGTAAGCGCCTTCTCCTCCGCCTTGATATTCAGGTAGTTTTAGATCAGAAATGGGTATCGCCGCATACTCGATATTCGTTCGCTCGACGAAGTCTTTGGCGATGCTGAACCACTTTCCATCATTGAGGACATGCGTGGCGCCGTCGAGCTCGATCTCTGCATAAAGACATCTGAAGACTGACCAGGACTTGAAGACTTTCTTGTGGTCTGCGTCCGCACAATAGACTTGGTGTGAGTGCAAGATTTCAAGTGTGATGGGGCCTTTCACCGTCTCACAGAATCCCTGCATGTTGATATCCGGATGAATGATGCCTTTGCCGTGCGGGGAGTAAATGAACCCCTTGACCATCGTCCACTCAATGATTTCTGGAATTGACAACCAGATACCACCAAATTGACCTGCCGCCAGTTTTTCTTCGAGAGCTCGCTCGAGAGTGGCGAGGAGTGCCGAATTTTTAATGCTCGAGATATTGTTGACCCATTGATAGTCTTCGGCACTCAGTTCAGTCTCAAAAAGTTGCCGGTATTGGTCGAGCAGAAAGGGAAGATCGGAAAGCTCAAGCCGGACGGAGACAGACAAGGCGTCATGGCCCGCCATGCGGTTGCCGAGAGCGGGATTCTTGGGCGTACCTACGATGGCCTTTAACATGTCCTGCTCGACACTTAGGCCGAACTGATCAGCTGAGGTTTCTTGTCCTGACTGGATGCGCATCTGGCTTTCTATGGCATTCAGTGACTGCACATCGACGCAGCGAAAGCTTTTCGGTTCAACGGCATTGAGAGCGCAGACCAGCCCAAAGCGCTCCTCGATCACATCCTCCTTCAGGAGAAATCGACCACCTTGCCCAAAAGTGAGGACAAAGCAGCGTTCTTTGACTTGTATGAAGAAAGCTGCGGCGATACTCGGTACGGCAAGCTCTTTCGGGTCGATGAATTCCTTGAACAGATCCGACCATTTCGGTGGCATCGGCGGGTTCTTGCGCAGGAAAAGCTGTCCTGCCCCATGACCTGCGATAGGGACCTCGATAGGAGCGAGACAAGCTTCAGTTCTGATGACTTCTTGACAGCTTGACAGTGGCTGTTTGACAAGAAAGATGCTCAGATGGCTGATCTTCTTTTCTTCTCTCATGTCCAATCTCCCCCAGTGGCCCTGACTTCCGGCAGCACGTCGAGAAGATCGATACAACTCTCTCAACTTAAATCAGCCAGCCTCCTTGAATATCGGGGCGATTCAATTTGGGTCTCTCACGTGTCCGCTACAGCGAGGTGTTGAGTGATCCAAGACGGATGTCTTATAAAACTATTGGCGGTAACGCCAGTGGTGCGAAAACTTGGATGGGTTGACGGTAAATCAGGTTTGATCCCCAATACAGTTCCAAGAAATACGGTTCTTGACTAATAGGTATCGCACTCCATCCAAAGCGACCATATATGTCGGTAAATGCAGGAGCACTTCGCCCAAAAATTCTATGCACCAAAGAAACTGTGACGCCCGGAACCGGGCTACCTTGAACACCAGAAATTAGTTGTCCTTGAACAGGAGCGCTGGGGCCAAGTAGGGGCTGAGCTTGGGTGCTTGTGTTAAGAGCCGATAGTGCTCCACAAGTTAGCACAAGTAGAAATTGTCTGAGCTTATTCATAGCGGAGCTCCAAATGTAGGTGCACGCGTTGTAGCTAGACTTGGTGAGCTGAACGGAATAGGCGCTATTTGTCTTGTTAGATCGCTTTCGCTTACCGGACTACGTCGTAACTCAACCATACCAAGATTGGCGATACGCTGACCAGTCAGATTGACTCTGACTTGCTTGTTAAGAGGTTCATAGCCCGGTGCATTAATTGAAAGCACTAAGAATGAAAAATCTGGATATACGTTGCCACTAATTCGACCTGTGGCTGAATCGCCATTCAGAATCCAATTTGATGGGCGGACGAGTATGGAAACTTGTCCTTCAATTCCTCTGATTTGACCCTCGAATTCAATGGGGTCAGCATCTGATGGCTTTAGAAATACTAGTGAAGTCGTAATAGACATCAACCCAACCAAAAAAAAAGCAAGGCCTGGAACTTGGGTATTTATTCGGAATTGCTTCTTCCACTCAATAGTCAGCGCATCGGCTTTAGGAGTCGCAGCCATCGTGATTAGTCCCTTCGCGACAAGCCATATGCCACCTAGCACCATTGAAAGTCCAGCTATTGCGCCCAGTAATGCAACTATCACAAATGCATTCATGTACTTCCTCCTGAATCATCTCGATTTCAATAAGTACCCTTGGGCATCAAGCTCAGATCCGCGAGAAGGCCTTGATTTGGCGTAACACGCTCTGCACCGTTGCGGGATCGTTATCAAAGCCACCGTGGGTGGTGCTATGGGTACTGCTGCAGCTGGCAGTCCAAGACTGCATATTTTTTTCCACCTTCATCTTGCTGTAGTACTTCTCCATGCCGAGGATGGGCGTGCGCGCGCCTCCTTCGAAAGATTCAGACACTAGGTAGAGCAGAGAGCGACCGTAGCCTAGGATGGCGCGGCAGGTTTTATCGTTGGACTCGAGAGCGTCCGACAGATGCCACTGGTTGTACTGCGCAACCTTACTCGATCTTATGTACGGCAGCATTTTCGAAGCGAAGAGGTCTACGGTTGCTGCCGGAGCCATCATGTTCGCAGTGGCGAAGTTCCAGCCTAGCCCACTCAGTAGTTCCACTAAATGGCAGTGCACGATACTGCCGGCGGAATGTCCGATGAGATGAATTCGGTCGCGCTTGGTGTCGAGGTCCGGCGATGCGGTCGCGAACTTGTAGAGCAATGCACCGCCCGAATTTGTTGCCTTGCTGATTGCGGCACCGTTTTCCTTCATCTCGCCCCAGACTGCGGTGCCTGGCTTGGCAATAAGCTTTTCCAACCTCTCGTCCCACCAGCGCTGAGGACCGGCGGTGCGGCGGTCCCCGGGTACCAGTAGATCCTTGACCATATTCGCGAGTGTCGAGATGAGGTCGGTCTCCCACATCAGGAATATTGGGAAAATCTTCTGTCGGTAGAGCGCGGGAATCCACTCTGCTGCGCTCTCGGCGGCATTGGATTCCGATACCAATCCGCCGTGCGCATAGATGGCAATATCAACCGGTTCATTGGCTTTCAGTCCCCAGTCCTCCCGTGCGCGGCGTAGGTATGTTGTTACCAACGCCTTCAGGTCGTCGGATGTGGTGCGGAATTCGCCTGAGTTCGAAAGACGACCGTTGTTCTCCATGTTGACGATGTAGGGCGCGATTTCGTGGTTGCGCAGCCTCTCGTCCTTTGCGACCTCGACTTTGCCTTTGACCTTGCGCAGCGTCGTAGCCTCCGCAATCGCTAAGTGCAGCGAGGTCACCACTCCCATCTGAACCACCCAGCAGTCCATCGCGTTTTCGCGCCAATCTTGGTAAGTGATTAGCGCTTGGCCGTTGGTGCCCCAATTCTTGCCCCAAGAGTTCTGCACGATGAAGCCACGGTCGGTGTAGCCTACGATTACGAAGGCGTGGCCACCATCGCTAGGCACCGTGTCGCGGTGCGGTATTTCCCAGTACGGCTTGCGCTGCTTCGCAGTGAGGGCGTAGCCTGCATCCCAGCCGTCGTGACAGGCGACGCTCGCATACAGAATTCCGACTTCATTTATTGCAACATGCATGTCCGCAATGGACTGAATGTCCACCCGGTAGTAGGCACCGAGCGGTCGGCGCATCGCCTCGCCCCACCAGTCATCCAGCGGGTTATCCGGTACTGGCGGCATATCGAGCTTGGGCCACGTGCGCCTGCTAGCAGCGCCGTGCCGGTGCCAGCCTTTGAGCGCGCCGCGCAGGCTTGATCCCGCATCTTCTTTGGAGCCCGGGAATTCGTCATAGCGTCGCGCCATGGAATACAGCATGAATGGCGAAACCGGTTCCGAGTTCGGGGCATCGCCGAGGAGCCAATGAACGACGCTTGCAAGCGCGAAACCGGTGCAAGCGCTAGTCTGTCCTTGATCGAGGATTGGTATTTCCCGTTTCGGCATGCGCACTGCTGGCGGTCGACTGGCGACCGGCGGCGCATAGATGCGGTCACGGAAATCGATTGCGTCGGGCGTGACTCGGCTTTTCGCACGCTGAGTTACCGTGCTAGCTCCAGACCTCAGCTTCGACTTGGCTGTGGCGTGAGCGGACTTTTTCGTCGTGACCATCATCTTCCCCACGTGGTTGGTGGTACAGCGGAGCTAGCGCTGCAGAAGAACGAAAAGGTGCGCTCGATGACAGGAAGTCCCAGCACTTGGTACTTCCTTGATCAGCAATTCGCCCATGGTGGCCTCCCTGGATGAACACCGGCACTATCCGGCAACTGCCATTGGTGTGATGTCTACAACTCAGGTGGATGCCCCATTTCTATATGGGCTTACGTATGGTTACAAGTGCCTGCTGGTTTTGAATTGGAGCTCAGAGTTGTTGGAAAACTAAAAATTCAAAGTTAAGTGAAAAAAGAAGCCGAAAGTTCAGAGTTAAGTGAAAAACGAGTTCAGTTTTGATCGGACGACTCGTCTCTAACCCATTGATTTTGAAGAAAACCGAGTTCAGCTTTCAGTGAAACTCGACAGATTTACAGTGAGTTTTGAATTTTTATCACTTAACTCTGAACTCCTGAGAGCCAAAAATCATCCATAAGTTATTGTTATTAAATGGATTTTTCAGGATTCTGAGAATGACTAGTCCCTCTCAGCGGTCGTGAGGAGTGCTTTTTGTGCCTTCGTGCGGTCGAAAGCCTCGCGGGGCTGTAAGTAAGTACAGTTAAGAGTCTTCTTGAAGTCTCGGGGCGTGGCTGCCATTGCTCTGCCACTGCTTTCTTTTATGGGGCCGCACAGACCGGTTACGTGCGTCCCCGATTTCGACCCATTTCCGACAACTGATGGGTGTGAAAGCAGTAGGTCAGTGATGTGGCATGAAGGACTCTACGGGCGCTCATGTTGCCGCCGATGCAGTTTTGACAGATGGTGCCGAAGATCGCTGACAGTGTCATCTGAGGACCCGTGCCCCATCCAGTCTTGAACTCCTCTCCTTGTTGGGCTTTCAATCAAATCTGGCGCTGCCTGTCAAAACATTACCGGCACCAACAGCCAAATGTCTCGACGCGATGAATCGCGTAGTCCGGGACGTACTTGGCGTCCCAAATGGCCACCTAGCAAAAATCAAAGTCCGGCAGCTGCAACCAGATCACCGAATGCCCGAACTTTCGCCGAGTGTCGCCGTTGCAGCGGACTGACCAGATGCAAAGGGAGTTCTTGAACCGCCCAGTCAGCTAACAAAAGCTGAACCTCGCCGCGAGTCATTTCTTCCTCGAACAGGAACGTTGGGGAAAATCCCAGTCCCTGGCCTGAGAGCACGGCCGCGCGGATCACCTCACTCGCATTGGTCTGCAGATTTCCGCCCACACGCACGGTGCAACTGCTACCGGGCTCGACGCCGGCCCCGGGCCCTGCTGTGAATGTCCAAGCGTTGCGCGTGGCGAGTTCGCTATAGACGATGCAGTTGTGTGCAAGCAGATCCTCGGGCACACGTGGAATGGACACCGTCTTCGGCAGAGAGCGGAGGTATTTGCGGCTGGCGAGCAGTCCACGCCGAGTCGTACCCACCCGGCGAGCCACGAGGCTGCTATCGGTGAGCTCGCCAATGCGCACAGCCACGTCGATGCCTTGCTCAACCAGGTCGACAAAGCCGTCGGCGAGCCGAAGGTCAACCTTGACTCCCGGGTGAGCGGCCAGAAACTTCTGCACCAAGGGCAAAACTTTGAGGCGGCCGAACGCGCCAGGCGCCGCCACCCTCAACCATCCTTGCAGTTGCGTGTCTCCAGCGCGCAGTTCGGTCTCGGCCTCGGCAACTTCGGCCACCAGCCGGCGTGCCTGCTCGAAGTAGCGCTCGCCTGCTTCGGTCAGTGCGAGTGCTCGCGTCGTGCGCAATAGCAACTGTGCCCCCAGTGTTTTCTCCAGTCCGGCGACTTGCTTGCTGATGGCGCTCTGCGTGCCACGTCTCTCGCGGGCCACGGCGGAAAAGCTGCCGGTCTCCACCACGCGCACAAAGATTTCCATCGCTTGCAATCGGTCCATTTTTTATCCAATTGAGTCTTGATTGGAATAAATATTAGTACAAATTTCAGGCTAGTGAGTTTGTTTGGAATGAATAACAGTAGACCCATCGCAACCTCATCAATGGAGTCACCACATGAATCCCCCCGTAGTCCTCGTCACAGGAGCGCTCACCGGCATCGGCCGTGCTACCGCTCTGGCTTTCGCTCGCGAAGGCGCCCGCATTGTTGTCAGCGGGCGGCGTGATGCTGAGGGTCAGGCGCTTGCCGCCGAGTTGCGCCGCCTGGGCGTCGAAGCCGAATTCCTGCGTGCCGACGTGCGCTATGAGTCCGACGTGCGAGCCTTGGTCGACAAGACCGTTGAACGGTTTGGCAGGCTCGACATCGCGGTTAACAACGCCGGCACTGAAGGCGTGCAGGGGCCCATCTCGGAGCAAGGGGTGGATGACTACGCCGCCACCTTTGACACCAATGTGCTGGGCACGCTGTTGTCGCTCAAGCACGAGATGCGCGTGATGCTCAAGCAGGGCGTTGGCAGCATCGTGAACCTGTCGTCCATCGCCGGACAGGTCGGTTTTCCTGGTGCTTCCGTCTATGTGGCCAGCAAGCATGCCATCGAAGGCCTGACCAAGAGCGCTGCGCTTGAGGGTGCTGCGGCGGGCGTGCGCGTCAATGCCGTTGCACCAGGCCCGGTCCAGACCGAGATGCTGGACCGCTTTGTGGGTGGTGATCAGCAAGCCAAGTCTGGTTTCCTCTCGATGGTGCCCGCCAAACGTGCCGCAACCGTTGACGAAATCGCCCAGACCATCACCTTCGTCGCCAGCAGCAAGGCGGCTTACCTCACCGGTCAGTCGATCACGATCGACGGCGGTTTCACTGCGCAGTAAGGCAACACCGAACTGCACCTTTTTCTACAACCTCACTTTGGAAGATCCATCATGACCACCATCAACGTCCCCTCCCGCGACCAAGTCAGCCCCACCAACCAGGCTTTGTTTGACAACCTCAAGAAGGGTTTGGGCAAAGTGCCCAACCTCTATGCCACGCTGGCGCACTCCGAGCATGCTTTGGGAAACTACCTTGCATTCCAGAATGCCAAGAGCAGCATCACGGGCAAAGCGCGTGAGGTCGTGAACCTTGTCGTCAGCCAGGTCAACAATTGCGAGTACTGCCTGGCCGCGCACACCGTCATTGGTGGCATGGTCGGTTTCACTCCCGAACAGATTCTCGAAATCCGTCGCGGTGGCGCGAGCTTCGACACCAAGCTCGATGCCCTGGCCAAGTTGGTCAAGAGCATTGCCATCGAACGTGGTCATGCAGACAGCTCGCTCGTGGATGCCTTCTTCGCCGCGGGCTGGACCAAGGAGAACCTGGTTGATGCCATCGTGGTCATCGGCGACAAAACCGTCACGAACTACCTGCACGGCGTCACCAAGGTCCCGGTCGATTTTCCGGCCGCACCGAAGATCTGAAACCCACCGCACCAGAAAGAGGACCGTATCGTGTCAACGACATCTCCGACCACGAAATCGGATGCCAAGCGTTTGGTGGCCGGGGTTGCCGTTGGTTTGATCGCAGCCAGCATAGGCGCGCTCTACACGGTGTATGCCCGCTGGGGAATCTCCCGAGGCGTGGGAACAGCGGATCTGACCGCACTGCGCTTCGGAACAGCTGGATTGGCGACCTTGCCTCTGCTGGTGCAGATCCTCTGGCTGGATGCGAGGGGGTTCATGAAACGATGGCGTGTCTGGCTGCTCATATCGGTTCTTGCCGGGACGCCGTTCGGCCTGCTGATGTTCGGCGCTTTGCAGCTTGCGCCGCAAAGTCATGCAGCAGTTTTTCCGTTCGCGACCATGAGTGTGATGGGCCTGGTGCTGAGCGCATGGCTGCTGGGCGATGCGCTGCCCCCGCGTCGCATTGCAGGGATCGCCTTGGTGATTGCTGGGTTGCTGGTGCTATCGGGTGTTGCTGACTCAAGCTTTACAACCCAGGCCTTGCTGGGCGATTTGGTGTTTGTCGCCGCTGGTACGCTCTGGGCCGGCTTTGGCATTGTGTTGCGTCGCGCGCGTTTGGATCCACTGGTGTCTACTGCGGTGATTTCCTTTTCGGCGCTGTGCACTTATGTACCTGTGTATCTGCTGATGGGGGGCGGTACTCGCCTGATGGCCGTGGCGCCCCCCGTGCTGCTGGTCGAATTGTTTGTGCAGGGTTTGATTGCGGGTGTCGGCACACTCTATTTCTACGCCAAGATGGTTTCTTTGTTGGGGCCGGCAAGGGCCTCGATTTTTCCCGCATTGGCGCCAGGCTTGGCCGCGTTGATGGCTTGGCCTGTGCTCGGCCATATTCCCAGCGCAGACGAGGCCGTCGGGTTGGCCATAGCGATGGCCGGGCTTTTGATTGCCGTCACACGGACGTTTGAGCGGCCTCAGACCAGAAGCGAACCGGCCACTGGCTCCAATAGACACTTCTAAACCTCAATTTGACTGTCTTCGGTTCAGCTGAAGCAGGTGGTTCTCACAGCCTTGCGAGTTCAAGCGTTATGGGCATTTCGCGCCACCCGATCTGCCAGTGCCCCATCTGTTGCGGCCTTCAGTAAACGCCTGAACGAAGGGCACTCCATATGGCTCGGAGCCGGGCAATTGGCGGCGTGCCGCAGTCCCCGGCTCATCGCTCGCAGCTTGATGACCAACGCGTCTATCTGATTTGCCTTGGATTCCAGCATTGTCCGTTTGATGTCGGGTCGCCGGTCCGGCGTGAACATCCGGGCGATCTCGTCCAGTGAAAAACCCGCCACCTGTCCAAGCGAAATCAGCGCCAGCTGCTCCAGCACGCGTGGCTCGAACGTGCGCCGCAGTCCGTTGCGTCCCACGGAGGCGATCAGGCCTTTCTCCTCGTAGTAACGCAGGGTCGAAGCCGGAAGGCCCGACCGCTTGGCAACTTCCGCAATGTCCATGATCACAAAATGCCTTGACTTCAAGTTGACTTGAATTTCTATAGTGCCTGGACCGCTTCATCAAGTCAACCTGAAAGGCGCTCCATGACATTCCTCGAATTCCCCCTTCTGCGCGCAGTGACCATGGGCATCTGCGCCACTGTGCTGATGGACATGTGGTTATGGCTGCTCAAGGCGTGTGGCGTTCCGGCCCTCAATTTCAGACTGCTCGGTCGCTGGGTCGGGCATATGCCGCGAGGGCGTTGGGTGCACGACAGCATCGCCAAGGCAACCCCTGTGCGCGGTGAATTGACACTGGGCTGGCTCGCCCACTATCTCACCGGCATCTCCTTTGCGCTGCTGTTCACCGGGTTGTGTGGACCGCAGTGGTTGCAAGCACCGACGGTCTTGCCTGCTCTGGCCTTTGGTATCGGCACCATGGTGTTGCCGCTGTTTGTCATGCAACCGGCTATGGGCGCCGGCTTCGCCTCGGCACGCACACCTACGCCAGTTCTCAATCGCCTCAAGAGCCTGGCCAACCACACCGTTTTCGGGCTCGGCCTGTATGCGGCAGCGTTTGCTGCAGCTGTCCTGGACCAGGCCTGACACATCACTCCCACTTCCTTCATTTCATCCCAAGGAGCCATCATGAAAAAGATCGCCGTCATCTTCCACAGCGGGCAAGGCAATACAGAGCAATTTGCCAAGCACGTCGTCGCGGGTGCCCAGAGCGTGGCCGGTACCGAAGTCGGCCTGCTCAAAGCGGAAGATCTGACCCGAGATCCCGACAGGCTGACCGCATTCGACGGTTGCATCTTCGGTTCGCCCACTTACCTGGGCGGCGTCAGCGGTCCGTTCAAGTCCTTCATGGACGCCACCGGCGGTTTGTGGCGCACGCAGCAACTCAAGGGCAAGCTCGCGTCGGGCTTCACCGTCTCTGCCTTACCCTCCGGTGACAAGCAGACCACGCTACTTTCTATGTTTACCTTCGCCATGCAGCACGGCATGATCTGGGTAGGCAATCCCTTCCTGCCGGAACAGAACAGCGGCACACCCTACGAACAGGCGCTCAACCGCTTGGGCTCATGGACGGGCTTGATGGCGCAGGCCGGCCATTCAACCCCGGGGCAATCCTACGCGCCTGGTGACTTGCGCAGCGCGGAGGCCTTTGGTCGGAACTTTGCCAGCGTTCTGGCTCGCATGACTATGCCCACCGAGGAGGCAATCTGATGCTGCCCGCCCGCTACGCCCCCATCCTCTTCGGCCTCATCCTTTCGGGACTGATGTCCCTGTTGGTTTCGGCCATCTCGACCCTGCGCGCGGTTGGACCGAAGGCCGACTTCCTGGATTTGTGGGTCGGTGCCTGGCTAACGGCTTGGCTGATTGCCTTTCCAGTCGTGCTGCTGGTGGCTCCGCTCACGCGACGGGTGGCTCAGCACCTCGTGGGCAAGTCGGGGCTTGACTGAATAAACTCTAGTGGGGAACCCATGCGCTGTTGCTACTCAATTCCGGGGGGACGTCGCCAGGCCAGCGAAACGATCAAGGCAAGTCAGACGTAAAGCGCCTTGATTGTTGAATTCCGCCGAAATCTGACCCACTTGGAGCAGTAATTTCCATCCAAAGTTGACCCACGTAGACCCTACCCCCCGAGCTTTACAACCGGGGGGAAATGTGGCGTGTTA
>JARJFC010000068.1 GCA_029310945.1 Leptospira sp. 96542
CGTGGCGAACCCCAGGCACAAGTCGTATGACAACACCATCTTGCCAAACCAGCCATTCGTCTTGGATAAAAGCTGCATTCCTTCGTCTATAGGCAAATCTTCGTGTCAAACGATCTGATTCTAATTCTTCCGAAAAAGTTTCTACACCAGCAGTTAGCATATGTTTTGCTGTAATTTCGTGATCTATCTGTAGAGTTCCTTGTGAGGACATCTCATTTGTTAATTCTTTGGCATCCAGCTCATCTGAATTTCTTTGGTTTAAATTGTATTTGTTTTCCCAACGTGAAAAATTTCCTCGCAGTGATACCATGTTTTTTTTGCCATACGAATATTCGAGAGCACCTAACCCTAAAAAATCGTTTGTAAGGTTTGTCCGATCAAAAATTCCACCCGAAGTTCTCGAATCAACACCTTGTTGGCTACGGTTCAAATAATTGATTCCTGTTTTGACTCGGAAATTGCCATCAGGGTTAAAAATCATATTTCCACCCACGTTTGCATCTTGGTAACCGTTCCCCGTGGTTGCTGGAGTTTTGGGATCTAGGTCGTAAGGAGCTGCTTGGTTGAAACCACCAAAAAAATTTGCAGCCACAAATGGATTGCGGAATCCAACATCAGCGATCATGTTTTTTTCGCCTTGGGTTCCAAAATTACTTTGTCTACCACTTCCATAGGAAGTTCGGAATTGGTAGTGTTCTGGTTTTTCAGCCTGTTTGGTAATGATATTGATCACACCACCAATGGCATCGGCACCATAAAGTGCAGAAGATGAGCCTTTTACAATTTCGATTCGTTCAATGTTTTGCACTTTGAAACGAGAAAGATCCACGGTGTTATTGGTTCTCCCCGCAACTCTTTGCCCATCCACTAAAAAAAGTACGTATTTTGAATCGAGTCCAAGCATTTGTACTTGTGATCCACCAAAAAAAGGAGACACGTTCACTCCCAATTGAGTTTCGAGCACCTCACCTAGGTTACGTGCACCAGTCTGTTCGATTCGTTTTCGAGAAATGACTTCGGTAGAAACCGTTGAATCTTTGAGTCGTCTTTCACCACGGGAGCCAGTGACTACAATTCCATTTTTTGAATCGAGGTCATTGAAACGATCGGTTTCCTCTGAATTTGTTTTTTCCAAAGGATCTTTTTCAAATTCTACATCTTTCGTAGTAGGCGATTCAACTTCAGGATTTTTCTTTTCTTCTTTTTTTGGTTCATTTTTGGGAGTTTTATTTTTGGTTTGGGCCAAAATCCAGGTGGGTGAAAAGATAAAAATTCCGCTAAAAAGGGTCGAAATCAAAATTCGGATCAAGGTAGTTTTTTCCATCGAATGGTGGGGTATCCAGAAGTGCCTGCCGTACTATAATAACCTTCTACACGCATGGCATAATAAGACGATCCAGTTCCAGAACGGATAATAAAAACTTCGTTTTGTGGGGATAAAAAACCAATGGTGTAATCGTACCACTCAGTGACGAGTGGGCTTCCCACAAAAATAGCGCCAGCTCCACCAATTCCTTGTGTGGTTGTGCTTTGGTCTAAAATAAAATTTGCATCGGAACAATTTTGACCCGCTGCTGCGGTACCAATCGCTGCGTTGTAATCTTGGATGTTTCCTTTGCAGGCTCCGCCCAAACCAAAACGATTTGTTTCACCTGAATTGGTTGCCGCCTTATAACGATTAAATGCAATGTCCCAACCAGTGGAATCTTTATCCGAAAAAGGGATTTGTTTATTGCCCGTAAATTGAAAATATATATAAAAATCTAAATTGGTTGCGTTGAATTGTGTGACGTAACTCCCGTCCGCTTGGGCGCGGGAGTATACAATTTTGTCCAAAGCGTTCGGATTCCCTGCATTCACAATATTGACAAACAATTGATTGAGAAGGAGATCTGAGTCAGACAGAGATTTATTCTGCCTGGCACAAAAACTAAATAGGAATAAGAAACTTAGGACAAAAATCCGCATTGTCTTCGATTATAATCCAGACATTGTGTAGGTGATACTTGCAGATTGTCCACGGGAAGGAATCGCGTAGAAAAATACATAATAATCACCAGCAGTTGAAAACGTAATTTGTTGGTTGTTAGCTAATAGATATGAGCCAGTAAATTCAGTAGAGGTAGACATACCAGTCGCAAACCCTGAGTTTACAAGGTTATCAGAACCTAGTGGGCAAGCAGATGATTTGTAAATGATAACAAATGCGTTGCTTCCCGTTTGAAATTCGATATCAGTGCCATTTTTTGCTGTAAACTTTAATGCTGCATTTTGATGGCCAGCAAATGGGACAGTTGCGATTTTACTGATGGTAGCAGTTCCGTTGGCAGTGACTTCCGTAACAGAAGTAGTAATGCTAGCTCTAGGTGGGGCAGTTACAGTACATCCGCCTGAACCACTTAACAAAGCTCCTAGAGCCAATAATTCAATATTGTCATCTTCTTCTTTTTTCTCACATTGGAAGCTAAGACCCGCCATTAGGGTGATAACAAGGACATATTTTAGGGTTTGGGTAAAGGATTTCATAGAACCTCGGTCGCTTTTTATTCCAAACTTTTAGAATGTTATTGAGAATCAAATTCATTTTAGAACTTTGGCCTTTTTTTTTCGCTTCTGACAATCTCGTGACATTCGAATCAGATTCTGTTCGGATTTGGTCATTTAATTTAGCATCATTCTAAATACATTCCATTCGTTTGGTACTTGCGTAGCATAAAAAAATCATTTGTAAGGAAAAGTAATTTTCGTCTATTATGCCTAGGTCATGTCGCTCAAAGAAATCACCATTTATTTAGAATTGAATGATTCTCCTTTCTACGGACAGGTACTAAGTGACATAAAAGAAATTCACGGCTGTTTTGTGGAGCCAGTGAAGACGGTTCTCAATCTCCGTTTGGACAACCAATCGAAAGCCATCGCTTTTTTTATTTGGGATGATGGCCGTACACTCGAAAAACAGAAATTTCTTTTTGAAAACTATCCCGAATCGCCATATGTATTGTTATCCGATAAAGATTTTACCAATGATGATTTGGTAAAATATGCTCACCCCACTTTTTTACATTTAAGTAAAACATCGTATTCGATTGGAATTTTGGAGATTGTAATCAATTTTGCGGAACGAGTCATACATGATATGAAACGTTCGATCGAATTTGACGAACTCAGGGAGAAGGTAATTGTATTAGAAAATGTTTTTGAAGAATCGTTAGATATATTGATGCAGATTGATCCAGGCACCAAACAAATAATAGGTGTTAATAAACAAGCATTGATTGTTCTTGGTTATAAACCAGAAGAAATCATTGGTAAAGATTTTTCTATATTTTTACCACCGGTAGAAGTGGATGAGGATGCAGAATTCCAAGGTAGTTTGATTGAAAGTTCTGCATTACAAACAAAATTAGGCACACGAATTCCAACAGAGTCGTCTTTTCGTTTGTTTCCGGTGAACGGAAAAATGGCCATTTGGGCAACGTTTCGAGACATCTCAGAACGTAAGATGGCGCAAGAACAGGTCAAAAATCAAAAAGCATTTTATGAATTCATTTTGGACAATATTGACTCTGACATCTCTGTGCTCGATTCGAATTATAAATACGAATACACAAACCCTGTTTTTTTGACAGATAAAGAAATTAGAAAATGGATATTAGAAAAAACTGATGAAGATCTGGCAAAAACATTAGATCTACCACAAGAATTTGTCAAAAACCGCCAAACCCATTTGGAAGTGGCACTCAAAGAAAATAAAAATTCACAATTTGAGGAAATCATCCAAGACAATGATGATCGAAAAAAATACATTTTACGAAAATATATCCCTATCGATGCCTCTGAAACGAATAGAAGGCGAATCATTAGTTATGGAATCGACATCACCGAGCGAAAGTTATCTGAAGAAAAGATTTCTAATTTGGCATATTACGACTCATTAACAGGACTCGCAAACAGAACTTTATTCATTGAAAATGCGAATACAGCCTTAAAAAATCATGTTAGCAGTGAAACACTTCTGGCATTTTACTTTTTTGACATCGATAATTTTAAATTCATCAATGATAGTTTGGGCCATACCAAGGGAGATATTTTACTCCAAATGGTCGCAGCAAGGCTCAAACGAGTGATGACAGAAGTGGACATTGTTGCTCGTTTTGGTGGGGATGAATTTGCAATACTCAAAGTGGATGTATTGAATAAAATTTCCGCAGCTGAGTTTGCACAGAAAATTTTGGATATTTTGAGCCAACCTTTTCATATCATGGGGAGGGATCTATTCACAACCATAAGTATGGGAATTGCTCTTTCACCTAACGATGGTATATCTTCCTTGGAATTGTTAAAAAATGCGGACATGGCGATGTACAAAGCCAAAGAACGTGGCCGTAATAATTTTAAATTTTATACAACTGAACTCATCCTTCGTTCTGAAAAACGTTTGTATATCGAAAACTCATTGCGCAAAGCCATTCAAAACAACGAGCTGTTTTTATTTTTCCAGCCGAAAGTTTCACTCAAAGAAAACGCTGTGGTTGGGGCAGAGGCTCTCATTCGTTGGAAACACCCAGAAAGGGGATGGGTTCCACCCTCCGAGTTCATTCCTGTGGCGGAAGATTCTGGGATCATCGAACGAATTGGCGATTGGGTTCTCGAAGAAGCCTGCCGTGTAAAAAAATCTTGGAAATCATTTTGCCATCATCCTATTGTTCTTAGTATCAATGTGAGTGGAAAACAATTGATTCGAACCAATTGGTCGCATAAAGTCCAATCGATCATCGAACTTTATGATATATCTCCAGAAGAAATTGAACTTGAGTTAACCGAAAGTTCTATCATGGAAAATCCAGAGCGTAGCATCGAATCGTTTCAATATTTATCTAGTTTGGGTATCAAAGTTTCAATTGATGATTTTGGAACTGGTTATTCGTCTCTCAGTTACCTAAAAAAAATAGATGCGGATGTTCTAAAAATTGATCGTTCCTTTGTTATGGATCTGGAGTTGAATGAGGATGACCGAGCGATTTGCCGCGCCATCATCAATATGGCGTTTTCTTTGGGAATGGAAGTGATTGCCGAAGGTGTGGAAAATGCCGCACAGAGGGATTTGTTGCAGAGTTTCGGGTGTGATCTCATCCAAGGATATTTTTATAGTAAACCACTTCCAAATGATGAATTTATAAACTTTGTCAAAAAATTTAATGAAACAAATAAAACCAACCAGCCGAAACTTTTATTATGAGGCTATTTTTTGCACTGGTTTGTATTTTATTCTTAGCACAAGTTGTTCCTGCAGAGTCGAGCGAAATTAAAAATCAGAAAAAACAAGTTCACAACCCAAGTCTTAAACAAACAAGTTCTAAACGAGTTGTGAAATCACAACCGAGTTCAAACTACTTTGTCAAAAAAGAAGAAAAAAATTTTTCACTTTCCTTGGAAGCAAGGAGATTTGGCCGTGGAGAAGTTATTTTTTTTCGACTCACTCCCAAAGATAAAAAATGGATTCATGAATCGTTCAAAGCCAATTGGTTAGGTAAAGAAGTTTTACTCACCAAACGAGATCATAGTTTTGTTGCTTTTTTACCAATTGCTCCAGACACACCAGCAGGGGTGATGACTTTAGAAATCATATCAAAAATATTTTTTGTAAAACGTGGACTCAAACAATACCAAATTATTTTGGAACCGACAAAATTTGTTGTGATCAAAAAACAAGAGATTAAGGTAGATGATAAATTTGTATCTCAGCCACTTGCCAAAGAAACTTTGGATTTTATTGAAGAATGCAAAAGAGCTAAAACTGCGGCCTTTTCGAAGTTAAGCCAATTGCAGTTCAATAAAAACTTTAAAAATCCTCTCGAAACACTTTACATCACTAGTAAATTTTATGTTAGGCGAGAATATAATAAAAAGATGGGTAGGCCGCATGGTGGTGTAGATTTTCGAGGCAAAAAAGGAACTCCGATTTATGCTGTTCAAGATGGTACTGTTGTGTTAGCGCAAAAAACTTACTATGAAGGAAATTTTACAGTCATCGATCATGGTAATAAAATATTTACATTTTATATGCACCAAGACGAAATCAAAGTCAAAACAGGGGATGTGGTGAAACAAGGGCAAGTCATTGGAACAGTTGGTTCCACAGGTATGTCAACTGGTCCTCATTTGCACTTGGGAGCTAAAGTAGCCGATGTACTCGTTGACCCACTTTCACTCATTGCTCTCACTGGAATAAGCGAACCGAATTGAACTTAGAATTTTACGAATTCCTTCTTCGTGGATTTCGTCTTTCTCTAAGTTTTCTGTGATATGCAGTAAAATTTTGTCGTGTTTTGGGGTTTCAATCACAATAAAACCTGTTTTCGCATAACGAGGTCTAAACGGATCATAAAATGTCCAAAAATGACTGCCAACCACGTTGGGTATTACTTCTTTCTGTTGGATTTCTTGTAAATCTTCCAATATTCCTTTATTTGTTTGGATATTCAAAAAACTTGAAAATTCACCAAATGCCTGTTCCTTAGTGAAACCTAAATAATCAGGAAAGTAAAAAATACGTATGAATGGATATCTTTCTGCGTCTGTGTCACTGGAGGCAATGAGTCCTGCAATTTGTCCAGCTCCCGTTTTTTCTTCAAAACTCAAATCAGATGGATTAAAAAAATAAAAATCTTCAGCTAGTTCGAAACCAAATTCAAGTTCACTATTCCAAAATTTGTTTCCGTTGTTTTGCCACTCGTTTAGATTTTTTTCTTCAAATTGGTATTTGTTTTTGAAAAGCATGTATGCAGAAAGAATTTCTGCACCTTGCAAAGCACGAAATGAAATGAGAGCATTTGCAAGAATGAGACAACTTGCGACTAAAAGTTTGGCGTAGGATTCTATTTTTAATATCCTGATTAAAAACCCTGTGATTAAAAATAAAAAGATAAACACAACCCCAGCACGAAAATAAAATACTTCCGATAACCATAAGGCAAAAATTAATATAAATAGTGTTAAAAGTTCCCAGACTGGAAAAAATGGATGTTTCCAATATTGAATGATAATATATAAACTAACGTATGTTAGTGTTAGACCCGCCATTGTGGAAACAATGGTGAGTAAAAGAATGTAGTGCCATGGCAAATGGAATTCGTGGTACACAAAAAATGGTATGGCTATGAATCCGTAGAAAATTAAAATCAAACGGAATTGTTTGGATTTGGAAGTGTTTCGTAAGAAACCACTTGCCTCTTTCCCTATTTTTATTAAAATTTGCTTCATGTCTGCAATCAGTGAATTTTTCCAAAAAATCCAAAATCAGATCTCAGAACTCAGAGAAACGATTGTCCAAATCAAAACAAGTTTCACGAAGTTCCAAGAGTTTTGGGATACTTTTTTTTCTTTAGTCCCTTGGGAAGTTCTCCTTTTACTCATCTTTTCTGTCATCCTCCTTTCCATTTTTAATTCTATTTCTCCCAAAACTCCGAAAACAAATCTGACAATTGCCGTTTTGTTTTGGGCATGGGTGTGGGCGTACTTTTGGGGTTTGTTTTCAGGCGAGGTGAGCTACAAAAAGGTTATCCTTACCTCAGTTTATATTTTATTTCCAGTGCATGCCTTTGGGATTTTTACCCTCTTTTACCAATGGGGGAAACGAATGTATTGGAATCGAAAACGGATTGAGCCAAAAAACTGGGAATCTGCCCTCCACCAACTGAGTTTGGACTACCACCAATTATTAGGCAAAGCCCATTCTCTCCATGAAAACATCCAAGAAAATCGGGCTGGTTTGCTCGGAGAAATCGAACAAGTAGAAAGATCGATCCAAGGTATGAAATCCTTACTTTTGCAAGAGAAACAAACAGAAATTAAGCATTCGGAAAGAACGTGATTTTGCTAGTTACTGAAAAGAGAAAGTAACGCTAAAAAACAATTCCGGAAAAAAGAAGGAGATTTACTTTTTTTATGAAATAAAAAAGGAAATTCGTTAAAGAAAGAAACCATAGGAAAAAATCAAATAGTAGGGTTTTCATATTCAGTGATACAAATTCGCTGGAGTTTTCCAATTCATTTCGTTCGGTCTCTCAATTGATAAAGTAATTATTTTCCTACAACCACTGGATAAAATCCAAGTAAGGTTTGTACACCATCATCATGTGCGGGTACAATTTGCAATTCGGGATTGTTCTGGATTAAATCATGAACACGGGCGATTTCCTCACCCAAACTAACAGTGTCAAAATCCACAATCCACCTAGCGGCTCTTGGTTTGTGTTTTTGTTTTGTAAAACCTTCTTTGCACCAAACAATGTCGCCCGTCAAAAAATAAATCTGTCCATTTTGCGTATGTAAAAATAAGCCTATCGAGCCCTCACTATGACCTTTCATTGGAACGAAAACAACAGTCCCATCTCCATACCAATCAATACTTTTTTCATAAGACGCATAGGGAAGATTTGTAAACTCTAAGTGACTCCATTGAACTAGATCGCCATCAAATTGAGAAGAAATATAACCTAATTCTAGTTTTGGATCGAACAATTCACTTTCTAAACTGTGAATTTTTGCTAATGGAAAATCTTTTAAACCACTTGCATGATCCCAATGTAAGTGTGAAAAAAATACATCTTCAATTGACTTGAGGGCAATCCCATTGGATTGTAATTGTTCTTTTGCTGTTTGGATCAATTTGTAATCCATTAGTAATTTCAAATAAAGAGGGAAAACTTGAAATTGTTCTTTAATGTTCGTTCCAAGTCCAGTATCAAATAAAAAACTTCCTTTTGGGTGTTGGATGTAAAAAGCCGAATGTGCCACAGTAACAGTTTTGAATATGGAGCCACCCTCTATTACAAAACCTTCAAGTGTTTTGGCTTCACCTGTTTTAAGGATCGAAAAAATCAAATTTGATTTCCCTTTGGGTTTAGGGATTTGATATGGATTTCCGATTTGTTTTTCAGAAAGGGAAGGAATGGTTTCTGCAGGGTAGCCGAGTAGATATAAAAATAGAAATAAAGAAATAACACAAGTTAGGTAAAGGAAATAAATTGGATTGGGTTTTATGAGCGATTTCATTTTTTGTGTTTCCTAAAAAAAATTATGGTTGTTTGAAAAACAATTCCGCCGTTTTTGCAGCCACTCGCAAAGGTTCGGGTGATTTTTGTAGTTTGGAAAGTAATAATGCACCTTCCCATAAAGAGAAGAGTGATAACGATAATTGTTTCGCATTTTTGAGTGTATAACCTTTGGAAACTAAATATGAATCAAAGGTTTTTAACCATGACGCATACACTTCATTACAGGTTTCCGAAATCATTTGCACAGTACCAGAAGTTTCCATTGCCGTTGTTGCGATCGGGCATCCTTTTTTGTAATCACTGCCCACAATCCTCGCTTCCATAGCACCAAATATTTGTTTGATGGCTTGAGTGGGAGTTTCAGCATTAGAGAGTATTGTTTGAAACGAATGGTTCAATTCATTGCCTGAATGGAGGAGGGCTAAACGTGCGAGTTCTTCCTTCCCACCAGGAAAATGAAAGTACAAAGAACCTCTTGGTGTGCCAGTTTCCTTTCCCAATTCGGCAATGCCTGAGGCAGAATACCCCGTTTCCTCCAAAAGGAAAGCCATGGTTTCGATCATTTTTTGTTTGGTTGACCCACCTTTATTGCCCATTCCAGCAAAGTGATGAAAGATAATAGACCGGTCAACATAAAAATTACCCTTATCAATTTTCCGAATTTGAATCCCTTTGCCTTGGCCTAAATTGGTTTCAATTCACGAAAAGAAGCAAAATTTCTGGAAGAATAAATCTCATTGTTTTTTTAAAGAGCGGCCGATAAACTAAATAGTACGGATTTCGGGACGAAGTATGATCAATAAGAAGCCATCGCTCACAGGAAGACAAAAGGCCGCCATCTTTTTGGTCGCTGTTGGAAACGATGTGGCCTCCGAAATCTTCAAACACCTTCGCGAAGACGAGATCGAACAAATCACGTTCGAAATTGCCCGATTAGACAAAATCACTCCAGAAGACAAAGAAAAGGTGCTTGTTGAGTTCAATGAACTCATGATGGCCCAAGAATTTATCACCAATGGTGGTATCGATTTTGCACGTGGTCTACTTGAAAAAGCTCTCGGAAACCAAAAAGCCATAGATATTATTAACCGCCTAACTTCGTCATTACAAGTTAGACCCTTTGACTTCATTCGTCGTACTGACCCAGCTCATCTTCTTAACTTTATCCAGGGGGAGCACCCTCAGACCATCGCTCTAATTTTATCTTATTTAGATCCGCAAAAAGCATCCAATATCTTATCCAACCTTCCACACCAAATACAAGCGGAAGTTGCCAAACGAATTGCAACTATGGACCGGGTATCTCCAGACGTACTCCGAGAGGTAGAACGCGTGCTCGAACGTAAACTTTCTACTCTCGCTTCGGAGGATTATACTTCTGCTGGTGGTATTGATTCCGTTGTAGAAATTTTGAACTTGGTGGATAGGGGAACGGAAAAAACCATCATAGAAGCTCTGGAAGAAGAAGATCCTGAACTTGCCGAAGAAATTAAAAAACGGATGTTCGTATTCGAGGATATTGTCCTACTTGATGACCGCGCGATTCAAAAAGTTATGCGTGAGGTGGATAATACGGATTTGGCGAAAGCGTTAAAATCAGTAGATTCAGAAGTGCAAGATAAAATCTTTAAGAACATGTCCAAACGTGCTGCCAATTTACTCCGAGAAGACATGGACTTTATGGGTCCAGTACGTTTGAAAGACGTGGAAGATGCTCAGCAAAAAATTGTAAATATCATTCGTAAACTGGAAGAAGCAGGCGAAATCGTCGTGGCACGTGCCGGCGAAGACGAACTTGTGGTTTAAAACTTTTAAGGTTTAGAGCGGATGAGTATTCCTTTGGCTGTGAATTCCCCATTTTGGAGGAAATTCAATCAATGCATCTTTCGGATCCATTTCACCACGTTCTAATTTTTGGTTGAGAGTGATGAGTTTGTGCAAATTTCCGATGGAAAAAGACAATTCGGTGATATCGTAATCGTCGAGCCTGAGTTTGGCATTCCTACAAAAAAGTTTTAGTTCTGAGAGTATCAATGTAACTCTTGCGTTCGCATAACGAGCTACAATTTCTTCAAACTCTTCTTCGTTAAAAAATTCTTTCTCGATGTCAATATGGAATTCTTGTCTGATGAGATCTATGAGCGATATACCCAATTCATGTGCTACGAGAACAACAGATTCAAATTTAGAACGAATCCAATCATCAGATTCTAAGATTTCAACGCTGGAGCGCGGGATATTTAATTTGTCCGCTAATTCTATCCTGGAGATTTTTTTTCTCTCTCTTTGGGCTCTAAATTGGTTTTGTTTTTCCATAAAATAAAAAAAATTTCAAAATAACGTTGGGAACGTTCAAAAATCGTCGAAATAACGTCGGGAACGTTCGAGTTTCGGAACACTAAAATTGAAACAGTTGACATTCAATCTATCGGATAGGTCAAATTTAGCTACGCTAAATTTCCTTTCTGGAAGTGCCCTCTGATTTTTTTTTGAAGAGGTGCACTTCCATTTTTTTTATAAAACTTGGAAAAAATAAGAATTCATGCAATAAAATATTTTCTATCTTTTTGAAGATGACGCATCATGAATTTATAATTTTCGAATGTATTAAAATACAAGAAGTTCAATATTTACAAAATATCGTACTTCTACCAAAATTTTGTCATATAATTCGCTATGAATGATTTAGATAAAAAAAACAAAACTTTCGGAAGATTGACCTGCAAGATTTATATTTTTTAGCAATCCTAGACGAAAAAAAATCCTTTCAATCGATTTTGGCAGGTTTAGGCTATCTCAAAAGGTAATCTATGAAACGTATTGTATTTACTTTCCCCGTCCTGCTTTTAGTTTTTACTAACATACTTCTGAATTGTGCTTCAGTGGAAAAATCGGAAAAGATCCGAAAGGATTTGGATTTACAAGGCCACCGTGGTGCGCGTGGTTTAAAACCAGAAAATACTTGGCCAGCTTTTGAAGAAGCCATCAAATACAAAATGGTCACTTTGGAATTGGATACGGTTTTAACAAAAGATAAACGAGTGGTTATCCATCACGATTCAGATACTAACCCCAACATCTGCCAAAACCCAGACGGATCGGAAATTAAAAAACAATCATTGTACGAGTTGTCTTTGTCTGATTTACAAAAATTAGATTGTGGATCAAAACAAAATTCAGCTTTTCCAAAACAAATTCCTGTACCTGGAACTAAACTATTATCTTTAGAAGAGTTTTTTGAGAAAACGCTAGCTCATGAGAAAAAAACAAAGGAAGTATATTATTTCAATATTGAAACCAAGTTTCCAGATGATGGATCGGCATCTGATTTAATTGTGAAAGAACATACAGAAGCACTTGTGAAAATCATTGAAAAATATAAACTTGCGGAAAGAACAACGATACAATCGTTTGATTTGCGGACTCTTCCCATTGTACAAAAGTTAAATGTTAAAATCAAAACGAGTGCGCTTTTTGTTCCAACATATTTCCAAGGATTTATGATGACCATCGGTTTTGGAAATTCATACCGAAGTGCTATTATAAACAAATCAAATATGGTAAAAGCAAATGTCATTTCACCCTATTTTTTGTATGTGACAAAAGGTTTTGTGAAAGAAGCTCACGATTTTAAAATGGAAGTGATTCCTTGGACAGTAAATTCGGAAAAAGAAACAAAACGACTCATCGATTGTGGAGTGGACGGAATTATTTCAGACTATCCAGATATGCTGGACACTGTGGTTAGAAAAAAATAATCAAAGACCCCAAACAATTGTACAAAGTTTAGAGTAGAGTGAGAGTATATTAGTTGCTTCTTTCTCTACTCGGTAAACTTGTTGAATGGAACCTTCGTAAGCTGCTGCTAAAATTCCTGCATTGCCTCTGGTATAAAAAATACCAATTCTTTCCACACAAGCTTTGCCAAACTTCAGAGTTTGTGTCGTATACTTTGTTTCTGAAACCGCTAAAGTATAGTTAGCATAAAAAAGTCCAGTGGGGCCAATACCTTGTGGTTGACCTAGATTGATACAATGAACCAGAAATAAAAAAGATGCGAGTGCTATAATAGCAAACTTTTGTCTCATGGCATGCCCAAAACTTCAATACAAAGGTTTGCATATATACCCAAAATGCCAAAAGTTTTCCAATTGGTTTCGGTGATTTGTTTTATATTTGATTGGGATTTTAAGGTATCGAGAGAAGCATTTCCAAAACTAACGAGACCTAAAATGGAATGAACACAGGATTCTGATTTTAAACTCCCAGACACACCTGTTCCAAAAATTCCAGTTTTTGTGTTGGTATATATGAAACCCTTAGGGCCAAAACCAGGGCTCGCACAACTTAATAAAAATAGAAATAGGAAAGAACAAAATTTCATTTTATTTGGATAAGTTCTTTGTGTTTTTTCTTCATCACCAAACAACGAGTTTCCGAATCAATCTGCTTTAATAAAGTTTTTTTGACTGGTGCAGGTAGTTTTGGGTGATTGGAAGTGAATTTTTTTAAAATCAATAATGTTTCGTCTGCACAAAAATCTGGTGATAAACTTTTGGCAAATCCGTCCAAATAGTTTTCATCATCAAAAGAATTAAAATTGGCAAGAGCATCAAAATAGGAATCTAAAAATTGTAATTGGATATCTTTCTGATTTTCTGGAAACAGTTGATACGCAACGGTTCGCAATGTGGAAGAAGATAATTCGGATGTTTTTGGAGAAAGTAATTTTTTTATCCAAACTTCTTTAACATTTGCATTTGGTTCTGCGGCTTCTGCCGCATAACTCGAATTCACTCCGCGGATGGATGAATCCGCCTTTTTTTCTCGTTCAATGATTGGTACAATTTTTGTACGATCCGTCAAAAGGCTACTCAATTTGATAGTGATCATCCAACGAAGATCTTGGTCGAGTTTAAAACCAGGAATGTTTATTTTGTTATCAATAATTGAAAATAAATTGGAAATAGCTTTGTCTGTGTATGCAGATTCGATATAGGATAAAACAAAATACTTTTGATCATCTGAACCAGGTTTGGAATCGAAGATTCCTTTCCAAAGGAATTCTTGTAATTCGAAAAGTTGTTTTTCTTTGGTTTCTTTTGAAAACCAAAAACGACTCGTATAATAACTAAAACCAGTATCGGATGCGAGTTTTGATAATAACCATCGTTTAATTTTTGTATCTGATTCTAAAGGTAAAAGTTTATAAGATAGTTTTGCAAATTCATCAAAAGTTTTTTTGCCGATGGTCACTTGTTTGTAAAAATCTACCCACAATATTAATTTGCGCATAGAGTCTGTGTCGTTTAACAAAACAAATTCTAAATCTTCTATGTTTGTATCTTCCCATTTCCATACAACAAAGTCATGGTCTGAGTCGTTCACCAAAACAAAGTTAGGACAGGCTGAAACTGGATGAGCTCCATGGGAAGACCGACCTGAATATATGACTGGAATTTTTTGAACGTTCACTGTGTTTGTAGATTTGTCAAATTGATAGAGTGCCAATTGAATTTTATGATCTCGCAGTTTATTTTCGGACCCAGGGCTATCTTGGATGATTTTCCAAACAAATTGGTTGTCTGCGCAGATGGATTGGAATACAATTTCATTGGTTCCTTTGGTTTCTAACCAATCTTTCGACCATTTTTTCAAAGGGAACCCACTTGCAAATTCCAACTCCTTTAAAAAATCGCTGAGAGTTGAGTTGTTATAAGAATACTTTCGTAAATAATTTTGGACTCCTCTTTGGAATGATTCCTCACCAATAAAAAATACCAATTGTTTGAGGACTGAGGCACCTTTGCCATATGTAATGCCATCAAACTGAGTAAAGGCGTCTTCCGTATTTAAAACTTTTGCTTCCACAGGGTGGTTTGTACTGTAAGAATCTTCTTCGTAAGCCCATTGTTTCATTTTTTCAAAAAATGAAATCCATGTTTCGGAAAATTCGGAATTTTTTTCTTGCGCAAGGCTTGCCATATAAGTCGCAAAACTTTCGTTTAACCAAAGCCCGTTCCACCATTTCATAGTGACCAAGTTTCCAAACCACATATGAGCCATTTCATGTAAAATCACATCGGATAAGTTTTCTCTTTGAGCTCTGGTCATAGCAGACCTGGATACAAATCGTTCGGAAAAAGTAACAGCCGCTACATTTTCCATTGCTCCAAAATTAAATTCTGGTACAATCAATTGGTCGTATTTTAAAAAGGGGTAGGGTATTCCAAAATAAGAATTAAAAAATGCAAAACCATCTTTTGTGAATTGGAACCAATCCTTTGGATCTATAAATTTTGCGAGTGATTTGCGCACAAACAAACGGAGCGGGATGGATTCATATGTATCATTCC
>JARJFC010000069.1 GCA_029310945.1 Leptospira sp. 96542
ACTAGCTGTTGCCAATAATTTTTCTTTTTCTGTTTTCATTTCTGCAGTCATATGGATGGTTGAGAAACCTTTTGCCTCAATTCGTGCAGTCACTATGACCTTCTGTCCCACGGCCACTCCTCGGATGTATTGGATATTCATATCGATGGTTGTGGTTGGTTTTTTTGCGACCAAATAACTCAATGGACCAAAAGCGTTATCAAAAGCAGCGGCGATGACACCCCCCTGCATCATACCCATTGGGTTAGTTTGGTCTTCAGAAACAGGAAAAGACACTGTGATGGATTTATTCTTTATATAACCTAAAATTTCCGCTTTCATCGCCGTAAATATGGGAGGGGGAACTGTAATTTTTCTTCCACCCGCATTAAACCCTTCTGTGAGAAGAGATAACATTTGACTTACTTCTTCCTTGGAAATAGACTCCATAAAAATCCACCTTATGTTACCAATAGTAACATCCAGGATTAAAAATACAAGAAAATATGTTGCCATTGGTAACATATTTTCTATTTTTTGCATGTGAAAAACTCAAACTACCACCACGGAGACCTAAAAAATACCATCCTAAAAACATGCCATAAATTATTAAAAAAACATGGTTCCAGTAGTTTTACACTCAGACAAGTGGCGGAAGAAATTGGTGTTTCTCATGCAGCAGTTTACCGACATTTTAAGGATAAAGACGAAGTGTTAGAAATTTTAGCAAGCACTGGTTTTATAAAACTAGCAGCAAATCAGAAAAAAATATACCAAACTAGGTATGCAAATCCCAAGGATTTTTTTGTCAAATTTGGGCAGGTATACATACAATTTGCGATAAAAAATCCGAATTATTATCGGTTAATGTTCCAGACCAAAAGGGCGAAAGAATCAAAAGTTCTAAAACAATCAAAACTTAAATCTTACGCAACTCTCGTGCACGGCTGTAGATATTTTTTGAATGCGAAAAATATTAAAATAAATCATAGAAGTTATGCGATGATGGCTTGGTCACTCGTACATGGTTATAGTAACCTATGTATAGAAACAGAATTTCCAAAAACAGAGGCCAAAACATTGGGTTTGGAAATAGAAACAATGGCTGAACAAATTTTATTACATTCGTTAGGCAATTTAAGTTGTTGAACTTATAGAATAATCCTTGGGTAATTCGACAAAAAACTTAGACCCAATTCCCGTTTCACTCTCTACCCATATTTTACCCCCATGCCTCAGGATAAATTCGTTGGATAAAATCAACCCGAGGCCTGTTCCTCTCTCACCATTGGTTCCAGGAATGCTAATTTGTTTTGTATCAATTTGAAATAATTTTCTATAAATTTTTTCATCCATTCCAATGCCATTGTCTTCCACGATAAAAAGTATAGATTGTTCCCTATCTTCAAGATGTATTTGGATCTTATCACTCGCCTTGGAATATTTAATAGCATTGGCTATCAAATTTCGGAACACAGTTTCCAGCATTTTTTGGTCACCATAAACAGTTAAAGAAATAGGAATTTTATTTTCTAAAATCACAAATTTATTCTCAGCAGGAAAAGACAAAACGCTCATCACTGTTTCTATCAATTGAAAAGCAGAAAATGTTGTTGGATTGTATTCTACCTCTCCCGTTTGGGATCTCGCCCATGTTAATAAATTTTCAAGTAAATTATAAACATCGCCCGAAGATTGTACGAGTAAGCTCAAAGCACGTTTTGATTTTTCGATGGATTGAGATTCAATGTCTTCTAAAATCATGCTTGCAAAGGACGAAATCCCTCCGATTGGTCCTTTAAGGTCATGTGCCAAAATGGAAAAAAATTTATCTTTTGTAAGATTTAGCGATTGTAATTCGGCTAAGTAATTCCTGATTTTTTTTTCAGCTAACTTTGACTTGGCTTCATTTTCTTTTTGCTCTTTTGCAAACCGATCAATACACATAAGTAAAAACCCAAATGTCATCATAACAGAAGTGATGTAAAAAAACAAAAACATCAAATTCTGCTGGATACTCGGTCCAAATCCAATCTGATTTTTTGGAATATCAAAAAAAGCGTAATAACCACTCCGAACAAAGAGTAAAAAACCACAAATCCCAAAAAATAACCCAGTAAAACGATTACTAATGAGTTTGGATTTTTGTGCAAACAAAACCTCATAAGCACTCAAAAGTAATGCAATCGAACCTAACAAAGACATAAAACTCACTCTGAATTTTTGATCAAACTCAGAAAAATAAAACAGGCTTAGGAAACCAAATTCAATCAAAGGCAACACCCATTGCAAAAGAAGACGTGGGGGTTTTCCAAAAAAAACGAGGATGATGTTATAGTAATATAATAAGCAAAAAAGTAATAAAGTATTTCCAAGTGCAATTGATATCCATTCTGGAATGATGGTTCGAAGCACACCTAAAACGAACCAACCAACAGCCTGCATAAATGTTGCAATCGACCAAGATTTAACAGCAATTAAACTAGAAAAATATCCTTTCGAAGCTGACCAAAGCCCAAGACTCATAAGGAGCGAGCCGACCACATTGACTACTATGATTGTTTTAGGATCTATGTTCATAACAGTAGAAGTTCAAATACCAAGGTTTATATGACCTGAAAAATCACAACGAGTGATCATATTTTCCAATTTTTTGCAACTTTCTTGTCCGTGAAACAATTTTTGTGGGAATTAAATCCAAGAAAAATATTAAATTCAAATCCTTAATTCATTGACTATCAACAATGCCAAAACAAATGTTATTGGATGAAATTGAAAATTCTGCCTTTGAGTTTAATATTTTCTAGTATCGCATTGGCTGAAACTTATGATGGTGTTTCATCTATCGTGAACCAATCTCCAAAATAAGGCAACATTACAATTTCAAATATAAAAAATTAAACTCTGAACATGGTATTTATATTATCCCCTGATGATGAACGCTTAAGTGAATATTCCCTCCTCAAATCCAAAGAAGAAAATTCGGAATATTTCATAGCAGACCATGAAAAAACTGCCGTTAGGCTGCTTGAATCAAATCTTGAAATTATATCAGTATTTTGTTTACCAAAATACTATGAAAAACATAAAAGTTTAATTTTTAGTAAAATCAAAGATCCAAATTTTCACTATGTGGCAAACAAGGATGTTTTTGAAAAAACCATTGGGTTTCGGGTTCACCAAGGATTTATGGCGGTGGGTCGCAAACGTTTCCAAATGGAAAATTTACTAAAACCACCCATACTTTTTCTCAATGGAATTGTTGATTCTGAAAACATCGGCTCTATTTTCCGCACGGCACTTGCTTTTGGGGTTCAATCCTTTGTTATCGATTCATTTTCTGCATCCCCATATTTAAGAAGATCTGTACGTGTTTCGATGGGTACAGTTTTTAAATCAAATATATTAAAAATTGAAGATGCAGAAGTTTATTTGAAAAATTTGGATTTACCTATTTACGCTTTAAGTCTACCTGTTGGCAGAAATGATTTACTTTTAAAAACTAAATCGATCTATAAGTTTAAATCTGCAAATAATTTTCTATTGATTGTTGGTAATGAAAATAATGGAGTTCACACGAACCTTTTGGATTTAGCAGATCAGATTATTTACATACCGATGAAAAACGAGGTGGATTCATTGAATGTTTCACATGCACTTGCTGTGGCATTGTCCAATTTTTGCGATTAACCTTCCCAATCCCAAAAAAAATCTTTATTACTTAACTCTGTTTTATCAGGCTTAGTTTCGATTTCGTCTATTGCTAAATCGATCTTTAGTTCTTGGCCAGCTGATTCTAAATCAATTGTTTCCTTTAACCAATATTCTTCTGTACCAAAATGAGGAAAAATAGACGGGAAAGAAGGATCTAACCAACGTTTAGCGATCCAGGCTGCATAATGAACGTAACGAATGATCCGCAATGGTTCAATCAGTTGTAACCAATTACGATCAAAATCGGAAAACATTTGGTAACCATCTAAAAATAATTCTAAATCTCCAGGGCTAGAAGACTCACCCATAGGAAGTAACATCCAAAAATCTTGGATCACAGGTCCATTCAAAAAGTCATCAAAATCCAAAAGGCAAAACCCTTCCTTTGAAACCAATAAATTTCCTTTATGGCAATCACCATGAATTCTTTGAAAAGGAATATTATAGTTTTTTATTACCGACTCATATAATGCAAACGATTGTTTAACGGTATTTTCATACCTTTTGGCTAAAGATTGATTTTGTATCCAATCACCGTCTATCAGAAAATCCAATGCTTTTTTAGCATAATGAGGAAGATCCAAATTTGGCCTGGTTTGTATTTGATTCTTACGGCCTACCATATGGAGTCTCCCAAGAAGTGACCCAACGCGCGTTAGATCATTCCCCTTCAGCTCTTCAACAATCCGTCCATTTCGGAGTGGCCAAACTGCATAATACATTCCATGCGTTTGGAAAATAGATTCACCACCAATGACCATTGGGCCGAGTACTGGCACTTCTTCTAATTCCAACTCTTTCAAAAATGAATGTTCTTCACTAATTTGAGAATGGTTCCAACGTGCGGGTCTATAAAATTTTACAACCAAACGAATTTGATCTTCAATTTGAATATCATAAACACGATTCTCTATACTATTGAGGGGGATATATCGCCCAGTAGGTTCAAAACCCAAAGTTTCTATTGAATTTAGTATAATATCGGGTGTTAGATTATAAAAATATTCTCCTGAATTCATTTAACCTACGAGACAATTTCGTCCTTTAGATTTTGCTTCATATAAATTTTTATCTGCAATTTTTAGAATTTCAGCAGGCTCATTGAAAATAGATATATCACCACCAGCCAAACCACCGCTAAATGATATTTTAAAAGAAGTATCATTTTCAGCAACGATTTCCAGTTCTGAAACGGCTAACCTAATTTTGTCCAAAACATTAATCGAATCTTTCAGTTTGGTTTCAGGAAATAATATAACAAATTCTTCGCCACCGAATCGACCGATGATATCCGATTTTCGCAATGCATCCTTTAATACTGTTGCTAAAATTTTTAGGACACGATCTCCTGTGTCGTGACCATAAGTATCATTAACTTTTTTAAAAAAATCAATGTCCAAAATTGCAAAACTGCATTCATGGCCATGGCGTCTGCACCTTTGGAATTCTTGTTCAAATCTTTCGTTAATGTAACGACGATTGTACAAACCAGTCAATACATCCCTAATCGCAGTTTCTCGCAGTTGGTCTTGCAAAGTTTTGATTCGCAAAGAACTATAAATACGAGCCAATAACTCAATTTCTTCCGCAGGTTTGGAAATATAGTCCGTTGCACCTGCTTCAATAGCAAGTTTTATATTATCTGGTTGTTTGTGACTCGTTACCATAATGATTGGTAACCAACCTGTCGGTGCAGATGACAATAGTTCGGTGATGAGTTCAATACCAGTTCCATCAGGAAGTTCCCAATCCAAAAGTACCACATCCACGTTATCTTTTGTTATGATATCACGAGCGCCTGTCAATGAATCAGCTTCGATGGTTTCGTAACCATTCTTGGTCAACCAACGAATCAGGATCCTTCTTTGTAATTCAGAATCCTCAACAATTAGGATTTTATTTCCAGACACAACCATTGGACATATAATTTACCAATTCTGTTTTTTACCTAGTAATTTTTCCACCCCACCACCGCCCTTATCCAACAGAAGTAAAAACAAAACTTGGCATTTTCCAAAAAAAAAATTCATAGAAGTGCTGATTTTGATTGTACCCTATGGATACCCCCAAAACAAGGGCAAGTCCTAATCGATAATTGATTTAAAATGGATGCAAAAAAGATCGATTTTAAATAACAACTAACTTCAGTTTAGCTAACTAACAAAGGAAGCAGACTTCATACAGACAAAAATTATCAATAAAGAGTAAATTTTTTTCAGAAGATACTTACTCAATGTTAAGTGGATTTGCGATTTTTTTTGTATAATTTCAGTGGTCATGAAACCGATTCCCATTTTATTGTCTCCTTATGAGAAAACTGAATTTTTTTCTAGCTCTCATTGCGATTTCTTTATCCCTGATTCTATTCATTCAACAAAAAGAATACAAATGGAATCAGCTCCAAAATATCTATAATATATTCTCAGGTTCTAAAACATTTTCCTTTGATGATGTTGATAGAATTACGAAAACAAAATTACACGAGCCATATTCACCAACTCCAAATTACAAGATCCAAGGTTTAGATGGAATTAGTTATGACGATTATAGACAAATTGTTTTCAAACCTGAAATTGCAATTTGGAAAAACTTAGCTCTCCCTTTCCAATTACAATTTTTCCATCCTGGCCACATTTACTCGAATGGTATCAAAGTATTCGAAATTATTGACGAGGTTCCTCGTGAAATTATTTACGATGCATCTCGATTTGATTTTGGAACACTTAAACTTCCTGATAATTTTGCAGAGGAATCAAAAAATCTCCGTTATACGGGATTTCGAGTCCACTACCCGATCAACGCAGAAAACAGCTTAGAAGAATTTATAGTGTTCCAAGGTAGTTCCTATTTTCGTATATCTTCGAAAAACCAAGTTTATGGTTTATCAGCAAGAGGCCTTGCAATTAACACTGGTTTGCCTGAAAAAGAGGAGTTCCCGATTTTTGATAGATTTTATATCCGTAGACCTAAAAAAAATGATACTTCTATTCAGATTTTTGCTACCCTCAACAGTGAGTCAGTGGTTGGCACTTATGAATTTCTAATCACTCCAGGCGAACCTTCAGAAGCAGAGGTAAAAGCAAAAATTTACCTTCGAAAAAAAATCAAACGTCTTGGATTTGCACCTCTAACATCGATGTATTTGTATGGAGAGTCGGATAACCCGATCAGAGGCAACGTCCATCCAGAAGTTCATGACTCAGATGGCTTACTCATCGAAAAACCAAACTCTAACTGGGAGTGGAGACCTCTTATCAATCCAAAACAAACCACTATCACAAAACTACCGTTAGACAACCCCATTGGATATGGACTCATCCAAAGGGACAGAAAATTCAAAAGTTACCAAGATGAAATCATGAAATACCATCTGCGACCAAGCGCTTGGGTTACTCCTACTTCCCAATGGGGAAAAGGGAATTTATACCTTTTAGAAATTGCGACCTATTTAGATTCAGATGATAATATTGGTGTATTTTGGGAACCTATAGTTGCACCATCACTTAATATACCTTTTGAATATTCCTATCGCCTAACATTTCAAGACTTATCACCTAACCACCATAAACTTGGCAAGGTTTCTTCCTTCTTTAAAGGCAACGACCCCTTGTACCCTAACCAAAAAATATACACTTTGTATTTTAGGGGGGATATCATCAAAGAAATACCGAAGGACTCACCTCCTATTCCAGTTATCGCCAATTCAAAAATAGACACAAATAACATTCGTTACAAAATGGAAAAAATTTCAGAATTAGACCAATGGCGGTTGACCATCCACTTTGTTCCGGTAAATGATGAGTCGGAGTGGCAGATAAAATTAAAAAGTAACCAGACTGATCTGACAGAAACCTGGATTTATCGTGACGGGTTATCAAAATAATGGATGCATTAGAATTTTACCAAAAAACAAGAGTGTATCTCAAATTTATGGGCTTAGAGGATGAATTGAAAATTTCGAATTTACTAATTAGCTTTGAGAAAACTAACTCTGGATTGTATGACTGGAAATTATGGATGCATTTTTTAGAGACCAATTCACTCATCCAGGAAAAACCTGCGTCTTCTCATATCAAACAATGGCAATTTGGGTCGATGACACCAAAAGAACACTACTACTTAAAAGGCAAAAACTTGCATAAACAAAAATTAGACCATCTAAAGCCGATTTTCATTGTTTGTTCAATTTTGTTTTGGAGTTTAGTATACTACTTTTTATTATTCTGAATATTATGATATTATTTCGCAGATTCCTTTTTCTATGTTGTTTAACACTCCCAATGATTTGGGCGCTCATGCTATTTTTTCAAATTTCATCATTCAGAGGATTTGAAATTACAGAATATTATCAATTTTTGACACTTCTATTTCTCCTCCCTACACTCTCTTATGGCGCAACAACTGCCCTTTTCGGATTTGTTCAAAACAGAAAGAAAAATGGTGATAAAACATTAATCTCTAACACAACAAATCAATATTCTCATTACCCGATCGAAAATGTTTCAACAGCCGTTGTCATGCCAATCTACGAAGAAGATACAAATTCTACTTTTTCCAGAATTCAAATTATGTATGAGAATTTAGTAGAAAATGGTAAGAACCAAAATATTGACTTTTACATTTTGAGCGACACGAGAACACCAGAACACTGGATCAAAGAAGAATTTGCCTACACACAGTTATGTGAAACTCTTAAAAATTATAAAAACATCCATTACCGTAGAAGAAAAAATAATCTAAATGGCAAAAGTGGTAATATTGCAGACTTCTGCCGACGTTGGGGCAAACAATACGAATATATGATTATTTTGGATGCTGATAGTTTTATGACCCGAAACTTAGCAGAAGATCTGATCAAACTTATGGAGCTACATCCGAACATTGGAATATTGCAAACTGCAAACCAACTGTTCCGATCCAAAACAGTATACCAATCACTCACACAGTTTAATGCGGCACTCTTCGGCTCAATCTTTCATAGTGGTGCACATTATTGGCAACAAAATTCTTCTGGCTATTGGGGGCATAATGCAATTGTCAGAATCAAACCATTTATGGAGCATTGTGCACTTCCACAACTTCCTGACTACGGCGCTCTAGGAGGCAAAATTTTGAGCCACGATACTGTGGAAGCTGCCCTCATGAGGAAAGCTGGTTATGATGTAGTGTGTGCTTATAATTTAACAGGAAGTTTTGAAGAGAACCCACCAAATTTGATAGATTCTTTGAAGAGGGATCAACGTTGGTGCCAAGGTAACCTGCAACATTTTTGGTTTTTGTTTGGCAAAAAAATACCATTCACGAACCGAATACAAATTTTTCTTGGTATATTAGCATATCTTAATGCGCCAATCTGGGCTTCTTATATTGGTTTAAGCATTTGGAACTATGCGCAGGATTCAAAATTCCTCAACTATTCAATGTTACCAGAGGAATTTGACTATTTTAAGAAAGAAATTTATGATCCGCTCTATTTCAAATTATTGATTTTGTCAATTTCACTCTTATTTTTACCGAGGCTACTAGGTTATTTGGATGCTATACTTTCAAAACGTAAAAATAAATTTGGAGGTTTTTGGAATGTTAGTTTTGGTTTTACGCTTGAGACATTGGTTTCCATAATTACAGCACCAATACATCTGGTGTATTTTTCTGTATTCGTCTTAAGTACAGTCTTCAATAAAAAGATATTTTGGGAGCCTCAAAATAGAGACGCAAATTCTCAATATAGTTTCTCATACACAACCTCTTCCTTTTTCGGAATCACTTTACTTGGAATTGCTTCCGCCTATATTAGTTTCGAATATTCAGAGATACTATTTTATTCTACAATGCCAATTTGGATTGGTTGGATACTTTCCATTCCTTTAGTTTATTTTACCGGGTTTCCCAAGTTCAGAAAATTTCATCTTTTCCAAACAAACGTGGATACCAATCCTGCATCTGAAATCAAAGCACTCAATTCATTATTGGATAAACAAAACGATTCGAAAATAACAGGCAAAGAATTTTTCTATGCACTAATTCACCCATATTATTATAAATTGCATAAACAAATGCAAGGTGACAAAAAATCCAGTCCAAAACAAAACCTAAATTATGAATCAGAAATTAAAAACCTAATCCATAATGGTCCAAATAATGTGCACTCCAAAGTACTATCAAAAATACTCACCGATAAATCACTTATCGAGGCAGCTCATTTAGAATTTTGGCAATCTAATCCGACAACCTGGGCGCCTTATTTTCAAAATATTTGGAAAGAATTCAACCCATCTTATTTTCCATGAGTTTCCAATAATAGGAATCTCTCTTTATATTTTCGATAAATCCGCAGTGCCCTCCTTTTTCTTCAATTATTACATTCAAATACTTTGATTTTGGAATATTTAAAAAATTCTCCCATGGAATGACAGGATCATCTTTTGCTGAAAGCACCAAACAAGGTACTTTTATGGCAGAGAATATAGCTTCACTTAATGTGTAGGAGGCAAAATAATCATCTACTGATTTGTAATTAGAAAAATCTTTTACCATTTTTTCTGTTAAATCCATAACTGATTGATAACTATTCAAATCTCCGAATGAATACAAATGTGGAAAAAAATTCTGTTTTTTTAACAGAGAAGTTTTCCAAGATTTAAGAAAATACTTTCTTAGAATGGGATTATTATCCATTTTTATCGTCGCCAGTTTTGGATCCAAAGCTGGACTAAAGGAAAAACAATATTTCAAATTCGGGATTTTGTTCTTCTTATTTTCTAACGAGTGTTTGGTTGCGATTCTCAGCGCAAAATTCCCACCCAAAGAAAATCCTGCCATATAGAATGGGCCTAATTTTTTATAACGATTTGCTAATATTCCAACGGCTTCATAAGTTTCCTTTAATAAACTACCGTTAAATAAACCCTCATTTAGATGGTGAGTATCTCCATGGTCTCTCAAATTTAATCGAATGATATTGAATCCTCTATTAAAAAAATGCTGTGCCGTTCTTACGATGTAACTCGAATGGATGCTGCCTTCCCAACCATGGAGCAAAAACAAACAACCTTTTGCTTTCGAGTTAATATGAATTTGGGCAAGTAAAACAATGCCTTCGGAAGTTTTAGCCGAATCCCATTTTCCCAAATCCAAAAATGGCAACTTTTTGTCTCGATTGGATTTATAGGAAGCAAGAAAGGATTGTACCATTGATGCGGACAATAATTTGGGTGGTTTGAATTGATTCATTCTACTCCAATCAAAACATCTATAAAAAATGAAAATCCCATATCATTTACTTTCGAGAATACGATAACATTTTTTTTTAGATCCTTATCCCAATATGGATCGCTCACCTGCCAGCGACCAGGATCTCTAAACACTTGTTTTACATGTTTATAAAAAAAAGGCATATAAGACCAATTTTTCTGAACCATTAGAATATTTTCTATAAAATCAAATTTCCCAATCCTCTGGTAATAGGATGACACTTGTGTGCCAACACTATCAGTTATGTAAACCCTTTGGATCGCAGGGTGTAGTTTAAAAAAAATGTTTGGATCTATGACGATTCGATTACCGATTGAAACTGTCTTTAAATCTGATTCATCTAATTTGTTTTGTATCGTTTTTTCAAATTCGATTTCTTTTGAAACTTCAATTCTTTTGGAATGATGATACTGTTCTAAATAAGGGATCATCTTATCTTTGATACCTTGTTTTGAAATATTAAAGTCGGATGGTCTACCCAAAAAATATCCCTGAAGTAAACTTGCCCCAGACTCAATTGCCCTGTACAATTCAATTTCTGTTTCAATGCCTTCAAATAATAATTCGGAACCTATCCCCAATGCAATTTGTTTCAAATATTCTAATATAGACTGAAACTCTCGTTTTTCAATTGCATTTTTGAGTAAATTAAGGTCTACCTTGATGATATCAGGTTTTATGGCACCTAATCTTTCTAAGTTGGATGACTCAGTTCCAACATCATCAAGTGCAATTTTAAAACCTTCTTCCCTCAGAAGTTCAACGCCAGCACTGAGTACTTCTATGCTATAAGAACTCAGTTTTTCTGTAATTTCTACGACAATTTGGCTGGGAGGAATGCCAAAAGACCGAACCATATTTCCTATGGGAAGCTGACCCGATTTACTTTCTTCGAATTCCAAAATAACTTGGTCAGGGCTCATATTGATGAACAGTAAATCATGAGAATTGACAAGATTTCCAAAGGCTAGCCCAAGAAGGATTCGATCCAATTCGGTAAGTCTTTCCACCGTAGTCCTTGGATCTACAAATTCTGCAACGGGTACAAGATTACCATCTGGTAAACGAAGGCGTCCGAGGGACTCAAATCCAACAACGTCACAATCTTCCACTGAAAATATGGGCTGGAAGACTGGCATGAAGTTTTGATACTGGGAAATCAACGTCCTACCCCTCTTTTCTTACCAAATTCTGTTTTATTGAATTTTATTTCAATAAATTAAACAAATTCCCATGCCATTTCACAGGAATCGTTGACAATGGAACGGAACCAATCACTCTCCAAGGATGAAAACAATTTCTATCCTATTTTGTTTTTTGATTCTTGTGGGGTGTGCGGCATACACAGCCTGGCATTCCGAATGGAGAACTCTTGGCAATCAGGAATATTTTTTTGCATCCATACAAGCCAAAGCGAGTGCGAAGGCCACGCAGTCAGGTAGTCTTGCCATGCGTAGAACCACCTGTGTGGATGCAACAAATCTACTTTCCACCTCATCAAAGTTAACTGCAACTTTAGTAGATTTTGAAAAGTATGAATTGACCGAAACTGAATTAAAAGATTTAGGTAGATTGATCGCTTTGTACAAAATAAAACCAAAACAAGAAAGTTGCCAATCTAGCACTGGAAGTGGTTTTTTTGCTAACCCTGCTTGGGAAACTTGCGAATGTCTGTATTCTATTGAATATCCAGGTGGACGCAAAAAATTCAGAGAAGACTTAACTCAAGTTAAATGAATATTGAGCCTTTATTAAAATTAATTGCCCACGGTAGTGCTTCTCATGGACAAATATTTTTTGAAAATATGTGTTTGAGTATTGCTGAAATCTGTGGTGCTTCCCATGTTTTTGTAGGTGAGATAGGTGAAAATCAAACTCAAATTCATACTTTGGCTTTTGTGGAAAATGGAAAAATCATTCCTAATATTCAATACGATCTAAAGGGCACTCCATGTGAGCATTTAATAGCTAAGGCAATTTGTATGTATGGTGATGAGGTAACCGTTAAATTTCCACAGGATGCATTTTTAACAGAAAACAATATCAAAGGTTATGCAGGAATTACTGTGTACACTCATAGTGGTGAAACCATTGGTGTCATAGTTACGCTTTATACTTTTGAACTAAAAAATAGAGATCTTGTACAGACTGTACTTTCAATATTTTCTTCGAGAGCGAGTATCGAAATGCAAAATATTGCGAAAGAAGGGGCACTTGAAATTAGCCAAGCGCAACTATCCAACGCAGAAGAAAAAGTAAAACAAAATGAAGAACTTTTGCGATTGAACAAAGAAATTGAAACTCAGAAAAAAGAATTAGAAGCTGCCTTATACGATTTAAAAAACACACAAAGTCAACTTTTTCATGCAGAAAAAATGGCTACTCTTGGAGTCATCACATCTGGCGTAGCTCATGAAATTAATAATCCCTTAGGTGCCGTTGCTGCATTTGCCGCAAATTCCAAACAAGCTATGGAAGGTATAGTTTCCCATTTGGAAGTTTATGCAAATATTCTAAATCAATTGGATCCAAATACATTGGCTTTGCTGAAACGTTTCCTTAGAATTGCTATGAATTGGACAAAAACCTCGACTGGTAAAGAGCACCGAATACGAGTTAGACAAATCCAAGATGAAAATACAAAACGTACATTAGGATTAAATTACGATATCCTTGAAAGGCTGGTAGATTTAAATTTAGATTCATCGTTTGATGAATTTGAAACCCTCTACAAACATAAAAGTTTTATTCCTCTTTTTCCATTTATAGACGGACTGATTGCCATTCATTCTGCCGACTTAGTTTCAGAACAAGCAATCGATCGAGTGAAAAAAATCGTGTATTCTCTCCGCAACTTTTCGCGCTTACAAACTTCAAACGATGTACAAATCATCGATATTTGCGAAAATATAGAAACTGTACTCACCTTATACCAATACCAATTCAAACAGAATGTAACTTTGATTAAAAATTTTGAATCAATTCCAAAACTTCCATGTTACCAGGAAGATTTAATGCAAGTTTGGACAAACCTTATTCACAACGCACTACACGCAGTGAATTTTAACGGAGAAATTAAGATTTCGGTGAAAGACAATAAAGATCATGCTGAGATCAGCTTTGAAGACAACGGTAAAGGCATACCAAAAGAAGTACAAGACAAAATTTTCTTACCCTTTTTTACGACAAAACATTCTGGTGAAGGCACAGGTCTCGGTCTTGATATATCAAAAAGAATCATTGAAAAACACAAAGGCACTATTGATTTTATTTCTGAACCAGGTTTTACTAAGTTTAAAGTAACTCTGCCTTACGATTTAATTCAAATTCAAAAAAGCGCAACCTTCATTCATCAAAACTAACAATGCCAGACGAAGTATCATAAAAACCAGAAACTATTTTGTATTCATTGTTTTTCACTTTGTTTGCAATCACCGGACTTCCATCTAATATTTTTTGAATCGAATTTTTAGTGTTTGTTTTCACAATATTATTGAAGGATTCATCACCTAATGGCTGCAAGTTTTTAATCAACTCATTTCGATCAATAGATTTTTCTATTTTTTCGGTAATCGAAGAAATATTACCATCCTTTAATAAATTCAAAGCACTGGAAACTGCTCCACAATTAGAATGTCCGAGCACAACAATAAGTTTTGTTCCAATTTTTTCACACGAAAGTTCCAAACTACCAAGAATTTCTTCACTCACAATGTTTCCTGCAATTCGAATCGATAAAACATCACCTAAACCGGTATCAAAAATAATTTCAGGGCTCGTCCTTGAATCAATACAACAGAGAACTACAGCAATTGGATTCTGACCAAACGCAGTTGCATTGACTTGGTGTTTAAAATATTTTTCCGACCATTTCCCCTTTACAAAACGTTCGTTCCCACGTTTCAAGATATTTAGGATTTCTTCAGGAGTTAATTTTTGTTGGGCATCTCTATCCAAAATATTTACAAATTGCACTTGGTCATTCAATTCATAGGACGATTTCATTCCAATGATATTCAATTGTATCTCTTGCGATTTTGCAACATAGTCTCTAAAATTTTCTATAATTTCCAAAATATCATCATCAATATAATTGCAATTAGTTGCATCGATGATTAGTTTAGATCCACTCGGAACCGACCATAGA
>JARJFC010000006.1 GCA_029310945.1 Leptospira sp. 96542
TCTCTTTGATTACATTGAACTATTTTATAATCGACAGAGATCGCATTCTTTTCTAGGTTATGTGAGTCCTGAGAAATTTGAATTAAAAATGAATTAAAAAAGTGTCCGCTAAAACGTAATCAGGCTACTGGGTTGGAAAAAAGTTTATCAAGATCCGAAAGATGAAAATGATAAGCGATTTGAACAAAAATTGAGTAATGGAGTGACAAATACGTATGTAACTAATGAAGAAGATGGACAAATAAAATATTATATCAACGGGAAAAAGCTTGCTCACGGTGATGCGATGGTAGTCGGAGCAGATGGACGGCTAGAAGTGGTAAAACAAAAAGATCTAGCAAAATACATTGCCGATAGAAATATAACCGATGCAATAGTCACTGTGAACGGTAAAGAAAATACAGGAATTGATGCGGCAATGATGTTGCAGGGCTCTGCTGCAACTATAAATGATCAAGTTGCTCAAACGGGTAGACCTGTGGCACAAATACATATTTTTAATGATATGCAAGTCGCACCGACCCCGACGGGTAATAATACAATAGGCTTGCAGAAGCCAGATGTTCAAAACAGTTTACAGATTTTAATCAATTCTGGTGCATTTAGCTCTGGTGGCTCTATCATTGGACATAGTGAAGGGGCTTTTAATATTTCTGCGGTGATCGGAAGATTAGATTCGAAAGATTATATAAATGCATCCATTTATTTGTTTGGAGGCGCACATTCATTTTCCTATCCCGATCGTGTTAACGGTTGGAATGACTTTTATAATCCAAATGATCGTGTAATCCAAGGTGCCCATGTTGGTACTGAATCCAGAAATGCGATGAATCCCGAAGTTATACGAGATGAGCCAAACAAAAAATCTACTTATATTAAGTTTATAAATGGGCAAAATACTGTATGGGGAAGCAGTTCTGTACCAGCGGGTGGTGCTGGATCATTTTTGAATCATAGTTTTTTATTCAATTATCAGGACGCACTAAGAAGAAACTATAAGTTAAATCGAGGAAGATAAAATGAAAAGTATACTTTTTTTTTCTGCTTTTATTATACTTTTATCTTGTAACAAATCAACTGAGACAATTTCGGATGCACCTGTCCCGGATAGCGAAGACATTGTGTTTGATAGCTACAGAAATTATGAAGGTGGGATAGAAGGAAATCGTAGAAGAAAATATATCAATTTGAATCTTTTGGACAGTATAAAGCTCGGTGAGACAACAGAAAAAGAGCTGTATGATTTATATTCCAGGGAAATTGACATTAGATTAAGTTTTAATCCTGTTATGCCTAGAAGGCATTTTGGAGTGTATAAACCAGTAGACCGAAAAGTTGTCTATGATGGCGCAAAGATCACTGTTCAAAAAATAGAAGGAGGGTTACAATATACAGCCGATTCCATTGTAGTTGCGATCTTTTATCTATATAAGGGTGTAGTACAATTCTATTCCGTTGGAACTGATTATAGAGATCCAAACTTAGGTAGGTTTGAAGTTCCTGAAAAAACGACAAAAGACTTTTTGATTTGTAAGCGAAAATTTCCAGGGGATTCTTGTTTGGAAAATAAATGTGAACGTAAATATTATGAATTGAAAATCTTAAAATGGCCATTGGAAAGTCATTTGAAGGGTCATTTTATAACAGCTCATGATATAGTTTGCGATTTTGAGAAACCAGGATTCGAAAGTACATTGAAGAAATCGGGATATTATAAACTTCTAGAGGATATCCATTATGGAAAAAAATTTCCAAGGCCGCGATTTGGTAATTTGTAATAGTTAACATGAAATCTGACACTCAACTAACTCACGTTAAATTTATTGTGAGTTGTCTGGATACTTTTGCTTTGCTAATTCTTTTGTGTTAGGAAAAGTTTGCATTGCTGATTTTTCCAAAACAATATTTTCATTGACGCTCGCCAAAACTACAATGCAATCACAAAATGTTCGTTAAGTAGTCTATTAAACCAATGCATTATCTGCTTTCGACCAAAATCCAAATGCGGAAACGGCAGCCAGATTAGTGGAAGCCTATGAGAAAAGCAATACGTCGATTCTTATCGGTATTGTGCCAGCAGTAGGAGATATCATGGATGGATTCAGTATGGTGAAGGATCTATACCGTGGAAACTACTTCGATGCGAGAGTGTCCGCCGTAATGTTTGCCATTCCATTTGGATCTGCCTGAGCAGGTAAGAAGATAATGAAAGCGGTTGAAGAAACACCGTTTGCGAAAAAATGGATCGCAAAGATTACGAGTCACCCAAAAATAAAGGAAGTTAGCAAGTGGTTTGCGGCTAAGTTTGGGAAAAAGGTGGATGAGGTTGGGAAGACAAGTAGTAAAATTTTGTTGAATAATTCAAAGCAATACAGAAAAAGTTTAAACACGCAGAACAGTTCGGTGTTGTAGGAACCTATAGTAAGGAAAATGCAAGGAAATTTAGTGCTGCAATTAATCTGCATATTAACTCTGCAGGAGTCCAGACAATTAATGGAACTTACCATGGACAACAAGTAATCCATTATCTTAATCCAAATACAGGGCTGAATGTAATATCAAGTCCGACAGGGCAATTTATAAGCGGTTGGAAGTTGAATCCTACACAATTACAAAATGTTCTTCAACACGGTGGTTTATAGACATGAAAGCAAACAACGAAAACAATAGTATTCTAATGAAATTAAGTGCAGAGGAAGCACTTGTTTTACTTGAGTGGCTACATAAATTTAATGAATTAGAACATCTAGCATTATTTGAAGACCAAGCAGAAGAACGAATTTTGTTTGATCTTGAAGCCGAATTAGAAACGGTAATTTCAGATACATTCAGTAGTAATTATCAAGAATTGCTGTTGATGGCAAGGCAAAAAATAAGAGATACAGAATAACATGTTGAGCCTCGCAAAAACTAAGTAATTGAACAAAACGTTAGCTAAGTTGATCGGGGACTTTATCCAAAAATTGTGTAAGCGCTTCAAAATTTAATCTCTATTTCCATATTGTAAATCAAAAAGCTGATTCAATTCATAAATATTTGCTCTGACGGCGGGAATCGGTTTCCTCGACCAAAGATCATGTAAATTGCAAAATTGAATGAATAAATTTACTTCTAGTAACCTAACACTTGCCATCTGCCTGACCTGAGTAAACTTTATGTAACATTTCATCCAGAAAGTCTGGTTCTCGGTCGCCATGGGCTTGTCGTCTTCGAGTATTCTTCTTTGTTTCCATTCCTTTATGTCCCTATATTTTTAATTTTCGAAATGGCTTACACAATTATTTAGATGGTTCCAGAATAAGGGAATTGAGGATTTTAAAAGATTAGGTGAAATATTCTATTCCAAATTTAGTTGAGACACCATTCTGATTTTTTCTGAATTTTTTAATTTTTTAACGGGTGTTATTTTTATTGATCCTTTAAAGGATGATGAATAGGATTGAAATGCTTAAATCCATTTAATAATTGTTTGGATTTACAATATTTTATCGAATTTGGTGTAGTCCGTGAAAAATAGATTAGTGTATTTGATTATTTTGACATTATTGATATTTCTTTCTGTTTCCTGTTCCTTCGATGGAGGAAAGGTTAAGAATGTAAAAAATTTTGAACGCGAAAAAAAGGAGATCATCAACTTAAAATTAATTCAATGTGGGCTGGGCGAACGAGATGATAAGGATAGTCCAAACAATTCTCTATTGTTACTTTTTTTGTTCCCAGAATCATCGTTCTACGAACTTGGCTTTCTAAAAAGTCATGTTACAAATAAAGATGCTCAGTTTTGTTATGACGCTTTGTACAGTGTACAGTGCGGTAGAACTACCGATGAATCTGTCCAAAATATTGTAACAACGGATTTACTTTATTGTAATCCTAAAAGTGCATGTATGGGTGATAAACAGAATTTTGGCCAAGGAGAAATTTGTATTTCGGGAGAGTGAAAACATTATCAGAAATGGAAAGTTTTGATGAAACTGATTCGTTCTGTTATTTTTAGTCCATACTTTGTTTCGATTATAATTTAATTTCGGACAGACTGTTCTTTCCAATTGCAAGACAGAAAGTTCTGTCTGAATGTGATGGCGATGGGACAGACAATTCTGTCCATTCCTAAGACAGAAAGTTCTGTCTGAATGTGATGGCGATGGGACAGATAATTCTGTCCATTCCCAAGACAGAAAGTTCTGTCTGAATATGAGTGCGACGGGACAGAAAGTTCTGTCTGGATGTGGGGGTGCCCACTCTGACAATTCTGTCCAAATTAAATTTCAAAAATTCATTGATCTGACAAATTCCAAACTATTCTGTTAGTCCAGAGATGCTATCTGTATCTTTAGGCGAGGAAGAATTTAATCATCCCAATTTAAGTTGGTTGTGCATAGAGCCAGTGTTAAATTCAGCCAAATGAAAAGATTTAAAATCAAAACTAGAAGTTTATAAACAATTGAATGATGGCCAGAAGGGGCTCCTTTCGTTTTATTCCTTTCATAACCGTGTACGGACATTGGATGAATTTTATTGTTTTTCCAACTACCATATAGATGAACTTAAGTCTTGGAGTGAATTTCTCAAAGGGCTAAATTATTAGGATCGCTCTATTATTTCATTTCTGGGAGGGTTGAATGTTTTTATTTGCGAACGAAACCAATTGGGTAAAAAAGCGAGTCTTAGTGATTTGTATAACGAAAAGGATCTTTATGATCGAATGAGTGCTCTTTACGAAGAATACAATACCATTGTTAACAAAACAATCATCCGAATGGACAAATACATCCAGGCAGACCCGAAAGAGTTTATCACAAACAAAAGATGATTTCTCTTACTTAAAATTTGACTTGCCAATTGAAATATTTTCTTTCCAATGATGGAGAACCGTTAGGGGTGCTTGCCAAGCAAGGGAACAATTTGTTGGCAGGCTGAGAAATACCCTTTGGAACCTGATCTTGGTAATGCTTGCGAAGGGAAACGGGAAACATTCAATATGTTAGACGGCTTTCGTCGTTTGGTATTTGTTTCTATTTTTCATTCATTGTGTCAAGGTGAGGTGTTTCGGTTTAGTAAATAAACTTGGAGAATCACTTGGACACTCAATCAAATCAATTTTTAATTCCTCTCAATACAATTTCACTTTCGAACAATACAAGTTTTCGAACGTATAGAACAGAAGGAATGTATTGTATCCATGAAGAAAACTACAATTATAAATCAGGCATTCAAAAACTAAGACAGCCTTGGGTGGACAAAAGAATCCAAAGTGGAGATACAAACCATTCGCAGCTTTATTATGCCAAAAGAAACATCGTCACGGAAGAGATGTTATATGTTGCCAAACGTGAAGGTTTTACTCCTGAATTTGTAATGAATGAAATTAAAATCGGTCGGGCAATCATTCCATCTAACAGAAAACATTTAGAATTAGAACCAATGATTATAGGTAAAAAATTCCTAGTCAAAATCAATGCCAATATCGGTAATTCAGCAATACTATCTACCATTGACGAAGAAGTGGAAAAATTACGTTGGGCAGTTCACTGGGGTGCAGATACAGTTATGGATCTATCAACTGGAAAGAATATACATGAAACCAGAGAATGGATTCTGCGTAATTCCCCCGTTCCCATTGGAACCGTTCCATTGTATCAAACTCTCGAAAAGGTAAAGGGTAAAGTGGAAGATCTCAACATCCAAGTTTTTTTGGAAACCTTAGAAGAACAGGCCGAACAAGGCGTTGATTATTTTACTATCCATGCTGGAGTCCTAAAAGACTTTATTCCACTTACAAATAAACGCATCACAGGCATTGTTTCTCGTGGTGGATCCATTCTTGCCAAATGGTGCAAATACCATAATAAAGAAAACTTTCTATATGAACATTTTGACTCCATAACCAAGGTCATGCAAAAGTATGGAGTGAGTTATTCGCTAGGTGATGGTTTGAGGCCAGGTTGTACACACGATGCCAACGATGAGGCGCAATTCGCCGAGTTAAAAATTTTGGGAGAGCTTACGCATAGAGCTTGGAAAGACGATGTCCAGGTAATGGTGGAGGGGCCTGGGCATGTTCCTATGAACTTAATTAAGGAAAATGTGGAGTTACAAGAAAAACTCTGTTCGGAAGCTCCTTTTTATACTTTGGGGCCGCTAGTAACGGACATTGCACCAGGTTATGACCATATCACTTCGGCCATTGGGGCTGCGATGATAGCTTGGTACGGAACAGCAATGTTATGTTATGTGACACCAAAAGAACACTTGGGTTTACCAAACAAACAAGACGTAAAAGACGGGGTCATCGCATATAAAATTGCGGCACATGCTGCAGACATAGCCAAGGGGCACCCGGGTGCCCGAGAAAGAGACGATCTTTTGAGCAAAGCTCGGTTTGAATTCCGTTGGGAGGATCAATTTGCCCTTTCCCTCGACCCAGAAACAGCACGCAAATTCCACGATGAATCCTTACCGCAAGATGGTATGAAACATGCTCAGTTTTGTTCCATGTGTGGACCCCATTTTTGTTCTATGCGGCTTTCGACGGATATTAGAAAGGAAGATCAAAAACTGGCTGGTTCTAACCCAGTTTCTGAGTGATGCCTTGAAACTAAAAAATGTAAATAATGGGAAATGGGAAACCTATACTAAGTTAGATTGTAAATTAAAATAAGGAAATTAGATGGGTGGAAGTAGGGCTGACGCAGCGTACAGAATGTACGCCGCGCGTTTATTAGCTTAACTTTAAAGGCCTAAGCTTCGGCCAATGATCTCTTTCATAATCTCTGTTGTTCCTGCGTAGATGGTTTGGATCCTTGCATCAAGATATGCTCTTGCAATTGGATACTCCATCATATAACCGTAACCTCCAAAGAATTGTAAACACTCGTCCGTATGGCGCTTTTGCATTTCGGTTGCATACCATTTGCACATGGAAGCTTCCGCCGTTGTGTTCTCACCTTTCATATGTTCGATTACAACCTTATCACAGAATACTTGCGCCATTTCTAGTTCTGTTGCCATCTCTGCCATTTTGAACTTTGTGTTTTGGAAACTACCAATCTTTTGGCCAAACGCCTTTCTTTCTTTGATGTATTGGAGAGTGATCGTTTGCACAAGCCTTGTTGCTTCCACAGCGGCCACCGCAAGTACGAGTCGTTCTTGTGCTAATTTTTGCATAAGGTAACGAAAACCTTGTCCTTGTTTGCCGATAAGGTTTGTTTTTGGAACTTTTACATCGTTGAAATAAAGTTCGGACGTATCTTGGGCTTTGAGTCCAATTTTATCCAAATTACGACCGCGCTCAAAACCTTTCATCCCTTCTTCAATCATAACAAGAGAGATTGTCCCATTGTCGTGTTTAACGGCTGTTATAATGAGGTCAGACAGTTGACCATTGGATATGAAAGTTTTTTGACCGTTGACGATAAAATGATCTCCCATATCCACAGCACTTGTACGAAGAGATTTTAGATCGGAACCAGCACCCGGTTCTGTCATCGCCACTGCCAAAATTGATTCACCTGAGACACAACGTGGCAACCAACGTTTTTTTTGTTCGTCGTTTGCATAGGTTGTGATGTAAGGGGCAATCACATCATTGTGGAGGGAAATGAAAAAACCACTATTTCCCACACGGGAAGATTCTTCGATGATGATGATATTGTAAAGGAAGTCAGCTCCCGCTCCGCCGAATTCGACAGGCACATTGGGGCAGAGTAAGCCAAAATCTCCTGCCTTTCTCCAAACTTCTTTCGGTACAATATGATTCTTTTCCCACTCTTCGTGGTGTGGCTTTACTTCGGTTTCAAAAAATTTACGAGCCATTTCTCTGAATTGGTCGTGTTCTTCGGTAAAGGGCAGGATTCGCTGCATTCTATTTGTGACTCCTTGATAAGGAAATGTTACAAAAATGGCGAAATTAGGTCAATTATAAACAGTGTTCAGCTTCATATAGACACCTGGATTTTTTTTGATGTATTGGATGGCATCTCCCCCGGCCAAGACATAGAGCTCCGTTCCAGGCCAAGCCACAAAACTGAAATTGGCAGGCAGGTTTTTGGTCAGAGGGTAGATTTCCCCCACAAAATCCCCAGCTCCTAGTTCACGCAAGGTGCGGTGGTTCTGCATGACAACCACTGTACCCGACCGGACAATGAAAGCTCTGTCGAAAGTTTTGCCTTCTTCGATGAGCAGATTTTCCTGTTTGATTGTTTCAAGCTTTAAGATGAGTTCGAGTTGGGTGACTTGGTAACTTGTGAGTCCACGGAAGGTTTGGGACTCCGTGAGTGTCTTCCAAGTATTGGTCTCTCGTATGCTATTCAGTTTGATTAAGTTTTCGTGGAGTTTTGACCCCCGGATGAACTGGAAAAATCGTGTTTTTTCGATGGTGAGAGCAAGCACGTCGGTTTCTGCATACACATCTGCTTGGCGGACAGTATCCAAAATGAGTGAGGCCTCTCCAAAATATTCGTAAGTGCCATACCGTTTGATGCCCGTTGTGTCAGAGGCGAGCCCTTCGAAACGTACGTTGCCCGAAGCAATGATGAAAAACCTGTCGCCATGTGTTCCTTTTTTGAGGATTTGTTCACCACGGCGGAACCGTTCTTCTTTTACGATCTGCAAAAACTCCTTTGCCTTTTCGATGGGAAATCCAGAAAAAATATCTATCTGCGATAAAATCTCCAAAAGTTGGTAGGCCTCTTGGTGTTTAGGTGGGGTGATTTTAGGATACAAAGTATTTTCAATTCCAAACTTTGCAAGAGTTAGGTGGTTACCCACAGGCATATCTTTTGCTGCAATATGATAAACTGTAATTCTTTTTTGAACTTCTTCAGGGAGGGATGCGAGATAACTAATCTTTGTATGGAGTGGGGGAACACCTGCTTCGTGGTAGATGATTTTGCGATCCCAAGGGAAATCTTTCAAAAACTGATACCTTGATTCAGGGAAGACACCTGATTTGTACATGACCTCGAAGGCTTCTGGGTCGTTCAAATGGTCAGATGTATAATAAAAAGATTGGTCTTGGAAAAAAAACTCAAAACCCACCGAAGGAATGGAGTGGAGAGCATAATGAAAATAAAACTCACCACCGTTGATGATGGTGGCACGACCAATGACAACAGGGATAAAATCAAATAAATCAGTGATGTCTTTTCGTGGAATCTTTGTTAAACTACAATATTTATTTAAAAAAGATTCCATCACTGTTGCGGTTGCGTAGATCGTGATCTTTGATTCTTCCAAAATTTTTTGGAAGGTTCCCGCATCATGATCCGCGTGGCAATGTGTGAGGATGATGGAATTGATGAGTTTTGGGTTAACATTTGATTCACGCAACCATTCTGTCGAATTGACGGGCGGATCTACCATGATACCTTGCCCATTCAGCCAGATGATAAAACCAGATGTATTGTCTTCTGGATCAAAACCGTGTGATGGACCGAGGCAGGTGATTCCAATGATGGGAGGTTGGAAGGGTTCTTCCATACGTTTACCAATATCAAATTTTACATGGAAATCCACTTCACCTGGGATTTTGATTTTTTTCTCTCCATCTGTAACCAAAAACTCATTGCTTGGTAGTTGTTCAATGAATACAGATCCAAACTTGGTTTTGTGGTTTTCATCAAAGAGGATGAACTCCACAACATCATCCATTGATTTATAACTTCGGAAATGTGCCATTTCCCGTTTGATGTCAGGAAAACCATAAGTGGATTCCCCATCAATGAACTCAGAAGCTAGGTTGAGTTCGGCGGGACCCATAAGGGACTCACCAAGAACAATAGTTAGTTGTTCTTTTTGTTCTTCAGAGCAAACGATAAAGGTTTTTTTTCCACCACGAAAGAAAAAATTAAAATAGATGGGAAACTCAAGTTCGGCAACTGAGATGCCTTTTTCCACATGGAAAAATTTATTGGGTAAAACAAATACAAGCGGGGTTTTTTTTTCTAACCCCATCGTGTCTTTGATGGTTTCCGGAGGGGATCCAAATTGGATGTACCCTTCGGAGGTATCGACTAAATATCCCCCCCTGGGGAGTGCGGTAAAACCGTTTGGTTCTGAACTGACCATGAAGGGATAATTTATTTCCTACTTGTGATTTTCTATAAATTTTTTAATCTGCGGTTTTGGTAAAGCACCAATTGCTTTATCGACTAAAACTCCGTCTTTATAGAGAAGAAGGGTGGGAATGGATTGGATACCCAATTCTTGTGCTGTTTTTTGATTGAAATCAACATTTAGCTTTTTAATCTTCACTTCACTCATTTCTTGTGAAAGTTCGTCAAGAACAGGAGCAACCATTCTACAAGGTCCACACCATTCTGCCCAGCAATCCACGAGTACAACCCCGTCTGCAGTCTCCGCTTTGAAATTGGCGTCATTGATTTCCGTAAGTGCCATTTTCGAAATCTCCTTTTTGAAAAGTTAAGTCCTTTCTATAAACTAGACTGGGAATTAGATGAAAATCGTCGATTATTGTTTCTTTTTTTTCTTTTTGTCATCGGATTCAAGGTCAGCTATTTTTTGTTGGAAAGACTCAATCAATGTTTTTGTTTTTTCCAAATCCTCGTTTTCTCCCGTAATTTGGAATATTTTACGATTCATTTCCAACATTTCCACAGAATGTTTCAAATCTGTGGAATCTTGTGTAGACATTTCAAATTTGGACCTATAATCCTGAGCTGCTTGGTTGGCGAGTTCTATGATGAGATTAAAATGTTCTTTTCTGATGTAGTAGTAAGGATTGTCTAAGTCCTGTTCTTTTTCATAAGCAATAAAATCAAAAATATTTTTGGCACAAGCGGCCAATCGGAAATTGATGTCAGGCCAGCTCCACTTCCATTTCGAATTTGTCCCAAATGCCAGGACAGTTTTGCGAATGGATTCACGTAAACCTTTGATCAGGTTCAATCTTTGGGTTGGGAGGATTCTTTCAATTTTTGCGAGTAGTTCTTTATTTTCAGAAAGGGAACCATCTACGTTATTGCTCACCGTCTTTTCAATGAATGAAATGCAGTTATAGATTTCTTTTCGTGCCGTTTCCAAATAATTATTGTTATTGATTTCGAGAATGGCAGTGGAAAGTTCATTGATCACAAGACAGGTGTTAATTGTTTTTATGGAATTAATGGCTAGCGAAAAATTAAAATAGGGTTCCATTTCCTTATTTTTTTTTGCTTGGACTTTGTAGATATTTGCTTCTTTTTTTAGCTCCTCCAAATAGTTTTTGAAGTCGGCTAGTTTTTCGTTAAAATCAGCTTTTTTTTCCTTAGTGATTGCCATGGTCTATTTCCATTTTCGGCAGATTTCGAAAGATTTGTCCATTTTTTAAAAAGCGGAATCCATTAGAAAAAAAACGTCGACCCATAGGACTTTCCCACAATCATTGAATCCAATGGAAAACCTTCCCCGCGAAAAACGGGATCTACTCGACCTTCTGGATACGTACAAGTACATGAATCAGGCCATTTTTTGGGATTTTTTGGAAATGGATGGAAGGTGGGACTTTGCGAATGGTTGGTTGCAACTGAACCTACCTGAAGAGGAATGGCGGGTTCGGGCGTCGGCTCCCTTCCCACCCACGAGACCAGAAGGCGGGGACCACTAAACCAAATCTTTCGGTTTCGTGGTCATCGTTTTGTGAAATTTTCTTTTAATACGTAATTTTTATATCCCCAATATCATAGAATCTTCTGAAAAGCAAACTGTTGTTTGGTTTTTTTGTATCGAATACAAGTACAGCCACTTTGTTGAAGGTTTTGAAATTGGGTCTATACTGTGTGTAGTGGTGGCTTGTGATGGTTGCACGGTACTTATTATTGTAAATGGTGTACGTATGTTTCGGAAGGGTTTCATGCACCTGTCTTTTTTTCTCTTCCGCTGTTTGGGCCACATAATTATAAACCACAGTTTTTTCTTTGCTAGGACCCATTTCACCAAAGAGTGTAAACGGGAGTGCCTTTGCATTGTTTTTGCAGAGGTAATCCACTACTTCCGTAAAAGTCGGTTCTGGCATTTCTGCTTCAAAACCTTGGTAGTGTAGTTTTTCTGTTTCTTCCTTTTTTTTGGCAAAGAGCTCTTCACCCCAAATTTCTTTGGCTGTGAAAGGAGTTGGCATGATATTGGAAAAATAAAGTGAGCGTGCTTCTCTTTCTGGGTCATTTTTACGCCAAGCAGGGAAAGGAATGAGTTTTCTTTCCTCTGGGTTTGTTTTGTCTCCTTCGAAGGCGGCAAGAACATAGATGGCATATTCATGGTCTTCAGAAACTCTCGATTCCAATTCCACCATCACATCTAAAAATTCTCCCTTGCCTGTGTCTGCGTGCCTTCTGACAAAGCTCACATTCTTCATTCGGATTCGGGAATCATAAATGGACAAAGGATACAATTCGCGAGAATTCTGAGAATTGGATGCCTGTTGCCCTTGGGTACCAGTGGGTGCTCCTTGGTCTTGTGCAAACAGAGCACAAGCGAGAAGAGAGAATGAAAGAGCGAGAATTTTATTGTTCATGTTCCGACTACCAATAGGTTTATGTAGTTAGTATCGTGTATTCACCCAAAAAAAATGAGTGAGATTTAGGCTTTTTTCGGCCGGTTGTTTTCGTCCACAAAGACGATTTTGGGTTTGTAATCGGCGGAAAGTTCTTTTTCCTCCAATTGGCCATAGGTGATGATGATGACTTTGTCACCTTTCATCCCAAGCCTTGCGGCTGCCCCATTCAAACAAATGGTACCAGAACCCCTTTCTCCCACGATGAGGTAGGTTTCAAACCGGGCGCCGTTGTTGACATTCACAACGGAAACTTGTTCATAGGGTCGCATCCCCGCCAGATCCATAAGATCCTCATCTACGGTGAGGCTGCCTTCGTAGTGCAGTTCTGCTTCCGTAACGATAGCTCTATGGATTTTACCTTTACATACGGTGATCATCATTCCGGAGACCTCTCAAATAAAACTCTAAACATTTTGCCTGATAGATTCAACAGGCTTTTTTGGACTAAAACATGGATTTTTGTGTTGATCCTTTCCACAGTGAAGGGAATGGAATCGAAGAGTGGTGTGACCACATAATTCTCATAAAGATTGGGATAATGCCTGTTTTCATCCACAACCCGTCCACGAAAGGCTTCCACCACCTTCATCATCACTCGTTTTTCTTCCCGCGATAGAATGAGACCTTCCATTGGTTTCAAAAAACGAAGCACAAAACCTTGGATCCCATCACCTGCAATTTTTGGCAATGCTTCGATATGTCCTTTTTCTTTTAGGAAGAGAAGGGCTTCGTTCAGTTTGACGGGGTAGGGTGAGTCTTCCAAATGGATGTAGACGCTGCGAGTGATCATACTTGCGTGTTTTTGAAAATGGACACCATCGGAATAGTAGAGGAGTTTGGCCAAATCGAGCCTCGCCCGACCATTGGCTGATTTTTCGAGGATCCAAAGGATTGCATGACAAAGTTTTTCCACAGAAATCAAATTCCTTTTTACCTAATTCCCAGAGCTCTTCCCTATGACCGGTATGTTGCTTTCCAGGAAAATGCCCGGAAAAAACGAAAGGAATCGATACTCTTTTTGGAACACAATCCATGTTTGACAGGGGGCATTGGTGCGAAAGCCGAAAATCTTTTGGTTTCAAAATCCCTTTTGGAAGAAAAGGGAGTGGGTGTATTTTCGATCACCCGCGGGGGGGATTTTACTGCCCATGAACCAGGCCAAATCGTGGGTTACATCCATATGGATCTAAAAGAACGTGCGGTGAACCTTGGGGATTTTTTACAAAATCTAAATCATAGCCTTCTGCAAACCATCCAGACTGTTTGGGGTTTGGATTTGATTGAAAATCCCAAGGCACCAGGGCTATATTTAGAATCCCAACCAGAGAAAAAAATTCTGTCAATTGGCGTCCTTGCAAAATCCTATTTTACGAGTTATGGATTTGCTTTGAATGGAAACAACTCACTCGAAACCTTCCAGTGGATCAGGCCCTGCGGTGGACTTGCCCAGGATATGGTTTCTCTCCGTACTTTGGGTCTTGTGAAGGACTGGGAATTGGAAAAGTCCCAATTTGTCTCTGAATTTACAAAAACTTTCTCCTTATTTTTCCAATAGAAAATCTCCCAAATGACCGAAAGGTACTAGGGGGACTTATGAAACTTCTACGGTCGTTATCTACATTCATCATCGTTTTTATCCTTATGGAGACAGTTGCCCTTAGCGCCGTAATTTGGTCTTTTTACGAATCGTTGCAAAATGCTTTGAAACAAGAAGCGGTCTTATCGGACCACAGAGCCCGGGATTTGGTTTTGGCTTTGGCAAAATCGTCAGAACCTCGTTTGGATACGAATGGATTCCTTGAACTTGAAAAATTATTTTCACGTTTCGTGGAAGTTTCCAACTCGGATCCTGAACAATTTTTCATTCGCGAAATCCATCTTTATAACACAAACGCTGTTTTACTCACATCTTCAGATCCCAAACGATTGGAACTCCCTTTGGAAAAACGAAAATCCGACGATGTTCTATTGTCCGATCCTTTTTTCAAAAAGGGAATTCGGATGAAAAAATGGGAATGGTCAGAACCAAACAATGGTGAGGAGCCAAAACCAGATTCGTTTCGAAAACCAGAAATCCACAGTTCAGTGGAATGGGTTTTGGCCTATCTCCCTTTGGCGAATCAAAACCAAGTGAAGGTATCGGCGCCTCTTTATAAAGAGAATCAATTGGAAGTGGTAGGGCTTGTGGTTCTTTCTTATGAAAGGGGAAACCTCCTTCTACTTTTTGAAAACCAATGGAAATTAACAAAGTGGATGTTCATCAATTTCCTTCTCATTGGATTTGTGATTTCTATTTTGATCACAGGTTTCGTTTGGTTTGTCCAATTTCTATTGGAAACAGATGAGGTTCAGGCAAAAACTTTGGAGGCTAGTCCACCTATGTTTGAGAAAAAAATGGTGATTGGAGCCGAAAGCAAAGTGGAAGCTATCGTAAATGAAACTACCCCCACTGTGGATTCCAATGGAAATAATGACTTGGAAATGGCCGAAGTGATCCCCCCGAGGGCAAGTGAGTCTAAAGTTTTGGACGCAATCTTTTTAGGATAGTTTATGGAAACAACGAAACGAGTATTTTCAATCCAATTGAAAGGTGGTTTGGACGGAACAAGTGCCGACGACTTGTTTCGGTATTTTGAAAATCAATTGGAGAAGGGATACCAAAAGTATTTATTCAACTTTTTTTCTGTGAATTTTATTACTTCCAATGGCATTAGCACCCTTGTCAAGATTCACAAAAGAATGAATTCACTCGGACTTGTGTACGCAATGTACGGACTTGGGACAGAAGTAGAGGATGTGTTGCGCCTTGTAGGTCTTTATTCGAAACTCCCTGTTTTTCGCTCTCATTTGGAGGCGGAAACTTTTATAAACAAAGAAATTCCAAAGGAAAAGATCGAAAGCCATACCACCAAACAGAGTCCTTTTGAACCTAAGGAGAAAATTCGGTTTTATTTTTCGGGCAAACCTGAAGGGTCAGTTGTAAGTTCGAAGGTTCCTGTTTCTAAGTTGGATGTTTTGCCAGAAGAAACAAAATCTGATGAAAAAAAGGAACCTTTGATGAATCCAATGGAATCAGTTTTGGAAGAAACTTTGAATCGTCTACGTTTGGAAATTAAGGACACTTTAAACAATGAGTTGGAAAAACGGTTGTCAATTTACAAACAGACACCAGCGCCACCAGACGAATTTCGGTCTCCCAATTTTCCAACTTACATTCAATCTAAATCAAAAAAATCAGAAATGAGTGAACGGATCGTACAATGTGAAGTTTGTGGGACAAGATTACGTTTGCAAAAATATGGAAAACATAAATGTCCAAATTGTATGACAGAATTTCAATTGGGTCATAGTGGAAATATTCGTTTCCTTGAAAAATTAAACTAATTCCCAACCCTGGTGAATATGCAATCCAAAACTTCGGATCGTGAGTCTAGCACTCGCAGATCCTTAGCCTTATCATTTTATACATTTTTATCCAGAATCCTAGGTTTAGTGCGAGATCACTTTATGGCTGTTAGTTTTGGGACAGGTATGGTGGCATCCGCATTTAGTGTGGCTTACCGGCTTCCTAATATGTTCCGCAATTTGCTCGCTGAAGGTACTCTTAGCCAATCCTTTATGCCCATTTTTTCTGAATACGAAAAACTAGGAAAGGAAGAGGCGAAAGTGATGTCTGGCACAGTTCTCAGTTTTCTCTTTTTTTGCCTTTCTTTGTTTGTTGCAATATTTTGGTTTTTTGCGAGTGATTTTTTGCCTCATCTGGTAGGTGGGAGTGCCGAATATGGTAAGTTAGTTGTCGATTTGTCTTTGGTTTTATTTTTTCTCATCATGACGGCAAGCCTGTCATCGATTTTTATGTCGATCTCAAACTCCCAACACAATTATTTTATACCGTCCCTATCACCGATCATTCTAAACCTAAGTTACCTTGTAGTATTTTTGGTTGTGTTCCCCTTTGTAGAAGGAATTCAAAATAGAGTTTTTATACTCACATACGGAATTGTTTTTGGTGGGGTATTACAATTACTTGTACAATCCTGGTATGTTTATCGGTTAGGTTATGGACCAATCTTTCGATTCAATCTAAAACACCCTGCCATCAAAAAAATATTTAAACTTATGATACCCGCTGCTCTTGGGGGTAGTTTTTATCAAATCGGCCTTCTTGTCGATATTTTCCTCGCAAATTATATCCAAAACAATAACCCTGGGCTTGGTGCGGTTGTTAGTTTGGACTATGCACAACGCCTCGTTCAATTACCCACGGGTATCATCGGTGTAGCCCTTGCAACAACCATCCTTCCTTCTTTACTCAAAGACTTAAGGGAAGGAAATCAAAAAAATGTAGAAAATGAAATTTCCGATGTACTTAGTTTTGCGTTTTTTTTAACATTACCCGCAGCTATTGGACTTTTCCTGTTAGGTGAATCCGTTTTGGATTCGATATATTTTGGTGGTCGTTGGGATCATTTGGCAACCGAAACAGCCTTACGACCGTTAATGTTCTATGCCATTGCCATTCCTTTTTACAGCATCAATAAAGTTTTAGTTTCTTCTTATTATGCATTTATGGATACGAAAACTCCGCTTCGGATCCAATTGATTTCCTTTTTTTCCAGTGTGTTTTTTAGTATAGGGCTTATGTTTTTTTTGCAACATTCGGCCATTGCACTCGCATCCGCCGTCAGCGCCTTCGCCACATCCGCTTTGTTAATGATTTTTTTGAAACACCATCAAGTACGAATTCCATTCCAGGAACTATTCTTTCGTTTGGTGAAAATGGTTCCAGCCATCATTGGTTTAACCATTTGGCTTATTTTTTCTGAATTTTTTTTGAAACCAATTTGGATGGAATTCGGTGGCCAAGTTTTGGGTCTCGGTTATGCCAACCGAAGTCGTTTGATTTTAACTGTCTCTATACTCCCTGCTGTGATTTTGTATTTTGTGATCGCTAGGTTCACTGCACTCACCGAAGCCAAAATCATACTAGGACGATTGGTACGAAAAAAAATTAAATAAAACGATATGCCCAAAGAATGAGTGGAATCTGCAGAGGGAGTCTTAGCAGTAGAACCCATTTTGGTGGATCGGTTTTTGGTCTATGGGAAACATAATGGTAGAAATTAGCAGGCCAAACTGCCAGAAGTAAAAGTAATAATCCAATGGCCGCATAACTTCTTGTTTGTGTTGGAAATAATAATAGAGCCAAGATAATTTCTGCAAGTCCACTCGCATAATTCACAAATTTGGGAAAAATCACCCATCTCGGCATGATCCGAAGAAAAAATCGTTCCACTAAAAAATGTGCTATCCCTGCCACTAAAAACAGGGAGGCAAAGATATATAAATCAAAGGGAATTTCTTTCCAGATAATTAGATTTGTTTCGTTCATTTCACAACCTCGTTACATCGTGCACAGAGCCCTTCGTTCAAAACCACATAACGCCAACAACGTGGGCACTCCGATTCGTTTGGTTTGTAGACAGACACAACTCCAAGTTCCGATTGTACTTTGGATAAAGTTTCTCTATTTGTTTTGTCCTTAACTTTTGAGACTTTGGAAACCACAAAAAACATAGCAAGATCAGAATCAGTAAATGCTAAATTTGACAAAGAATCCACTTCGACAGTTACTTCTGCTTCGAGGGATTTACCAATTTTTCCAACTTTTCTTGCTTCTTCCAAAGCTTTTTGAACTGCTTCTTTGGTTTGGAAGATTGTTGTAAATTGACTTGCCAATGTTTCGTTTTCCCATTCTTTTAAGTTGGGGAAGTCGTTAAGGAAGATTGATTCTTTATGGCCAAATTCATTCCAAACTTCTTCTGCCGTAAACGATAAAATTGGGGCAAGTAATATTGCCAAATTTTCTAGGATCACCGACAAACTGAATTCAGACGATCTTCTTGTTTTACTTGCCTTCGCATCACAATACATTCTATCCCGGATGATTTCAAAATAGTCCTGAGATAAATCCACCGTGCAGAACAAAAGTATTCGATGGTAGACCTGGTGAAATTGGTAATTTGCATACAAAGTTTTGATTTCTTCTGAGAGTTTATAAAACTTATGTAAAAAATATAAGTCGATAGTTTCCATTTGATCTTTCGAAAGAGCCAAAGATTTTGATTCTAAATTGGCATTGCCCAAAAGATAACGGAAGGTATTTCGGATTTTTCTATAGGTTTCCGCCACAATTTTGATAGAATCTTTTCCAATCTTTACATCGTCTCTGAAATCTTGGGTAGAAACCCAAAGGCGTAAAATATCCGCACCATACTTTTGGATAATGTCTGTCGTGGGGTTAATCACATTTCCGAGTGATTTAGACATAGCATGACCTTTTTCATCCAAAACATATCCATGAGTTAACACCGACTTGTACGGTGGCACAGACCGTATTGCCATGGATGGCCAAAGTGAAGATTGAAACCAACCTCTATGTTGGTCTGATCCTTCCAAATAAAGATCTGCTGGTTCCTCGCCAATGGAATCACCAAACACTGCAAAACTGGAAACTCCAGAATCAAACCAAACATCCAAAATGTCTTTGTCTTGTTTTAGATCCACACTTCCACAAGACTCGCATTTTGTGTTGGGAGGGAGGAGATCTTTCGCATCCTTTTCATACCATACTTCGATGCCTTCATTTTTTACAATTTGGATGAAGTGTTGGATGGTTTCATCATTTAGATGAGTGGTGCCACAGGATTTGCAAGAAAAACTTGGGATCGGAACCCCCCAATTACGTTGCCTCGATAAACACCAGTCAGGTCTTGATTCAACCATCGAACGAATACGAGTGATACCCCAATCTGGGATCCATTGTACTTTATCGATTGCACCGAGCGATTTTTCACGTAAATCCTCGTGGTCTATGGAAAAAAACCATTGCGGGGTGGCTCTGAAAATCAGAGGTTTTTTACTCCTCCAACTATGTGGATAAGAATGTGTAAATTCAGAGTAGTGGAGTAGCAAATTTTTTTCTTTTAGCAATTCCACAATTTTTGGGTTGGCATCCCAAATTTTGATTCCCTTCATCATTTCGAATTCATCCGTATAGCGACCGTAATCATCTACAGGAGAAAGTGGTGGTAGACCTGCTTGTGTTCCCACACGGTAGTCGTCTGTTCCGTGGCCTGGTGCGGTATGTACACAACCAGTTCCTGCATCCAAGGTGACATGGTTACCGAAAAGGGGGATGGAGTCTCTATCCAAAAAAGGGTGAAGAAAAATTAATTGTTTTAATTCATCTGCACTTACGTTTTTTAGTTTGGTAAGTTTAATTCCAGTTTTTTCTTCGACAGAATCTTTTAAACCGTCGGCCAAAATTAAAGTTCCATGTTCTTCAGATTTAAAATAAGAATATTCTAATGTTTCGTTGAAGCAAATTGCTAGATTTGCAGGTAACGTCCAAGGTGTGGTTGTCCAAATCAAACAGAAAGTATTTGTTTGACCTTTTATTGGAAATTTTACATAAATGGAAGGCGATACATGGTTTTGGTATTCGATTTCCGCTTCTGCATGCGCAGTTGCAAGATCGATACACCAATAAACTGGTTTTTTGCCTTTATAGATATAACCCTTCTTAAAAAGTTCGCCAAACACTTCCACAATCCTTGCTTCGAAGAGTGGATCCATAGTAAGGTATTTTTTATTTTCGTCCCAAAAACATAAAAATCGGGAAAGGTCATCACCCTGTTTTTTGACAAACTCTGTTGCATACTCACGGCATTTTTTTCTAAGATCTTGCGGGGAAGTGTTACGAGCTTCTTTGCCTAGGTTTTTTAAAACTTGCACTTCGATCGGTAAACCATGGCAGTCCCAACCTGGGATCATATCAGTCTGGAATCCGAGCATTGCTTTGGATTTGATGATGGTGTCTTTTAAGATTTTATTCAGTGCATGGCCAGTATGGAAATTTCCATTCGCATACGGAGGGCCGTCATGGAGGACAAATTTTGGTTTGTCCTTTCGTTTTTCCTGCATTTTTTCTAAGATTTTGGATGATTTCCAAATTTGGATCTGGCCTGGCTCTCGTGTCACCAGGTCAGCTTTCATAGGAAAGTTTGTTTGCGGTAGAAGTACGGTCTTTGAATAAGGATTTTCCGATTCCGTTTTGGCCATAGTAATACCAATGTTCGGAGCCTAGGCCAAAGAGAAAACGTAAAAAACAAAGGAAAAACTAGAGTTTTATCCGAACTTTTGGCAATTCGTCCCTGAGCCTGGCCACTTCTTCTCGTTCGAGTAAGGTCTTTTGAAAGGAAATTTCTTTGAGGTTTGAAAGTTTACCAAAATTTTTTGGGAGAGATTCAAATTTACGAAGAAGGGTTAAATCCAAAATCTCTAAACTTTTCATTTCTGCTAAGATATCAACGTCATTTTCTGTTAGTTGGATGTCGGTTTCATCAAAAGCAAGTGTTCTTAATTTTGTCAATTTAGGTAGAAGTGTTGGAACAGATGTTAGTTTGGTTCTTCCGAGTAACAAAATCTCCAAATTAGATAGATTTCCCATTGAACTAGGGAGTGAAGTAATTGGATTACCGTAAAGGTTTAGGATACGTAAGGTTTTTAGTTCTCCAATTTCATCGGGTAATCTTTGAATCGAATCGTATTGTAAGGTTAGTTCTTCTACTTTTGTGAGTTTCTGGATGGAAACAGGCAGATTTACGACTTCCTTTTTGGAGAGGTTTAGTACAGTTTCGTTTTGGTTCATTTGAACCCAATCCTCAAAATTTAAGGTTTCTTTCGCACAATTGGTAATACAAAAGCCGAATAGTGTGATCGTGATGATAAACTTCATTGTTTCCTTCTCATTTACATTTTGATATATTTATTATAACCAAACTCAAGTTCGCGGATGATGAATTGTAAATAATCCATTTGGTCGCGGTCAGATTTAAATAACCCTGCTTCTTTTCGATAATACTCTGCAAGTTGGGTTCGAAAGAGAATAGTTTTAAAATCAGATTTAGGTAAAATGATCTCTCTCGTTCGACCTTTTACTTGTAAAACTTCTGGGATTTTGATGATGACTGCAATTTGTAATATTGTGTGTTCCACTTCTGCGATGATTTTGTTTTTATCTTTTTTGGGAAATGAGGATGGGAGTTTGGCAATGATTGTGTCAATTTCTTCTTCAATTTTGTAACGTAATCGTTTATGATCGAAGAGTTTTTCGGTAATATGATTGAATTTTTTTGGGAAAATGATCGGTTCTACAATGGGTAAAAGAGAGTTATTTTTTGGTTCTATGATTTGCTGCCCAGTTTGTGATTTTGATTCTACTTTGGCTTCTTTTCGGAATATATACCCGATAAGTAGTGCAAAGAACAGACTGAAAACAAATCCGTAAAAAATGATATTCAGTTTGCTTAAGAAAATAGCAGATATTGTGGATAGTGTTGCGAGAGAGATAAAACAAAGAATGGCAATGGGCAAATGAAACTGGGTTTGTAAACCTTCCAAAAATGATTGTTTGAATTTACTTGTTTCTTCCTTTGTTTTTTCTTTGTTTTGTTGTAATGGTTTTAATGAGTCGAGTTTTCCTGAAATTCGCAGCTGAGTTGAAATTTGGTCAAGTATGGAGAGTTCATCTTTGTATTTGGGGTCTAATTTTGCTAATTCATATGTATTCTTTTCCACAAATGAAAGTTTTGCGGGCACAGTTGCAAAAAGAATGTGCATATTAGATTCTTTGATTTCGATACAACCAAATTCTTCATTCAATGCAGAAACAATTTCGGACAGAATGTTCGAATTATCAGTGATATGTTTCAAATCTAAAGAATTTATTTCTTTGATTAGATCAATTTTTGTGAGAGTTTGAGTTTGTTCTGTATTTTCTTCAATTCGAAGTTTTAAATTCTGAATCAGTGTTTGGATGGAATCCGTAACATCGTTTTTTTTCTGGAGGTTCAGTAAGGATTGTAATTTTTCTATGATTTTTATTGATTCAAAAATGGATGTCCTAACTCTGTGTACATCTTCATGTACCAATTTTTCAAACGGAAATTCTTTGATTGTTTCCTTGAGTTTAGAAATTATATTTTGGTATTCTTTTTTTAATTCGTTTGTATCGGAAGGAATACTCTTTTCTAAAGTTTCTAGTTCTTGAAAAAATTGGTGGTATTTGTTTTCTATACAATACCGTTTCAGGTAGGGAAACATAAATTGTAACAATCCATTCAGCTGAATGAGTAAATGACCGATTGATTCTGTGTTATGCGAGTTGCTGGGTAAAAAAGTATGGTATTTGGGGGCAATCTCAATAAGTTTTGCAACTTCTTTACCATGTGTGATTACATCAGTAATGAATTCCTTCAAAGGAATATAAACGAATGGTTCGAGTGATTTACGAAGTATAGTTTCTAACTCAAACTCGTAACCCAATCGATAAGGGAAGAGGTGGGTATTTCCATTTTTATCTTTTGATAGAATTTGATTTCCTGGATTGGTCTCATCTACGAATATTTCTTTTTGAGAACGATTTTTTAAAACTTGGTCGATGAGGTCTATACTGTATTTTAGAAAAGCACGTCTGTATGGAGTAATGTCCGTTTTTTCCTTGTTTTGCGGAGCAATCATACATATACGTATGACAATATTGCCATCTACTGAAAGTAAAAAAGGGTAAAAGAAAACCACCCTTTCCTTATTGTGTTCTGAAATACCTGCTAATTCTCGTAATGCTTCGTTTATGGCTTGGGTTGTTTTATGATTTTCAGTGAGTCCAACTTGTTTACTTAATAATTCAGGTAACGAATCGATTGTCAGTAAGAGTGCAGGTGTGATTTCAGAACTACCATGCATCGCAAGCCTTCGGTGGCGGACACGTAATTCCTCGAGTATCGTCTGTGCGGTGAGGGACAAACTTGCTATGTTTTTAGGCAAATCGATAAAGGCAGCTGGATCCGTAGTTTCGGATTCGTTAGCGTTTTTGTTTTCGGTATCGTCCAAATTGTCCAAAGTCTACCTGCGTTTTCACTTATATTGCCAGACCACCACTTGGATGCAAGAGAGAAAGTGAGTACATAAACGCAACAAGTTTAGTCTTATTATTTTAGAAGAAATACGAAAAATAATTCGTCTCACTATTTAAGTGAGAATCTGTTTCATCACAATCGCTGATTTGCATAACAATTTATTGATAAAAAGGAATGTTTTAAAAGGCTTACATTATGCACCAAAATTTTGATTCTGCTTTGACTGAAAGGTACAGACGCATTGATACATTTTTTTTATGGATTCAAATTGGACATATCCCCGCCACATTTTTGATTTCTTTGGGGTATGGTTGTACTACCCTTGTGACAACCCTTGCCAGTTTGCTTTCGGTCGTTTCCTTTTTATTTTACAAACTCTTTAGAGGAAGTTTGTTTTTAAGGCTTTGGAATGGTGCTTGTTTGATGTTGTTTAGTGCACTTTTTATCCAAGCACAGTTTGGTAGGATAGAAATGCACTTCCATGTATTTAGTGCTCTTGCCATTTTATTTGTGTATGAGGATTGGAGAGTTTTATTGGTTGCTGCGGTTACAATCGCCTTACATCATTTAATTGGAAACTATTTGCAAGAATGGAATACTGTAATTTTTGATACCAAGTTCATTGTGTACAGTTATGGAACTGGACTTGAAATCGTAATCACTCATGCACTTTTTGTTATTTTTGAAACTGGGATCCTCTTGTTTTTTTCCGTTCGTTCTTCGAGAGATTTTAAACACAGGTTCGATACTCAATTTCATTTGGAAGAAATTTTAGAAGGTGTCACTTCGGCCGTTAAGGAAGTGAGTTCTGGTACAGAGGAATTTACTGTTAATTCCCAGAAGGTAACAAATAATTTGGAAGAATTCCAAATTTCCTTTATGACACAATCCAGTTCCATTGAAGAAATTTCTGCAGCAACTGAAGAAACAGCAGCATCCAGTCAAATGATTTTGGATGGAGCCAACAGGCAACTGGGAGAAGTGAAAGTTGTGGAAGAAATTAACAAAGAGTTGTTTCGGATGAATGAAGGTTTTGTGACTTCACTCGAGACTATGCGCAGTCAAATCCAAACCTCAGCAAACAATGTAAAAAAGACTGAGTCTGAATTTGGTGGTTTGTACAAATCGATGGAAGAAGCGGTTGATGATTCAGAAAAGATGGCAGAAATTTTGGATTTAATCACTGGCATCGCAGAAAAGGTAAATTTACTTTCGCTGAATGCTTCCATTGAAGCTGCGAGGGCAGGGGATGCGGGTCGCGGTTTTGCGGTTGTGGCTTCCGAAATATCAAAGTTAGCTGATTCAACCGCCATCGCTACAAAAAATATATCACAAATTTCTACCAAAATTGAACAAACCATTCGTAGCAGTTTCCAAAAATCCAACCAAATCAACCAAACTGTACAAAGTTTTGTGTCCTCAATTATGGCTTCTGAAAAGAGCATGAAAGATCTAACCGATCAGATTACTGGAACTCTCTCTGCTTTCCAAAAACAAGACAATGCTCTTTTATCTTTGGAAGAAATTGCAAAAGAGATGCAAATTTCTTCCAAAGAACAATCGTTTAGTATGAATGAAATTTCCAAATCTGTGATAGATTTAAACCTTCGTACACAAAACAATATGCATACGAGTACGGACATTGTTTCTTTAACCAAAAGAGGTAGTGTGATATTTGAACGTTTGCGCCAAGCAGTCCATTCACTTGCAGAGAAAATCAAATAAGGTTCAGGTTTGAAACGATGGCAAAAAATATCCTGTAGCATTTTGGCATTGGGTCTCGTTGCCATTTTGTCCATTATGATCCTTCGATTGGAATCAACAGGTAGAGATTGTGATCTTTGTAAACAAATCCCGAGTTTAGAATCAGGTTGGGTGTTGTTATACCCTGGTCTTGTGGGCTGTAGTCAAAAATGCCCATTGGCATTGGCAAATATGGCTAAATTGAAGGAAGGTTTGGTTGGCACAAAATTACAATTTTATTATTTAATTTCAGATCCGTTCGTGGAAGAATCTGAGGTTATAGATTATTTACTTCCTTATCAAAATTCACTTAGTATAAAACCACTGATGCTCGCAAACGATACTAAAACATTGCGAACCTTAGGTGTTTATAATCCAGTGCATCCGAATCTACAAAAAAAGGACATACATAATGATCATTTTATCCTGATCCCACCAAACAGAAAAAAACTCTATTTTTTGGGCAGATTAGATTTGAATTCTGTTTCGAACCTAATACTCGAAGAAAATTAACCTTCTTCCTTTACGTTGTCTTTAACGTAAGTTTCAAATTCTTCTTTTGACATTTTGGATTGGTATAGAGTCCAAAGTGATTCTTTTAAGGTTTCCATATCAGGAAATTTAGCACCATCGATTTTATAGATTTTACTCATAACAATACCTCTTTAACCAATTTTTTAGAACTCTGTTATGCAAGCGATCGTTAATGGATCATATGGTATACTTCTTTCATTTCTTCTCTGAGTAACCTCATCTTTTCTGGGACATCGGGATGGGACTTGTCCTCAGGATTGAGTAGGTAATTTTCAGGTCCAAGTTCCCTAATCATCATTTTTGTCTGCCATGTATTGTCTTGTGGCATATTGATGTCGGAAAGAAATGTATAACTTCGTTTGATGTCTGGTTTGATAAAATCGAGTATAGAATTAAAATGATGGTCGTTGTAAATTTTACGTCCATCGGAAAGGCGAGTATAACCTCGAACCACATAATCGATGTACACAACGTCACATTCGAAAGCTTCGAATAGATAATTTATAGAATCAAGGGGGATGATCTCTCCACAAGTAGATATATCGATGTCCACTCGGAAACTACAAATCCCATCAGGGTCAGCCGCATCGGGGTAGGTATGGACAGTGATATGCGATTTGTCCAAATGCATACTCACTTGCGCCGTGCCGATGGGATTTCCTCCTCCTTTTACATCACTCATAAGAACCATCGAAGAAGCACCTACAGGATCGTAATCTTGTGAGGAAATGGCGAGGATATTGGCATCGATTTTTTTTACGATTTCTTTGGAAATTTCCGTAATTTTTGTGGCATTGTATTTATCGTGGATATAACTAACATAGCGTGATTTCTGTTCGTCATCGAGTGTGATGCAAAAATCGTACAGGTTGAAACTCAAAACTTTTGTAAGATTATTAAAGCCGGAAAGTTTGATTTTTTCTTTATCCATTGATACCTTCGTGTATATAGAATACAAAATCGATCCAGAACATAGACGCAACTGGAAATTAGAGGTAAGGGAAGAAAAGTCATGTTACAAACTTTAGAATGGTGGAAACAAACTACGATTTACCAGATTTATCCTTGGTCTTTTGCCGATTCCAATGGAGATGGGATCGGGGATTTAAAGGGTATCATTCAAAAATTGGACTACCTTAGTGAACTTGGTGTGGAAACGATTTGGTTTTCTCCATTTTTTAAAAGCCCAGGTGAAGATTTCGGTTATGATATTTCTGACTACAAATCCATTGATCCAAGGTTTGGAACAATGGAGGATTGTAAAAAACTAATAACGGCTATCCACAAACGCAAAATGAAAATTGTTTTGGATATGGTCATGAACCATACTTCGGACAAACATTTTTGGTTTGAAGAATCGAAAAAAGACAAAACAAATCCGAAACGAGATTTTTACATTTGGAAACAAGGTAATGGTTGTCCACCGAACAATTGGAAGTCGATGGTTGGTGCGCCTGGTTGGAATTTAGACAAAACCACGGGCGAATACTATTATACAAATTTTTTATCCTTCCAGCCTGACTTAAATTATAGAAACCCAGAAGTGAAAAAGGAAATGTTTTCTGTACTTCACTTTTGGTTAAAAATGGGGATCGATGGGTTTCGGTTGGATATCTTCAATTCTATCTTCAAAGACAAAGATTTTAAAAACAATCCACTCAGTTTTCGGTTTTTTCCCACACCCGACAACCACGATGAGGCCTTCTTCCAAAAAAAAACTTACAATTTAAACCTACCTGAGTCCTTTCATTTTGCCAAAGAAGTGCGCAAAGAGATTTCGAAATACAAACACAAGCCCTTTCTCATCGGCGAGGTGAGTGGCAATGATGCAGTTTTAAAATCATTTTTGGGCGAGAAAGCAGATGGTTTGAATTTGGTATTTCAATTTGAACTCATACATTTTGAATACAAAAAAGAATTTTTCGAAAACTTACTCTTAAAAAATGAAACGGATTTTCCGGCTCCCTACCAGCCAGTTTACGTCTTAGGAAACCATGACCAAAAACGATATATGAGTCGCATTGGTTATGATGTGAACAAAGCCAAAGTCCTCAGTTGTTTTCAGATTTTAAGCCGAGGAGTTCCCGTGATTTATTATGGAGAAGAGATCGGGAGACGGGAAGGAAAAATCCCCATCCATAAAGGTAAAGACCCCATAGCAAAGATGAACCGGTTTGTTCCTCTATTTTTATCCAACTTACTTGGGATTTATATCAATAGAGACAATTGTCGTCTGCCCATGTTATGGGAAAATACCGCCCACGCTGGTTTTACGAAGGGTGAGCCATGGTTACCCATTGGTGATTATGAGAATGATGACACTGTTGAATTCCAGAAAAAAGATCCGCATTCTTTGTTTCGTCACTACCAAATTCTCTTGGAAATACGTAAAAAAAAGGATTCGTTTCGGTTGGGAAGTTTGGAAGTGGTGGAAGGTAAAAAAGGATCCATACTTTGTTTTGAGAGGACATATAAAAATAAAACTTGTTCTGTGTATTTGAATTTTGGCGAAAAAACAGAAACGGTTTCTCTACCACAAAGATTTACAGAAGTTTTCGCATTTGGTGATACAAAACTAGATTCAAAAAATCCAAATTCATTGTATCTGGGGTCTAATTCTGGTTATATTGTCGAAAGGAAACGTTAAGTAAGTAAATGATTCGATAGGTTTAGAATTTTTAAAAGTTTTGAAATCGGGGGGAGAACATTTGTGATACAAAGTTCTTTTCCCATTTTTTTATAAAACATTTTTTTGTGTAGCAACAATCCAAGAACCGAAGAGGAAACTTCTTCCACTTCGGAAAAATCTAAATACAAACGCGTAATGTCTTTTTGGAAAATCAAAGCCATTTCCGATTCCAAAATGGGTGTGGTGTACACATCCAACCTGTTCATACCCACTTTAAAACAATCTGGTGCATTTGTTTTTTCTAACACATCCGCCCTCACAAACCTATGAACGGAGAATTAAAAAAAACATTGAGGGTTGTTGCGCGAAAAAATCTAAGAATGAATGAAAGATTTTCATTTTTCCTAGAAGGTTTTGATCTTTTGTTTCAATGTTTGGTACTTATCCCATCGTCTAAATTCCAAAACATCTGATTCCACTTGATGGAAACAATGTCCAAAAGAAAATAGAATACAACTTTCGAATCGAGTTTGGATTCGCCCCAAGGTCTTGTACCAAACTGATAACCGATTTCTTTGATTTTTTTTGTTTGGGTAGTCATCAAAATCTCAAACAAGATTTTATAACCTCTTGGTTTCAAAATCGAAATGGTTTCTTCGTAAATTGTTTTTGTGATTCCAAAAAATCCGCTCATTGGGTCTTCTATTGGAACCTTAAAAAATAAATTGGTGAGTTTGGTCGCAAGGATGCTAATCGCCTTTCTCAGGAAAGGAAAATTACCGTAATCGCCGTTTTCATTCCGCCTGGATGCCACAACAATTTGATTATCATCAAGTAGGTTTGCGATTACAGGAATTTTTGTGTAGTCATGTTGGAAGTCGGCATCGGCCACAATGAGTTTGTTTCCCAATGCATTGGCGAATCCAAAATAAACTGCTGAACTGAGCCCTTTCACGTCCACTCTTTTGAAAACACGAATTCGATTGTCATACAAACTCATGGTTTGAGCAATTTGGAAGGTGCCATCGGGGGAGTTGTCGTCCACCACCAAAATTTCAAAACTTTCTTTTCCATTTTTAAGAAGGTCGGTTATGGTATGGATTACCTTTTTGATATTTCCACTTTCGTTGTAGGTTGGTAAAATTATACTAATCATAGTTTATGACCGGTCATTCAATAATTTATTTTTAAAAAAGGCCATTTGTGACCTTTTGGACGCAAGAAACAAAATTTGGACATGATGTTTCAAGAGAGGATTTACACTGAGAGAATAACTGATGTTGTTTGTTGCATAACACTCCGCAGGTGAGTTTCAAAATTTCTGGAGAAACTACTTCATTTTCTACTTTTGGCATACAACGAACGACCTTATCACAAATAAGAGTACATTCTGCTTTTTCTTCGAGGTTGGCTTTGACTCCAAATTTCTGTGTTTGGTCTTTGGAGAGGTCAAACACGAATACAACCAAAAATAAAAATAATAAGATTAGGTGTTTTTTCATTTTTGAATTCTCTCCCAAAGCCGTACTTTTGTTTTCCAAAGATTAGAGTCTTTGTTTTTAAAATAGAGAGAAACATCCGAAATGTTTGGAGTTATATGTGATTTCCATATTAACCAATGTTTGGTTTCAGAATAACCATCCTTTAGATTTAAATAATCGGCATAAACAAGTATAAACTCTGCATTGGCACATTGGCTATCTAACATTTGTGGAGGACTGTATTTTACAAAGGTATTTTGTAGTTTATTTTGGACATCCATGGATGTCCAAGGATTGTCAGCAACAACGCAGAGGTTTTCAATCTTTGGAATGTCATCCGTGAGACTTGGATCAGAAAGAGGACGAATGAGGAAGAAAGAGACCAAAAATAAAAACAATATTTGTGCAGAGAAGATACTAAAGAATTTGAGCTTGGGAAATTGAATGAGAGTGAGTAAAATTACAAATGCAAACCCAGTTAATAAAAATAGGGGATATTCTCGCAAAACAACACTTACGATGATGAGAAAAAAATAAAATCCTCCTGTCACAATAAGGTTTGGTTTGGAACAAATTGTGTCTACAAAGGAGAGTTTTCTCCTAAATAATGCGGGTAAAATAAATAATAATGGAATGAATGGAGTTACATAATAAGGATCTTTTCTGTCCGGGAGAAGGTGTAGTATAAAAACCGAAAGTAAATACACGCCAATGACTCTCGCCAAACGGTCGTTTTTTGTTTTTACTTGTGATGTTATTAGTATATGAATGTAATAAAAGATTGAAACAGTAAAAGGAAAACTATACAATAACCATCCCCAAACAATTCGCATTCCTGGTTGGTTTGCGGTTGCGAATTTTCCTAAATTTTCTGTTATGAAAAAAAATCGTAAAAGTTCTTTGCCGACTGGTTCAAAAAAATACAAATAACCAATCCAGAAGAGGGGAATCAAAAAAACTAAACCAAAGGTTTTAAAGAGAGAAAGATTTTTAAAGAAACGTTTCCAATCCAAATGGATTTTATTTTTTCTAAATTTCCAAACATTCACAAACAAATCTGAAAGTATAAGTAACAAAGCATACACTATCAAAATTGGACCTTTCAAAAGATAACCGAGGCCAATGAGAAAATGACCTATGGCAAGATAGTAATTTTTACGTGTACGTTTGTAAGTTTGGTATAAATAAAAGTATAAAAAAACAAAAAACACGAGCAATTCTTCCATCATAAGAAGTCCAAAAAATTTGATGGATGCAAAAGAAAAAATAAATGCGATCGTGAGAAGGAACGCTTCACGTTTTGATTTTGTTGTCTGGTAGAGAAATCGGTAGAGAAGTAATGCGGTAAGCCAACCAAAAATGAGAGAAACAAATCGTTCTGCAAGATAACTCACCCCAAAGAGTGAATCAGACACCATTGCCAACCAAAAAAGGAGTGGCGGTTTATAAGGATTGGGCAAACCAGAAAGAATCGGTAAAACACTACCACCCGCTTCCAGTGATTCTCTGATCGAGCGGATATGCATGATTTCATCACCTTGGGGGAAAAAGGAACCAGCCACACCAATCATCGGTATGTAAACTAGGAAAATCAGGATGGAAATGAGTAAATACATACCTTATTTACCAAAATCGATATAAATGACCAGTCAGTCAATGTATTTAAAATTTATATCATCTGTTTGGAATTTTTCTCATTCTGTCTCTAATCTTCTTTTTTCGATTTTAAGTATTAAAAAAAACGATTGTTTTGAAAAAAAATGAGAACCAATTCCCAAGTTTGTCCCCCCATTTCTCTCAGGAGAATTAAATATGAGTTCGAAAACTGTCTTCGGAGTTTTTGTTTTATTTATCATTTTACTTGGCATGTCGTGTGGAGTTGTTAGTGACGATGAAGAAAACAAACAAAAAGGAGATCTTGCCACAACACTTTTACTTGCATACGCAGCAACTCCCAAAACAAACGGGCTTTTTAATATTACACTTTTAGACAATGGTGGTAATTTATTCAAGGGTGAGGTGGGGTCTGTTTTGACATTAGGCATCCCTTTGAATGTGAATGTGAACTTATCTGCTTCCGTATTCCAAGCCATACCTGACACTTCTTCCTTAGAATGGGAATTTAGCCCTGCACTCGAAACTCCTCTTGCCACACAGGTTGATGGAAAGGTTTTGCGTTTTATTGGTTTGTCACCTGCCAATGTTTTACCAGAAGAGAAAACCCATTCCATTTCTGCGACATTGAATTATCCAGGAGGTATCATCAATGGAAATCCGAAGGTAACCAAACAAGTGAAAATTTTATACAATACCAATCAATATTTGACAGATCGCAAATGTACGTACGTAGGTTTTGCTGGAGGTTGTTCATCTAGCACCGGTTATACTTGCAATGAGAGTCCTTCTTGTTCCAATCAATCGACATGTTCCAATCTAAGTGATTGTTTGTTTCGCTAAAATGGGAACTCATCAAATTTCTTTCAGTTTCTTTTTCTCAGCTTCTTCTATGAGCTGGTCTATTTTATCTTTGATGCCAGTGCTCACAAATAACAATTCATAATAGAAAAGTTTACTCCTTTTTAAATCATAACGAAATTCTTTTTGGAATTCAGAATAAAAATAGGACATAGGCTCTGGAGTTAGATCCACTCCACCACCTTGTTTGATTTTATCATTAAACAATGGTGGGATCCACGAAATTGGCACCAATATCCAAGAATTGATGAATTTTTGTTTGAGTTTATACTCGTAAGATTTTACCACTTCGTTATTCTTTTTGTTGATCAGTTTGAAATTAGCTGTTGAATCGTAATCGCCCATTACAGGAAAAATACCCAAAGAACAAAACCAGAGGAAGATGGTGACGGTATTTGGTGTTTCGTAACTTTTTGTAGAGTATTCTAACTCAAGAAGTGAACTTTCGTTGATCTCAAAATCCCCCGATTGAACCACATAAACCGCGATTTCTTTGTTATTGAAATTACTATTTTTTTTACCTGGGTTTTCAACTACCCGATGGAAACGGACAGGGATTTTCACAAATTTTAAATTTTCTTTTTGATCATTTGGGAATTCTTTTTTTTCGTATTGGAAATAATGCAAACTGCAAAATTGAATCTGCATAAAACAAAAAATTAAGATAAAAAATTTAAAAATTTTCATAAAAAGAAAATTCCTTTCAAAAATATTGAATGCAGAGGAGCACCCAATCGTGACATTCAAGAACAAAACTTGGAAGTCATTTTTATTCAGAAATAAAATATTCTTCCCTCCTTCGAAACTAAGTTTCCATTGAAAAAAGGATTACAGATCTTTTGGCTCTCCTAAATCTTGCAATTGTTTGGAATTATAAATGGAATTGATTAGAGAAAAAACACTCACAACTCAGTACTATGATTTGGATTGGAACAGGCATGTGACAAGTCGGACTTATGAAAGATTTGGATACGATGCAAGAATGGAAATCCTATCGGAATTAGGTTTTCCCATTCACCAATGTTTAGAAAACAACATTAGTTATATTTCGGATGGAACCTATGTTCGTTTTTTGAGCCAACAATTTGCGGGGTCAGAAATAAAAGTTATCACCAAACTTATGCAAGGTGAAGATGGTTTATTGTATTGGAAACAAGATTTGTATGGAGCGGATGGAAAAAAAGCGTGCGAAATGGAAGTTACGTCGTATCTGTCTCAAAATAAAGAAAAATTAAAGATTCCTAAAATTCCTAAGCTAAACGAAGTCTGGCGATCTAGTTCCATTAAGCCAAAACCAAATAACCAGCTAACACTAGACCATGCTCACTATATACCTTTTAGTGAAATGACTTGTTTTTGGAATTTACCTTCTGAGGCTATCTGGAAGGTATTTGAAGAAGGTCGTTTTTTATTTTTCAAAGAAATTGTGGCTTTGAATTTAATAAAGGAAACTGATGCAACGACATTTTTCATGGGTGGAGAAATTAAAATTTTTAAACTACCAGAGCCAGGATCAAAAATCAAAATAAGCAGTTGGATTGAATCGGTTGAAAAAATTCGTTTTTATTTTCGACAAAATATTGTTTCTGAAGAGGGTGAAGTTTTTGCCAGTATGAAGGATGAGCAGTTGTTTGTTGCACTTTCGACATCAAGACCACGAAAGGCTCCTCCTGAATTTTTGGCAAAAGTGGAAAGATTTATTGAAAAAAAAGATTAAACTTCGTTTAGGATTTTGATTGGTTTTTTTCGTTTTGGACGAGTAAAAATTCTTCCTCCGAAAATTCTCTATAAGAACCAATCGGAAGGTTTACATCTAGTTGTATCACACCCATACGAATTCGTTTGAGGTAGGTTACTTCTTTACCGAGGCTCGTAAACATTCTGCGTATCTGTCGGTATTTGCCTTCTTTGAGCCAAACTTTAACTTTTGATGTACCATTTGTCACTGATTCTATCGACAGTCTGGCGGGAAGTGTCGTATAACCATCGTCAAGTTGTACACCAGAGGAAAAGTGTTGTATATCAGCTTCCGTAACTTCTCCATCTATTTCGGCGTAGTATTCTTTTTCGATGAGGTGTTTGGGGGATGTATATTGGTGAGCCCAAACACCATCTGTTGTGAGGATGAGTAAACCTTCTGTTTCCTTGTCTAAACGTCCAACAGGGAATAGATTCATTTTTTGGTGTTTTTCTGAAAGATAATCGATCACTGTTTTTGCCTTAGAATCCTCGGTGGCAGTGATACAATCAGGAGCCTTGTTCATCATAAAGTAATAAAATTCTTTTCTTTCCAGAGTTTCTCCGTGTATTTCAATTTTGTCCTGGAGAGAACATTTTTTTCCAGAATCTTTGGTTACGATATCGTTTACGGAAACATACCCAGCAAGAATTGCCCGTTTTACTTCCATACGTGTCCCAAAACCTAAATTACTAAGAATTTTATCCAATCGTTCTTTTTGCATTCGTCTTAAAATGAAAATATATTTCGATGTTTCAAAATCAACCGAGAAAATATGACTTTCCCTGGAAGTGTCAGAATTTTTCCTAAACGATATGTTATTATCTTTAATTAAGATTTTTAGGTCGTCGCAAACTGCGTTTTCCATAGCATTTCAAAGTTCTAAATCCTTAACTTTTGGCATTCTCAGCTTAACAATCATCATAGGAGGATTTCCTTCGATACTTGCATACATTGGAAAATTGATCGTTGATGAAATTTTAAAATATCAATCAGCTAATAATGGATACATCTTTAGTTTTACTTCCCAAACTTTTTTTTACGTTTATCTGGAAGCTCTTCTCACCATTTTTTATTTTGGAAGTCAGAAGTTACATTCACTGATGTATGCTTTGTTACGTATCAAACTCGGCCAAGAGGTGAATGTTCGGATTTTAAATAAAGCCATTCAACTAGAACTTACTCATTTTGAAGATTCTGAAACATACGACAAAATGACCCAAGCGAGAACGGAGGCATCCAGTAAACCGTTGTCTCTTATCACTAGGTTTGTAACGATTTTACAGTCAACAATTACCATTATCACATTTTTTGGGCTTTTGTTTGGGTTGTCACCATTCGCATCGATATTTCTCATTTTGGCCGCAATACCTTCGTTTATTGCTGAAACAAAATTTTCAAACCATAGTTTTCGATTGTTCAAGTGGAAATCGAAAGAAACAAGAGAACAGGTTTATTTAGAAACTTTAATGGCAAGAGAAGATAACGCTAAGGAAGTTTTATTGTTTAACTTAGGTGAAATATTTCTAAATCGATACAAATCAAACTTTGAGCGAATTTATAAGGAAGATAAAAAGTTAACGGTAAAGAAGGGCAGTGTTAGTTTTTTACTCGGGTTACTCAGCCAAATCACTTTTTATGGATCCTACTTGTGGATAGTAAGCTTAGCATTAAATAAAACAATTTCTTTGGGTGAAATGACAATGTATTTAGTTATTTTTCGCCAAGGACAATCAACTTTTACTAGTGCTCTTGCTTCATTTGGAGGAATTTATGAAGACCATTTGTACATTCAGAATTTACTTGAATTTTTGGAAATCCCTATCGTTAAAAATTATGGGAATTCAAAGTTTGGCAAAAATAGTGAGGGGATTCGGTTCGAATCAGTTTCATTCATTTATCCAGGTAGTAACGAATATTCTCTAACGGATATTAGTTTTTCTTTAGCCCCTGGCGAAAAATTGGCGATCGTGGGTGAAAATGGATCTGGCAAAACAACTCTTATAAAATTACTCACCAGGTTGTACACTCCTACTTCTGGACAAATATTTTTGGATGGAATTAATCTTTTGGATTGGGATGAAGTAACACTAAAAAATAGAATTGGTGTTATATTCCAAAACTTTGTCCAATATCAATTCCAAGTTGGAGAAAACATTGGTGCGGGTGACAGTCACAGATTACAAACAGAAGACGAATGGATCCGCGCGGCTAAGCTTGGAATGGCTCATGATTTTATCAAACGAATGGAGAATGGTTATTTCACAAGGCTTGGACGTTGGTTTAAAGATGGACGCGAACTTTCGGGAGGGCAATGGCAAAAGATTGCACTTTCTCGTGCCTTTATGCGTTCGCAAGCAGATCTTTTGATATTGGATGAACCAACATCGGCCATTGACGCAGAAGCAGAAATGAAAGTATTTGAGCATTTTCGAGAACAAACGGAAGGAAAAACCGTAATCCTCATCTCACATAGATTTTCAACGGTACGAATTGCAGACAAAATTATGGTTTTGGAGATGGGTAAAAAAACAGAGTGGGGTTCACATGAAGAGTTGCTTACAAAAAAGGGAAAATACGAAAAACTCTTTCGAATGCAACAAGCAGGTTATCAATAGTTATTGAGTAGTGGCCGATACTATTATTAGAACATTATGCGATTAAGGTATATTTGATGGAAGAAACCTATTCAAACCAAGGCATGCGAAAATTAAAATCACTCATCGATGCTTTTGGTGATAGATCCAAAGAAATTGGTGTAGTTGCATCTTCCATACAACAAATAGCAAAACAGACAAACTTGCTTGCGTTAAATGCCGCTATCGAAGCGGCGAGGGCAGGAGAACATGGAAGGGGTTTTGAGATTGTGGCAAATGAAGTTACAAAACTTTCTTTTCAAACTACAGAAGCCACAAAAAAGATCACCGAAATTTTAACGCGAATTAACCAAGAGACAAACCAAGCTACTAATGATGTTTGGTTAATGGAAAAAAGTTCCATTTTAGAATTTTCTGAACTATGGACAAATAATATTGCCAAAGAATTGGAAGCAAAATTTTATATTATGGCCACATCATTATATGGTTTAAAATTTTTAGTTCAAAGTTTGATTCTCGCAAAAACAGGTATGAAAAGAGAACATCTTTTAATGATTTTGAAAGAATATTTAAATCAGAATGAACAACAGTTAGCTTATGCTGTTTGTTGTGAAACAAATGTTATAGACGATAAAGACTTTGAGTATAAATCAAAAGAAGGACATGATAAACAAGGAAGGTTTGTTCCTTATTGTCATAGACATGCAGGTAATATTGCAATAGAATCTCTCCAGGGTTATGACGTGCCTGGTGAAGACGCATGGTATACTCTTCCTCGTGATTTAGGAGAAGATGTGATGATGGAACCATACGATTATCCCATCGATGGTAAAATTGTAAAAATGACAAGTCTTATGACCAATCTTTATATTGAATCAAAATTTTCAGGAATCCTTGGTGCCGATTTTTCGTTGGAACAATTGCAAAAAGAATTATCACACAAAAAAATATTTGGAATTGGAACTACATCTCTACTGACCAATGCATCAGTCTTTGCTTCACACCCAGATATAGAAATATTGGGAACACCGGCTTCGTTTTTGTCAGTTGAAGCGAAAGAAGCTGTCAAAAAAGGTGAAAGTTATTCTTATACAGACCGTGATGATATCGTAAATATCTTAAAACCGGTAAAAATTGGAAATAGTAAAAGGTATTGGAGTATACTTGTCCAGTTTAATATCCAATCCATGATCAAACGATAAAATCCAAAAAACACGATTTGACGTCAGTCGCAAAGATACTTGATTCGGCGGGAGTTGCGTAAAACTTGGTACAATTGTGGAACTGCAAGCCGTTATCAAATTTTTAGAAGGGTTACTTGAAGAGCCTGAAAAATTGGTAAACTTACCAGAAAAAGAAAGACTTAATCTCATCATACTGTGTGGTAAAATTTCGAGACCAGATAAAAACGAAGTCCGCAGACGCAATCGTACAGTTCGGATTGAGAAAAAAAAATCTATAAAAACCGTAGAAAAAAATAAAATATCTTTAACTGGCATTAGACGAGCGAGGGAAGATGCAGTGTTTAAGGCACCATTACAAGTCACAGATACTTCGTCTGTTTGGAATTGGAATAAAGCAGAAGAATTGCCAAATCCAAAAACCTGTTATATTTGCAAAACTCAGTATACAAAACTTCATTTTTTTTACGATGCAATGTGTCCGGAATGCGCAGACTTAAATTATGCAAAACGTTTTCCTGTGGCAGATCTCAAAGGAATGGTCGCTGTCATTACTGGATCCCGATTAAAAATTGGCTACCATACCACCTTGATGTTGTTACGTTCCGGTGCACAGGTCATTGCTACAACTCGGTTTCCTATTGATTCGGCAATTCGATTTGCGAAAGAAGACGATTATGATATTTGGAAAGATAGGCTACAAATTTTTGGATTGGATTTGCGGCACACTCCGAGTGTTGAGATTTTTTGTAAATTTTTAGAAAGGCATTTGGATCGTTTGGATATTTTAATTAATAACGCAGCACAAACGGTCAGAAGACCGCCTGGTTTTTACACACATCTACTAACTGTTGAAAACACCCCAATGCAAACATTACATCCGAAGGTGAGATCTCTACTTAGTTTTTATAACCATTGCAAAGAAGAACTTTTGCATTTACAAAATGTTGACGAAATGAATGATGCAGCGACAGCGCTCGCTGTTAGTTGGAATCATAAGACTCCTGGTGTGGGAATCCGTTCTTCCGCAGCTTTATCCCAAATTCCCTATTCACATGATAATTCCAATGAGTTAGAAGCTGTTTTTCCTGAAGGCGAACTGGATGCCGATTTACAACAAGTTGATTTACGAACAACGAATAGTTGGCGTTTGAAACTTGGTGAAATCAATACATCGGAAATGTTGGAAGTGCAACTTGTCAATGCAGTTGCTCCTTTTGTTTTATGCAATCGATTGGTATCCATCATGCGTAAAGATTTTACTGGTAAAAAACATATAGTCAACGTATCAGCAATGGAAGGAAAATTCCATAGGTTTAAAAAAGAAGATAGGCACCCTCATACGAATATGGCAAAAGCGGCATTGAATATGTTAACTCATACTTCTGCGGAAGATTTTGCAAAAGATGGGATATTTATGAATGCGGTGGATACAGGGTGGGTGACAGACGAAGATCCTGTGGAACTCGCAAAAATGAAAGAAAATTTACATAATTTCCAACCTCCACTCGACATAGTGGATGGAGCGGCTAGGGTTGTTGATCCGATATTTGATGGAATCAACACAGGCAAACACTGGATTGGAAAATTTTTAAAAGATTATTTTCCCATCGATTGGTAAGTTGGTTTCTCTGAACGCTGTTCGATGTGCAATTTGTTTATTTTTTGCGCACAACATTTAAATATCGGCATATTCTGATGTATAAATGGATTTTTTTTTATTTTTCTTTGAACTCGGCTGAATCATCTCCGTCTAACTGGCAGAGAGGTAAACCATGAATCAAAAAAAAATAATCAGCATTGCTCTTTTGGCTTTCGCAACATCAAGTCTTTTTGCACCATAGAGGAATGTTGTATTCCTCTATGAACAATTTCATTATAAGGAGGGAACGTTTTCGATTACTTTCACACCAGTTATAAAATATGGAGTTTCCGCAAAACAACTGAAAGGTACTCCAATATGTTCTTCATATTCGAGAACTATTCGTTTACCAATGGCATCGTTGATTTTTTGTGCAACTGCATCATCTCTCACACTAAAATAAAATTTTTCAGAAACAGTGCCAGGCATGGTGATGAGAGCAATCTCACCTTCCCAAGTTTTACAAACCCAACCTTTTTTTGATAATTTTTGGATGTATCCAGCTCTGTCACCGACAGAGTAACTCCAGTTAAGTGTTGCCCAAGTATACCCAGCAAGAAGTACTAATGAAACGACAAGAAAAAGGATAAAACGAACTAAAAATTTGCCCATACAGCGATATTCTCCTAAAGACTTAAAGCATTGGATCGTTTGTTTTTATAAAGATCAATTTAATTTTGGGTTGCCCGTTGAAATCTCCCATGCCAAAGAAAGATTTTTTTCAAAAATACAAACAAAGTTGACGGAAAATTCGGATATTTTGAAAAGAAATTTCTATTTTCGGGGTACGGTGGTCAGTGCGAGACGGTGGCAGGCTTACGCTGATGAGCGGGGAGGATAAAATTCCAATTTCAGAATTCCTTGCAAATTACCATTACCACTTTACTTTGTGGTATGTTTTCGAAGGCATTGCTGTTTCTTTTGTTTCTCCACATTTCTTTTTGTTCTTCCGTCCAGTATGGCGATCTAACGAAATCCCAAGGCTCCAAACAATGGGGTCCGTTGGAAGTGAGGGAAACGGTTAAGTTAATGTCCCAGTCTCTAGGCAACTTTTATACGACAGAAATTAAAACAGGCTATTTGGAGTGGAAATCGATTACGAACTCCACTTCGGAACATATTGATACAAAACTCATTACGAACGAAATTTTTCTCCAACTTTCGAAAAAGAAAGTTCCTTTTGTTGATACATCCATAAGGGAAGAGGCCGCCAAAGAAATGGGTTTTGGGAGAACGGGCATGGTATCACCAGAAACTAAATTAGCAATCGGTAAATTTAAGTCACCATCTCATTTTATAAAAGGTGAAATCAATGAAGTCGTGAATTTTGAATCAGGTAAAAAAATACAATACATAACTGTTACGATCGTTCTTGTTAGTTTGGAATCCAACCAAATTGTTTGGTCTGAACAATCCAATTTTTATAAAACAAGCAGAGTCGAAGGTTACGGGTTTTGAGGTTTTGATTCGACATCAGGAACAAATCCAAAGCGAACAGGGATTTTTCCTATTGGTTCGAGTAGGATATGTTTTTTGTCAGACTTCGATTTTAAAATTGGTTTTTTCAAACTCTCCTTTGTGGTTGTGATCCAAATGTATTCTGGTAAAAATCTCGCATAACGGTAATTTCCCGAAATATCCAAATCTTCCTCTACATTTTTTTTTGTTTCTTTGTATGCATTTTCCACCATGTCAGCTCCAGTTTTGATCCCAAAGCCTATGGTGATAATTCCCCAAGCTGCTATTTCTCCTCCACCAGACGATTGTGCACCTATATACACAAGGCCAGCACCAACTGCGACAATGGCTGTACCAGTCAGAATCCCTAAGCCAACTTTTGCCGTACCAATACTACCTTCTTTGATTGCGGTGGTAGTCATTCGTTGGAAGTATTTAGAGTCTTCTACAAGTTCTGCGATCTCATTGTCTCGAACCAAATGACGAGAATACCAATTCATCGTATCTCCTTCCCATTGGAGATTTTCTTTAGTATTTTCATTGGAAATATAGATTTGCGATCTTTCCCCTTTGGTTTTGAATTCTAAATTTCTTAGCCCTCGGATAAAATTCAAATTTACCGCAGGATTCATTTTGGGCTCAGCACCAGGACCGCCCAATACCAAAACGAGTTCTCCTTTGGGAGGCGGCATATTCGCAAGATTTCTATAAACATTCGAGTTCGGTTTCAATTGGTGTGCACGACGAAAATCAATTTTTGCTTCTTCCCAATCGCCGCAAACTGTCCAGAGTGCTCCAAGTAACATTCGTAAAGTGGGGTCATCAAATTGGCCTTCTGCACTCCATTCGCCGGATAGTAAATTTCCAGCATACCTCGCTTCAATTTTAGCTTTTTCGAAATTTCCAACCCGAGCTTGGTAAAGCCCAAGTAAAATATGCATATAGATAATTTCTGCTTCCGATGCGTAGTATCCTTCTTCTGTTTCCAAATAAAAGAAAGATTTTAATGTCCGAGAGGCACTGAACCTCAGCCGGTTTTTTGTTTTATCTGCCAAAGTTTCAAGATCATTGAACTTGTTATTTCCGTTAAAAAAATCAATATGTGATTTTTCTAATATACGAATAAATCCATTTTCTTCTTTTTTTGGCAGATTTTTACTTGCAGATTCAGAATCTGCATCGTTCCAATTTTGGATGGATTGATTATAGTCTGATTTTTTTTGGATTCCTGTGCATTGAATAAAATAAAAACAAAGTACAAAAATCCAAAAAAATCTCATACAGTCTCCTCTAAAAGAAAGGTTTGAGTCCTGATTCAAAGGCATTGGTGAGTGAATTTTTATCCAAAACAAAGTTCACTTTATTGCCTTTGATGTTCAAGGTATTTGTGCTTATGAATTCGCCTAAAGAATGAAATTCCAAACTTTTGGACTCGAAGTTCGATTTGATTTTGTTTTCGTCTTTTGTATTAAATCCAATAAGAAAACTTGCACCTGTTTCACCAAAACAAAGTTCGTCGATTCGTTTGAATTTTTCTTCCAATGCAGATATATTTACTTCCAATCCAAAATTACCTGAAATCACAATCTTTGCGAGTGCAACTAGGATCCCACCTAAGGACAAATCCTTCGCAGAAAGCAAAAGTCCTTCCTTATGACATAGAAGTAGGGATTCAATCGTGTTTTTTTCTGTTTCTAAATTCAATTCCGGAATTTTACCAACATCTTCTTTGTGAAACACGGAAAGGTATTCTGACGAGGTGATGGTCGGTGAAAATTTTCCAACAAGTGCCAGTTTTGTGTTTTCTAGTTTTTTCGGGTAGGTGTTCAGTGCTTGTGAGACGTCTTGCAATAACCCCACCATACCAATGGTAGGTGTTGGAAACACTGGACCTTCGGGAGATTCGTTATAAAACGAAACATTCCCCCCTGTCACTGGTAAATCCAGGTAACGGCATGCATCTCCCAAACCCCTCACACATTCACTGAACACATAATAATTTTCGGGAATGTATGGGTTTCCAAAATTTAAATTATTGGTAACACCGTAGGGTGTGGCTCCTGTGGAGGCAACGTTTCTTGCTGATTCACAAACGGCAAAGGCTGCTCCCAGGTACGGGTTTAGATACGTATAGCGCGAGTTACAGTCTGTAGCAACAGCGATTCCTTTTTTTGTCTCTGGAATTCGAACAAGCCCACCGTCTTCGCCAGGAGGAACTACTTTTACCAAACCCACTTCGGTATCGTACTGTTCATACAATGGTTTACGCGAAGAGATATTGAGGGAACCAAGGAGTTTTGTGAGTGTGTTCGTAATCCCTTCTGGTTCCAGGTCGGTAAAATTTTCTGCCGTCTTTTTTTCCACCTCATCAAGGTAAGTTGGTCTTTTTTCTTCCCGGATATAACGGGGAGCACCACCACCAAGAACAAGAGAATCGGCGGGAATTTCAGCTTTTAGTTTTCCATCCTTTTTGATCTTTAAAATCCCATCTCCCGTTACCGTTCCAATCTCTACAGCGTTCAGCCCCCATTTGTGGAAAATAGTAACAAGGGTTTCTTCCTTTCCAAGTTCAGGAATGACTAGCATTCGTTCTTGTGATTCTGAGAGCATGATCTCATAGGCATTCATTCCAGCCTCACGCAATGGAACCTTGTCTAAGTCCACATCCATTCCTGTTTTGCCTTTGGCACTCATTTCAGACGTTGCGCAGGAAATTCCCGCAGCGCCCATATCCTGTATGCCCACAAGAACTTTCGCTTGGATGGCTTCAAGGCTTGCTTCCATTAGGAGTTTTTCCATAAAGGGATCTCCCACTTGCACAGCGGAACGTTTTTCTTCTGATTCTTTACTCAGATCTTTGGAGGCAAAACTGGCGCCATGGATACCATCCCTTCCCGTAGTGGCACCAACGATGTACACTTTGTTTCCCACCTTACCTTGGGTTGATGCCGAAGCCATTTCATCGTGTTTGGCGATTCCAACAGTCATTGCATTGACAAGTGGGTTTTTTGTAAAAGTAGGGTGGATGAAGAGTTCCCCACCTCCCACTGCAATTCCGAGTGAATTGCCGTAATCTCCGATTCCTTTTACCGCCCTTGTGAGTAAGTATTTATTTCTCGGTTCGTTTGGGTCACCAAACCTAAGTGAGTTGAGTGATGTGATTGGCCTTGCGCCCATGGTAAAAATATCACGCATGATCCCGCCAACACCCGTGGCCGCACCTTGGTAGGGTTCAACGGCAGTCGGATGGTTGTGGCTTTCTATTTTAAAAACAACGGCAAGTCCGTCACCAATGTCCATGGCGCCTGCATTTTCTTCACCTGCCCCTGCCAAAAGTTTATCTGACTTCGTGGGTAGGGTTTTTAATTTGAGAATGGAATTTTTATAAGAGCAGTGTTCTGACCACATCGCTGAAAAAATGCCAAGTTCTGTGGAATTGGGCACTCGACCTAAAATCTTTTGTATTTCGACAAATTCAGTTTCGGTGAGTCCGTGTTCTTTTGCATCTTCCAGGGTAACTTTCTCTTTTTCCATTTTTGTTCCTTATACGAGTTCTCTATAATTGCGGTTGAAGTAGAGGAGTGGTTTGCCTTCTCCCTGTGTGATCCCTTTCACAAGCCCAATCACGATCCAATGGTCGCCTTTTTCGATCATAACATCCAATTGGCAGTCGAGGGATGCCAAAGTTCCTGTGAGAACGGGTGCTCCTGTCACTAGGGACTCCGGATTTAAGGCTTCTAAAACCACCGCTTTGTCCAGGGAACCAGAGGCAAAATCAGCGGAAATTTGTTTTTGTGATTCTTTTAGAATATTCACTACGAAACGTTTGGATTCCAAAATGGGTTCGTAGGCTCCACTGTCCTTTGCCAAACAAAATAAAACCATCGGCGGAGCGAGTGAAACAGAAGAGAAACTAGAAACGGTGATTCCACCTTTTTTTGTTTCAGACTCATAGGTGATGACGGAAACTCCACTTGCCCAAGTTGATAAAGCCGTTTTAAACGAATCGGATGATGCTAACATAATGACCCCTATTGACAAATATCAATTTCTGGAATGATTATAAAATCGAAATTCCATTTGACCATCTTTGTTTTTTTTCATTTTTTTAGTAAGGGGGAAAGAAATGAAAACCTTAACCAAACATAGAGAACTCATTTTAAACGATTTATCCAATAGACATGACCACCCAACGGCCAAAATGGTATTTGAATCAGTTAAGGGAAAGGCAGAACATATTAGTTTTGCCACTGTTTATAACTCTCTCGAATATTTGTTCCAAAACAAATACATAAACAAACTGAATATTGAGTCTGATTCTGTTCGGTATGATGCATTTTTGGAAGACCATTCCCATTTGATCTGTAAAGATTGTGGTATGGTTTTGGACGTTCCTCCGCTAAAATTGAATCATAATGAAGAATTGGAGTCTTTGGGTTTTCAAATCAAACATATTGATGTGACTGTCACTGGCATCTGTCCGACCTGCAAACACGAATAATTTTTTCTGGCTAGGGGGCATTGTTACCCCAACCTTGTCCGTATGGGCATCATTCGAACTCTTTCTCCTGAACTCATCAACCAAATTGCGGCGGGTGAGGTCATTGAGTCCACACATTCCATCTTAAAAGAGCTCATCGAAAATGCGATGGATGCGGGTGCCACAAAGATCGAAATCGCAACCGATGCGGCAGGCCTTTCTCGGATCCTTGTTTCCGACAACGGGCATGGGATAACCAGAGAGGATTTGCCTTTGGCCGTACAAAGGTACGCCACATCTAAAATCAAAAATTTCCAAGACTTAGAACATTTACTCACTTTCGGATTCCGGGGAGAGGCGCTCGCGTCCATTGCTTCTGTTTCCAAAATGACTTTGGAAAGTGGGACAGAAGGAAACCGTGTGGCGTACAGGTTGTACATCGAAGGTGGGCAAATCAAACGAGAAGAGGAAATCCCTTTTTTTCAGGGAACCAAAATCGATATTCAGGATTTATTTTACAATACACCTGTTAGGCGAAAATTCTTAAAAACAGAAATGGGTGAGGATAAAAAAAATAGATCCCGGGTTCAGTCCATGGCCATTGCCGAACCCAAAATATCCTTTCGTTATGTACAAAATGGGAAAGAAATTTTAAACCTTCCTCCAGAAGAGGGCTTTGAGCGAATCCTTTCTGTTTATGGTGAAAATTTGCGTGATCATTTGCTTCCCGTACATTTGGAACGAAACGGAATCAAACTCACAGGTTTTATTTCTCACCCCGACTTTTATAAATCGTCCCGGTCGGGGCAATTTTTCTTTGTCAATAACAGATCCATTGACCTGAAATTTACCACTCAAATTTTGAAACGATGTTACGGCGAACTATTGCCAAGCGGCGGGTTTCCATATGCTTATTTATTTTTTTCTGTCCCACATTCCTTTGTGGATGTGAACGTTCACCCGCAAAAAAAAGAAGTTAGATTTTTATCCGAGGAAACCATCACAGCCATTCTATTCCAAGGCATTACCGATGTTTTGCGAACCTCCACTCCTGTGGAATTTTTGGAGATGCGCCGTAGACTTTCCATGCCCATCCCTTATGAAGAAACCACTATGGGAAAATCGGGGTTTCAATTTCCAGAGTCGTTAGGCGAAAATGCACCCTTATTGTCCACACCCGAGGCGATGGAACGAAAAGGATATTCTTTGGAAGGTGTCGGGGCGGGGGTTGGCCTCCACCTCCTCGGAGACCAGTTGGAAAAACACCACAGTTTTGTTCCCAAAAAACACTATGGTGTCATTTTCGAAACCTTCATTCTGGCGGAGGCGGAAGATGGGCTCTATATCATAGACCAACACACAGCCCATGAAAGGATACGGTATGAAGAAGTACTTCGTGATTTAAAATCCAAAGCTTATAAATCGCAAAGCCTTTTAACGCCCATTCGGTGGGAGCTCACTAAAGAGGAAGCTGAAGAAATTTTAGAATCCAAGACTATGTTTAACGAACTAGGCATCGATTTGGAACCATTTTCGGGAGGAACCATCCTCATCCGTGAGGTTCCCAGTTACATCGACCCTGGCAAAGAAATCGAAACCATCCAAGACCTTTGGGAACGAAAAAAAACAAAGGATCTGGAAGACAAAGAAATGTATGATGAAATGGCAAAATGTGTGGCCTGTCGTTCGGCCATCAAAAAAGGGGACCAGGTTTCCGACCCCATTTTGGGCGAACTTTTGCAACGATTGTCCTATTGTGAAAACCCATCCCTTTGCCCGCACGGAAGACCCACCCTCATCAAACTCACCCGTAAAGACCTAGAAATCATGTTCCACCGGATTTAAGAGCAAATTCATTTTCGAAAAACATTGCTAGATTTAATAGAGTCGAAATCTTAGGTCTGATGCCACGCCCCCTTGAAGGCAAAAATATGACCCTCCGTGAGAAGGAAAAAATCCTCCTCCAAAAAATCAAAGCGGGGGATCCCAATGCCTATATGACCCTCGTTTCTCCGTTCCGCGAACGTTTGTTCCGAAAAGCGGTTTCCATGGTCAAAGACGGCGACGATGCGGAAGACATCGTCCAAGACGCTCTGATTTCTGGTTATAAATCCATACAAAATTTCCGAGCAGAAGCGGGAGTTTATACCTGGCTTTACAGGATTGTGGTGAACAAATCCAAAGATCTACTGGCCAAAAAGAAACGTGGGCGGGAAAAACCCATGGATGACACAGGTGACAATCAATTTGTCGATTCTCGCCTTGGTTATGAAAAAAAATTAGAACTTTCCGAAGAGTCACGTTATCTAATGGATAAGATCGGTTTGTTAGAAGAATCCTACAAACAAGTACTCGAGCTCCGTTACTTTGAAAATCTCTCGTATAATGAGATTGCGGAAATCATGGAGTGCAATGTAGGGACTGTCAAAAGCCGTCTTTTCAAAGCGAAGGAGTTTTTGAAGCACCTCATCCAAAAAGATGATAAGGGAGAAGGTTTCTTCGAAAAATGAGGATTATGAATTTACGAAACTGGTTGCGCGCCCAATACCCCTACCTATTCACAGATGAACCTGAATCGGTCATTCTTGAAAACAAAATTTGCAATTTGTTCCAAGAAGTACGAAAGAAGGAAGAAACCATCCTCCCTAGGATGTCGAACGATTTTGACACCCGTCTTTTGAATGTTTTACAATCCACTCCCATAGAAGCTAAAAATCTCCCCGTTTCAGCAACTCTCCGTGAATGGTTTGAAAACCGCAGTGTGCAGTATTCTTTTTCAGCCGTTATGGCTCTGAGCCTTGTTTTTGTTTTAGTTGGGCGAATGAACCAAGACCAAACACCTGTTAGCGATTCTGCAGGGGTTGTGATAGAACAAAACACGTCTTATATGAATGAACCAGCAAGCATAGACATGAGTGAAAACTACCAAAAACGAATGCTTGTGGATCATCTGCGTTCCAATCCCGATGCCCTTGGTGGTTTGAAGGAGTTGGAAACATACTACACAAGGACTGGACGGGAGTCTGCAGCCGAAGAAATCCATTTTTTGATTGAGTCAGTCGAACGTTAAACTAACGATTTTGCTAGTAATAATGCCTCCCTGGATCTGAGCTCATCAGCACAATCCAGGATGGCGAGAGCAAATTGTTCGATCCTAGCATCCAGCTTAAAATTACCACCTGACCTTTGTTTCGAATCCGTAAGTCGTTTCAATTCCAAAAACCATGTTTGTATGATTTCGGCATTGAGTTTGACAGGGGGACGAAAAAGCCCCTCACGATAACAAAGTATGGGCACAATTTCTTTCCATTCTTCTTCTTTGGTTCCTAGTTCCATCGCTTTTTGGATGGCCCCGCGCATGGGAGGGTAACGTACGATGGAAATGGGAAAGAGTTGTGGATCAGAAAGAAAAGCGGTTCTGTACAAAGGGATGCCGTCTTTTTCACGACCTAACATACAAAGGGTTTCTGCAAGATAGTAATTCAGAACAGGAGTTGCCTGCCGACCGGCATAGAGCAAGACCTCATTGGCCATTTTGTAATCCCCAATTTTAATCAGGCAGGCTGTGAGTTCGCGGAGTAAGTCTTTGTCTAGGGCGTTGGCACCTTCCCATTGGTAGGCCAATTTTAAATGGTCGGCTGCTTCTTGTAAGATACAGGTTTGTGTTTTTTGGTAGGTTTCCGTGTCCAAAAACCCCCGTTTGGTGATCTCAATTTCAAAATCGGAGAAAAAACCAAGTAAAAGTTTCCCCCTCTCTTTGCCTTCCCTTGTTTTTAAAATCAAGTCCAAACGGTGATCCCAGAAGCTAGCCATATAATAGCCACTGATGGAACCAGGGTCGAGTGGATCACGATCCAAAAGTACGGAATAAATGGATTTCGCTTTTTCGAACTCACCTAGTTCCAAATAGGTTAAGGCATCTTCCGACTTCTGTATCATGGAGTGATTTTAGTGTTTGCTTTTTTTGTCGTGGTGTTTGCCCACTTGCGATAGGATTTTATCTTCCAAACCATCGACACATACATAAATGTCTTTGTCTTCGTTATGGGCATTAAAATGGGTTCCGTCTGCATTGAGTTTGAGATTGCTGTGGATGAGTCCATGGATGGATTCGAAGGACACCTCACAAGAGATAATCTTTTGAACAAATTTTGTCACACGTTCTAGTTTTTCATTGGCATAGTTTTCTGCCGCTTCCGACCTGTCTAAATGTTTCCAAGTGTAATTGATTTTCATATATTATCCCGCTATGGTATTGGATTTAAGTGTACTCTGGAAAAAATGAAAGAGTCAAATAAAAAAGAATTGAAGAGCCTTCTTTCGCACGCAGTGTTTGGATACTATGGCAAGCGAAAGGGAACCAAAAAAAATCGCAACTAAAAAGGCCAAAGTAAAAAAAGAACCTCTACCTAAAAGTTCGATCTATAATGATTCTAGGTGGACAAAACATCCAAATTTTCCAACGGAGGATTTGATGAAAGTCCTCATCCGAAATCCGAAAGAGGTTTATGTTTTTTGGAAATGGAATCCTAAAACCGTAGAATCATATGCAAACCAAACAGAATCCAAACCTATGGAAGGGCTTCGTTTTCGCTTGCGAGTCCAGTATAAAAATCTTTTGGGCAGTGAAAGGGAAGTTTGGTATGATCTTGCACCCTTTACCGAATCGTATTATGTACAATTTATATTTCCTGTAGCAGAAGTCGAGGCAGCCATCTTTCTTTGTGGTCCAACCAAGGAACAACTCTGTTTGCATTCGAAAGCGGGTGATTTACCCCCTGTTAATGAATCCTTTCGTTTGGACAAAGAATGGATTCATCCTAGGTGGATCGAACAAGGGTTAGTTGCCGAGTCATCTTCTGGAAATTATTATTTTAAGGAAGGAAAACCTGGTGAGTTTTATGTAAACCCACGGGGTGTGTATGATTCTCCTTCTTCCCATTATCATTTGGAAAAGGAAAGGTTATGAATCCCAAAGGGCATCTCGTACTTGTTCTCCATGCCCACCTTCCTTTTGTCCGCCACCCAAATTACGAAAGTAGCTTTATCGAAGAAAACTGGCTGAATGAAGCTATTTTAGAAACCTATATCCCTCTCCTCCGTACATTCCGAAATTTAAAACGAGAATCAGTTCCCTTTAAGATCACAATGTCTTTTACACCCACACTCTCTTCGATGCTTGTGGATCCCTATTTGATTTCTCAATTTGAAAGTTATCTAAAAAACCTCATCCAATTGGCAAAAAATGAAACGATTCGCACAAAGGATGATCCGCATCTTAACTACCTTGCCCATTGGTATTTGGATCATTTTACGAACACTCTGTCCATATTTAATGAAACAGAGGGAGATCTCACCAAACAGTTCTTAGAATTTGTGGAATCGGGAAATTTGGAAATTCTCACAAGTCCTGCCACCCATGCCTTTTTGCCCAATTATGAATCCGAACCAAGCATCATTCGTTCCCAATTGAAGAATGGAAGGCGAACATTTCGGAGGGTTTGGGGCAGGGATCCCAAGGGCATTTGGTTGTCAGAATGCGGATACAGTCCCGGCTTCGAACAAAACTTGGAAAGAGAAGGTTTTCGTTATTTTTTTGTGGACACGCATGGAATCAACCATGCAAACCCGCGACCTAAATTTGGTGTTTACGCTCCTGTGGAAGTGGGGGCAGGGGTTTTTGCTTTTGGTCGAGACCCAGAAAGTAGCAAACAAGTTTGGAGTTCCATCGATGGATACCCAGGGGATTTTCGATACAGAGAATATTACCGAGACATTGGGCACGACCTCCCTTGGGAAATCATCTCTCCCTACATGCGTTCCAATGGGGTTCGGATCAACACAGGGATCAAATACCATCGCATAACAGGAAAATCCGACGCGAAAGATTTTTACCACCCAGATTGGGCGGTGGAAGCATGTGGCGACCATGCAGAAGATTTTTTACGAAACCGCATCCATCAGGTGGAGTATTTGTATGAACAGAACAAACAAGAAGTTGTTGTGGTATCACCCTATGATGCCGAACTTTTTGGTCATTGGTGGTATGAAGGTCCAAAATTCATCGAGTTTTTATGTAAAAAAATCCATTTCGACCAAAACACCATCCAGCTTTCTTTTCCCATGGAGGCAGCAAGGGCAATTCCTCGCATCCAATCCGTATCCATGCAAATGTCAAGTTGGGGGGAAAATGGTTATGGGGATGTTTGGCTCAACCGAACCAATGATTGGATCTACCCACTCATCCATTCCCTTGCTATCCGGATGCAGAAGAAAGTTTTGGAATATAAAAACGGATCCGAAGCTGATATTCGCATTTTAAAACAAATGGGCAGAGAACTATTGTTACTCGAAAGTTCGGATTGGGCTTTTATTATGAAAACAGGCACCATGGTGGACTATGCTGTAAAACGAACGAATGTTCATGCTAATTTGTTTTTGGCCTTAGAGGAAATGCTTGGAAAGGAAGAGGACGACCATTCTGTCCTTCTGGCCGCAGAAACCGAACACAATATTTTTCCAGACATCCGGCTTGAGGATTTTATTTAGGGATAAGTCCTTAGAATTGTTCTAATAAATGGTTGCCAAAAAAGTCCCAAGTTCCAAACTTTGGTTATCTGGAGGGTTCTATGTTGGCGTCCATTCGTTTTCCCTTGTTCCTTTCTCTGGTATTTTTTTCTGTCAATTTTGTCTTCTGCAGTTTCTCTCATAGAGAAAACAAAGAAGGGTTGTTCCGAGTTGGGGATTCTGTCATTCGTTATACGGAAAGCTTGGAAACACCAAACAATACAGAAACTGTACACAAAACATCCCCCTTTGACCGGGGAGTGCTCTGACAAAAACCAAACCCAAATTCATTTGGGTTTGAAGTCCACATTGTCCCAGTAGTCTTTACCGTAATCGAAAAATATTTCTCCTCCCTCGGGGATTGTTTTTAAAACCCGAAACCGTGCTGTTTTCCATCGGACAGAGGTGACAAGTTCCGCATTGGGTTTGTCTGAGTGGTTGATATAACGAGTGTAGTTGGAAAGTTTGCCCTCCCCATAAATCCACCAATCTTTACAAATCCAAAGTAAGTATTTTGAGTCGATGTATTTGGGGGACTCCGCTTCATCATCTGTTATGATTTTGCCTGCGTAAAACCCTACGGTATCACCTTTGTATAATGTTTGTTTGGTGAAAAGACCCATACCAATTCCAGGGATGGAGGACGGTTTCACAATAAAGTCCTGTTCTTTATAAACGACCGGTTTTCTTTTTTTGGTCTTTTTTATGACTTTCTTCTTTTTCATTTTGGATCCCATAAGACATAAGTGGAAAACAATTCACTCTTGTAAAGTCTTTGGTGTTTAAGATTCGCATCCCTCCTACCGATCTTAGGCGGTAGAGGGCACGATGGACCAACTGAAACAATCATCTGAAAAACCGTCCAATGTTGTGAACCTAGCTTTGTTCCGGGCCAAAAAAGCTTTGGAGAGAGATGGTTTTGAAGTGGTGGAGAATCCAAACGGCAAAATTACCCTCGTCATTCGTCTTGCGAAATAAGGCCTGTTTGGGAACGTGGGTTACATGATAGAGAATCGATTGGAAGGAACAAGGATTGGGAACGGCCAAAAACACTGTGTGGTTGTTTCCAAGTTCAATGAATTCATAACAGAATCCCTTTTGAAGGGCGCATTGGATGCGTATAGGCAACATGGGGTCAAAGAAGAGGACGTAACTGTTGTCTATGTCCCCGGTGCCTATGAACTACCACAAACCGTAAAACGAATCCTCGGTTCAAAAAAATTCCAATTTTCAAGCATTGTTTGTTTGGGAGCCGTGATCCGAGGAGCCACTTCCCATTATGATTTGGTTTCGGGAGAATCCGCAAAAATTGGTGCTTTGGGAGACGGATCCGTACCTGTCATTTTTGGAGTCATCACAACAGAAACCATAGAACAAGCCATTGAAAGGGCGGGAACCAAAGCGGGCAATAAAGGTTATGAGGCGGCCACCACAGCCATTGAAATGGCGAATCTTTTCCAGACCCTCGGATGAGTTCCAGGCATAGAGGCAGAAGCTTAGCCCTCATGTGTCTCTACCAAATCGATTTGGTGGGGACAGACCCAAGCCGGGCCATGAAGTTTGACTGGTATGACAAAAAAATCTCCCGAGAAGAAAAAGAATATGCCATCTTTCTTGTGAAAGGAGTGGTCGAAAATCGCAAAGAGATCGATACTTTAATAAAGAAGTATTCGGAGAATTGGGAACTTTCGCGTATTTCCGTTGTGAATCGTTGTATCCTTCGGTTGTCAATTTTGAGTTTGCAAAAGGAACCTTTCCTTGCGGCACCTGTTGTCATCAATGAAGCGGTGGAACTCACAAAAGAATTTGAAACCGATGAATCGGCAAATTTTATCAACGGATTACTAGATGCCTTTTATAAAAAAGAAATCGTAGCGAAACAATCAAAATAAATGTGAAATGGATCCTATCCAAAAAAATCGATTTCGTTTTGAAGAACCACCGTCCAAACCCAGTTATTATAATGAAGACCCATATCTACGTGATTTAGGCAAAGAACCAAACTTTGAATCAGAAACATCGGTTAGGCGTCCAGTGCTTTCCTTTGTCTTTTGGAGTTTTTTAATTGTTCTCGTTTGTGGGTTTTTAACGGGCGCTTATTATGTTTATCTCAAAGGAAAAGATGAACCTCTATCCTTTGTTCGCACATCCAAAGAAATTCCGAAAGATCCAAATGCGATGGAACTTTTGGTGGACAAACCGTATCTTCCCGATTCTTCTTTGAATCCAAAACTTGCTGCCTGTTTGAACGCTTATAAAAATCGATATTCACAAAAAGCATCCATCGTTTGTGAGGAGTTTTTAAATTCACCTGGAAGTGACGAAGAAAAGTCAATCGCACTCACTGTGCTTGGTGTGATGTATGATGAAGCAGGCAGGTATGTTAATTCAATCGAAAGATTGGAGAAAGCCATTCAATACGATTCAAAAAATTATTTTGCCTTTTATAATTTGTCACTCGCATTTAAACATGCAGGAAAATTTGAAGAGGCAAGGCGTGCTGCCGAACGAGCTAAAGAAATTGCACCTAACGACCATCGTGTGAGCATGCTACAAGGAAATCTATACCAAGAGATTGGCGAACCTTCCAAAGCAATTGAAGCATACAAAGAAGGGCAGAACCTCGCTCCTGCCGATGTAACTATCATTTACAATTTGGCCTTAAGTTACTTAAAACAAGGCAATATCCTTGAGGCGATTTCTGAATTTCAAAAACTGATCCAAATTTCTCCCAATTCTAACCCGGCCTTACTTTCCTATGGACATTTGGGGAGCATCTACTACCAAAAGGAAGATTTTGAACGTGCAGAATTTTACTTCCGAGAAGTGATTCGACTGAAGACAAATGATGCCAAGTCATATTATAATTTGGGTCTTGTTTACTTAAAAAAAAAGAACCCTGAGGAAGCAGCCAAGTACTTCCAGAAGGCACTGGATTCCAATGCAAACGAACCAGAAGTGTACCGCTACATCGCAGAGGCTTTTAATGGTATGGGAAAATCCTCCTTGGCCATCACTGCTTTAAAAAAGGCTTTGAGTTTAAAACCTTCTGATGTGGATTCACTATTCGCTTTGTCTGAACTCTATTATAAAAATGGAGAACTTGTGGAAGCAGAAACTTTGTTCCGGCGCATCATTCGACTCACACCTGGCGATAGTTATACGGAAACTGCTTACGTGAATCTGGGAATCATTTTGGACGAAATGGAACGGTATTCAGAATCGATTCCAAGTTTTGAAGCGGCCATTGCACTGAACCCGAAAAACCAATCGGCTCGTTATAATTTGGGTCTCGCCTATTTGCATGCTGGAAAACCCACTGCGGCCATCGAAGAGTTTAGAAAATCGCAAGCTCTTGATCCCAATCACATTCCGTCCAGGCTCGCCGTGGCAGATTATTTTCTAGAAAATAAAATGTTTAGCGAAGCCATAGCTGAATACGAAGAAACCATTGTTTGGAAACCCGAATTGTATGAAGCAAGGTTAAAATTAGCAGATGCCTACCTCCAAACAAAAAATTACACGGCGGCTGAGAAGGTTTTATACTATATTTTAGAAAATGCCAAAGACCCAAAAGATATTAAACTCGCACATCGTAAATTGGCACTTGCTTATGCAGGTAGTGGGAGTGCGGGAAATAGTCGAAAAGCCAAAGAAGAAGCTTTCCGCGCGGCTCACATCGATCCAGAAGATATGGAATCCAAATTGGTTCTTTCTAAAATTCTCATCGATTCAGGATCCCTTGTGGATAGGGAAAAAGCCATTGAGGAGCTAACGGTTATTACTCGGTCGGATGTAAATCCAAACCTAGCAGCTAAGGCGTATAATTATTTAGGTGTCTGTTTTTTTAAAAATAGTGAATTCAAAAAAGCACTTTCTTCCTTCCAGACTGCCATTGATTTAAACCCCAGTTTGACAGAAGCATACGAGAACAAACGAGCAGCAAGGGCAGGGTATGAAAAATCACTGGAATCCAAAAAGAGAAATTTCTTTTGATCCAATTTCAGTTTAAACCCCATAAAGTTTATCCTGAATTTTACGACAAATGCAGTCGAACGGGAGTTCTTCGGTATAAAAAAGCAGAACTCCGTGAATATGGGGAGACCTATTTTATGGAAGAGTATGAATCCCAGTATAAAAAGACGTATTATGAGGACGAAGCTCCTTTGCGCCAAATGGCCAAAAGGCGACTCGGTGAAATTTGTAAATTGGGGATCCATCCTCAAAATTCGAAACTCTTAGAAATCGGGTCGGCTGCAGGATTTTTTTTGGACGAAGCCAAACAAATGGGTTTTGTAACCCAAGGGTTTGAACTTTCTGAAAGGGAAGTCGAATACTCCCGTACCAAGTTTGGACTGAACGTAGAAAAAAAATCGGTTTTGGACATACCGGTCTCTGAATATCAAAATTCTTTCCAGGTTATTTCTGCCTATTTTGTAGTGGAACATATTCAGGACATCGTAGGCATTTGGGAGCGTTTGTGCAAATGGCTTACGCCTGGTGGAGTGCTCAGTTTGGCCGTACCTTCCAGTTTTGGACCTAGTTTCCAAACCAATCCAGACCACTGGTTCGAAACTCACCCGAGTGATCACTTTTTCGATTACGACATCCATTCTTTGAAAAAACTCTTGTCAATGCTGGGGTTCGGGTTGAAGTATGGTAGACCTATGTCGTATCATCCAAAGAGGGATCTCGGCCTAAGAGGCAATTTTCCCAAATGGCTATACCAATCTTACGCAAACTCTTTCTGTTATGGCGACACAATAGAAGTGGCCGCTAAAAAATACAATCTATGAAATTCACAGAACTACCCTTTCACCCTTCGATCCAGACGGCTCTCGAAAAAATTGGTTATACAGACCTAACCCCTATCCAAGAAAAATCCATACCCTTTGCCATGGAGGGAAGTGATGTCACTGGGCTTGCGCAAACAGGCACTGGCAAAACCATGGCCTTCCTTTTGCCCACCTTACACAGGCTACTTTCGAGTGCGGAAGAAGAACCGTTGCCCTATGCTTTGGTGCTTGCACCTACTAGGGAACTCACCATCCAAATTGCAGAAGAAGCAAAAAAACTTTTGGAATTCACGGACATGGGTGTGGCAACCATCATTGGCGGAACCGACTATAAATCCCAAGAGCAAGCTTTGGGCAACAAAGCCTGTATCATTGTGGCCACTCCAGGAAGGCTCATCGACTTTGTCAAAAATCATGGGCTTTCGCTTGAAAACATAAAAGTTGTGATTTTGGATGAAGCCGATCGGATGTTTGATATGGGTTTTGTACAAGACCTAAAATACATTTTCCATAAATGTAAAAACAGAAAACAATCCTTACTTTTTAGTGCCACGCTCAGTTATGAAGTGGTGAGGCTTGCGAGTAAATATTTGGTTGATCCCATTGAAGTTCATATCAACCCAGAAAAAGTAATTACGGAACGAATCAACCAATCGCTGTTACATTTGGGTAGAGAAGAAAAAATGCCTTACCTTGTCAATTCGCTACTAAACAATGAAATTGAGGGATTGGGAATTATTTTTACAAATTACAAAATGAACATTCCAAAGATTGTTTCAGTTCTCCGAAAATACGGAATCACTGCGACTGGGCTTTCGAGTGAACTCGACCAAAAAAAGAGAATTCGACTGCTCCGCGATTTTAAAGCAGGTAAGTATAAATATTTAATTGCGACCGATGTGGCTTCGCGCGGGATCGATATTGAAAATATAGACGTGGTGTACAATTATGACCTTCCTCAGGATGCGGAAAACTACGTGCACCGTATTGGTCGAACGGCACGTGCGGGAAGGATTGGTAGTTCTATTGGACTATGTTCGGAAACAGATTACACTGAACTTGAACGGATTGAAAAATATCTAAATTCAAAAATCCCAGTTGGTGAAATTAACGAAAGTTATTTGGCGTTTCCTGTCGGTGAATTCACCCCTGTATTCGCGGACGAGAGTATCCCAGGTGAAAAAAAATTCCAGGAGAGGGATGGGCGCGAAAGATCGGGCGGAAAACATAAACAAGCAGGTGATAGGCGAGGAAAACGAGAAGGAAAAGAAACTCATAGAGATCGTAATCATGGATCAAAACCTTCAGGAGAATATAGAAATCGAGAGGATCATCATCCGCCTGCAAAGATGCATAGAGAGGATCGTAAACACCACAACAAATCGGAAGGAAATCCGAAACATAAAAATCAAAACAATAAACCTAAAAATACAAATGTTTCAAAAACTAATTCCAAAAGGAATCTTTTTGATATCAACGCCCTGCCAGAAACCGCTAAAAAGAAAAAATCGATTTGGCAAAGAATACTTACCATTTTCAAAAAAGATTAATTTTCATTTTTTTAATCTTTCTGCCTTGTGTTCTTAACGCAGAGACCATCAAACTCCCTTTATATGGTAAAGGGGCGTTTGTTCAGTTTTCCGATTTGAAAACGGTTTTACCTGAGCTAGGTACAAATCTCAAAAAATTAACACGGGTGGGTTCAATCCACACGCCCCAAGGGCAAATGAATTTCCGAGTGGGTTCCAGTTTTTATACTTTGGATGGAAAAATTCATAAAATCCCGAAACCCGTTCTCATTAGAGATGAACATGTTTACATTCCTTTGGACATGGTTGAAGCGATTTTTATCAATCTCATTGCTTACGATATAAAGTATAAATTTAAAGAAGATGAACTTTTGCTTTTGGTTCCAAAAGAACCTCTGCCCAAACGGTCTGTGAATGTGAAGGCCATCGTCATTGATGCAGGGCATGGTGGGAAAGACCCTGGAACTTCCGACGGAGCAGGGAACCAAGAAAAACATATCAGTTTGGCAGTGTCCAAATATTTGTATTTGTATTTACGAAAGTATTATCCTGAAATCAGAGTGCAAATGACCCGGAAGGCTGACCAATTCATTGAACTAGAAGAACGTTCGCGGGATGCAAACCGAGTGCTTGGTGACACGAGGGATGTGATTTTTCTTTCTCTTCATTGTAATGCATCCTTAAGCGATAAAGCGACTGGGTTTGAAGTGTACTATCTTTCCCAATCTCCGAGCACAGAACTCGCGCGAGAAACGGCTCTCATTGAAAATAAATTCATAGGAAAACATAAATTGAAAGATGTGGAACATATTCAATCTCAGATGTTATCCAGCGTAACCCAAAGGCGATCGAAAAAATTGGCGGAGTATGTTGCGAAAGAATATGAAAAAGGGCTTTCTCCCTCCATCCCTTCACGGGGAGTCAAAAAGGCAGATTTTTCCGTCTTGCGGGGAAGCCTTATGCCTGCTGTACTCGTAGAAATGGGGTATCTTACAAACCCTCAAGAAAGTAAAATTTTAAGAGATAAAAATTTTCAGAAAAAAATAGCAAGAAGCATCATCAAAGGAATTCATGAATACGCAAGTTTTAAAGATTAAAGAATATAGCAAACAATTGGCGGAAATCATTCGGGTATGGGTGGTGGAGTTTTATAAAATTGCGACAGGCGAAACAAAACTTACCCGTGACTTTTTGTTTTTATTTTTTTCTTGGTTTGGACTTTTGATATTTTTTAGCTTTTTTATGCTAGCAGAACAAAACCCATTTCGACTTTTTATTCCCTTTCAAGTATATACACTTCCTTCTCTCGATCATAGAGAACCAGTGACCGTTTTTATTTCCAATGGAGAAGGTGAAGAGTTTCCTATCAAACGTAAAGTTTTAAAAATGGAAGGTGATAGAGAATTTGTGTACCAACTTGTGGGAGAAGTTGGATCTCCTCCTTATTTTGAAATGAGCGAATCCAATGCGCAAGATACTAAACTTTTTTCTCCGAAAAAACTTTTGGACATCCGTTTTGCATTGAAACAAGTTTGGTTCCTTGAGTCAAATACTCGTTTGGTGCTGGACTGGAATGTGGAAACCATAGAATTGGTAATGGAAAAATATAGGCTTCCAAAATTGAATGGTTTGGATTCTGATTCTGAAACAGAAGATGACAATGCTAGCACTCCCGTAGATACAATTACTTATTATTCTGGAAATGCGGAGATGACACCCCGTGAATCAGAGGAAGTTGTCACCAAACGTAGGTTTGCTGCCCTAAATTCCACACTGCGGGCACTTAACGAAACCCTCTTCGAAAACTTCCCAAATCTCAAACGCATTGAGCACAAATTGAGTGGGGAGAGGCATTTGGCCTTGGATTGGGACGAAATCCCTTCCGAAGCTGTGAAACCCTGATATACCAGGGTTATCCCTAGAATATTCCAAATCCCCAAAATTCTGCTCAAGGAAAATCGGGAATTGCCGATCATCCTATTGGGCATTTTTTTTATTTTTTTTGAAAAAAAATAAAACGCTAAAGTCGCTGAAATAGTGCAAATTCTAACGAATACTTTCGAAAATCGTCAATAATACCTCAATTTCTTCAAATTAATTTCTCTTTCCCAACCTCCGACATTCAAAGGGAATAAATAGAGATTTTAGGCACGATAGGGCCTGAAAGCCAGACACAAAAAAAGAAAGGGAAGGGATTCCCTTTTTTGCCAGATCAAGTTTCAAGGAGGAAACCAATGATCATAAATCACAATTTAGCCGCGATCAATTCACACCGCGTGCTCAAGTTTCAAAACGAGGAAGTCTCCAAAAATATGGAGAAACTTTCATCTGGGATGCGTATCAACCGTGCCGGTGACGATGCGTCCGGACTCGCCGTTTCTGAAAAAATGAGAACGCAGGTGAATGGTCTTAGACAAGCCGAAAGAAATACCGAAGACGGTATGAGCCTCATCCAAACAACGGAAGGGTATTTACAAGAGACAAACGATATCATCCAACGAATTCGTACTCTTGCAATTCAATCGTCTAACGGTATTTATACTGGAGAAGACAGGCAAATGATCCAAGTGGAAGTTTCACAACTCATCGACGAAGTGGACAGAATTGCATCCCAAGCAGAGTTCAATAAAATGAATCTTTTGCAGGGCGATTTTGCACGCGGTTCGAGAACACTTTCCATGTGGTTTCATATTGGTCCAAACCAACACCAAAGAGAAAGAGTGTTCATTGCAACAATGACTGCAAAATCACTCAACCTCAAGGGTCAAAGTGGGGAACTAATGTCTCTTTCTACTGCAGAAAAAGCAAACGATGCAATTGGAACCTTGGATAATGCGTTAACACAAATTAACAAACAAAGAGCCAATTTAGGTGCGTATTTTAATCGTCTTGAGCACGCTGCAAAGGGTCTCATGAACGCTTACGAAAACACCCAAGCATCTGAGTCTAGGATCAGGGATGCGGATATGGCAGAAGAAACTGTTGCTTTCACTAAGAACCAGATTTTAGTGCAATCTGGAACTGCAATGTTAGCTCAGGCGAATGTCCGTCCACAAGGAGTTCTATCCTTATTACGTTAATCTAAAAGACTAATGTAATTTGGAGTTGTGTAAACATGTAGTTGTTAGTTGATAATCGGCCGGCTTTCCCCTGCCAGGTGGCAAAATGAAAGCTCATCCTTGACACCGGACAGGGATTGTCCGGCCAGGAACGAAAATATAAAACGTTCTTGGTATTACACAAAGGAGTGTAAGCCAATGATTATCAATCACAACATGAGTGCGATTCAATCACATCGCTCTCTCAAGTTTACACAATGGGATGTAGATAAGACCATGAGGAATCTCTCCACTGGCCAACGTATCAATACGGCTGGTGATGATGCTTCTGGTCTTGCTGTTTCGGAAAAACTTCGAACGCAAGTTCGCGGTTTACGTCAGGCCGAAAGGAATACGGAAGATGGACTTAGTTTCATCCAGACGGCAGAGGGTTTCCTCGACCAGTCTGCGGAAATTGTCCAAAGGATCCGTACCCTTGCAATCCAGACTTCGAACGGAATTTACACCCCAGAGGATAGGCAACTCGTGCAGGTAGAAGTATCTGCGCTGGTGGATGAGATCGATCGGATCGCTTCCCAAGCAGAATTCAATAAAATGAAACTGTTTGAGGGTGATTTTGCTCGAAAGTCAACGAAAGCATCGATGTGGTTCCATATGGGTCCGAACGCCAAACAAAGAGAGCGTTTTTACATTGGAACCATGACTGCGAAGGCTTTGAAGATGAAGGAAGGCGAAATTAAAATTTCACTTTCTACACCTGGAAAAGCCGACAATGCGATTGCTTTGGCGGACTTCGCCTTGAATCAGATCATGAAACAAAGAGCAGATATGGGAGCCTACCAAAATAGACTCGAAAGTACTGCGAAAGGTCTCATGGGTGCATATGAAAATATGCAAGCATCCGAATCAAGGATTAGGGACGCAGATATGGCTGAAGAAATGGTTGCGCTGACCACGAAACAAATTCTCGTGCAAAGCGGTACGGCAATGCTTGCGCAAGCCAGTCTCAGGCCAAATTCTGTATTACGACTTTTGAATAATACTTAAAAGTTGTGATGAGGCAAGAGTTGCCTTGAAGGTTGGCCTCTTTTGGAAGTAAAATTCTAAAAGAGGCCTTTTTTTCTTCTTGGTCATTCGTTTCTCTTACTTTTGAAAAAGTTTCAGACCAAGAATGAACGATCGTATGCAAAGTAGGTAGGAATAGCGGCCAGACGAGTCACCTCAAGCTTTCTGGATTCCCAGGATTAGCTCTCATCCTTCTTCAGACTCATCTTCTTCTTCGGACTCATCTTCTTCTTCAGACTCATCTTCTTCTTCGGACTCATCTTCTTCCTCAGACTCATCTTCTTCTTCAGACTCATCTTCCTCTTCGGACTCATCTTCTTCTTCGGAACCATCTTCTTCTTCAGACTCATCTTCTTCTTCAGACTCATCTTCTTCTTCAGACTCATCTTCCTCTTCGGACTCATCTTCTTCTTCGGACTCATCCTCATCGGTTATGACTGGCAATGGCGGAGGCGGTGGAGGCGTTATTTCTTCTTCTTCTTCGGACTCATCCTCATCGGTTATGACTGGCAATGGCGGAGGCGGTGGAGGCGTTATTTCTTCTTCCTCTTCGGACTCATCCTCATCGGTTATGACTGGCAATGGAGGCGGTGGAGGTGTTATTTCGTCTTCCTCTTCGGACTCATCCTCATCGGTTATGACTGGCAATGGCGGAGGCGGCGGAGGTGTTATTTCGTCTTCCTCTTCCGAATCGTCTTCGTCATCTAAGATTTGCCATTGGTTTGTTAAATAGGCAAGATATTCTTCTTCCTCTTTTGAAACATCATCAACACCGACTATGGTACGAATGCTATTGAGTATTTTACTGAGTAGTCCACTAGAAAGATACTTACCCAACAATTCGATGGATTCTTTGGTGAGTTCCTCATTTTCATATTCCTTCTGGATGTTTTTTAATATTTTTGCTGCAGACATATTGACACCTAATTTAGTTAAAGTGTCTTGCATATAAGTGGACAATTCTTCGTATTCGGAATCACTTACTTCGCCGTCAATAGCAGCAACATCCAGAATGATTAGGCCGATGCGAAACTCCAAAGGAAAATCTCCCATCGCATATAACATTTCTTCATATTCATCATCTGTCATCTCCGCAAACGCAGTATCGTAATCACCAGTGATGGATGTGTCATCCCCCCAACCTTCTTCTTCAGTTTGGATAGGATCTAATTGGCGGATGATCCAAGTGTCAGCATGATTGTAATTGCTATTGATCATATAATCATAAGGTATATAACAATAACCTTTATCTCCCCAATCTTCGCCCCACGAATTGCGAACAATGAATACCTTATCCCTATCTGAATACCCAACGCATAACATAGCATGGTTTCCGTGGCTCCCTCGATTTTTATCGACATTATTTGGTTTTGGAACCAAACCTGGTTTTCTGTGAGAATCAAAAGAATTGAAAAGTTTAATTCCAAAAATTATGGGATACCCTTCTGCGAGTGCTGTTTTCCAAGAAATGAGATCAAGGGGAATCTTCTGAACATCTTCAATTAAAAAATCTGCAGCTTCTTCATATGTGTCATCAGGTGGACGTTTTGTAACCATAGCAGGATTGAATGGCCAAGATTCTTCCGTGCAGGCTCCTTTTTCTTGTAATCCTTTAATGGAAAAACTGATGGACGAACCAGTGTCTTCACCTGCTTTGCCAGCATACTCCCTGGCATTATAATAAATAAAAAGTCGACTAACATCGTAATTTGAAACTCCCTTGTGCGCCTTCACTAAATACTCGTAAGCACCAGCCACCGCATTAGCAGTACAACTATTGGTTTTTACTTGGTTTTCGACTTTCGTCAATTTTTTGCGCAGATCCACTTTGGGAGGGAGTTTGGGAATACTTTTCGATGACGAGTACATTTTTGGCGCCGAATTTTCCTCTTCATAAATGTAACCGCTAACTTCCTGAAGAGACCCATCGGCATGTTTGATTGTAAATTGACTCATATATCTCCTAACGATACGTATTTGTACGAATTCTCAATTGGATTGCTATTTGTTCACAAAAACGAATTGGTAAAATGGATTTTTGAAATGCTCCGTGCAAAACGAACTCTCTACAAAATGGAACCCATTTGCAAGTATTTTTAGCGAAAGAAGGAAGGAAAACATCAGTTAAAACTGTCGAGAGTATGATCATGCCTGACTAGTTTTACCCTCTCCATCATTTTTAGTTTCTAAAATCAGCCAATTTTGATCGAAATTTGGTAATATGGATCTTCCTGGTAACACTAGGCTATCCTAGTGGAAAGATAATCCATCGTTAGTTTTATAAATTAATGGAAACGATGGTAGTGTAAAAATTCTTAGTTTAACTTCAGATTGGCGAAATATATCGATTAACGCCCACGATTCATCTACTTGGGGGACAAGTTGAGATCATATAATATTCTTTGGAAGAAAGTGTCTCTATTTGAGTTCCCGTTTCTTTCGTTTCCATTGTCTGATTTACAGAAAAGTTGGCTACAGTCAAAAGATACGAACAGATTCAAGAATTTGTGGTTATTTTAACTTCAGTTTTTGAAATTCATTAAAATTTATAATAGTCGAATAATGAATTGATCTAAATAGTTGAATTTTAACAGGTGATAACGTATGAAAGTCTTATGTAGGTTATATGAAAAAGGTATTTTTGTTGATTATATTTTTTGTAATTTTTAAGTGTGCGAATATTTATTCTCCGTTAGGCATTAGTGGAAAAGAAGCAAAAAAGCAGATTGAAGAAATAGAACAGACTGCCTTTCTGGTTTCCATACCATCTCTCCTAGGAAGGTCAAGTTCTAATTCCTCAATCGTTTGTCCGACAGATATAAATTCAATTCTTGGTTCCAATACAAATACAGTTTCAGCTAATTTTAATTTTCCTGGTGAAGGGAGCTATGTTGATCTCAATGCGACATCTGGTTCGAATCTTTATTTTCGTACAGCTGCTGCATCGGAGACTGTGCAACTGAGTGGTAAGATTTTACAAACAGCTTCAACAAAGTTGACGGCAGAGTGCCGATACAACGCATCGGCAGCAGCCTGTGGAACTTCTGATATTTCTGGTTTAACCCTTTCTTATATTAGCACCTCAATATTTGTTTCTGCTGGACATTGTTTGGCAGTTCGTTGTGCGGAGCCTGGTTATTTACGTTTTCAAAAATACAATATGAATTCGGTGTTCAATTCAACGTCACTTTCCTTGTCACCATTATTGAATCTTGCTCTTGGGCCAAGCGTTGCCGAGGTTTTGTCTGCAATTGAAGATAATAAATATTATACTCAAGAATCGTTTGATAAATGTAAAAAATCAGTTATGAATCAATCATTTGTTCAATTATTTTCCACAAACGAAAGTTTGTCAGAAGCATTTGAAGTACTGAGTTGCAATAAACCAGCCACTCCTTCGAATTCTGCTGCAATTGCAATGGCAAGTTACGTCATCCAAGGGAATGAATGCAAACTAGAACCTGTCAATGTAGTGGGTTTTTAATTAGATAATTATTAAAACTTGGATTTTAGGAAACAATCATTTTCACGTTTAGAAGGCCTTCAATCGTTTAAAAATAAATTCTGGAATGAGTTGGATGGCAAACATAATATAACGCCAAACCCAATGTATATACACCGAATCTTTCTTAGATAAGCCAGCGTGGATGATTTTTTTTGCCGCATTTTCAGGTGTTAAGGTGATCCAGGGAATCAAAGTATGTCCCGCTGACATTTTTGTATACACTGGTCCTAGTAAAATTGTTGTTATATGGACATTGGATCTGTAAAGACGGTTCCGAAGGCCAGATAAATAAGCAGTTAGACCCGCTTTTGCACTTCCATAGATATAATTGATTTGGCGACCACGAATACCCGCTACCGAACTTAGAACTACGACAGTTCCATTTTTTGATAATTCAAATTTATTGGTAATGATATTTAAAATTGATACCACTCCTGAATAGTTTGTGTGAACAGTTGTTAGTAATTCTTTAGTATCCTCTCTTGCATTCTTTTGGTCTTCATAATATCCGATACAACAGAAAACTAGTTTCGGTAGGTTCGAAATTTTTTCGATAAATTGAATATGAGAGGGAAAATCGCAAACATCGAAATAGCTGCTTGAAATGTTTTTATTTGAAATCTGTGTTATTTCTGTTTGGAGCGAATTCAATACCTTTTGATTTCTGCCTGTTAGTATGAGGTCGTAACCGAGTAACGCTAGTTGTTTCGAAATTTCTTTTCCTATATCGGAAGTTGCACCAAGTATTAAACAGCTTTTTGGATTCATTTATAATTATAATAGTGATCGGGATCGTCCCATTTTGATTTTTCTAAATTCTTTATTTCTTCAATTTTTTTAAGATCATTGATTTGTAGGGTTTTATTTCCGAGAAATTCATAAATTTGCGTGCGTAATTCGAATGCGGGAAGGAAATTTTTGCTGAGGGTTATACTTTGGTTTAAGCTGGAAAGTGCATTTTCAAATTCCTTTTTTTCAAAAAAAATTTCGGCAAGAAACAAGTGGCAAGGATGTGTGAAGCCTGAATCTACTTTGGATAAGTATTCATTCATCAGCCGAATTGCTTCATCCAAATTTCCAGATTTCTGGGCATCGAAAGCAGATTGTTTTAATTTTTCTATCTCTTGAAAATTCACAAATTTATTTTGATTACCAAAGGATTTGCATTTCAGTCAAAACAATGATCGCAAAGATTCAAGTTATATTTTTTTAAAGTATAAGAGAAAGTGATTCGAGGAAATGAGTGAGCAGAAGAAAGATTATTTTAAAGTATAGAGGTTGGTTTGAAGAATGAAAAAATAAGAATTCCCGAAAGGTCTTTTTTCTTTCGGGAATAGAGTTTACCAGAAGGTTTTATTTTTGTTGGCTTCAAAGCAAAGATTATGCGCGAAGCTTTTTTTATACCGGAAACACTGTTTTTGATTTTTTTCTGCTTCATAATGATTAGACAGTGAAGCAATGCCAAAAACTGTAAATTCTAATTTTACTTATCCAATACAGAATTCCATTCATCAAGATATGGTTTTGCCATTTCAAAAAGAGAAGTTACGTCTCCTTCGATATCAATGGAGATGATTTGGTCGCCTTGTTTGATTGCATTGACAACTTTTTGATCTTCCTCACCGAGGATGGCACCAAACACAGAATGTTTTCCATCAAGCCATGGGGTAGGGACATGTGTGATAAAAAATTGACTTCCATTTGTCCCTGGACCTGCATTTGCCATTGAAAGAATTCCAGGTTTGTTGTGTTTTAAACTACTATCAAATTCATCTCTAAATTTATATCCTGGGCCACCAGTTCCCGTGCCCAATGGACAGCCACCTTGGATCATAAAATCTTCTATGACACGGTGGAATTTTAAACCATTGTAAAAATTGCGTTTTGCCAAATTCACAAAATTTGCCACGGTATTTGGAGTTTTATCTTCAAAAAGTTGGAGTTGGATGTCTCCACGATTGGTTTTAATGACTGCTTTTAAATTGCCCATAATTCATCACAATTTCCATTGGGTAGCTTGCAAGCGGAAAAATGATTGTAAGAATTGAAAAAGAGGATACAAAGTCAGGTGTGTTTTCGCAAGGTGAGGGGCTTATGAGATTCATCATTTTTATTGTAGTGTTTGTTTTTTCCTTTGTTCCTGCGTCATCCGAATCAAGGAAAAAGAATAGTAAAAAACAAAATAGTAACAAAATCCAAAATCCTTTGATCGATTATCCAAAATTTCAAAAGATTGTAAATCAGTCCTATGAGGTAAGAGAATCTCATCGACTAACAGAGAGTCAGTTTCATTCTGCTATGTTAGAAGAAGGAGTCATTTTACTTGATGCACGGAGCGAAAATAGATTTAAGCTTTTGCATATAAAAGGTGCTGTTAATCTTCCTTTTACCGAATTCACTGAAAAAAGTTTAAATGCAGTCATTCCCAATAAAAAAACAAAAATTTTGATTTACTGTAATAATAATTTTGAAGGAGATGAAGAAGCCTTTGCCGCAAAAGCACCAGCAGCATCTCTCAACCTCTCCACATACAATTCATTAAAGGCATACGGTTATCATAATATTTATGAACTGGGACCTCTATTAAATGTTGAGACAACTATACTTCCGCTCAACTCAAATAAATAATATTTTACATTATTGGATTTTCGTTATATTCTGAATATTAGAAAGATACCAGAGTGGGGAAGTATTATGAATAAAAGAAGAATGTTCTATCACTTGGCTAGGGTTTTATCAATTTTGATATTGGGTCAAACTTTATACTTCAAATTTACTGGAGCATCAGAATCCATTTTTATTTTTTCAACATTGGGTATGGAGCCTTGGGGAAGGTATGTTCTTGCTGGGTTCGAGACGTTTACAATTTTAATGTTGCTAATTCCTCGTTTGGTTTGGCTTGGGGCAATCATCGGTTTGAATTTGATGTTTGGAGCTATTCTTTCTCATTTTGTTTTTTTGGGCATCATCGTACAAAATGATAATGGTCTTTTGTTTTTTTTGGCAACTTGCGTTTTTCTTTTTACACTCTATTTATTTTATCATGATCGAAAAGAAGTGCCAATTTTAAAAAATTATTTTGAATAAAAAAAGTGAGCCCCCTCTCAAGGGCATGAAATTGTGTTTGGGTAGGAATATGCACTTTTGGGGGGATTGCAGTTACCAAGGTTTAAACAATCCCTGTTGACCCAGCCCGCACCGCCAACCAACATTTGATTGTACCAGTCCACCAAACTTTGCCCTGCCGACGATTCTGAAAAAAAATTAACGCTTGTAGAGATAGTATGTACATCACCAGAAGCAATGTAATAACGATAGTTTGGTTGTGTTACTTCCGTTTTTAGTTTTGTTCGGCTTTGTGTGCGCCAACTGCAAGTTACAGATGAATCTGGAACCTGCGTCCCATCTGATTTGCCCCATAAATTTTCTGAATCCGAATAGTTTTGTGCCGATGTATAGGGCGACTGGATTGCAATTTTTAATTGAACATCATAAAAATACCTTTGGTTTCCATCATAATCAGTGCTATATTGTGCAATCCGAGAATTTGGATACTCTGTTGCCACTGTATTGTAAAAAACACCAAAACTCATTGTGCTGAAAGATGGAAATGTAATCCAATTTGGTAAATTGGAATCGGCTCCCCATTTGTCTATCACTGCATTTTGTTGGAAATTTGTCGGTACCACTCCATTGCCCGCATCCCCAAGAACCATAATATTACTATCGGAAACTTGGCGTAAGGTTTCCCTTATATAAGGGAAATTGAATATCGCACCGTAAGCACCAGCGGATTGGCCAGTGACAGAAACTTTGGAATCTGAATTGGGTCTGTATTCTTCTGAATTTTTGATAAAATTCAATACAGAAAGAACATTATCAAATCCTTTGTGTTTGAAATCGGTAGTTTGATTGTTTGTTGGGTCTACATAAGCAATGATTTTTGAACCCCAGTGTAAATCGCCAGTACAATAGGGTATGAAAACTACGTTCCAATCTTTGAAAGGATTTTCAAAAACACGTTCCTCTAAGATCCCATGAAAAGCGAGTCGTGCTGCTAAAGGATTAAAAATGTTTGCCCTGTTGAAATACGTTGCGGTTTTTGAACCAAAACAGTTTTTTGGATCCCAACAAGCACCCCCTCCCATAAAATTGATAAGTAGATTTTTGGTAGTCCCTCGTTTGATATAAAACTTGAAAATTTCATTTTCAGGAACACCTGAACAGGTTGGAGAGTAAGACCTTGTGAATGTTTTGTTGGGTTCGAGTGTAAAAGTACCAGGTGGAGGAGTAACTTCTTCATACGGGGTTCTGGTTAGGGCAAAAATCAAAGAACCAAGGATGAGTTCGTCATTTGATTTATTTTCCTTTTTACAAGAAGGGAATAAGAAAACGAAAACAAATAGACCTGCAAAAAATATTCCCGGTGATTTCATACCCAATTGTAACACTAGTGTCCTGGCCTCGGCAAGTAGAATAATCACTATTTGTCGTTGTATTTTTTAATCTTTCTGGTATTCTATAATTTCCTATGCCGAGAGTTTTATTTATCCTTGTACACCCTAATTTTGAAAATTCCAAAGCAAACCAGTTTTTACTTGATTCGCTGCCTGTTGACGATCGGGTCACCATACATGACTTATACGAAAAATACCCAAATCATTTTATTGATGTTAAGTTTGAACAAAACCTACTTTTAGAACACGATATTATTTTTTTTCAACACCCATTTTATTGGTACAGTTGCCCAGCCTTAATGAAACAATGGATTGATCTTGTTTTGGAAGATGGTTGGGCTTACGGGGAAGGTGGTCTACACTTGCGTGGTAAAATTTGGCGGCAAGGTATAACAACGGGAGGAAATCAAAATTCGTATAAACACGATGGATTCCATAAGTATTCCATTGAAAATTTTTTACTGCCATTCAAACAAACGGCTCTTCTTTGTGGGATGGATTACCAGGATCCTTTCATTGTTCATGGTACTTTTCAGTTAACAGAAAAAGAACTAATCGCCGAGGCAAAACGTTTTAAAACAATGATCTGTTCAATGTTGGGAGTTACGAGTGAATGACGTAAATTTTTTTATCCAAACTTTAGTTTATCTTTCGAGTGCCATTATTATGGTTCCCATTGCCAATCGGCTTGGTTTGGGTTCTGTCCTTGGTTATTTGATTGCTGGCATAGTAATTGGTCCCTTTGTATTTGGATTTGTGGGAAGTGAGGGAAAAGACCTTTTACACTTTGCCGAGTTCGGCGTGGTAATGATGCTTTTTGTAATTGGTCTTGAATTAGAGCTTAGTTTACTTTGGCGATTGAAATTTTGGCTACTTGGACTCGGTGGTTTACAAATATTACTTACAACAGTTAGTTTTTCCTTTATCTACTTTGTGTTTTCGTATTCCTTTGAGGCTTCTATAGCTCTCGGGCTTATTTTTTCTTTATCATCAACCGCAATTGTTTTGCAGACCTTAAAAGAAAAGGGGTTAATGAAATCGATCGCAGGGCAAGCTTCCTTTTCTGTTCTACTTTTTCAAGACATGGCAGTGATTCCAATATTAGCTTTGTTTCCGCTACTCAGTTCAAATACGGAAATCCATTCAAATCACAGTTCTTCTGTCATCGAACATTTCCCAAATTATTTTAAAACAATCATCATATTTATCTCGATACTGGGTATCATCGTTTCAGGTAAGTATCTCCTCTCACCTTTGTTTCGGATACTTGCAAAGTCTGGTAATCGTGAAATTTTCACTGGTGCGAGTTTGCTTCTTGTGATCGGAATTTCTTTACTGATGGGTGCGATCGGTCTCAGCGCTGCTCTAGGAACCTTTCTCGCTGGAGTAGTGCTCGCTGGGAGTGAGTTTCGCCATGAATTAGAGAGTAATGTGGAACCCTTCAAAGGTTTGTTACTTGGTCTGTTTTTTTTAAGCGTTGGATCTTCAATGGATGTGAGGATTATGATCACCGAACCAACACTTGTTTTTTCCAATGTGTTTGGTATCATTTTTATAAAAGCAAGTATACTCTTTGCGCTTGGTTTATTGTTTAGATTTCCATTGGATCAAAATATTTATTTTTGTTTGGCATTATCACAAGTAGGTGAGTTCGCTTTTGTATTGTTTGCTTATTCTGAAACATTAGGAATTTTTGAACCAAAACAAATTTCAAGTTTGATAGCTTCTGTTGCTCTCAGTATGGCATTAACTCCTGTTTTGCTTTTAATTTATCAAAAAGTATTTTATCCAAAACTACAATCGGATAAGACGGATCCACCAAACAATTCTCAGATAGCGAAAGAAAATCATCCAGTAATCATTTGTGGATTTGGAAGGTATGGGAATATGTTGGGTCGTTTTTTACGAGTCAATGGTGTACCATGTACAATTTTAGATTACGATGCCGATCGAATCGAAATGTTGCTAAAATTTGGATTTAAAGTGCATTTCGGTGATGCTACCCGCATCGAATTATTAGAAGCGGCAGGTATCGAATCTGCATCTGTTCTTGTGGCAGCCCTTGATTCCATTGAAAAACAAAAGGATCTGATAAGAAATGTAAAAACACATTTCCCTAATATTAAAATTTTTGCAAGGGCAGGCGATAGAGAAGAAGCGTATGAATTGTATGAATTAGGAGCAGATTATATCTACCGCGAAACCAGGGAAACAGCAGTTACCTCTGGCGGGGATATTTTGAGATTTTTAGGAATCCGTGCGAATGCGGCAGAAAAAGCCAAACATGTATTTTTAAAACACGATGATGAAACATTTCGAGAGCTATTTGGACTTAGAAAGGACCGCGTTTCTTACATAAGTTTAGCAAAACAGAGAACTGCGGAACTAGAAAGGTTAATGACGGTTGATAAAAAGAGCCCAAAAGAATTGAACCAAGATAAATGGAATGATTTAGAAAGAGATTAGTCTTTTTTCGATCATAAAAATTCAAAAGACACCCGAAGTTTGGGTGTCCTTTGAACGAATTGAAGGTTATTTATTTTTAAATTCTGCTTCTACAACACCGCGTTTGGAACCAGTGATGTTTAATTTTTTAGTACTAAGAAAACGGAAACTAGAATCTTTTTTATACATTAACTCTTCGGCAAACATAGATTCTTTTCCAGGGTATGTTAATTCCCATTCTGATCCATTTACATCTGTTTTGCGGTCATTGATTTGTTTAACAGAGGTGTATTCAATCAGATCATTTTTAAAATTGATCGCATCTTCCAATTCAATGCCTTTGAATTTCAAAATGACAGTATTTTGTTCTGTGAGTTTAAACCATTCGTCTTTGATTTGTTTACCAACTTTTTCGGAAACAAGTTTAGACCAATCTTTCACAGCTTGCTCACGTGACACAGTTTGAGTGATGTCGGCTCCGCGGCCTTCGACAGAACCAGATCCGAAAATTTTACCATCTCCCCATAATTGGATGATGCGGTAGGGACCGGTTGCAGCAGAACTTAAAAAATCGGTTTTTTTGCCACCAGGGAGAACCACTGGTTTTTGGTCGGTGGTTGTTACTTTTCCGATGATGAGAACCTCGGCTCCCGATTCTTGCGCAAGGGTGAGGAGGGGGCTTCCTTCTTCCACAGAGTTTAAGTCTAGTTTAGCCAACGCTGGATTTTTTTTCAAAAGTGCCGTGAGTTGAGAGCTATCCACCACTTTATTCCCTTTGGCACGGAGTTTTTCGATGAGTTCTGCTTCTGCGATGTTTGTGGCTGAACCAATGGGGTAAGCCTTTCCGTTGATCGAGTTGGATATGAGAACCGCAACCCTTGGGTTACCAACATCGTCGAGGAGAGCATCCACCGCTGTGGAAAGTTTTGTGGCTTCCACTTCGCACCGGACATTCAAACGAATCATATCTTGGGTGTCCAATTTCCACTGTTCTTCGCTCAGGATATCATATTTTTTTACGAAGGAATCTGTTTTGCCATAAAGTTTGGATCCTAGGGATTGGCCATCGGAAACACCTGATTTTTCTGTGATCTGTTCCCCGACAAGTTTGCGAATGGCGTTCAGTTTTGCATCCTTGAGAGCCTTATTGCGGGCGAGGGCAAGGTCTCCTTGGTAAATGGGGGCTTCTCCCATAGCTGTGACAACGTTTTCCGGTAGACCCGGCTGTTTTTGCGCTTGGCTTGCACCAGCACAACTTAAAATGGATAAGGCAAAAGCCCCAATAAAGGGAGCCAATCGAAGGCGTTTGGACATGGAAGGACATTTCTCCTTGAAGATTTGCTATATTATAGAAACCTATACTTACATGACCAAATACTTTTTTAGGTTTTCTCTCTTGTTTCTTGTGTTTGCCTGCCATGGGAACACGGTTCTGCAATTCCGAGTCCATCCTTTGGATTCAAAAATTAAACTTTCTTCGGAAATTTTTTTCGAAAATGTCCTGCCAACGGTAGCGGGAAAAAAAGTGATGCTTGTCACAAACCCTTCTGGCATCGGTAATAATCCAGATAAAATCATCCAAAAATTTTCTGAGCATAAAATCAGATTGGAACACCTCATTGGCTTAGAACATGGATTTCTTGGCCTAGAAGAAGAGTTCAGCCAAACACCCGTCACTACAGATTCTACATTCAATCGTCCTTTGTATCATATCTACCGTATCAAAGATGCAGAACTTCGGGGATTACTACGGGAAGTTGATTACGTGATCTTTGATGTCCAAGATGTGGGGATGCGTTGTTATACATATCTAAGCGTTTTGAAACGTTTGATGGATGGTATGAAAGGTTCAAAAACAAAACTTTTGGTTTTGGATCATGTTCACATCGCTATGCACCTACCTCCTATGGGAGAAAAAATGAATCCAAAACATTTAAATTTTGCAGGTGAGTTTCCTTCACTTCTCATCACTGGAATGACACTCGGTGAAGCATCGAATTTTTATAATAAAGAATATTTAAACGGAACGGTAGATGTTTCCGTTATACCAGTTGAGGGATACAAACGTGGAATGTATTTTGAGGACACTGGTATTCCTTGGACGACCCCGTCACCAAACCTTCCAATGGTGGAATCTGCCAGAAATTACCTCGCACTTGTTATGTTAGAAGGTGTGAACGTATCTGTGGGTCGAGGCACGCAGGCTCCTTTCGTTTATTTTGGTGCACCATGGATGAAAAATCCTGAAAAATTAGCGAACAAATTGTCCACTTTGGATAAAAAGAAATATTATTTTTCGAAAGTATACTTTAAACCAACGTTTGGCCCATACAAAGGAATTATCTGTTCAGGATTACGAATGAATTTAGTACGTCCTAATTATGATCCAATTCAATTGTCATATGAACTCATTCGTCTATTAAAAGAAGAATACCCAAATGATTTTAAATGGAACAAAGGTAGTAATCACTATTGGGTAGACCAACTGTGGGGAAATGAAAACTTTCGGACATCGATTAACGGCGGAAAAAACTTTGCAGATTTTTATGCTAGTTATTCTACTGAAGAAGAAAAAGAAAAAAATAAAATTTCGCCTTATTTGATTTACTGATATGAAAAGATTGATTTTATTTTTTTTACTCGGAAGTTTTTCCTTATCAGCTACTGATAAAGAGCCTAGTTTGGTATCTAAAAACAAAGTGCCCAAACTCCTTAAGTCACTTGCTTATGCAACCATTCGTTCAACGGTTCTTGGTAAATACAATGATTGGGAAAAAAAAGAATATAAACTCCAAACTTGTCCGTCCAATTTTCCTGAGATGCCTGGTGGTTTTTTTTGTTCCTTGCTCGATGAAAATCAAACTTTAGATTCTATTGATAACAGTTCGGAATCTATCGATGCGAAGTGGGAAGGGAGTGATGATGTAAACCAAAGTTTGGATGTGTTCGAAGTTTTGGTTTCAAAAACAAAATCGCCAAATATGAGTGGCAAAGTTTTACGTTACGGTGAAGGTTATGAAGAAACAATTGTATTTTTCAAACCCAAGGGAATCATTTCTCATTATAAATACAAAGATACCATTGTGATTTTTAAATGGGGAAATCAAAATGAATTGCTTTCCTTAATATTTGTGAAAGTGAATCGAGATATGTTCCCTGAAACTGTTAAAGAGTATTTGTTTTAAAATGGCGTTACTTGAAGGATACATTCGGATGATGTCCCATAAGGGGATAAACCCTGTTTCGTATTTTTGGGATTACGTAGAAGAAAATCCAGAGAAAGAGTATAAAGACAAAGAACCAAAATCGGTTTCAATCAATTCTCTCATAGGAAAAAAAATCAAACTTTATACAAATGATGAAATCCGTTGCATTGAATGTGGCAAAAAAACGAAAAAGTCATTTAACCAGGGGCATTGTTTTGTTTGTTTTTCCAAGTTAGCAAAAAATGATTTATGTATCTTGAGGCCAGAAACTTGCCATTTTGAAAAAGGCACTTGTCGCGAACCCGAATGGGGAAAAACCCATTGTTTCAAAAAACATATTGTTTATTTCGCCAATTCCAGTGGTTTGAAAGTTGGGATCACAAAAGAAAATCCAGTTAGCAATCGTTGGGTGGATCAGGGCGCTCGGTTTGGGTTTCCTTTGATAGAGGTTGAATCCAGAAAAGATGCAGGCACCATTGAAGCTTACCTCGCAAAATTTTTACCCGATAAAACATCTTGGCAAAAAATGGTTTCTGGGGATCCAAATCCCATCAATTTAGAAAAAGAAGCAAACAAATTTTTAAAACATATCGAAACCGTTCCTGCTTTGACAAAGGATGCTTTGGCACCCAAATGGAAACAAGTTGAGAAACCTATTGTTACGGAGATCCAGTACCCAATTCAGGAATATCCAAAAAAAATTAAATCGTTAAAACTCAACAAAGAAACTCCGATAAACGATTTGCTTGTAGGAATCAAAGGTCAATATCTACTATTTGAATCGGGTGTCATCAACATACGAAGTTTAGGTGGTCTTTGGGTTGGGATTGAATTCTAAAAAGATTATTTTAGAAGGAAATTTTGAATCTGAGATTCTACTAGAAACTGATTCGTATCTTTTTGCTACCAAACCAGCAGGTATTCCTGTTCATGAAACCAAAGACACCAACCGACCTGATTTTACACGGTTACTAACAAAGTATTTGGGCGAAAAAGAATTACGAACCATCAATCGTTTGGATTTGGGAACAAGCGGAATTGTTTTTTTCGGCAAATCTGGGGCAGATAACACCGAGCTCGATCTAATTTTAAAGTCCGCTACAAAAGAATATTTGTTTTTGTGTTTGGGCATTCCCGAATGGACGAGCAAACGAGAAGAGTGTTTTATAAAGGATGGCAATAAAAAAGTCTCGATTGTTCGGAGTGGGGGTAAAAAGGCCATTTCAGAATTTAAGATTCTCGCTACAAATTCTGATTTAAATATTTCTTTGGGGATGGCGCGGATATTCACTGGCAGAAGGCACCAAATACGGATTATGTTATCTTCGCTTGGGTTTCCCATTTTGGGAGATGCAGTTTACGGTGTGGATTTGCAAATTCCACAAAAGGAAAATCGTATGTACTTACATGCGTATCGATTTGGATTTACGGTCACTCCAGGTGAAAAAATCATTGTAGAAACCAGTATCCCTAAGGATTTCCAAAAACGAATGGGAAAAACGGAAATTTTTATACCAAATGAATGAAACGATGCTAAAAGAACTCACACGAGAACAATCACTGTCTCGTAAAATCACTTTTTATGCAAAAATTCTAATGATTTCCTTTCAAGGTACATATTTGTATCTATTATTTACTTCTGGTTATATGGCAAGCCCCCTCATTGTTCTCATCAATTATATGGCCATTTATACGTCCTTTTCTGGCCTCATTGCCTATAAATTTTTTGAATATCCAAATTGGGTTTTGACCCTGATTCGGGATAAAGAATTATCTCCGTTTTTTTCCCTAGAAATTTCTGAACAAAAAGAAATTTGGGAGAAGTCAAAACTTAGGTTTTCGTTTCCAGATGATCCAAATCTAAAAACCATCACTAGTGTTTTGCAACTGGAGGATCGTTATCCATGGAAAACGATAGGTAAAATCTATTTTTATAAGTATCTTTTTATCATCTTCCTGGGAGTTATTTTTCTAGGATCCGAGTATTTCCAAACTGGATTCCAACGGTAATTTCCAATTTTCCTTGTCTGCACCTTCCCCATAAAAAACCTATCCTTATGGGTTTGAATTGTGGAATCGTCGGACTTCCCAACGTGGGAAAATCAACTATCTTTAATGCATTGACGAAAGCTGGTGCGCAGGCTGCGAATTATCCGTTTTGTACGATAGAGCCAAACACGGGCGTTGTGGAAGTACCTGACAATCGTTTGGCTCGTTTGGCAGAAATTTATAAACCGAAACGTAATGTTCCCACGATGATCGAATTTGTGGACATTGCAGGTCTTGTCAAAGGGGCAAGCCAAGGTGAGGGGCTTGGAAATCAGTTTTTATCCCATATCCGAGAAGTGGACGCCATTTGCCATGTGGTGCGTGCCTTTGAAGATGAAAACATAACCCATGTACACGGAAAAGTTGACCCCGTAGAAGACATCACTGTTATCAATTATGAATTGATTCTTGCCGATTTGGATAGTTTGGAAAAACAACAACAGCGAGTGGCAAAAACAGCCAAAACTGGAAACAAAGAAGCAGGGGAAATTTTATCTGTTATGGATAAAATCTTAGATGCTCTGAAAAAAGGGGAGAGGGCTTCCACAGTATCCTTAACCGAAGAAGAAGTCAAAATCGCTAAAAAATTCAATCTCATTACCATAAAGCCAGTGTTATATGTTGCAAACATCCTCGATACCGATGTGAAAAATACAACCAATCCCCATATTGCTACCATCACTGAATTTGCAAAAAAAGAAGGGGCGCCTGTTGTTGTTCTTTGTGGTCGGTTTGAAGAAGAAATCTCTGGGCTCGAAAAAGAAGACCAATTGGCATTTTTGGAAGAGATAGGTGAAAAAGAATCAGGATTGTCACGAATGATCCAAGCTTCTTACAAACTTTTGGGACTCCTTACTTTTTTCACAGCTGGTGTGGAAGAGGTGCGGGCTTGGACGACCAAACAAGGGAGTACAGGTCCCATTGCCGCCAGTGTCATCCATTCTGATTTTGAAAAAGGTTATATCCGGGCGGAAGTGATGAAATATGAAGATATCGACCGTACGGGAGACCAAAATTTAGTCAAAGACGAAGGAAAACTCCGCATCGAAGGGAAGGAATACGTCGTTCAAGATGGGGATGTCATTTATTTCCGAGTGAACGCATAAAAAAATCCCGACTTTCGCCGGGACCATGAGTTTGAACTAGTTTGGAAAAGAAAGTAGGAACCTTGGGAAGTTCCCTACCCTAACTACCAATCTCATGCCTTATTGGTTTTATTGCAGAATTTACGAAAAAAAATCAAGCCTGCAATAAAAAATGATACCTACCAATTTCAGAACCTGCATCAAAAACAACCACTTCCGGGCTCGCCTCCAAACTGATGGGAGAATCAAACATGGATTCCTTGGCGAGGGATTTTAAGGTTTCCACAGGTCCACCATCCAACCACAATTCCGCAGAAAGTTTGGCCTTTGTTTGGGGTTCAATGGATAAAAAGATCTGTTCTTTGTCGGGATCTGGTAAAAAGCGAAACTGAACTTGGGATTCTGCCGATTCTGGTTGCCAAAGGAAATTTCCGTCGTTTGGGTTTTGACCTCGGAAAGCAGTGGCTGTCGGCATGAGTTCGAAGGAACCAAATTCTTGGGTTAATAGTTTCAAGTGGCCTGCGACAAAATTGATGACGACCCGTACGGAAGGTTTGCCTTTGGGGAGGAGTTTGCCCAAAATTTGGTCGATCGTATTTTCGTCTGCATCCCGTCCTTGGGTCATTAGGTAGTAGGCTTCTTTCAGTTTAGTACGGTTCATAAATGAATTTGGTTCGGATGGCTCCATTTACTAATTACTCCAAGTTAATGTTTTATTTCCTTTTCCAGGATTTTTTTAATCTTTTCTTTGGCTCTATTTGCTCGGGCAAGGACGGTTCCGATGGGAACTTCCAAAATACTGGCAATTTCTTTGAACTTATATCCTTTTAGACGCAAAATAATGATTTCTCTATGAACCTCGTCAACTCCTTCTAATTTTTCGTAAAACTCGCGCTTTTCTTCCCATTCAAAATAGGTATCTTCCTGTCCCTTTCTTTCATCTAAAATATCCAGACTCAGGTCGAGCGTGAGCCCTTCTCTAAATTCAATCCGCCGGATGGAACGGGTTTGAGAAAGACTGATGTTTTTAGCAATTTCATTCAAATACACAATGAATGCGGGGTAACTGTCCCCCTTGAATTTACGAAGGAGGTGGTAGTCATTTTCTGCAAGGCGCATGTACACTAACTGTACAGTGTCCTCAATTTCTGAACTTGGAACGAAGTGAGCAGAAGATCCAGAAATCAAACGATGGAAGTTTTTAATGAATTCCCGCCAAGCAGTCGCTTCCCCCAGGAGACAAGAATCAAGTAATTTCCTAATGTTTTTGTCTTTCATTTTATTTGTGATTGGCTGTATTTTTACACGAATTTAGAACCACGTCCAATCGGTTTTTGAAATGGTGCGATTGGTAAATGGTTCGTTTGATAAAAGAAACTTTGGATTGGTTCTGTACATTTTGTAAACCGACAAATCTTCCGTAATCATAAAAAAAACCATAATAGGCAAGAAGGCGGTAGTTGCCGGTTTTTTTTGTGAGTCCGAGAAGACAGTTCCGGAGAGATTGTAATTTTTCTTTTTCATCGATGATAGGTTCTGTTTCATTTTCCCAATCACTCAAAATAGCATTATAATATGTTATGGAACGATTGTTTTCTTCGACTAAACTGGGTGAAGACCAAGGGTTTTGTTTTGAATAAAGGAAAAGTTGATAGGAACTCTTGTTGTGAACCTTTAAATCCTCAAGTAAACGCTGGATTGCGACTTTTCTTCTGGATTCTGGCATTTCAGAATATAAAGTGGTATTGATTGTTTGTATAAACTCTCGTTCTTTACCGAAATACAAAACTTCTGTGGCTTTGTAAAAATTAGAATATAAGTAAATTGTTTTTTCCCATTCAGATTTTAACTCATTCACATATGGACTTAAATTTTCTAAATTTGTTTCCGATTCTAAGATTTCGAGTTTAGGAAGGATGAGTAGATCAAAAACCCGCTTTTTAGCAATTTTTTCTAACTCTGGTAGGTATTCTTTTTTTGATTCGGAACAAGTTTTTAGGAGAACCGTAGCATCATAAAAAGAAAGTAATTTATACAAAACACTCAGTTCTTTTATATCTTCGTGTGCACAAAGATTATAAAAATAGGAAAATTCTCCTTCATACTCTATTGGTTCAAGTCGAACGTCAGTTGCACCAAACTTTCGATAAGCGTCTGATTGAATGATCCGTTTTTCATTGAAGAGTTTCCAATGGGATTCAAAATTATCCTTTTTCGAAAACCATTGAGGCCATAATGGAACGAGTCCAAAGAAGAATATAATAAAAAAATATTTCAAAATCCTCTCCGAGATCTAAATTCATAAAACATCCTGTCTTCTGTGGTGTTTGAATCTAATATAGAATTTAATAACTCTCTTTTGTGGGAATCATCTAAAAATTCATGTTTTGATTTCAAAAACAAAATGGCTTCCTTTCTGAATTCTGGATCTTGGATGGCTCTGACTCGTTCAAGGAGTGGATCCAAAATTCTTTTTTTTTCGATTGGTTTAACAATTGTTTCTGGAGAGGAATCTTCTTCAACATGTTTTGCAGCGGTGTTTTTATTATTTGTGCTGAAATATAAAATGATGAAAGAGATAATTAACATTAGAAAGATTCCTAAAAAATGTTTTTTTGAATCTTTCTTTTCATTTTTTGTAAAATGAATCATTCCTATGGCAGTAATGATTTCAGAACTCGTGCCTGCAAATAATTGAGATTTTATTTTAAAGATAATTTTTTTCGAGTTTTTCTTTTTTAAATAATGATTCCAAAATTCAATACCCATTTTTTTTGCAAGAGTTGTTTCCACTGGAAACAAAAATCCAATGACTTCTTTGGCTCCCGCTTTCAAAAAAGAAGAAGTGATTCCAAATTGATTTCTGTCGTCAAAAGAAGAGTAGCAACTGTTAACGAAAACTAAGTCGAGATTTGAATGGTTTTGATTAGATATTTCTTCCGTAGTTAAAAAATCATTTTTGGTAAATGGTATACCTTGTTTTTCGGTGTGCCCAACATAGTGCAAATATTTAGCTTGTGTGATTTCTTCAATCATTCTGATTTTCGATACGTTGGATTTTTTTAGAACCTTTAAGGGAAATTTGTTTTGTATGAGGTCTGTCAGTGTTGCACATTCTTCATAAACAGAATTTGCTAAATGTTCTAATTGGGGGTTCGCAACGATTAAGAAATTTTGTTTCGATATAGATTGTTTGTATGGTTTGGTATCAATCCTTAACACTCTTGAAAATTCAATATTTTCGAATAAAAACCCATCGGCTGTTTTTAAAATCTCCCAAGGCACAGCAGAAAATTCAGGGTCATGGCTGATTTGTATTGTTTTGGGAAACCCAGGCAAACGCCAAAATGGTTCTGCATTGCCAAAAATAATTTGTTCCAAAGTTTCTGATTTTTTACTTAATTTTTCGTAAAACTCCGATTTAGAGCAGGGGTTTGATAAGATTCGCCTAACGAAAACATTCCACTCATCCAAAAAAGCAAATAAGGTAGAGCCAGAAAATTTGAATACAATTTCGACAGAAGAGTGAAGATTTGTATCCCAATAACATTCTCCCTCTAAAACACTTTGGGTGTTATTTTTTGCAAGTACTCGGAGTTTCATTTGGAGACGGAGAATTTTACCAGTAGATTTTCGAATGTTTCAAGTAATTTGTAAATATGATCTTCGGTGGTAAAAAAACCGGTTGAGATCCTCACACACTGTAAAGCTTCTTCTTCTGAATAACCCATTCTTAATAATGAACCAGAAGCTTCTCTTGCTCTCGACTTACAGGAGCTACCTGTAGAAATGAGAATGCCATTTTCCTCCATTCCAAGGAGAAAAAAATCGACTGATTGGATGGGAAGGCGAACAAAACTCGTATTGGGTAACCGTTCCGAATTTTCGCAAATGATTTCACAACCCAAATTTTTCAATTTAAATTCGATCTGATTTCTAAATGTTAACAAACGTTTGTTTTTTTCTGAAAGATTTTCGATTTGAATTTCCGATACTTTTTGAAAACAGTCGATGGCAAAAATATTTTCTGTTCCCGCCCTGTGTCCGTTTTCTTGGTTACCTCCTGAAAATAATTGCATGGAGGCGTTCATTTTCGGAAAATATGTAAGGGCAGCCCCCATCCCCCCTCCAATCTTATGTCCTGAAAAACTGAACCCGTCTAAAATTTCGAAAGGAAAGGAAATTTTTCCAAAACACTGCATTAAATCACTGATGAGAATGGATGCGTATTTTTTTGTTAGATTTGAAATTTCTTCCATGGGTTGGATGACACCTGTTTCATTTCCAGCATACAAACAAATAACGGGTTTTGAAAAATTTTTTAATTTAGCGTCTAAGTCCTGAATGTTTATGATTCCTGATTTGTCAGTGAAAATGAAATCATATCGAAAGCCAAACTCATTTAACGCTGCATACATACTGGAGTGTTCAAATGGGCTGACATAGACAGAATCAATAGTTGGATGTTGACTACGTAATGCTTTTATAAGTAAATAATTTGCTTCGGTTCCTGTGGAAGAAAAAACAAAATTGGTTTCATTTTTGTTTGTTAAATTTGCAAAATACTTTCGTGCCCTTTCTATTTTTGCTTGGTTTTGTAGAGAAAAACGGGTGATGCCAGATGGATTATAATAATTTGATAAATATTCATCCAGACCTTTTTTAAGAACTGTCTCAAATGGGGGATGGGTGGCATTATAGTCTAAATAACATAGATTATTCGGTGAATGGGATTTCATCTGCCTCTTCAAACCTACCTAGTTTTCGAAGTACGGATCGCATCGTCTTATGGTAGAGTTTTAAGATTTCACTTTTTGCACCACCAATACTTCGTTCGTCCACATTCCTTAGTTTTGGTTTTAATCCATCCAGGATGGTAAGGGTTTTTTTATACTCATTTAGTTCAAAATAACTTTTTGATTCCATTATTTTACATTCGAATTCATGGATGAGAAGTAATGCTAAATTGGTTTCTTCATCATTCATTGCAAGTTTTATGTTTGCAGCTTCTTTGAATTCATTTGCGGCCTTTTTGAAATAGTGTTTTTCGTCTGCACCAAGTTGATAAAATAATTCAGCTCTTCTATATTTAAATTTTAAGTATTCTCTTTCGTTTGATCCTACAAAATATAAGATGCGTTCATAAATCTCATCCATTTCTTTTGGAGAAAATGTTTTCATTCCAGTGAGTAAAATTTGCCTAAGGAGGGATTCTAAATAATCATTTGCTGAAACTTCTGTATAAAACCCTTGTTTAATGGTCGACAAAATGACTGATCTTTTTTGTTCTTCACTGAGCCCACTCGGGACTTTTTTCTCTTCTGTTAATTTGTTTAACACAAAAGTTTCAGTTTCTAACATATGGGTTTTGTATGCGCTCAAAATTTCACTTGGACGACAAGTCGCCCAAGCGACTGACTCAATTTTTTTGGCAGCAACGAGCTCGGGGCCCGCAAATCGAAGGGCTCTTTTGTAATAATCTAATGCCTGTAAAACGGGTTCGATATGCGAATTCCAATAGTCTTTCGGGTTTGGACCGAGTATGAGTTCGCCTTGCGGTGCCATTTTCAAAAATAGGGGAGAACCCCATTCCATCGCTTTTTCTCTCCAGGTGAGGTTCAAAAAATGATCCTCGACATGTTCCTTACTACGGTAATAAAGACAAGATTTTTCCATAAGATTCAAGTCTAATGGTAGGACGGAACCCTTTGTATTTTCACTTGTTTGGAAAAATTCGGAGATAGAACCAAAAAAATCCGATGATCCTTCTTTTCGACCCTCAATGATCGAATCACCTTTTGCGATGAGCTGGTGTGCGATCCGCGGGTTTGGGTAACCAAATAATGCGTTGTAACTCAGAGTGAGTTTTGCCAAAATGAAGTCTTTGTTTCTTAGAATCAGTGGGAAAGTGATTGCCCACACAAAGAGAACAGCCAAAATGTATTTTAAATTTTCTCGGAAGATCTGGTTCAAGGATTGTCCCTGTTCCAGAACTTTGCCGGAATCGATTCATGTTTCAAGCAATTAAAAATCATCACACAACTTTCTTTCTGCTTTTGTTTTCACTCGTTTGGCAGATTCCAATCCATCCAGACGATCGCAAACAAAATTGTTCTACACTGGGCAAAGGTGTTCCAAACGAATTTTTGCTTTCTCGGGGTATCCGCGAACAAGTAGAAGCATTTCATTTGGCACAAAGGCGTAAGTTAGAAGAAGCAAAATCATCCTTTACCAAATCTGTCAGTTTTTTGGATTCTTATCATAGTTGTTTGAAGGAAAATGGTTTGTCGCCTTCTCGTTTGAGTGCCGAAACCCAAAGTTTAAACTACCTTGAATTGGGTAATTTTGCCGAAGCTTGGAATTGGTCAGTGCTTGCAGAAAACCATGGGCAAGGTGTTTCGAGGGATTTGGTTCTGCTACAAACGCGGATTCGGATCAGGCAAGGTGAACTAACCCGTGCAAGTGAAGTTTTGGAGACTGCTTTGCCTGTTTATCCAAACGATCCTGATTTTTTGTATTTACTCGGAAACCTCTATTTCGAACAGAAAATTTGGAATAAATCAATTTTGTATTATACTGCACTTTCGTTTAACATCGAAAGGCGGGATAGTAATTCCAAATATAAAAATTTAGTCAATCGTTCGCTTGGTGAATTGAATTATAAACTAGATTACCCAAAAATTGCGATAAAACATTATAATGATTATATAAATTTTTTGCCAAACGATACGGAAGTTTTATTCCGAATGGCACAAATTTATTTTGTGATGGGAGAATTCAAACACTGTCGTTTATATTTAGAAAAAATTAGAGAAAAAAATCCTAGAGACTTGGATGCATCGTTTATGCTTGCTGAAGTTTATTTTATGGACGCTCGGAGTTTTGCTCCCATTTTTTTTGATACATTAAAAAAAGAAAATAAAATTCCTAAAGAGGGTATCATTCCGTTATTGTATAAGCTTGTACTCGGAAATACAAAAGGGTTAGAGCCAAAACTTATCGAATTCATGAAAGCAAACCCTGGTCGGTTATCGCCTAAGTTAGCTTTGCTTGAAGTGATGGAAAAATCAGAATCCCCTGATTATTTAAAATTACTCGTGGAAACATCGCAATATGCATATGAATACAGGCAGTTTTCAAACGCAGAAAAAATTCTAAAAAAAGGGTTAACTCACTTACAAAAACAAAGTGGAACAGAAGAAGAACAAACCTTGATTTTAGAAAAAATTTCTACCTGTCAAGAAATACAATTAAAATTAAACAATGCAATTCTCAGCATGAAACAAGCGAAGTTATTAACGAAAGATAATGAAAAACTAACACGCATTCAATTTCGATTAGCATATTTGTATTTGCAACCTACCATAAAACGTGAAAAAGAAGCCATTCGTGTTTTAACAAAATTGATCAAAACATCTCCCAACGCCTCTCAATACTACATAAGGGGTCTTGCGTATTACCAAATAGAAGATTATAAATCTTCAGTGGCTGATTTTTCAAAATCGATTGAATTAGATCCAAATAATTTTAATTTTTATTTCTACCGCGCGATGGCTCAAGACAAACTAAAAAACTTTATTGCCACTGAGGATGATTTGAAACGAACAATCGAAATGAATGAGAAAGCGAGTAATGCAATGAATTATTTGGGTTATTTGTATGCTGAAAAGAACATCAAACAAGAAGCAGCAGACGACCTTTTAAGAAAGGCAGTAGAGCTTGAGCCTGACAATGCTGCTTTCCAAGATAGTTTGGGTTGGGTGCAGTTTCGAAAAAATAATTTAGAACGGGCATTATTACATTTGAATTTTGCTGCCTCACTTTCTCTTGAAAGAGATCTGGAAGACCCAGTCATTTATGAACATTTGGGCGATGTGTATTTGGCAAAAAAAGACAAAGTCAATGCAGTAACTTTCTATAAACTATCCGCAGCAAAACTTGGATCCAAACCAAACCTTGAGTTGAATGAAAAAATCGTAAAATTGGAAAAGGAAATAAACCAATGATCCACTTTAAATTATTTTTCGCCCTTATTTTTGTTTTTGTTTCTTGCGAATCTGCTGAAATCCAAGATGTGGATTTTATTGGCAAAAATGGACAAAATTACCAGGCTGCAAATGCAAAAACATCTAAATCATTTGTAGACGGAGTTTCAGAAAAAACTCCCAATTTCCAAAGTTTTAAATCTGAATTTTCTATGGTCATCCAAACCTATGTTCCCAAAAGAGAAACATTCCATATGGATGGAAAATTATTTTTTGATAAAGATTCAAAAAATGTAAAAATCCAACTTATGGATAGTTTTTTTGGACTTATTTTTTCCGAACTCATTGCAGGTCCAAACCAAATCCAGCTAAAACCTTCAGGTGAGAAAATCCCGCAAATTTTTCCCATGGGTGATTTGGCCATCAAGGATCCAAATAGTAAAAAGACGATTGTTATACCCTTCCCAGTGATATACCAATACATAACTGGTGCTTATATCGAAGAAATCAAAAATCCGAAAGCAAAATTTTTAATTTCCGAATCGAGGGTCAGTTTGGATAAGTTAGATGGTTCTTATGAATATTTTTTTAAAGAAAATATTTTAGAAAGATTGGAACTTAGTAGCAAACAAAAAGGTTTAAAAGCTATTGCTCTTGTTAAGAATAAAACACCAGACACCCACCCACCAAAAGAAGTGATAACAAAAGTTATTTCGCTTGATACCGAAAAGGAAAATGTAATCATTCAAATCAAAATGAAAAAAGTGAATCTAACAGAGGTTTCGCCATCAACTTTTCGGTTTTAACGAGGTTATTCGTTTTTAGCCTTTGTTTTTTGTTCGGTGGTTCCTTTGTATTTGCATTGGATGAACCCGAACCAATCGAACAGCCAATTCCATTACCAATAAAATCTTTATATAAATTTAAAACTGCTTCTGGGAAAGGTTTTGAATTTCCCAATTCCACCAAAATCTGGGTAGGTGGGGATGTTATGTTCAATTGGGGTGTCCGGGATTCGATGCGATCTAAGGATCCTTACTTTCCTTTTCGGAGTTTTTTTTCCTACCTAAAACAGTTCGACTTTCGCCTCTTGAATTTAGAAACTCCAATTTTAAAAAAAACACCCAGTGTTGATCAATTAAAATCATATGTGTTTTATGGAGAAAGAAGAGATCTCACGGTGTTGAAACTTTTAGGCATCGATGGAGTTTTTTTAGGTAATAATCACACAATGGATTTCGGCGAACAAGGTTTAAGTGATAGCCTTGCACTATTAAAGGAACATTCGATTCCATATTCTGGTGCAGGTATGAATTTAGAAGAATCCTTATCGCCCATTGTTTTGCATAAATTTGAGAGAGAATACAGAATATTTTCATTTTCCGATACAGGGGAAACAAGGTTGTTTTCAGGCCCTAGGCAAGCGGGGGCGGCATATTTTCGGGTAGGAACTGCAGAAAGGCTGATACAAAAGTCGAAACCCCACCAGACAAATATTTTGTCTGTACATTGGGGGGTTGAATACGACCCAATACCAACAGAAACTCAAAAGCGAGCCGCAAAATATCTGATAGGTGCAGGATATAAGGTTATCATAGGGCACCATCCGCATATTCCGCAGGGCATTGAAGTGTTTCCAAAAGGTGTTGTCATTTATTCACTTGGAAATTTTCTTTTTGGATCGAAAAATCAATATTTAAAACACAATATTTCAGCGGTTCTTCATTTTGATAATGTTTCAGGAAATCTATTATGTGTTGAGGTAATACCCATATTTGGTAAACACCAAACAGCCGCGGGTGACCACTATTTTTATCCTCTAGGTCCGCATGAAGCCGAAGAGTTTTTGCGTGAATATGCAGTGCTTTGTAAACAGCTTGGGACTAATTTAGTAATCTCTGGCGGAAAGGGTTACGTTTTTTTTGACAAAGAACTAAATGCCAAACTAAATCCATAATGAAACCAGGTGAGTGTTAATCCCAATGCAAAAAATGGAAAACTCATTTCGAGTAAATTTGATTTAAAAATAGAGAAAAGTTCTAAAAAAAATCCTGTAAAAAATACAATCGCTGCTGAACGTAAAATCCAGCTTTTTTCATATAACCAAAAGTAGATGGCTACAATGCCTACATAGCCAAATAAACAAAACCATTTGAGTTGGGATGTAGGCTTTAAATATTCGAGGGAAGGTGTCATTTCCTCTGCTGTTTTTGCATCCAAAATATTCAATATAAGTACGTTTTCGATGAGATCGGCAAAACCGGCAACACCCAGTAAACAAACCATACCCATAAAAATTTTAAGAAAGATGGGGCGCACTTTTCTGCCTGCGTAATGTCCAGTGTAGGTTAAGAAGGCTAAATAACAGAAGATAAAGCCGAAATCAAAATAATGGAGAGTGCGGAACTCGCCAGTCGTATGGAAAAACTCTAAACTATCTGGTAGGCCGATCAAATCCCAAACTTGTTTTGGGGTTTCTGCCATTTCCAGTGCAAGGCGGGGAGAATCGAAGCCTGAATGGCTGTCGAGAACAGGTTCCACTGGGGTGACGCTATTCAAAAAACCAGCATAGATCGCCAAAAAAAGCCCTAAAACTAAACCCCAAACCTCCGGAAAATTTGATTTTTCGCCCATAAACCCCGCAAATTCCATGGAAATATAGGGTTTGTTTGGCTCCAAGAAGAAATTCCATTGACCCCAGTGCCCATACACAAAACCCTAGTGGAAACTATTAAATTCTTCTACCTACAGGTTGTTTCCATGTAGGTATGCCCATAGGAGAAATATGAGAAACTACGAAATCACGAATATTCTTCGTGAAGGAAATGTAGAAGAGACGAAGTCTGTCGTTAAAGAACTTCTCGCTAAACATTCCTTTACGATCCAAAACGAGGAAGACTGGGGATCCAAAAGACTTTGGCACCCGATCGGACAAGACGAACAAGGTCACTTTGTTCTATATAAGTGTTCAGGAACTCCATCAGATGTTTCTAAACTCGAACACGATTTTAAATTAAATGTGAACATCCTTAAGGCGCTTGTGATCAAGGCAAATGGCTAACGATCTTAATAAAATTTTGCTAATTGGTCGGATGACCCGTGACCCTGAGTTTAAGTCAGTTAACGGAAGTTCAGTTGTCAACTTTTCAGTTGCGAATAACAGAATTTATATGTCAAACGGTGAAAAAAAAGAGGAAACTCATTATTTTGACTGTGTAGCATGGGGTCGTTTGGCGGACATATTGAAACAATATGCGGGCAAAGGTAAACAAGTAGCACTAGAAGGTCGGTTGCAACAACAGACCTGGGAAACTCCGGAAGGTAAAAAAGCTTCTAAAATCCGCATTTACGTTGAGTCCGCACAATTGTTAGGTGGACAAGGCAGTGGTGGTGGATCGAGTGACCGTTCGGAAAGTCCGACATCTTATGACTCCGGCGTAAGTGGCGGTTTTGATGATTATCCAGCCGGTGATGATGACATTCCTTTTTGATAGGTGATAATAATGAGTGAAACTGCAAATATTGATGATACAAGAATAAGTTCCCGTGACAATTTAGACGGGATGGATGACGACGAAAAAGGTGGCTTCCGTGGTAAAGACGGGGAAGGTAAATTTGGTCGTAAAAATGCAAAATACAAAAAGAAAGTTTGTAAATTTTGCGCAGACAAGGAACTCTTAGCAGGTCTTGATTATAAACGAGTGGATATCTTAGAAAGATTTGTTACCAATCGTGGTAAAATCATTCCAAGAAGGATTACTGGTACTTGTGCGAAACACCAACGCGTGTTAGCTCGCGAAATTCGTAAATCCCGATCAATCGGATTACTTCCGTTTAAAGTTCTTTAGGAGCACGAAATGAAAGTTGTATTGCAAAAAGATGTATTGAATCTTGGTGACGCTGGCGATATCAAAGAAGTTGCGGACGGTTATGCACGTAATTTTTTGATTCCTAGAAGGTTTGCTGTACGGGCAAACGAAGGGAACACAAAAGCGGCTGTTCACCAAAAAAGACTCGCTGATCTCAAAAGGGAAAAACGAGTGAAAGTGATGAAAGAACTCGGCGCTTCCATAGATGGAAAAACCTACGAAATCAAAGTAAAAGTGGGTGAAAACGACAAACTTTTTGGTTCCGTTACGGCAAATGACATTGCCCTTGCGATTAAAAAAGGGGGAGTGGAACTTGACAAACGTAAACTTGATTTAGGTGAGCCTATCAAAACTTTGGGCGAAACTAAAATCAAAGTGAAACTAGCTGAAGGTGTTGTTCCACAAATCATTGTTAAAGTCGTAGGCGAATCTTAATCTTTACGATTACGTTTTTTAAATGAATTCTAACCCTCTTCAGGAGATAGAGTCTGAGAAGAACCTCATTGGTTACTTGCTCATGAGAGGGGTAGCTGGTAAGGAAGATTTAGGCTTAAAACCTGAAGATTTTTACTTAGAATCACATAGACGAATTTACGAGGCCATGGACGACCTAGTACAGGAAGGTGTGGCTCTCGATATTGTTACAGTAACAAACCAAATGCGAGAAAAACGTCTATTCAAAGACGAATCTCGCGATTTAGAATACATCACTTCACTTTATAAAGATTCCGTTCCTTACCAACCGCTTGATTATTATGTAAAACGTGTTAAACGAATTTCGGATCGAAGAAAGTATGTTGAAACACTAAATGAAGCAATTGATAAAGTCAAAACTGAGCCTGGCGAAAATGATACCGTTTTTAGTGTCATTGAACAGTCTCTTATGGATATTTCTCGCCAGGAAAGAACCAAAGGTTTACGGATTGTACGTGAAGATTCTAATCTTCTAATAGACTATATAAAAACTGTTGTTGCCAATAGCCAATTGGGTGGTGGTGGGATCAATGGTTTAAAAACCCACTTCACAGGTCTCGACCAAGCCACAACGGGATTAAAATCTCACGAACTAATGATTTTGGCGGCAAGACCTGGAAATGGAAAAACAACATTTGCTTTGAATATCGCAGCCAATGCAGCACTCAAAGAAAAAAAAGCGGTTGTTATATTTTCTCTTGAGATGAGTCGTTTGGAACTCCTTCTCAAACTCATCAGTGCAGATGCAAGGATTGATTCTTATGCGCTAAAAGCCGGCACTTTGACACCTGCGCAAATGAGCCAATTGAAAGATTCGATCGGGACAATAACATCATCGAAAATTTACATTGATGATTCTGGTTATTTGACAATCCAAGAATTTTCTGCAAGGCTTCGCCAGCTCCGTACAACGGAGGAAGTTGGTCTAGTAATTGTGGATTATCTCCAGCTTATGAGTGATCCGAAGGCTGCAATGGGTGGAAGACAACAAGAAGTAGCCAATATTTCGAGAGGGTTAAAACAAATGGCTCGCGAAATCAGTTGTCCAGTCATTGCACTTTCGCAAATGAATCGATCCATTGAAAATAGATCGAAAGATCAAAGGCCGCAACTTTCCGACTTACGTGAGTCAGGTGCCATTGAGCAAGATGCTGACATAGTTTGTTTTATTTATCGGGAGGAAATGGTGAAACCTCCTGAAGAGTTAGATCCGAATAAAAAGGGTATGGCTGAAATCATCATCGCAAAAAACAGAGCGGGGGCGACTATGGATTTTCCATTGATGTTCAATCCAAAAATCAGTCGTTTTGACAACGTTCCAATCTAAAGGGTAAAAATTTGAATAACTGGGTACAAGAAGAATTTAAAAATAGAATCCAAGCTGAATCCGTGACGGATGTTATGGTTGGTAAAACATTGTTTTTATCGGGTTGGGCGTTTCGTTTTCGCGACCAAGGTGGGGTGATTTTTATCGATTTGCGCGATCGTTCTGGGATTTTACAAGTGGTAGCGCGGAAAGAGCTGTTAGGTGATGATTTTGCTAAGGCAGAAAAAGTTCGTTCTGAATTTGTAATTGCCGTAAAGGGTAAACTTTCGCTTCGTGATAACGACTCTATCAATCCAAAAATGAAAACTGGTAAGTACGAACTTATCATAGAAAAAATGGAAATTTTGAACCAGGCCAAAACCCCTCCATTTACATTGGATGAGTTTGATCCATCGGGCGAGGAAGTTAGGTTAAAATATCGTTATTTGGATATGCGAAGAGAAGAGTTAAAAGATCGTTTGATTTTGCGTCATAAATTAACTTTTGCTTTGCGGGAATATTTGGATCAAAAATCATTTTTGGAAATCGAAACTCCCATTTTGAATAAATCCACTCCTGAAGGAGCACGCGATTTTTTGGTGCCTTCCCGATTGAACGGCGGTGAGTTTTATGCATTACCACAATCTCCCCAATTGTTCAAACAAATTCTTATGATGGGTGGGATGGAAAAATATTTCCAAATTGTAAAATGTTTTCGAGATGAAGATTTGAGAGCAGATCGCCAACCAGAGTTCACTCAGTTAGATATGGAATTTTCGTTTGTAACAGAGGAAGATATTCGTCGTGAAATAGAACTTATGTGGCAGTATGCCTTAAAAAAAGTTTTTAATTTAGATATCCAGACTCCGTTCCAAACGATGCCATACCATGTTGCTATGGAAGAATATGGAAGTGATAAACCGGACATTCGATTCGGTATGAAATTAGTGGATGTTTCTGAGTTTGTTAAAAACTCCGACTTTCAGGTGTTTAGTGGTGCAATTTCTTCAGGTGGAGTTGTGAAAGCAATTGCTGTTCCTGGTGGAGCGAACATCTCACGAAAGGAAATTGAAGACCTAACAGCATGGTTATCGCGTGATTACCGAGCAAAAGGTCTTGCTTATATGAAACACACGGCATCAGGTTTAGAATCAACAATCACAAAGCGATTTTCTGGAGAAACCTTGGAAAAAATAGCGAAAGCTGTGGGATCCAAAGAAGGCGATATGGTATTCTTTGGTGCGGATTCAAGTAAGATTGTCAATGCTTCACTAGGTGCACTTCGCCTTCGTTTGTCTGATAAGTATGATCCACCTAAAACAAGTTATAGTTTTCACTGGGTTGTCGATTTTCCCATGTTTGAAGTGGATGAAACTTCTAAATCTTGGACATTTTTACACCACCCATTCACCTCACCCAAGGAAGAAGATTGGGGTAAATTAAGAGATTGGAAAGCAGGTAAAACTGTTGACCTTTCTTCTATCGGAGCCAAAGCTTATGATTTAGTTTTGAATGGAACGGAAATTGGGGGTGGGAGTATCAGAATCCACGACGCTGAAATTCAAAGTTTAGTCCTCGAAGCCATAGGCATCGATGAAAAATCTGCCGAGTCTAAATTTGGATTTTTATTGGAAGCTCTTAGTTTTGGCGCACCTCCGCATGGCGGTATCGCTTTCGGTGTGGATCGAATCATGATGTTACTCACTGGGGGAACTTCCATCAGGGATGTGATCGCTTTCCCAAAAACGCAAAAAGGAATTTGTCTCTTAAGTGAAGCACCAGGGCCTGTGGAGTCTAAACAATTGGAAGAGTTAAAACTCAGGATAGTTACTATTTAATTATGGATGAAAGTTTTACATTCCAAGAGGAATCTCTCTACCAAACGGTGTGTGGGATAAGTGACAGCAAACTACCGTTATGGGAAGCTCGATTGAATGTAAAACTGATACCACGAGGAAAATCTCTTATTATCCAAGGAAATTCAAAAGAAATAAAAAAAACAAAAGAAATTTTCTACCAAGTTGAAGAAAATTACAGAAAAAGGCCAGACAAAGAAAATTTTTCATTCTTTGATATTGATTACTTAATGAACCAGATCAAAGATGCAAACTCTGGTTGGCCAACACCTGATTCTGATGATTTTAAAACGGAAGGATCTTCTTGGTCTCCGAAAGATAAAATATTTGTAACCTTTAAGGGAAAACCCATTTTTCCTCGTACAAAAAATCAAGAGAACTTCGTAGAAAGTTTGAAGAAAAATTATATTACAGTGGCTATGGGTCCTGCTGGTACTGGCAAAACTTTTTTATCCATTGCAACTGCATGTCGGATGATGCAAACTGGAGAGGTGGATCGCCTCATACTCACAAGGCCTGCAGTCGAAGCGGGTGAAAACCTTGGTTTTTTGCCAGGGGATTTAACTCAAAAAGTAAATCCCTATCTTCGCCCCATTTATGATGCGTTACACGAATGTATCGGTTTTGAAAAAACAACAGAGTTTTTACAAGTTGGAAAAATTGAAATTGCACCCATTGCCTTTATGCGGGGACGAACCCTTTCTCATTCTTTTATTATATTGGATGAAGCCCAAAACTGTACTTTGCCCCAACTTAAAATGTTTTTAACTCGTTTCGGTAAAAATTCCAAAATGGCAATTTCGGGCGATGCCACTCAAATTGATTTGGCTCACGGCAAGTCAGGACTTGAAAAGACAATTCACACATTACGAGGGCTTTCTGGTATTGACACAATTTTTTTTGCGAGGGAAGATATCACAAGGCATCCGATCGTCGAATCGATTGTCAGAAGGTTTGAAGAAAACGAAAGTTTATTCTCTAAAAAACAATGAAAAAATTATTTGAAACATCCATGACTGGTTTAACAGATTTTCTAACGCGAGTTAGACCCGTATCTGTCGTTAGAAATATTCAAATTATTTTAGTGTTTTTGACTTTGATTTTTGTTACCTATAATTTGGCGGTTCCATTCTTTGGGCAAACGCGTGTTAATACGGATCCGGATGGACCATTTTCGGAAGGAAAAATTGCTCCAGAGACCATTCAGTCTTTTAAAGAATTTTCATACGAAGATGTAGAAAAAACGGAACTAGAGAGAAGTAAAGCGCATTCGGCGGTGCCGTTTTCGTTCGATAAAGATTTTTCCATTTTGACAATGGGTATAGATATAAATCTGTCTGAAGATATTGAAACCTTGAAAGTCATTGTCGCCGAAGGAAGGTTAAATCCTGCAGTCATCCGCGACCGGATTCCTCGTTGGCGAAATCGTACAACGGAAGAATTGTCAGCCATTGTCGAATATCCAAAAAAGGATAAGTTAAAGAACTTCATCCAACAATATACCAATTTAATTTTTTCGAAATATTGTATTGTCAAAGAAGATTTACCTTTTGCTAAGGAGCTAGATAAATCTGGAGCAAAGGTTCGAAATTTGGGAACACAAGGACAATTTACGAATATTGAAGGTGCTCTTGTCATTCCAAGATCTCAGATATATAAAGATGGTCCTGTTATGAACACATTGCAGAAGCTGGCTCAAGAAAAATTGCCCAATGTTTCTGAAAATCTTTTAAAGGCCGTTTCTCGCATTGGACTGTATTATATTTATTCTTATCCAGCTTGTTCGTTTAACCAAGAAGAGACGGAAGCTGCGAGGTCAAAAGCAGGTAGTTCTGTTCCCATTCAAAAAAGTAGAATACAAGCTAACGAAATCATAGTAAGGTCAGGTGAGGTTATTTCTGCCTCGGTCAAACTGAAATTGGATATGATGAATCGGTATGCCACAAGGGCAAACTTGGCTTCCATAATTTCCATTTTTATTTCCCAATGTGTACTCATTGTAATTGTTGGATTCTATTTAATTCGTTATCGGCCAAACAGGTTGAACGATCTTTCAAGTAATCTCATCATTTTTATCACTCTTTGGATCGTTGTATTAGCCATATATTTTGTTTCTAAGTTTTTCTATTTAAATGATAGTGATTGGAGTAGTGTCTATTATTTCGGGCTATTTGTTCCGATTGGGATGATGTGTTTACTCCTTGGTTTTGTCTATGATGAGCAGTTATCAATAGCAATCGGTTTTTTCCTTTCTTTTACTGTTTTTTTTGCTTCGAGATACAATCCAACTTCATTTATGTTGGCATTTACTGTAGCAGTCGTTAGTTCGATATATGGTAGAAGGCTTATCAAACGTATCGATTTTTTAAAGGCAGGTTTTTTACTTAGTTTTGTCCAGGTTTTGATTTCAACTGCCGGGTATCTATTTGATGGTCGTGAATTTTGGGTGTCTACGAATTCTGGATTTTTAATTGATTTGTCTCGGTCGAATTTTTTTAGGTTGGTTATCGTTTGTTTTGTAAATGGTTTTGCAAGTGCTACAGCAGTTCAATTCCTTTTGCCTTTGTATGAATATGTTTTTAATATTCCAACTCGTTTTAAGTTGATTGAACTTGCGGACACTGGCCATCCTTTATTACAACAATTATTAACAAAAGCACCTTCAACGTATACCCATACATTTTTAGTTGCCGCCTTATCAGAAAGAGCAGCACAGAATTTACATTTGGATAGGTTGCTTGTTCGCGTGGGAGTTTATTTTCATGATATTGGTAAAATTCCGAATGCAGGATTTTTTGTTGAAAATCAACATTTAATTCCCAAACCAGAACATATAGATAAAGACAATCCGGCATTAGCTGCAAAAACAGTCATAGATCATGTGTTAGATGGGATAGAAATGGCAAAAAAAGCAAGATTGCCACGTGAAATCATTAATTTTATTCCTGAACACCATGGAACTTCAACCATGGCCTTTTTTTATCATAAAGCATTGCAGAGTATTTCTGCTTCTGCACGTAAAAAAATAAATAAAAAAGATTTTCAATACCCTGGACCAAAACCACAATCCAAAGAAACGGGTATTGTTATGATTGCCGATTCTTTAGAAGCCGCATCACGATCCTTAGATGAAGTATCGCCTGAAAGTTTGGACGATCTAATTCGGAAAATTATAAATTCCAAACTGGCTGAAAATCAATTGGATGAAAGTGGCCTTACCATTGGAGATTTAGAAATTATAAAATCTAGTTTTAAAGAAGTTCTACTTTCGAGTTTACACCAAAGACCGAAATATCCGAAACCAGAAGAAACTAAGGCTTTGGAAGCGGCTAGCAAAAAGAAATCCAAAAAATGAATGATGATTTAGAAGTTTCAACAGAATGGAGTTCTGAAGTTCCATTTCCTGAAATTGATAAAGATTTAGTTTATTTGAATATTGAAAAAGTGTTAAAATATCTTTCGCCAGGTTTTTTATCCTCGCTTGAATTACAATTATTTCTCGTGGATGATCATACCATCGAAACAATCAATTGGGAGAGACGGGGTATAAAAAAAACGACAGATGTCTTGTCGTTCCCTCTGTATTCTGAATTTCCACAGATCCCTATACAAATTTTAGGTGAAGTTATTATTTCCGTGAACACTTGCCGAAAACAAGCGACTGAAATTGGTCATTCGGTTGTAGATGAATTTTACCGCTTACTGATCCATGGAATTTTGCACTTGTTTGGTTATGATCATGAAACATCTGAAGATGATGCTGTTGCAATGAGGCGAAAAGAAGATGAATGTTTGGATATAGTTTTTGAATCCTGATGGCTATCAAAAAGGAACGTGGAATTGTTTTAACGAGTAAAGATATTGGCGATAGTGATCGGCTTATTAGTTTGGCCGGTGAATTTAATGTCCGTCATTCGTTTATTACAAAAGGAATTCGTAAATCGAAACGTAGGCCAATCGCTGCCACAGAAGTTGGTTCCTTAATTGAGTTAGATTTTTATGATAAACCCGACCAAGAGTGGAAATTCGTAAAGGAAATTGTACTCGTCAACCGATTTGATGAATTAAAGTCAACTTACATGGGTACGTTGTTTATAATGTATTTGTGTGAATTGACGGACTACCTATATTTACAAGCTGAGTTTCATCCCTTTTTAAACCAATTGCTTCTTGGCTCTTTGGAAAGGGCTACAGAATTTGGATTCCAAAAACAAATTTTGCCTTTTTTTAAGCTGCGAGCTCTAACGAACACAGGACATTTCCCAACAGAGTTTTTTTGCCACACCTGCGGCGAAGAAGTTTTGAAGAAGCGCCAGGCCTACTTTTCATTAGAACACCGTGAATTTTTGTGCTCAGACTGCCATGGAATTCCAAAAGATCATTTGCCTGTATTGAAACTTTTTCATACAATGTTATCTAGGAAATATTCCAAAGTGATTGAAACTTTTCCAACGGAGTTTGAATACAAAGAAGGAGATGCGATCTTAAATCAGCTTCTCCGTAATATTTTTGGAAAGGAATTAAAATTATATTTCGAATTTTATCGGACTATTGGTTATATATGAATTTTTTTACGAAAACAATACTTTTGATCATGACTATGTCGGTTTTGGTTGCAACATTGCAGTTGTTAATTAAATCAGAATCAAAAGCAAATAATACACTCGAAGTAAAACTTGTAAAAAACCTTAGGAAGTTTGAACCAGTTCTGCGAAATGAAAACGAAAATATTCCCAGTTTCGTATCGAGATATAAACATTTTAGTTTTTTATTATGGGACAAATCCTCCAAATTAAAAATGGAATTATAAAATTATATGAAGCAGAAAGAACTTTTAAAACAAATTGTACTGACCGAACTTACCCAAGCAATTGGAAGTTTTTTAAATAAGGATCAAAATCATATAAATTTGACAGATCTTAAAATCAGAATCGAATACTCACGAGATGAAAAATTTGGGGATTATTCAACCCCTTTTGCTTTGGAAAATAAAAATAGTTTTAACAAAAATCCCAAAGAAATAGCTGAGTCCATACTTCCATATCTGGAAGGAAAACCTATCTTTAGTTCGGTGAGTTTTTCGCCTCCAGGATTCATTAACTTCCGGATTAGTTTGGATTTTTTACTGAAATATATAACAAATTCTTTTTTTCCTAATTTAGTTTATGCGAATATAGATGATCCGAAAAAAATAATCCTTGAATTTGTTTCTGCTAATCCGACAGGACCCATGAACATTGTATCTGCTCGTTCGGCAGCGCTTGGTGATGCACTAACAAATTTACAACAGACTTTAGGCAATGCTGTTGAAAGAGAGTTTTATGTAAATGATTATGGAAACCAAGTTTATTTACTAGGGGTTGCTGTATTTTTACGAATTAAAGAGTTATTGGGTGAAACGTTACTTTTTCAAGAGGAAGAAGACGGAAGGTCAATAAACGAATTAATCGAAACGAATGTTTTACCCAAAGAAAGTTACCGCGGAGAATATATAAAGAATATTGCCAAAGAATTTATAGGATTAGAATCTAATAAATTAAAAATTGAAGACTGGATGAAAAACAAGGATTGGGATGGTGCTTGCGATTTTCTGTCACGTTTTTCGGTCGAATATAATCTTAGTCGTCAAAAAGAAGATCTAAACTTGTTTGGAGTGAATTTTAATCGTTTTTTTAGTGAACGAAGTTTGCACGAATCAGGTGATGTTGAGAATATTTCTAATCTTTTAAAACCTGAAGATATCAAATTGATCGAAAATAAACTTCACTTTTTATCTACAAATTATGGAGATGATAAGGATCGAGTGATCAAAAGAGAAGATGGACGACCAACTTATCTTATGGCGGACATCGCCTACCATATAAACAAATTCAATCGAGGTTTTGATACTGTCATCGATATTTGGGGTCCAGACCATTATGGATACATTGCGCGGTTGAAAGGTGCGATGTTGTCCTTTGGTAAAAGGGAAGAAGATTTTAAGGTGATCATTGCCCAACAAGTGAACCTCATTGAAAATAAAGAAAAAGTGAAAATGAGCAAACGTTTGGGTATATTCCAGACTATGAGGGATCTAATGTCTTACTTGGGTAAGAATGCCAAAGACGTTGGACGATATTTTTTCCTTATGCGTAGTTCAGATGCACCACTTGATTTTGATTTGGATTTAGCAAAAGACGAAAGTGATAAAAATCCTGTTTTTTATTTGCAGTATGCACATGCTAGGATTTGTTCCATATATCGTGAGTTAGATGAAGATTTAAGCCAAACAGACTGGGATACGAAAATTGGTTTGGAATTTTTAAAGGACGAAGAAAGATCACGTTTGTTATTTTGGGTCTCTCGGTTCCAAGAAGAAGTTTTCGATGCGGCAACTTCTTTTGAACCACATCGGTTAACAAATTATTTACAATCTTTGAGTAAGTCATTCACTAGGTTTTATTCTCATAAAAACAATCGAATCAAAGAAAAAGTTGGCTTGGAAAAGGATACTCTACTATATTTAATTTTAGTAACAAAAATAGCTTTGGCAAATGGTCTCTCATTGCTTGGTATTTCCTCACCTGAGAGGATGTCAAAGGAAGAATCTTAGTGGAACATCCTTCCATTATCATCATTTCCACTGGGTCTGAAATCACTGCAGGACGGAGTTTGGATACAAACTCTGGCTGGATTGCAAATGAATTATTCGAACTGGGTTGGAAGGTAACAAAGTTTTTAACATTACCAGACAATCCAAAACTAATATTGGAAGAGTTGAGTTCATTAAAAGAAAAAGCAAAAACGGAAGTTACACTAGTTCTCATGACTGGAGGCCTTGGTCCGACAGAAGATGATTACACTTTAGAAACTGTACTCAAATTACAAAACAAAAAATCGATGATCGTCGAGAAGGCGCGAATTCGTTTACAAAAGGTATATGAATCGCGTGGAAAATCCTATGCAGACATTTTACCCGTTGTGCTCAGGCAGATCCATGTTCCCGAGGAAACATTCATTTTAAACAATGCTGTCGGGATTGCTGTTGGCTTTATTGAGATTTTGGCAACGAATTCTTATTTGGTTTGTATGCCCGGTGTTCCATCGGAAATGAAGGATATGTTTAGTCGACGTTTGGTTCCTGAGTTGAAACGATTGTTTCCGAGAGAAAATTTATACCAAAAAACGAAATGGTTATGGAATATTGGTGAGTCGCTCTTTCAAAAGGAATTCATTGAAACGAGAAGTTCATTATTTCAAAATGGAATGGAGTGGGGAGTTACTGCAAACAGAGGTTATATTAAATGTATTTTTCAATCTAGGAATCTTTCCGAGTTGGAAACCATCATCCAAGAGTTAGAAACACAATACAATTCTATCATTTCTGACGATGTTTTTATCGACCTCCACCAAACTTTAAAAGAAAGAAAACTTTCGATTGCCGTTGCGGAAAGTTGTACAGGCGGGCTTCTTGGTAAAAAAATTACAGATTTGCCAGGTTCCAGTGAATATTTTATCGGTGGATATTTAACCTATTCGAATGTCTTAAAAGAAAAATTACTCGATGTTCCGAATGAAATTTTAAAAACCTTTGGAGCTGTTAGTCGAGAGACCGCCGAGTCGATGGCTACAAATCTCACTAATAAAACTAATTCAGACATTGGTGTTTCAATCACGGGGATTGCGGGTCCTGGTGGAGGCGAAATAGACAAGCCAGTTGGAACAGTTTGGATTGGAATAAGTTTAAAAAATGGTTATGTTGAATCACATAAGTTTTCGTTTCCTGGAAACCGTGAAGGCATACGAGAGAACGCAAGTAATACTGCGATTTATTTGGTGACAAAATTACTTAAGGAAGGAAATAAATTGTGATACAGCATATTTTGTTTAGTCTGGTTTTTTTAGTGTTATTTTATTTTAGTCTGAATGTGAATTTAGAATTTGTTCCTTCTATCCGTGAAACTTGGGTGTGGAACAAAGAAGGGCGGTTTGGAACACCAATTCCAAAAAAAGGTGAAAACCCAATCCAGACTCTCAATGGTTATAAAGTAAATGGTAAGTATTTTTCCTTTGCAAACAACCGTTATCCTGACATAGACACAAAATATTTAGTTGAGTTTCCACTTTTATCCAAAGGTTATCTCGAATACGAAAAAATTGGCGATGAAGTGAATTATTATTCTGAAAGAGGTGAATTGTTTTGGAAAAAACCAATCAATTCCTATCCAAGGAGTGGTTTATTTGCCTCTCCAATTTTGTACCTTTCTGGAGACAATAATACTGTATTTTTAATGGATGAAAGTGGTAATGGTGTAGGTAAAGGTGAGATTAACGGTCGTTTTTTGACGGATTATCAATTTGATCCAAATAATAAAGGAGCTGTTATACTTTTTTCTGGCGGAGAAATTTATCGTTTGGATGAAAAAGGGAACGAATTATATTTTTTGGATTTATCAAAAGATATAAAAAATTCTTTTTTTAAATCACTTGCGATGTCACCTAATGGAAAGTTGGTATCGATTCATTATTCTTTGCAAGATAAGGACTTTATTCTTATTTTGGATGAGAAAGGTGAAATTATTCTAACGAAAGAATTCCCAGGTTTTTATCCGCATAAAATTTATTTTGCTACTTCTAATTCAGGTTCTATTTTATTTAATCTTCCCGATAAACTGATTTATTTCGATGGAGATGATTTTCTTTGGACTAAGGAAAAAAACAAAATAGGCAATGTTTTTCAAACGGTGTTTTCTGCACAAGGTTTGTTTGCTGTTTTAAATGAATCAGATCTCGTTTTTTACAACGAAAGAGGAGAACAAATGCGAACCAAACGAATGAGTCAATTGGAATTGCCAATTCGTATGTTTGCTAGTAAATCCGAAAATATGTTTTATTTAGAATCTAAAAACGATTTATTCCAATTTCAAATATTCTAAATTTCATAGATAGATAGGGATTTAAAACCAGTTCGTCCTTCTCTGTTGATCATTGCAATGGTTTCTGTTCTTTTTCCAGGCTCAATATTGAAGATCAATTGATCTGAAATTTCTCGACAGATGTATAAACCTCTTCCGTGGCTATCTTCCAAACCTTTCGGAAAACCAGTATTATCATCGATACTAATATGGCGGTCTAATCTATGTAAAATTTCTTCCTTTTTAAGTGAGCCGAACTGATCTCTTACTACAATAAAGATGGTACTTTCTGTCGCACCATACCCAATCTGAAAATAATCCTCTGGCATAAGTTCTATATTGTCCAATGGAACGACCATATCGTGGGATGGTATCTCAAATTGGTATTTATATTCGCCCTCACCTGTTCGTGGTGCGCGAATCATCGCATTGGAAGTAAGTTCCTCTAAAACCTGTTGGATTGCTTTGGGAGCACCTAATTGGATTAAATTTTTTGAAATTTTTCCACATAATATTGAACGATCTTGATCAGAACAAATCTGTTTATATAAAATTCCATTTAAAGGTGCTTCTTCAAATTCCGAATTTATATTTTGTTCAATAATTTTAAAATCCGCACTAAAATATTTTTGGATTCCGAAAATATCCTTTGAGAGAAGTTTGTCTACCATAACTTCTATTAAGTGGATATCCAAAAAACTATATTTGGGAATGATATTCCAAATTTGGTAATCTTTTGCGTATTTTATATATTCGTTGATATTGTAAGCAGTCATAAGTGCATACAATACATGAGGGAATTCTTTTTGAATGAGTTTGACCACGTCAATGCCAGACTTACCTGGTAATCTAATATCTGTTAGTGTTAAATCAATTTTTTCATTGGACAAATACCATGCAGCCTCTTCAAAATGTTCTGCACCAAATACATTGTATTTCGTACTAAGTAGGTCAAGGATTGCTTCTCGAATAGAATGAATATCTTCAACGATGAGTATTGAATGTTTCATGGTGTAGTCTCTGTTGTTTCATTAGTGAGTGGAAATGAGATGGTGAATCTAGTTTTTTGTTCGATAGATTTCACTGAAATTGTACCGTCATGTTCTTTTACGATGCTATAACATATAGAAAGACCAAGGCCGGTTCCTGTTCCTGATTTATTATTTGTAAAAAAAGGATCAAATATCTTTTGTATGATGGATTCTGGGATGCCACCTGCATTATCTTCAATGATGATGTGTAGCCAATTTTTTGTTTTTCGAAGGTCAATTGAAATCTCACCTGGTTTATAATCAAAGGCTTGCAGTGAGTTGCGAAATAAATTCATGAACAATCTTTCCATTTTGCCTGGGTGAAATGGAAATTGATATTCTTGTTCGCTTGTAATTTCCCAATGGATGTTTTTACTTAAATGTGGATACAAACGAATTACGGTGTCTTTTGCTCTTCGAATCGTATCTACGATGTCTCCTAAAGTTACCTTTACCTTGTCACTTTTTGCAAACGAAATGATATCAGATACGATGATTGCTGCCCGCGCAATATCGTTTTTAATCATATCCAATCGTTTTTCAACTTGTTCTTTAGTTTGGTTTTGCCAATTTGCACGTAGATTTTGAAGTGTTAAGCTAATTCCTGTTAGTGGGTTGTTTAATTCGTGCGCTATACCTGAGATTAAAATTCCTAGAGATGCGAGGTTCCGCATACGAAATGAATCTTCTTCTTTTTCTTTCTGTTTGGTAACATCAGAAATTCTTTCCACTATCCAATATTCGTCTTCTTGTTTAGGGTAGGGGTAAAATTCTAATTGTAGTGTTTGTTTTTTTTCTTCCGATCTGAAAAAAATTTCTCTCGAAACGGGCGAACCTAATTTTGTTTCTTTGGGTTTTTGGTTTATGCGAGGGCAATAAGGACAAATGTCATTTCTTTGGTATAACACTTGATAACATTTCTGTTCTAATAATTCGTCGAATTGTGAGTTTTTTGCGAATCTTATGGTTGCAAGGTTTGCTCTTTGGATATTAAATTCAGAATCAATGAGAACCAATGGATCCTGGACTACATCATAAATCGCTTCTAACTCCCTTGCCTTTTCTGCAACTTTTTCAGCTGCACTACTAAAATTTTCAGGATCATTAGGTGACAACACTAGTAACCCAAAGATTTATTTAGTTGTCTCATCATTGATTTCTGATTCTTATTTCCACCTGTTTTCTGTAAGGCGAGAATTGAAGAAATTTGGGAATGAAAATCTAGTAAAAATTTTATGTAAAAGTCTTTTTTGAAATTATTTCTTTCTTGTTTTGCGATGTCGTTAGGCATCTCAGAAAGGGGAAATGACGATTCTCCGTCTAGTCCCGAAAAACTGAGTAAAATATCGTTTAGGTTTTCATCCAAAGGTGTTGAATCAATGATTTTAGTTTTAGTTTTTTGTTCAATGTCGGTATCTTCCGTTGTCACTGAAACTTCAACTTTTGATAAAACTGAACCATTAAATTCGAGTAAGAGCGATTTTTCTTCGGATTGTTTCACCTTGCCTTTGTTATGACCATCGGTTTGGATTTTGTACTTTCGAATACGGAGGCCAGTTCGGTTGGGGAAATTACCGATGAAACTTAAGGTTGTGTTGGCTGGTAGGATTTGTACTTCCGCATAACCTAGAAGTTCTCTCGCTTGTGTCAGATCACGATAAAGAGAGAGAATTTCTTTGTCTAAATTTTTTTCTTTTTCGGATATGTTTGCCTCAGCAAAGAGGCAAACGGGAAAAATACTAAGGAGTAGAAGGAACTTCTGAAGCTGATCCATCTGTTTCCAAAGGAGCTTCCAAAGAAGATTCAACATCTGGAACCATCACCTCATCCTTTTTGGCAAACAAAAAGGAAAGTAGAAGGGAAAGAACGATAAAAAGAACCGCTACTACCCGGGTTGTTTTGGTCATCACATCGGCTGTGGAGGCACCAAATACCGATTGGCTGGCTGTGGAACCACCAAGCATACCAGCGCTACCGCCTTTGCCTGTTTGGATCATCACAAGTAAGATGAGAAAGAGTGATAAAAGAATGAAAAGTGTGAGTACTGTACCTACAAAAAATCCCATATTGTTACCTTATTTTAAGAGCCCTAAAAATGAATCTAATTTTTGACTAGCACCACCAACGAGACCACCGTCGATGTTTGGTTTCGCAAGTAAAGACGCCAAATTGTCTGGTTTTACGGAACCACCGTATAAAATCTGAATGGATTCAGCGATTTTGTCTGCAGAAACAAAGAGCCCTGCAATTTCTTTCCGCAGAAAGGCATGTGCTTCTTCTGCTTCCACCGGGGTTGCAACCTTGCCTGTTCCAATCGCCCATACTGGCTCATACGCAATGACTAGGTTCTGGAATTGGTCACTGGTGATGTCTCTCAATCCTTTTTTGATTTGGTCAGAAAGAACAGTAAACGTATTTCCTTTTTCGCGTTCCGCCCAGGTTTCGCCCACGCAGTAAACCACTCGAAGCCCAGATTTGAGAAAAAACTGAATCTTTTCATTATCAAACTCAGATGTTTCAGAAAGGAACTGCCTTCTTTCGGAATGCCCTACGAGGACTGTAGAAATCCCAAGTTCTGCCAATTGGTCTGGCGAAATCTCCCCCGTCATGGCAGTGAGACCTGATTGGTAGGCATTTTGTGCTCCCACGGTGAGTTTAGAGTCTTCTGCAATGGCAGAAACCGACTCTAAATGCAAAGCAGATGGGAAGACCATCACCTCAAACTCAGAGGAATTGGCAGCGGACACAAGGCCTCGTGCGATGGCCTTGGCTTCCTCCAAACGCAAATTCATTTTCCAGTTACCAGCGATGATCTTCTTTCTCATAATCCTACCTTTCCTTTGGGAGTAAACATTCCACACCTGGGAGAGATCGTCCTTCTAAAAATTCCAAAGACGCACCCCCACCTGTAGAAATATGTGTGATTTTGTCAGCAACACCAGCTTTGTTGATGGCAGCGATGGAATCCCCACCACCCACAACAGACTTTGCTTTGGACTTGCTCACTGCTTTTGCAATTTCGAGGGTTCCCTTTGCAAATTTGTCCATCTCAAAGACACCCATAGGTCCATTCCAAAGAATGGTTTTGGCATCCTTAATGATTTTGCAATATGTATCAATGGTTTTGGGACCAATGTCCATCCCCATCCAACCATCCAAAATTCCCATTTTATCCACCGATTTGGTTTTGGCATTTGCTTCAAACTTGTCAGCAATGATATGATCTGTTGGAATCTGGATGTCGACACCCTGCACACCAGCTCGGTCAATGAGTTGGAAGGCTTGGGATTCAAATTCTTTTTCGAAAAGTGAGTTCCCAATGGGAACAGCTCTTGATTTGAGGAAGGTGTATGACATGCCCCCACCAATGAGGAGGTAGTCCACCTTATCCAAAAGATTTTTAAGGATGGCAAATTTGGAACTGACCTTGGATCCACCCACGATGGCAACAAAGGGTCGTTCCGGACGTGCGAGAAGGCCGCCAAGCATCTCAATTTCTTTGCGCATGAGTAGACCTGCAAATGCAGGGAGTAGATGGGCTAAGCCTTCCGTCGAGGCATGGGCGCGGTGGGCTGTTCCAAAGGCATCGTTCACATAAACTTCTGCTAGTTTGGCGAGTTCCTTACAGAAGCTAGGTGCATTTTCTTCTTCTTCTTTATGGAAACGAAGATTTTCTAAAAGTAGAATTTCTCCTTCTTTTAGATCCTTTGCCATTTTTACAGCGTCGGCTCCAATGACAGATTCAGAAAAATATACCTTAGCCTTCGTGAGGGATTGCAGTGCATCAAACACAGGGCGCATCGAATACTTGGGATCAACTCCACCTTTGGGGCGACCCAAATGGCTTCCCAAAATCAACTTCCCTCCTTTTTTTAAGAGGAGGTCAATTGTGGGGATGGTCTTTTCGATTCGCGTGACATCAGTTGCCTTTCCGTTTTCGACGGGTACGTTGAAATCGACTCGTACGAAAACTCGTTTGCCCTTAATATCTTGTTCTTCCAGTAAAGGTAAATTCATCTTATGCTTTTTTCGCCATGTACCGGATTAGATCCACAACACGGTTGGAATAACCCATCTCGTTGTCGTACCAAGACACGAGTTTGAAGAAAGTGGAATTGAGTTCGATGCATGCGTCTGCATCAAAGATCGAAGAACGGATGTCTCCCAAAAAGTCGTTGGAGACGACCATATCTTCCGTGTAACCGAGAATGCCTTTCATGGAACCTTCACTTGCTTCTTTCATTTTCTTTTTGATTTCAGCGAGGGAAGTGGGTTTTTCAGTGCGCACTGTGAGATCCACAACCGAGACATCGGGAGTGGGAACTCGGAAGGACATTCCAGTGAGTTTACCATTCACTTCAGGGATACAAAGCCCAACCGCTTTCGCAGCACCAGTGGATGCAGGGATGATGTTCTGTGCAGCACCGCGTCCACCTCGGAAGTCTTTTTTCGAAGGTCCGTCCACAGTGGGTTGGGTTGCCGTCATGGCATGGATGGTTGTCATAAGCCCTTCCACGATTCCGAAATTGTCGAGTACGACTTTCGTGATCGGAGCGAGGCAGTTTGTGGTACAAGATGCATTGGAAACCACGTGGTCAACGGACGGGTTGTATTTTTCATGGTTCACACCCATCACAAAGGTAGGGATGTCTTTGTCTTTTGCGGGAGCGGAGATCACAACCTTTTTGGCACCCGCTTTGATATGCTTTTCTGCGCCCACTCTGTCAGTGAAAAGGCCAGTGGATTCGATGACAAAGTCCACTCCAAGTTCTTTCCATGGGAGTTTTTCTGGGTCTCTTTCGGAGAAAGTTTTTACTTTCTTACCATCGATGATGATTTCGTTGTCGGTATGGGAAACTTCGCCGTCAAAGCGGCCATGGGTAGAATCGTATTTAAAAAGATAAGAAAGATTGTCTGGGGTGACAAGGTCGTTTATGGCGACAAACTCTAAATTGGGATCTTTGATTCCAGAACGTAGTACAAGTCGACCGATGCGACCAAAACCATTGATTGCGATTTTAACCATGAAATTCTCCTAGAAGTTCGTATCTATATAGATGGGAAACGATTTTGAATAACAGAATTTCCGATTCGGGGTGGCTGTCACTCATTTTACGTTTGGTATTTAGGGGGCTAAGAACTTCCCTTTTTGGTCGGAAATGCCCCAGGCAATTTCACGAGGGATCCTTCTAAAAAATTTAGAATCATTCTAGTCGAAGCCAGTTGGGAACTTGGTTGGAATCCTTGGGTCAGACGTAAGGCCAAACCTACGGCCTCTCCATTTTTTTGAAGCAAATTTGCCTTTCCATGCAAATTGTATTGGAAAGATCCTCCTCGATGATTTGGATCAATCCAAAGTGTAAGTTTGGATTTTTTCTTTTTTCCCTTTGATTGTTAGCGGTTCCTTTATTTTTATCCAGTTGAATTCTTGTTTTGTTTGGTCAGCTACAGACTCCGACACAAGTAGGCTCACCCCAAGCTCTTTGGTTTTACTTTCTAACCGAGATGCTAAATTCACAGTGTCTCCTATAATGGTGTGTTCTTTCCTTTGTTCAGAACCAATATCACATAAAATTACATTTCCTGAATGAATGCCAATTCCGATTTCTAAATTGGATTCTCCTCTCAATTCTCGAACATTGTTTAACTCTTTCATAGCAAGGAACATGTCACGTGCAGTTTGTACGGCAAGTTTTACATGATCAACTTGTTTTAGGGGAGCACCAAAGTAGGCAAGGATTCCATCCCCCATAAATTTATCCAAGGTTCCTCCGTTTTTGAAAATAATATGAACCATAATGGTAAGATATTCATTTAAAAATTGTACTACTTCTTCTGGCTGCATGGATTCTGAGAGTGAAGTAAATCCGCGTATGTCTGAAAATAAAACAGTAACTTCCTTTTTCTCAGCCGTATCAAACGATTGGATTTGGTTACTGATTTTATCTGCCACTGTGGGCGAAAAATAGCGAGAAAGTTCTTTGCGTTTCGATTTTTCCCTTTCGTATTCTGTGGCCACGCGGATGGGGCGTTTGCCAATTTGGATGGAAACCAAACAGGAAAAAAAAATAACAAGCCCCGTACTCCCCACCCAAACAGGAAATAAAATGCCCACTTCAGACATTAGGATTGTGACAAAAACAAAAGTGAGTATGAATCCAAAAATACTTGGGTAAACACTCGAACCCCCAATCATGGGGAGTAAAAAAAGTAAAAACATGGCCAATGTAAAACCAGGAGCATACATTGGATATGGTGCATCTGCCACAGAGGCTTTTGTACTAAAAAAAATAAAAAACAAATCAATGATGATGGTGAACCAAGTTAAGAACTGAATGTATTTTGTTCCTTTTCTGGTGAGTAAATAGATAAAAATAGAAAGAATCACATACAAAGCAAGGAAAGGAATGGGATTTGCCCAATCAAGTCTTCCAACCACATAACCAAAGTAAAGCGAAAGTAGAAGCCAAACACCAGAACCTAAAATTCTAAGTTTAGCCAAAGAATGTGCATTTTTTGCAGACTCCTCATCTAGTATCTGTTTTATGGACGAGTCAATATCGTTCATTAGAATTTGGATGGTTCGATAGGGTTTTTCTTTTCATCATACAAACCCACAAGCAGTTTGTCAAAAGAACTAGCCTCTTTTATAAAACGAATGCCCGCAAATTTTGCATTTGCATATAGATTTGCCTCACCCTCTTGGAAAAAATATGACTCGGCACCAATTTTGATTTCAAAAGATGACTTAAAAAATTGAATGCAGTGTTCACCTTTTGCCCGTGGTTGACTATCTTTCTGCAGGCGAACCGGAGTTAGTATTTGTTCTTGGATGGTAAATACCAGACAACCTCGTTTGGGAGCATTCGAGTCGGCCTTATTTAGCAAATTGTCCCAATTATAGCGGAGGATCATATAATCACCTTGGAATAGTGACCTGGGATCTACGGGCATTAGTGGCAAAAAAACAAGAGTGCCTTCGTTTCTAATTTTTTCCTTGGAAAGAATTTGTGAAACGATGAAGCCTACGAAGAGTAAAAAACTTACGAGTAAACTTGCGATCTGTAATTTAGATACGTTTTTGTCTTCTTTCATACAACTCCATTAGTACAAATGCAGATAAAAAGAGAAAACCTGAACCCAACATATACAAGGACTTATGAAGTAGAGTGATTTCCATTTGGTAATACATTGTTACAAAATAAGCAAATAAAGCAATGACGGATAAAACTTGTAAAATTTTTTCCTGCAATTTGATTCCTATAAAAAATACCAGAGCAGATGCAAGTATACCAGGTGTTTGGAATGTCGGCGCAAAGAGAAAAAGAATTAGGGCAAACCAAAGAATGGTTATTTTGATATTCGATTGTTTTGTAATTGTCTGGTGTAAAACAAAAAAGATTGCCACTACTAGAATGACGATACTGGCAATTTTTGATTCAGTGGCAACTTGGAGTGGGATATCCGAAAAACTATAAAGACCTAAAAAACAAATAGAAGCTGGGATCCGTAAATTACGAGTTTCTATCGGAAATTCTTTTGCATAAGCCAAATAGAGAAATATGAATACTGCGAGAAAGGTGAGGATGGGGTAAAAATTTTTAAAGTCCCATTCAAGGAGTAAGGCAACCAAACATAGGAAAATATTGGGTAAGGTGAAAAATTTTTGCAAATTGTTTTTGAAAAGTAAAAACAGAGTCAATTGGAAGAAGAGAATGGTAAATAGTAAACTCGTTGTAGACGGGTTAAACAATTCATTTACACCAAATAAAAAAAGAAGCAGTGCTTGGTTGGCAAACGAAAACAAAACTGGTTCTAGGATTTGATTGTTTGTTTCCTTATGAGAAACAACACTTGTGAGTACTAAGATCACAAAACCAAACCCTAAATTAGAAATCGGCGAATCCAATAGGTTCGAAAGCCCTAGAAATAATAGAAAAAATAATCCAGAAAGGACAGAACCTATAAAACTTAAGACCAAAATATACCATGGTGTTGTTTGCATTTTTTAGGTTTCCGCTTCCAAAGAATTTTTGAATTTAAGCAGGTATTGGATACAAAAGACCGTATAACCGATCGTAAATAAAAAACTAAGGAGAAACAAACCAGAATCCAAACTAGCCTCGACAGAATAGAGGCGATTGTTCACGTAAAATAAAATGAAGATTAGAATGATAGTCAGGTTTACTAGTTTAGGTTTGCGGTAACGGTAAAAATAGAAAAACAAACCGAGGATCGTTGGAAGGAAAACAAAAGGGAGAAAGGTAGAATCTTTACCCAATTTCAAAAATCCATAACCGTTATTTACAAATAAGGAACCAATAAAAAACAAAGTCAAAATGATAACAACAGTATAACCACCAAACCAGGGTTTGGATGGGTGATTTGAAGGAATATACCTTTCATAAGCGGAAAGAATTCCTGAATAAACAAGACCTAAAATTAGATAGAAAAGGGCTTCCGATTCGCCCACATAAACTTGGTCAGTGAATAGAAAAAGGGTAAAAAAGCCAAGTGCCAACCAGAGCCCCCAAATGACCCCCTTAGTGGATAAAAAATTGAGTGCAAAGGTAAAGATGAGCCAGCCTAAAAACAAATCATAAGCGTCTGCTCCTGTTTGGTAAATTTGTCCAAACACAAAAAACACTGTGGCGGTCAAAAAGAATATAACCACGAGTAAACTCTCTTTGAGCAGGGAGTTGTTTCTAAATACGAGATATAGTATATTAGAAAGCCCATATGCGACTAAAACGATTGAAAGTTTTACATAACGATGCAACTCATTCCAGTTAAATGCAAATAAAAAAATAATACCCGAAACTAAAAGCGAAATTCCTAAAAATAAAAAACTACGTTTGAATATTTTATACCAATCTTCTATACTTTGTTCTACCATAGTTTGCCAACAATCATCGATTCTTTGATGGGTCCAAGAATCCTTGAATCTAAACCGATTTCTGTGTTGTCAGCAAGTAAAAAAAAACTTTTTTCTGGAATGGTTGTTTTTGGCATTTCATCCATATCTGATTTTCCGGGAGGCATCACTGCAAAAAAAATATTCTTATTCGTTGGGAAATTTTGTTCGTCCAATGGTTCGCCGTTTCTGTAGACAATTCTCTTTTGCACAAGTATTTGGTCGCCAGGTTTACCAACGATTCGTGCTAAAACATATTGGTCTTTTAGATTGGACCTGACAAGTACCACATCTCCGATACTTAAATTTTTAGTGCGAAACATTCGCAGTATGTAAGCAGTTGAGCCCTTCTTTAAAGTGGGTTCCATAAAATCGTTTTTTATTTCCATAGGCATCAGGATGTATGATTTTATCACCCAAGACAATAGAAAACCGATTGTTAGTGGAATGATAATTGATAGGAGTTTGGTTTTGAGTGGCGTTTGGTTTTTTGACTTAGACATTGAAATAATTGATCTCTTTGCGTAGATTTTCAGTTAAATAATTCATTTCTTGTGAATTTGATTTTGTGCCTTCGCTCGACATCGCTGTCGTTTGTGCATGGTTGTTGATTTCGGAAATCGAACGATTGATTTCTTGCATGGCCATTTTTTGTTCTTCGGTAGCTTCTTTTATCATATCTGAAAGTTCTCTGATTTGTTCCACACCTTCATTGACCTCCTCGTTTGTTTCAATTTGTCTTTTTACGACACTGCGAATTTCTTTGGTCATCTGATTGATTTGGCTCACACCAAGGATAGTGCCACTCAGGATCGCGATGGATTGGTCAATTTTAGTTTGTCCTTGGGCAATTTCACCTTCGTTTTGTTTGATGAGATTCTCTATTTCATCAATTGAGTTGGCAGTTTTTGTTGCTAGTTTTGAAATTTCGTCAGCAACAACCGCAAATCCTCTCCCACTTGCACCAGCACGAGCTGCCTCAATTGCTGCATTTAACGAAAGTAAGTTGATTTGTTCTGATATTGTATGGATGATTTCGACAACACTCGACATTTCAGTTGATGACTCATAAATTTTATCCATCGAACGTTTCATTTCATTTAACGAATTTTCACCGTCCTTCGCATCATTCGTTATTTTTTCTACTTTTTTGTCTGCATTTTGGAAACTAATATCAATTTCGGAAACTGCTTGGTTGAGTTCGGTCATTTTTTTCATGAGTGATACAAGAGTGAATGCTTGTGTTTCAGAACGCCTCGCCACATTTTCGATGCCTGCTGTGATCTCTTCGATGGAAGCAGAAATTTCTTCAGAACTTGCAGCTTGGCTTTGAGCTGCATCAGAAAGTGATAACATGGATTCATAAATATCGGAACTTTTGTTTTTTAATTCCTTCGCAACGTCTTGGGTTTGAAAAACAATCGTAGAAAGTTTGGTTTGAAAATCGGACATAGCTTGTGCCATATTTCCGACCTCGTCCCTTGAAGGTTCTTCAAAATTTTCTTTTAAATTGCCTTTTACCATTTCGCTGATTTTCGCCTTAATGGTTTCGAGTGGCCTTAGTTTTGAGTCAATTACGAGTATTGTGATAAAGCCAATCACAAAAACTATAAAAAGAGAAATTGTGAGAGTAGTAAACAAACTAGATAGAGTTTTTTCGTATAGTTCTGTGATGTCAAAAATGGAATATATAATATAATTAAATTCTGGATTTCGAACATAAAACAATCGTTTGGGAATATTATCCTCTGCGGTATCTATGAATTTTAATGACTCGTCCTTTTCGAAAGGAATTTTAAAAGTTTCTACTGTTTTAGCATTAGATCCAATTTTGGATTTATCTGAATAAAATACAATTGTCCCATCTCCATCAAATAATCCAACTTTACCAGAGTTCCCAAGTTTAATATTCCCAAGTACAAACGATGATAATTTTCCAATATTTAAAAAGCCGCCAACGTATCCGATAAACACATTATTGTTGTTATAAACTGGCAAAGTGTATGGAGAAACCAAGTCGCCTGAGTTTTGTGATATGATTGAAGAATGACGAATTGGTCCAACCTTTGCTAGGTCGTCATCTTGAATATAAAAGATATTTCCTGTTTTTGTGCGTTCAAAGTTAGTCGTTGAAATGTATATGTTTTGACTTGGGTTATAGAAAAACAATGATTCTACGGCGTGGTTCGTACTTTTTAATTGAATCTCCTCGAGCGCCTTTTGAATATTTTTTTCATCGCGAGCAATGATGAAATTTCTGAGTGTGTTTTTACCGAAAATGGATTGGGTGAGTTTGTCCCGAAAATCGACAAGTGTTAATCGCAAGAGTGATTCTGAACCGATGACCGATTCTTTCATTGAATCATTGATTAGTTCGAGTTCTTGTTTGTAGTTCAACCTGTAGTTGATGACAAATAATATTAAAATTGCGGACAAAAATGAAAGAACGGTTTGGTAACCGAGAGTTCGAGAAAGTTTTTTATTATTGAGTGTCCCTTTTTTTTCAGGTCTTAAATGGATGAGAATTCCTTTTATATTGAATTTTTTTTCAAGATAACCAAAATAAACAGAAATAAAAAGAATGGTAAAGGTGATGTTGATACAAATCCCAAGGCCAAGTTCGCTTAGGAGAACAAAATTGTTTTTGCCGAAATAAAGGTTCATGATGAGAGCAATGAACAAATAAGCCACAACATACCGGAGAACCAAATCCAACATACTTGCTTGTGAAATTCGTTCCAACCAATAATATGCTTTTTTTTTCGTGGACGGAGGACAGTCGGGATTTTCCGATTTTAAGACAGGAGAAAAACGAATTTTGTAAAATACGCAAAAGGAAATGACGATGAAAAAGATGGCCAAAATGGCAGAAATCAGAATGATTTTAAATTCGTCACCTGTCCATTCTGTAAAAAAGTAGATATAAGCGAGTAAAATAGGAACGGCCAAGCCGTAGTTAAAACCTTCCAGACCAAAAATTATAAATTTGATCAATTTGCGCATTTCCATACATTAGGGATACAAATTGTCTAATTATTGTAAACGTAAAATTCCCGCGAAACCAAACCATGAGAGATCCTTTTGTAATTAAAACAATTCAAGAAAAAATTAAAAATCTGGGTTCAGAACCTGGGTGTTACATTTGGAAGAATGCGGAAGGTGTTGTCATTTATGTTGGAAAAGCACTCAAACTCCAATCGAGGGTGAGATCCTATTTAAATCCAAACCAAAAAGATAGTAAAACGAGAGCCTTACATTTTGAGTTGTATGATTTGGACTGGATCGCAACGAGAACCGAAAAAGAGGCGTTACTTCTCGAAGCCACTCTCATAAAAAAGTACAATCCTAAATTCAATGTTAGGTTAAAAGACGACAAAAGATATCCATTTTTATGTGTATCGACAAGCGAAAGTTATCCGATGGTATTTTTGACAAGAAAAATAAAAGACAATGGGGATAGGTATTTTGGTCCATTCACCGATGTGAAAGCTGCCAGAGATAGTTTGGAACTCATCCATCGTATATTTCCTGTTCGTAAAACAAAATTAAAACTTCCACTTGCGAAACCAGCACGTCCTTGTTTAAATTTTCATATGGGTCGGTGCCTTGGGCCATGCCAAGGAAATGTGCCAGAGTCAGTTTATTCAGAACTGATATCGCAGATATTGAGTTTTTTAGAGGGTAAAAAGGAAAAACTTGTTCAGTCGCTTCGTATATCGATGGTCGAAGCTTCTGAAAAAATGGAATTCGAAAGGGCACATTATATTAAACAAAGGATCGAAAGAATTGTCCAAATTAGGGAAAAGCAAACTGTCGTTAGTTTGGATGGCGGTGATGAGGATATTTTAGGAATCGCAAAACGAGAGAATGATGGCCAAGTTGTGATCCTCGAAGTGCGAGGTGGAAGATTGGAAAATAAAAAATCCTTTCCTCTCACTGGTTTGACATATTCAGACGACGTAGAAGTGTTTTTATCATTTCTGCGAGATTATTATTTGAACGTGAGTTTATTACCAACAACTGTTATTTTACCAAGTTCTGCAAAAGGAAATTATGATGTACTACTTGAAACCATACTAGAGAAATTCGGTGTTTCTTTAAAAATGAAGTTTCCTGATGGGGGACCAAAAAAATCATTATTACGGCTTGCTGAGAAAAATGCGGAGTTGTCATTAACTGAACGAATACTTGCTACCAAACTTTGCGACCAATCAGTTGCTATGCGAGAATTGCAAGAAAAATTAAAACTGCCAAACTTGCCAAGATCAATCGAATGTTACGATATTTCCCATTTCCAGGGTTCTCTCCCAGTTGCGAGTGGTGTTATGTTTGTAGAAGGAAAACCATATAAGGCGGGGTACAGACATTATAAAATCCGAGGTTATGAAGGTATAAATGACCCAGGTATGATGCATGAAGTGATTGCCCGAAGGCTCAGTCATCTTGTGAATGAGAACGAACCCTTACCGGATCTCATTGTGATTGACGGTGGATTAACCCAGCTAACACGAGCCTGCGAGGCAGCAATTGCACTAGATTTGGGTTTTATTCCGATGGTAGGACTCGCTAAAAAAAGAGAAGAAATTTATTTTCCTGGTGAAAAAGATCCTTATAGTTTTGATATCAACTCCCCAATGATGAGGCTTTTGCGTATGGTTCGAGATGAAGCCCATAGATTTGGAGTTACATACCAACGCAATTTGCGTAAGAAAAAAACATTAAAATCTGTTTTGGATGATGTGAAAGATATTGGTGTTGTTAGGCGGAAGAATATCTTGCGATACTTTCAATCCAAAAAAAAAGTGGAAGATGCCAATCTGGAAGAACTCACTCAAGTTTCAGGAATTGGCAGAGTTCTTGCCGAAAAAATCATACAATCAATTAAAAACCAAAAAAAATCCGAACCAAGTTAAATATTCTCACTCTCACCTAAGCGTGAAGAGGGAGTATCTGTTCCATACATTTTTTTTTGTAATAGTGTTCGTATTTTGTTTTTGTAAACAATCGGACAATTCTAACTTTTTTGGGTTAGTTTCTGATGTTTATACAGACAGCCCTCGTTTCGAATTTAGCTACGGGGAAACATCCGATCCTAATTCAGAAGTTTTGGACAGTTTGTACCAATCTTTTGGCGATCATTATTGTATACATTCTTTACCCAATTTTTTATACCAAAATGAGCTTGGTGGAAAATTTCGGATATGTTTTAAAAAAAATGAAGTTTGGGAGAAAGAATGGAAAGTAGCTTTAGAAAACCTAGATGGACCACTCAATTTTTCTCATTCGCAATCGTTTGGTGGTAAAGACTGGCAGGTAAGAACACTTAACTTTAGTCAGTGGCTTAAAACCAATCCAGCAAAAAAGGAACCAGTTTATGTTTGGAAATCCCAGAAGTTCTTGGACAGCATTTCCTTCCAAACGTTTGGAACAATCCATCCGGAGATCATCCAATGGGAAGGGAATCAATGCGAAATTCTTCTATTTTCTCGGTTTTTACCAAATGTAATTTCTCAAAAAAAACTCCTGAGTTTCACTTTTTTTTGTCCCGATTTTGAACCCATTCAAAATCAACTTAATGAACAAAACCAAACTTGGTTGGATGAATGCCTGCCAGAGGATATGATACTTTCTGAGACGTATCGATATGCCGATTCGACTTTGAGTCGTTATATGGAATGGTCGAATCCAACGGATCGGATCATATGCCCAAATATAGAATCATTGGAATGGGTTCCCGAAGAAGGGGGAGTTGGTATACGGTATGATTTACAAAAGGATGTTAGTCGTCTTAAAATCATACTACCCAAGGCTAGTGTCATCCTGACAGACAATCCCCTTCTTGGTGGGCTCTCTATACCTACTGATATTCTATCCCAGGTTGGAAAACCTGGCCGATTTCGTTTGGGTAAAGATTGGAATCCCGAACTTAATTATACTTTCAAACAAAATGAAGAATATTTCGCCAATCAGAGAAAGACCGTTTCTTGCAATAATTTGTACCAATACATTCAAACAAAGGAAATGTTTTGCGGAAATCCAGGTGTTCCGAATGGAACAGAGTTTATTGCTACTTCATATCCTGGGTGTAAGGTGGAGGATATTGATTTTACTGAGTTTTATCCAGGTAATTCTGAAAATCCAAAAATTCCAAGTTTTTTTGAGTTTCAAAACATTGGATACGATTGTGATTTATCCAATTTAGAAATAACGATTAGTGACACAGTGTATCCTCTTTCTGCGAAAGAGAGGATCATTTTGCAAAATGAAATTTATGTTTTTACAACTGATTTATGGACTGGTTGGGGTTTACAAACGATTCAAAAACCGTATTCCGTTCCAGGTAAACTTTTTAACATTCCTCCCTTCCTTTTGAGCGAACGAAAGCTAGGCGCGTACTATCATTTTTTACCAAAACAAAATTATTTTATTTTAAGTAATCGAAATCAAATTTATTCTCATTCGTTTTTATTTGGAAAAAATTCATTACCTGTACCGCATTCCAATTTGAATGCAAATTTAACCATGTTGGATCGGGGTTTTTATCTGAGTCCAGGAGTCACAGGTGAAAACCAAACACCTTGGTTAGGAAGTAATCTCGCAGAGATTTTATTTTCACAGATTCGTCTCCTTGGTGCAAATTTTTCTTATCAGTTTATGGATTGGGAATTTTTGCCTGCTAGCGAAGGATATTTTCAGTTTCTGACAAGTCATGACCAAACTTTTGTATTTTGGAAAAAGAAAGGAATTCAATTTGAAACATTGGTTACAAATTCATCTCCTTGTTTTCCCACTTCATCTTTATTATTGCCTTCTTTTGCGCTTATTACAATGCCTATGAATTTGCAATATAGTTCGCAATTGACTGGAGGCGAAGTTACTTTTTTTGGCAGTGTGGATAAAATTTATCCTCAGCTGAAGTATACTTCCTTTATCCCAAATGAAGATCCTTTTCTACATTCTTTTCAATTAGAGCCATCACCTAATTGTCCAGAGTCGAATATTGCTCCTGGTTTAATGAAAGTACCGTCTTTGGAAGTTTATAAGATACCGAATGAGCTTAAATTTCAAACCAATATTCAAACAGACTTAACAAATAGTTTTCAATTGGGAAATCATCGTTTGAAAGAGACTAAAACATTGGAAAAAGTGAATGATTTTTTGTTTCAGCTAACAGATATCAGTGAAAATTTTTATCCAGAAGAACTTGTTTATTCTTATTTTTATAAACCTTCGGAGAAACTCCAAAAAAGTTTTATCCATCAAAATTTAGATCTGAAAATTGAGGCAATATTTCCCAATCCGCAAACAAGCCAAAACGAATGGGTTTACGTTTGTAACAGATCCATTCAAATCAGAAAAGTATCTGATTATCTGATAGAAGATGAGACAAGTTCAGATCGTTTGGTCCCATACCAAAATCGATTTCCAGATCTATCGCCCCGTGGAAAAAATGGAGAACAGTTTTTATACAATGTTGATGAAATTTTACCGAATCAGTGTATGTGGATTGTTGATCCTGACGGAGGTGAATGGTTTTTTCCATTATTCCAAACTTCCAATGATTTATTAGTCACAATCTCCTCTACGCAAACGATTGGAAACGGTATCAGTGCACTTGAATCCATCCAATTAAAAAAACAAATAGGGCAATTGCAAATTCTAGTGTCTTCGTTTGGTCACCCTGAGTCGTATTCTAGTTTTAAAATTCCCACAGCAACGGGGGAATTCCTCTGGTTGAAACTTGGTAAAACAGGCACCCATCCTAATGATTTTGAAATATATTCGGAATGAAGATAGTTTTGAGAAAACTAACGCTCGTTTTGTCTCTATGTTTGCCTATCGGCGAAATTAGTTCGCTCTACTCGGTGAGTCTTGAGTTTTCTACACTTGGTTATGAAATACAATGGATTGAAAAAAATACCAAACAACCATTCAAACCTCCTGGTTGGTCATTAGATTTGGGAAACAGAGCTGGCGAATTCCAAGAAGAAAGTTATTTGTTTCGTAGGTCAGGCCAAATGGTCGCCTTAAAGTTTAAAGATAAAAATGAGTATGAAAAATTCAATTGGGAATTGGATGCCCAATTGGTTCTCAATCGGAATGACAGCACAAATTCATTTTATTTTGGAAAGAACAACTATTTAATGTATAAAACCCCATTATCAAATATTGGTGTCGGCAAAAAGGAACATCTATCTAAGCCAAAATCTTTTTCAACGTATTCTGATGGAGGGGAAGGAATTTTTGTTGAAACGAATCCAAGTTCAGAATTATCGATTCAATTATTTTTATGGGATCGATACCAAGGTTATCCCTTATTTGATAAAGAACGTTTTTTTTCCGTTTTACTTAGGCCAGAGGCACCTCAGTATGAAAAAAGTCACCATCGTCGCCACAGTTTTGGGATAAAGTATGGCAATCTTCATTCGGTTTCATTTGGACTACAATATACAGAATTTGGTACTTGGGGCAAACACACTCGTGAGCGCGAAGTGGATGTTAAAGAAGTTGGTGCCGATGGAGATTCGATCATATCATCAAACATAAGTCTGTTTTCTGATTGGGAGTTTTTACAACTTTATTTTGACATTTTGATTGTTTCAGGTACAGACCGAACCCTTGGAAATTATAGTAAATTGGGAAATTCAATTCCCATTCGAGGTGAAGCATTCCAATTAGGATTGAAAGGTTTTTATCAGAACTTTACATCAGAGTGGTCACATTTTGTAACAGATCGTTCGGAACGAACCAATGAAAATCAAATTGTGAAAGAAGGTTATATGCTTTCTGGTACACATCCTGGGCAAAGTTATTTTATTTCACAGATTTTACATATATTTCCTTCTGTAGGATTACTGAATGCAGGTAGTGAAAAGAATTATGTTTTGTACAATGGCAGGTTCCATTCTTATTTTTCAGAGTTAGTCTTGTCATATCAATATAATGACATATTTTTTAAGTTAGTTGGAGCTTATCTTTTGCCATATCGGGTTTCTGGCGTTTCAGATGGGCGAGTGAGTTTGAAAAAGGAAAATTATGAATCTTTCTTTTTTGGTGAAGTGAATTTTGAATTTTTTGTAAAAGGCAATTCAGATTTTGAGATTGGACTCGGAGTTGGGCAATTTTTTACACCCAAAGCAGTAGGGATAGAAGGTAATTTTGGGTATTTTTTTGGGAGGGTGATCTTTTGAAAAAAATAATTTTGTTGGTTTATTTTTTTATCCAATGTCAGAATCCAAAAAAAGACGATTTATTCCAATTACTCAGCATTTCGCAACCAGTTTCTCAACTTTATTTTTCTTATCCAGGTAGGGACGTTTCGGAAATTGACAAACAAATTGTAAAATCTAACTTAATTAAGGAAATTCGAAAAGCTGAATATTCTATTTCTGCATTTCTGTATAGTTTAGATGATTTTGAAATTCTAATGGAATTAAAATTGAAAGAAAAGTCTGGAGTGGACATCCAACTTTTTGGAGATAAAGACGAAGATTATTCTGAGTCGGAAGAGTTGGGGTTTGTCTGGAAACGTTGGCGAGGGAGCGGAATCCATCATACAAAAATTTGGATTATTGATGATAAAACCGTTTTTATGGGAACAGGCAATTATACAACGCATGGTTTGGACACGGATAATAATGTTTTCTGGAAAATGGAAATTTCCCAGGACGAGGCAAAAAATTTGAAGGAAGTTTTGGAAGAAAAAACAAATAAAGGTGTTGTCCATATAAATGGGCAGTCTTATTATTTTGCTCCTGAATTAGGGTTAATCATCCAAGATAAAATTTTGGAAGTCATTCAAAATGCAAAATTTAGTATTCGGTATTTAATATTTACACATTATGATCCGTTGATTAGTTTTTATTTATTGGATGCTTCGCGAAGGGGAGTTGTTGTTGAAGGGATTTATAATTTTCCCGTTAATCCAGAAGGAGTGTACTTAAATTCTAATTTGTATTACCCAAGTAAAGTTTACCAAGATGGTAACGAAGATTATACCATTAAAAATGGTCGTTTTTTAGGTGGTCTCATGCACCACAAAACAATGATTGTTGATGATAGGATTGTCATTACTGGTTCATACAATTATTCAGTCTCTGCAAGGGACAATAATCGTGAAGTTTTTGTTAAGTGGGAACATCCAAATATTGTGTCCGAATTTTTAAATGAATGGGCACGTACAAAACAAGTGGCGAAAGAATTCGAATCGAATGTATCAGACACTAATTTAAATGAATTCACTTTAGTTAAATTTAAAAACCAGCTATTCCAAACTGATATTCTCCTTCGTGCGAATGGCAGTTTTGATAACAATTCATCTGGGTTAGGAAATTTATATCGAAAAAGTTTGAACATTTCAGAAATAAGGAGTGAACCAAATTTACCAAGGTTTGTTGTAAAAACTGAAATTTTGGATCCAATTTGGGAGGAAGGTGGACAAGACTTTGTCGGACTGAAGGTAACCAATCTTTTTTTTTACACAGAAATTCGAAGTTTTTCTGGTGAACTTGTGAATCGAATTACAATTTGGGACGGCGAAACACCCAAAGAAAGTTTTGAATCAAATGAACTCGGTAAGTTTCCCATTGGGTTTGGTGATCAATTCAAAAAGGATGTTTGGGTTTCGTTCCAAACCAATTCTGGTATTTTTTACTCCTGTTTTTTAAAACAAAAAAACACCACTCCAGTATGGATTCAGTACCTTTTAGCCAAATTAAATGACAAAAATCAGAATGGTTTTGGGTGTTTTTCCCTTTAGTCTAGTTTGTCTTCCAAAACTGGCACAATGAGTTTTGCTACATCTTCTTGTATTTTGATATAATTATTGATACCCAAGTGAGTGATCTTTGTATTCACATCGTTTAACATCGTTTGTATGATCTGTAATAAAATTTCTTTTTTATCTTTTGGTAGTTTGGAGTCGTGTATCGTGTCACTCATATTGAAAAAAATGAATCATCCTTATTAAAAATTTCCAAGTCTTTTTATACCCAATCTTTGAGTTCCATTTCTCTTAGTTTAGGTGCTGTCCTAATCGTGATTAAAACGATCCCCATTGTCATGATCGCCCCAAAGATTACCGAACCAATTGGCCCCATCCATTTAGCAGAAACACCGGATTCGAAAGCCCCAATTTCATTGGACGAACCAATGAATACTTTGTTTATAGCACTGACTCGCCCTCGCATATCCTCTGGTGTCATTGTCTGCATGATGGTCGAACGAATGACAACGGAAACGCTGTCAAAGGCACCCGACAAAAATAAACAAATCACTG
>JARJFC010000070.1 GCA_029310945.1 Leptospira sp. 96542
CCTTGCACAAGAAACGCTGTTATGAAATTCTCATACGATGGGGACAAGGCGAGTACGACTTTTATTCTTAACTTTTTACGTAGTATCTCTGATTGTTTGGATAGCGGAAGAAATTTTTACACTTTCCAATCCATCTGAATATTTTGACAAATATAGGGTGATGATTGCTACAATTGAATCGTTCATTGCCATATCTTCTTTTTTAGTAGTCTTCATTCTTTATAAGGAATTAAAAGAAGAATCATTAGAAAACCATCATGCAAAATCACAAATCCATGACCTCAAACGAACGAATAGAATTCTGAAAAACCCAGAACTTGGATTTTGGAAAGAAGTCAAAACCCAGATGGAAGAATGGAAACTAACCCAAACAGAAACTGAAATTGCAATCCTCATCCTTAGAGGTTTTTCGCAAAAACAAATCGCAGCAGTTAGAAAAAAAAGTCTAAGAACCATTGAAAACCAAACTGCTTCCATTTATGAAAAATCGGCAATGAGGGGAAAATTAGAGTTCATATCCTTTTTTCTGACCCCTTTGCTCCCCGAAGAGGATTAAAAAAATTTCATTTTTTATTTACTCTGAATTTTAGTCTTATAGTAAGAAGATTTCAAAATTACCTATCAACTGTTATTCGACATCTATCCCGATCGATTCTACCTTTTTTGCCTTAAAAACAGAAGTTTTCTGATTAACAAAAGGAGGTGACAATGTTCCAATCTGTGTTATCATTGGCAGGACGGCCAAATGGGTATATTTTACTAATTTTGACTGTCTAAAGTTATGTCTGTCATGTTTCATAATTTGAGCGAAACATCACACCAACCAACATAATATGATGAAATTTTCCTATTTTTATATATTCATTTTTCTTAATATAATCTCTTTAAATCCTTTGTCGCCAGAAGAGACAATAAATGAAGATCCGAAAGATTTAATACAAATTTTAAAAACCTCTTCGCCTAGTAGTTTTGAGTTAGAACTCTCCAATGGAGGGGATCCGAACGTTGTAGATACATCAGGCAAATCTCTACTCATGTTAGCCATCGAACTTGGAAAGATAAACCAATTTGAAGTGCTAGTAAACGTTGGTGCTGATCTAAATAAAAGGGATCTGAGTGGTAAAACCTTATTACACTATGTTGTCAATTCAAAGTTCACAAATCAAATAAAATCTTTAGTGGAAAAAGGGGCTGACTTAAATGCTTACGACGCAGATGGAAACACGCCACTCCATATTGCAGTTTTAAAAGGTGATGTTTCATCGGAAAAAACCTTAGTGGAAAAAGGGGCTGACGTTAATCTAAGAAACAATCTAAAAAAAACACCCTTGTATTTGGCTTATGAAAAATCACATATCGAATCCATTCAGTATCTACTTAAAAATGGTGCAGATACCAACCTTCCTGATGATAATGATCGTAATGTACTATTCGTGAGTATTGATCAAAAGAATACGAGAACAATGAATCTTGCCATCAGTTCTGGAATTACAATTGATATGGAAGATAAATTTGGTGTCTCACCCATACTGTATTCACTAGAAAAAAAATTTAATTCAGGTTTCCTAATCTTATACAAACAGGGAGCCAATTTAAATTCAAAATCCCAAGATGGTAAATCTCTCATTGAACTTTGTATCCAAAATGGTGATACGAACACACTTAAACTTTTGTTAGAAAGATCAGTAGATCCGAATCAAAAACTTACAACAGGTAAAACACCCATTGAAGAAACGATCGAATTTGAAAAATGGCCAATGGTTAATTTGTTTATTAAACACGATGTGAATCTAAATGAACAGAATGAAGGTGGTTATTTACCTCTCCATCTCATCGCAAAAAAACCGAATCCTAAAATCATCGAAGAAATAATAAAAAGAACCCCTGACAAAGATCCAATAAACCCAAAAACTGGCGAAACCCCACTTTCTTTAGCTTTAGAATACAACCAAATTTCAAATGCAAAAATCTTGATAAAAAATGAAGCAAATATAAATCATATTTTACAAAATGGAGAAAGTCTCTTAACAGCTACAATAAAAAATAAAAATCTGAATACATTCAATTTATTAGTTAACTCTGGAGTCGATATACATGCGCTAAACGATCAAAATGAAAATGTATTATTTAGCGTTTGTTACTTAGACCTAAAAAACAACGAACAAAAAATCTCTGACGAAATGATCAAAACATTGCTAAAAAGTGGAATAAATCTCAATGTCAAAAACAAAATTGGCCTAACTCCAATTCACATTGCACTAGTTAGCGGAAAGATTGAAACAGTATACCAACTTTTACGTTCTGGATCTGATATAAATCTTAGTGATCAAAATGGATACAGTGTTTTACATCGTTCCCTACTCCAATACCTGACCACCAAAGACAAAAATCTAAGCGATTTATTTAGAAAATTAGTACTTTTCCTAACTGAAAAAAAGCCAAATCTCAACCAACAAGACAAATTAGGGAAAACTATACTGTCCGAACTAGCAATTCAATTTGACCCTGACAAAAGAGAGCCGATATTGGAATTAGCTCGGAAATTTATGGGGTTCGGTGCAGATCCAAATTTGTTAGACAAAAATGGAAAATCGCCAATCCAATATGCACAAGAGAAAAAAATTCAAGAACTCATAGAAATTTATCGCGGCAATTGATGTCCATTCCAAAGAAAGAAAACAAAATTAATATATTCGACTTCGTTAATACGGTTCCAACGAAGACGTTCAAACGCGGAGAAATCATAGTTCGCGAAGGTGAGCCTTCGAACGAAAGAATGTATTTTATCCTCAGTGGCGTTTTATCTGTAGGTATGGGTTCTCCTGATACAGGTAACTTCCATGAAGTACGAAAATTATCAACAGGTGAGTTCTTCGGAGAAATTGCCCTTATATCATCTCACTCAAGAGCTATGACTGTTTTTATCGATAGTGATCGTGCACAACTCGGAATTTTAGACAAACAAAATTTAATTCGTATCGCCAACTCGAATCCTATGTTTGTGTATGCGCTTCTCCAAACTTATGTAGAACGGCTGATTGAGGCGGAACAAAAATTAAAGGAACTGACTGAGGTGGAAGATGGGGCTTAAAGAATCACTCGCCAAACTCAGTATGATCAATATCAAACGTGGTGAAGTGCTTTTTAAAGAAGGTGTGCCTTCCAACGGCGCTATGTTTTTTTTGTTCGAAGGCCAACTTGATATTTATAAACAAATAGAAAGTAAACATACAAAACTTAGAAGTATACTGCCAGGTGAATTTTTTGGCGAAATGGCAATCATCAATAATAGCCCAAGGGCTGCTTCAATCGTTGTAGTTTCAGAAACAGCAAAATTAGGAATCATCAACCGCAATACATTCGTTAAAATGAGTCAGGAGAGCCCTGAATTTTTGTTTTTACTTCTTAAAAAAGTAATCGAAAGGTTGTATGAGACCGACTCAAAAATTCGTGCCATCAAGCGAAGGGCAGACGAAAAAGATAATATCCAAACGAAAAACACTGCAACGGAAGAACCCATACAATCAGCAGATGAAATACCTATGATCCCAGTTGAAGCTTTAACGGACATTCCGGAAGGCGAAACCGAATAATTCTAATTTTTCTTTTTTCTTTTGATTTTAAAATGTTCGGGTGTGACCACAACTTCGCGGAGTATCATTCTGTTTCTAAATTGAACCATTGAAACAACCACTTCCGCAATTGTATCTGGATTCAAAAAGGATTTTTCATCTTCGTCTGGTTCAAAATTTAGGTTGTCGTAAAACTCCGTTTTGGTGACTTCTGGAATGATCAAATTAACAGCAACCTCAGACTTCCTAAGTTCAGCATGGATTTGCCGAACAAAGTGATGTAAACCTGATTTTGCGGCTCCATACACATTGCCCCATGGTGATACTTCTAAGCCAGCAACCGAACCCACAAATATGATTTGGCCTTTGTTTTCTTTCAAATTTCTCATGAACATTTTAGTCAGCACCATGGGTGTTAAAAAATTAACATTAACCAATTCGCTTATCTTCTGAATGGGCACTTCTTCGATAGGAGCAAAATAACCAAACCCAGCATTATTGACAAGTAGGGATATATCTTTCAGATTCGGAATTTTATTTTGTATCATTTCGACTTCTTTGATTTTTGAAAGATCGGCGGAAATAAGCTCAAAATTTTGATTCGTATATTCAGAACGTTCTGGATTGCGACAAATACCAAATACAAAATAACCATCTTCTATTAATTTTTTTGAAATCGAAAGACCAATCCCTCGAGAAGCACCTGTTACAAGGGCAAACTTTTTATTCATAAACTACTGAAAAAATCCCAGACAAAGTCTGAACCTTGAACTGTTTTTAATTGAATTCCTTTATCCCAATATTTAAACATTGGTTTTTCGCCAGGCCAAACATGACCAACTCCAATCATCTTATATAGTTTAATTTTCGTATTTGCGTTACAACCAGAATAGGTGATTGTTTCTATTCTAAGACCTTCTTCAGGTGTTGTCACTGTTTCTTTTTTTTCGCCCTCACAGCCGTTCCAATTTTTCCAACGTAAAAAACTATCTTCGGCACTTAAAATTTCGCCACCGTCCTTCACATAACCACCTGAATATGGAACAATGGGATCAGCTGTGCCCACAAGAATTCCAACAGAAACAGGTGTTTTTGGGGTTTTTAATTTCAGGGCAAAAACACTGAGTTGAGAAGAAACACTAAGCACTCCCCTCCACAACTCCGGTTTTTCAAGTGCTAATCGTTGCGCCATAAACCCGCCATTGGAATGACCTAACAAAAATATAAAAGAAGGATCCACTGAACCTTCCTGAATCATATATTTTGCTACTGATTCGATAAAACGTACATCATTTACTTTGTGTTCGTCGGCAGGTGTACTTCCTCTGCCATCTGCCCAACTCCTTCGAAACCCATCAGGAAAAACCACGATTACATTTTTTTCATCAGACAATACATCTAATTTCGTTTGGTTGATCATATAAGCGCCATTTCCAAGTCTTCCGTGCAAAGCAATGATGAGTGGAATTTTTTCTCCTTTCCACTTTTTTGGATAATGTATAAGAAAAGTCCTGGTTCTTCCCTCAATCGGGAGGGAAATCGTTTTCTCATTACTCATTGTTTGGCGAAAAAACCCAAAACATGAGTTAAAGAATAGAATGCTAACAATAATGACTTTCAATTTTGGAACCTCTCCAATTCAACTGTTTCTTTGATCATATTGGAATAAATTTTACTTGGCCAATTTGTGGGTGTAAAGATAACAACGGGAATTCCTCGCCATTGATCCATTCCAATATTAAACACAGATTCTTTTAAAATTTTATTCTGATCGGAATATCGAAATGTCAAAGTCTGTTCCGACCTTATATGATAGGGGATCATACCAGCGGTGAAAAAAGTCAAAAACCAATTCGCCGCATGTAATAATGGATAATTGTATTTGGAATCTCTTTTTTGTAATATGATTTGTATTTCTTTGGATGAATTTGTATCTTCAATAAATCCTTTTTGTACCAATTTCTCTAATACCAATTTTTTTTCAAAATCAAAACGGTAAAACCCGGTGAATACGATCTTCACTCTTTCCTTTGCGAATGGAGCTGCAGTCCTATCTGAAGATAAAACTTTATCCGGAAAGGCCGCGCATTGAAGCAAACAAATAAAGCCAATAACGATGATTGGTCTTTTATTAAAAATCATCTTTAGCCTCCGCCAAAAATTGATGAACGATCTTAGTTAAAATTATATCCCACCGCTTAGAATCATCATACCACATGAAAACCAAACTCAACCAGCCGAACATTTGGTACGATTCAAGCGAATACCGATATTCTTTTGTAAGTTTGTTTGGTTTCCTGATACGTATGACTAAAAAATCATCGTCTCTATCTACATCTGGAATTACGAAGAATGACCTAAGAGATAACACCCTATTGCCAATGTACAATAAATAACGACCCTGATCATTTTCTTGCATCCAAGTAACAGGTTCGTGAGTTTCTCCTAAAAACCAACGAAACTTGGGACTTGACTCTAAAATAATTTGGATGTTCGTATCCGTGTCCAAACCTTCGTGGAATTGAACTGTGGAAAACACATTGGATTTTGAAAATGCCTGGAGTAAGATGGATGCCTTTTGTTTGTCATTACCACCTTCCCAACCAATCAGTTCATAACCCATAGTTTTTTCTATTTTATACCTTGGAGGATTTACATTTGGTATATCCGCAGTAAAAAACATAGAACATGACACGGCAAACGGAAATATGAACAAAAGGAAGCGCATAAATTCACATTTTCAAAACAAACTTTTGTTTGGCTACTTCTTCTCCGTTGATAACGAAAATAATTTCATGTGCACCTGGATAGTATTTTCTAGTGGTGATGGGAGCAAATGAATGGGATTTTTGAATTTCTAATTTTTCATTAGTTTTTAAAATTTTTTCACCTAACTGAAAAACCTTTTTGCCATTTTTGCCATTTGCCAAACAATACAAAATCTTATATTCTAATCTAACTTTTTTCTCTTTTTTATCAGAATGTTTTATATTTATAACAAACTGAATTCTTTCACCGACTTTAACCTCTTTATTTTGCAGTTTGAAAGATATTTTATCTGGTTTCCATTTTGGATCATATGCGAATAAAGACAATACTTCCGTATCTCCTTTTTTAAGGAGCGTCCTTAATGCATGTTTGATTGATTTATCGAGTTCAGCTGATTTTCCAAGTTTAGTTTTGCAAAATTCGATGGTCAACCTTGGGTTTAGCTTAGAAATGTCATTCAAATGATTGGCGACACTCCGCCTAACAATTTCATCTGGATCGTCCCATAAAGTTTCTAAAATTTCCAAATGGATCTCTGGATTTTGTTTGATTTTTGGAATGCCAATGCCCCAAGGTAAGTGTGGTCTACTGCCTTCACTGGCAAGCCTCCTCACGAAGGCTTCTTTATGTTTCGACCATTTTTTCATTTGTTTTACGGTTGCATCAAAATCTTCTAAGTAAAAAAAACGTATAGCAAACTCGGCGCTCGAAAACACTGTGGTTTTTTCCAAAGCCTGCATTGAAATTGTAAAATGTTTTAGCCCGATCTTTGAAACGATGTCATTCAAAAACGTATATAAAAAATTAAAATTTTTGACACCCTTGTTTCGCAGTAAATCAATCAATCCCAATACTTTTGGAAATACAAAATCTGGGCTCCCCGCCCAAAACTCTAACAAAACATCCGATATATGATTGATCCTTTCCTTCAATTCATATTGTTTCCAATATCCATTTAAAATTTTTTTTTGGAATTGTGCTGGTTCTATGGTTTGATCCAGCGAATGCAAGATATTTCCAAATTCAACCACCCATTGTTTGGAATACATTTCTTTTAGAGGTTCCATCTGTTCTAAAAAAACAGAACCTATTACTTTGTCTAAATATTTTTAAGCGAACAGGAGGATCTCAGATTGTATTTCAAATTTTTACTTGAATTCTCTTGGATTCAGAATCGTCTAATGAGTGGAATCCAGCATGACAAACCCAACTCCACATTTTGTTGTCCAATCAAATTACCAATCTTTATCTGATCATTTTTTCCAAAAAGTAAAACCCACACCAGTGAGATTGCCAGAACTAATCATTTTTAATCATGATTTAGCTAGCGAAATTGGATTCCCATTTAATTTGGAACAGAGGAATGCGCTTACCCAATACCTCTCTGGAAACAAAATTTTTGAAGGATCTAGTCCAATTGCCCAGGCCTATGCAGGGCACCAATTCGGAAATTTCACAATGTTAGGTGACGGAAGAGCGATTTTACTAGGTGAAATACAAAACAAAAATTCTGAACTATTTGATATACAACTCAAAGGTTCTGGCAAAACTCCTTATTCGCGTGGTGGTGATGGGAGAGCCACCGTGAGTGCGATGTTACGAGAATATTTAATCAGCGAATCAATGTTTGCATTGGGTATTCCAACAACAAGGAGTTTGGCGGTCATAAAAACTGGTGAAACCGTGTATAGAGAAGAAACCCAAGATGGAGCAGTACTTACTCGAACTGCAAAAAGTCATATTCGGGTTGGAACATTTGAATACGCTTATCAATTTTTATCGGAAGAGGATCTTACAAACTTCGTTCAGTATACAATCGACCGCCATTACCCCGAGCTAAACCATGAGGCAGACAAAACAATGTCTCTTTTACGTTCCGTCATGATTGGGCAAATCCATTTGGTTGTGGATTGGATGCGTGTGGGTTTTATCCATGGAGTGATGAACACTGACAATATGAGCATAACATGTGAAACCATTGATTATGGTCCTTGTGCGTTTATGAACTCATACGATCCAAATACAGTTTTTAGTTCCATCGACAAACAAGGAAGATACGCCTATGGAAACCAACCAGGAATTGTTCATTGGAATTTGGCATGTTTTGCAAATTCATTATTACCTCTGATAAACAAAAACGAGGATACTGCGGTGAAACTTGCCCAGGAATGTTTGGATACATTTCCTGGTTTATTCGAAGAAACCTACTGGTCAATGCTTGGCAAAAAAATAGGGTTCACAGAAATTGATTCTGATGTAAAAAACTTAATCCAAGAATTACTTAGGTGGATGAAACAAAATAAGGCTGATTACACTAATACATTTTTAACCCTCGAACAAGATCACAAAATAAATGCGGAAATTTATCAGTTGGAAAGCTTTTTGATTTGGAAAAAAAACTGGGAAACTTTGGTAAAAAAGAAAGGAATCAAACCAGAAACTCTCTCAGAAACCTTAAAAAAAACGAACCCGATCCGGATTCCACGAAACCACAAAGTAGAATTTGTATTGGCGGAAGCAAAAAAAGGCAATTTTTCTGAATTTTTATCATTCGTAAAAACACTTAAAAATCCGTATGAAAGAGATGATAAGTTCGATCCAAACAAAGAATTACCGCAAGAAGATCAAAGCAACTACCGCACGTTTTGTGGCACTTAAATTTTTAAAATAACTTTTAAAGATGATCTATCTGATTTTACCGATACTCTTCTAAAATTTGATTGAACAATCTGCCAATTTTTTGACCGATTTCAGACGTATTGTACTCACCTGCAGTTGTCACAACAACCAATTTTAGTTCAGGAACGATGTAAATCCTTTGACCCCCATTGCCCAAAGCAGAAATCCAGCGAAAGGATTTTTCTCTTATCGTTGAGCTACCGACCCACCAGTGTTTCCCATAATCAATGGAACCGCCATCACCTGTTAGCATCCGGATATTCGTCTGTATTTGTATATTTGTTGAATCCTGAATCCATTTTTTAGAAACCAATTGTTTTTGATTCCATCTACCTTCGTGCAAAATCAATTCTCCGATTTTTAGCATATCTCTCGGTCTTAAACGTAGTCCAGAAAATGATAATGGTCTTCCCTGTTTGTCCTTAACCCATTCGAATTTTGTAATGCCCATGGGTTTAAACAACCATTCCAGTAATAGCTCATCCAAACTTTGGTTTGAGTTTTTTGTCAAAATTTCGGCAAGTATTGCCGTCGAACCACCATTATAGTTAAATCGGATTCCAGGCTTGAATTCAGAAGGACGCTCGAAAACATAACGAAAAATATCTTTTTCGAAATACAATCCAATTTCGTCATTGGTAAAATAACTAGTTCCCCACTCATTCCATTTCAGACCACTACTCATAGTTAGAAGATGATTCCATGTGATACTTTGTTTATTTTTGTTTTCAGAATCATACATCCCCAAATCAGAATCAGGAAAAGATAATAAAACTGGTGATTCTAATTTAGGAACAATCTCTTTATCCAATGCAATTCCATACAAAATGGAAACTATGGATTTACTCGCAGAACGAATATCATGAAGAGAATTTTCATCAAACTTTGTATTTCCATCCCAAGGGAAACGCAGACCGTAAAATTTTGAAATTGGATTATCCTTTCCCTCTTTATAAATTTCTAATTCGGTTTTTCCTCTATAATTAATAAGGATGGAATGGATATTTGTATGATTTATGAAACTTTGAATTTCTAAACAAAATTTACTTGAAAAAGATTTCCTATTTGTTGGAGGAAGAAGAATGGTATTTTCTATATTGTTTATTTCGCAATTTTTTTCGATTACAGAATGATCAATATTGGAAGTACATCCAAAAATACATAATAAAACAGGAAAGAATTGAAAAAATCTAATGGTTTTAAAATATCTCATTTTTAACTATTCCTTCTTTCTCAAATAATTTAAATGTGAATTGATCGTGGTTTGTCTTTCGGCAAAATGGATACGACGATTGGATTCATCCCTCGCTTTTTTAAAACCAGAGATTCCAAATGTAAGTATCCCAATTGCCAAGTCCCCCAAAGTAGGATTAGGTGCACTTTCAATTTTTTCTGTCGCCATCCGTTCAAGGCAAGGTATGTTGGTTGCGGAATCATAATAAACCAAAGAAAGGGCGGCAACAAGCCTCATTTCTTGAGCGCTGTGTGAAGTTGCAATTTTACATAAAGACAAACGAAGACTTTCTGATTTGATGTTAAAAAATAGTAACATCGACATATATTTGGTACGGTCTTCTTTTGCATTTTGTAATAAGGTCTCATAATTTGATTTTTGTATGCTGATACTCCCCCATTTTTGCATAGCTCGTAGACTTGGACCGATTTCTGTATAACTACTGCTAGTTTCTTTAATAATGTCCAAAAAAATATTCAAGTCTTCATTCGAACCTGTTTCTTCTATGAATTCTAATGTGGGTATACGAAGAATCGGATCGTCTAAAAATGAACGCAAGAATAGTTGATCTTCTTTTGCAGATTTACCAAGTTTTATTTCGGATTTTAAAATCGAGTGGATTTCCACTCGATTGGCAAATTTTAAATCTTTGATTTTTGAAATCAAAAACAACTTAGATTCATTTGGAATTGGCAAAGGAACCAATCCTAAGAGTTTTTTTTGTACCCCTGCATCTTTTTCATTTTCTATTTGGTTTAAAATTATGGTTTCCAATTCTATATAACGACTGACCAAAAATTCTTTGGATTCGGAGTTTGTCATATGGTCTCTTTTATAAAGTTGCAAGATTTTAGAATTTAAATCTTGATTTCGAAAGAATTCTGATCCTTTAATGCCCGCAATACGATTCCAATAGTTTTGATCGTCGAGTAGGTTTAATATGTAAGGGATGGATTCATTACCAAAGGATCTAAATCCCTTTGCAAAATCTTCCTTTTGTTTTAACCCAGAAACAGCCAATATGGATGAATACAATTGTTTTGGATTTTTGGAAGTTTCAGCAGTTAAAGTATTCGTGTTATCCAAAACGGAAAACATAAATACAATACCGTACAACCCAAAAAATAAAATTGGATGTTTTACTCTGTTTACCATTAAAACTCCCCGCCATTGGCTCATTCATCTTATAGTTTTTTTTTAATCTGCAACTTGATTTTAAACATTTGCCTTTTTTTTATTTGTGAAACCAGGCTTGGATTTTAAAATGAAACTACCATGTTTGATTCGTTTGCAAACTCAGAAATTTTGGCAGGGATGATTACCCCAGCAGTCCTTGTTTCCGCAAGTGCCAGTTTGATTTTTTCCACTGCCAACCGATTGGGACGTATTTTTGACCGTGTGAATTTATTAAAATCTGAGGTAGAATCACTACTGGAAGGCAAACGTTCCCTTAAAGGCGAACGAATGGTTTATCTAACTAAACAATTGTTCATTCAAAAAAAAAGGGCTGTTCTTATCCAACGGTCGATGGTTTTTTTATACTTTGCCACTTCACTCTTTGTAATCTCTAGTTTGAGTCTTGCTTTGGTGCTTGCAGTTTCAAAATCGTTTTTATGGATTCCAACAAGCATCGCTTTGCTCGGGGGGATTTTTTTATTTTTGGCCAGTGCCTTTTTATTATATGAGAGTAGATACAACCTTACATTCATTAAAGGACAAATTGAGTTCACTGAATTTTTAGCACACGAAGTAGAAAAAGTAAAGTCGCAATGAGCCGCATTTTACTTGCTCCCATGGAAGGTTTACTCGATTTTCGATTGCGAGAAACCATTACAAACATCGGAGGGATCGATGAATGTGTTTCTGAATTCATCCGTGTGAATGACAGCCTTCTCCCAAAACATAGAATATTTAGAACCGTTCCCGAATTATTAGAAGGTTGTAAAACAAAATCAGGTGTACCAGTAAAGGTACAAATTTTAGGGTCAGATGTAGTTTGTATGGCAGAGAATGCAGCAAACATTGCCGCGTTAGGTGCCTTTGGAATTGATATTAATTTTGGTTGCCCGGCTCCTACAGTCAATCGGAACAGGGGTGGTGCGGTTCTACTCAAAGAACCAGAAACCTTGTACCAAATTGTACAGGCTGTGCGAAGGTCTGTGCCACCTTCTATTCCTGTTACCGCCAAAATGCGATTAGGTTATGATTCCACCGAACATACTCTTGACTGTGCCCGTGCCTTAGAAGCAGGAGGAGCTGAAGAGATTGTTGTACACGCAAGGACAAAAACTGATGGTTATAAACCTCCCGCCTATTGGGAATGGATCGGAAAAATCAAAAATGAATTGAAAATTCCCGTCGTGGCCAACGGTGAGATTTGGACAGTTGAAGATGCCAAACGTTGCCAAAAAATTTCTGGTTGTTCGGACATCATGATTGGTCGGGGTGCCATTGCAAACCCCAACCTCGCTTTGGAAATTTGTGGAAAATCGGAAGGGCAAATGCCTTGGGATTCCGTTGTGAAAATCTTACATTCACATTGGTTGTTACTTTGCCAAGATGTGGATGGGAAAAGTAGATCAGGAAGGGTCAAACAGTTGCTAAAGTATTTGGCAAAAACCTACCCAGAGGCAAATGAATCTTTTGAAAGATTAAAACATATCATGGATCCAAAAGAATTTGAAGATTGTTTTTTTTACAAACAGCATGGTTTTGGTGTAAATGATTTTGCGATTACAATATGAGTGTCTGGGATCCAAAGAATTCCCAAAATTCAAAATTATTTGCTTCAAATTCTGGTAAATTTATTTTGAAACCATTGACGAATGAATTTGGCAATCGATTGAATGCAGAAACTGCATTTAAGCTAGTAGATACTCTTGCTTGCTTATTAAAATAACAACATTTATTAACCGAAGCAGACTTTATATACCCAAAGATTTCTGGAACTGCAATGAGTGTTAGTAAAGTCTCTAATAATTGTTTTTTGGCCTTCTTTCTATGTTTTTTGATATTTTTGCTATCCTTGAGTTCTCCGAGTACAAAAGTATTTGTTTTGGCACAAGTCAGAATTAAATCTGACCTCTTTCTACCATCTTGGAAAAAATTTGGTAAACTCGAAATGAACTTATCATAATTTATTATCTTCACTTGAAATCCAATAGGATTGGAAATACATGCAGTTCCATTGCCAGGTTTAGTGTATAAAACCAATTCTTTAGTATTCGAATCCTCAATTTCAAAATACTTTTCGTCAGTATCAAAAAACCAATCCACAATGGATGGAAAAGTGAGACCATAAAATTCTGTAAAATTTCTTTGGAGTAAAACTTCCATGTTAATTTAAATTGGAATACCTGTCATAAATGTCATTTATGGTGTCTGAAAGTATGTTTGTATTGATGATTCTTTCATTTTTAATCATCAAATCTTGGATTTCGCCATCTTCCACCATAAATACAGCAACATCCTCAAATTTTATTTTTGCGCCATCAACGGTTTGATTACAATCATAGGCTTTTATCAACAAGTTTAAATGATTGATTATATACGGACTATGAGTTGAAAACATTAGTTCAATTTCATTAAGATTGTTAACAAAACACTTAGCAATCAAGTCACTCATCAACTCACATTGTGCATCAGGGAATAAACTCAATTCAGGTTCTTCAATATGTATGAAAAGCCTTTTGTGAATGTCCCCCAAATTCTTTACCGGTTTAAAATCAGATAGATTTTCGGTTCGAGAAAGAAAGTTTAATAATGATCGGTTGAAAGCCTCACTAAAATCAAAATGTTTTGAAAAATGTTCTGCAATGAGTGAAACAGGAACAACATTTTGAATGCCAGAAGAACTGTTTTTTAAATCAATTTCATATCCCGCGTTAGGTGCTTGAATTAAAAACTTTTTATTTGACTGTACTTTTTTAACTGTGAATTTCAGATTCAGATAGTTTATTTCAAGTTCCTTCAAGTTTTCTGAAGCTAATTCAAAATCATTATAAACTTCATGAAAATAGAAACCTAAATACCCACCAGCGAGCGAAGCTCCTCTATCTGCCCATAGTGGAATGATATTTCTGGTTTCAGAGATAAAACTAATTTTATTGTAATAGAGATCACTTTCTTGGACTAAATCCGCATCACTAGTTCCTGTAAGTTGATTATTAGAATAATGCAATGTATACTTCTTGTTATTTGGGAATTCAACTGTATATAGTATTTCGGGATTAAACTTTTTGTATTGTTCGAAGCCACAATTTTTGAAATAAGTATCCATTCTGAATCGAAATGGACTTTTAGAGACCTTACTTCGTTTCAAATAAGATCGGATATTGTGCATTTTGTATAACCAACGAAACAGAGCAATGGCTTTCATCAAAGTACTCTTTCCACTTCCAGATTCTCCAATGAATACGGTTAATGGTTTGATATTCTCTAAGTGTATGTCTTTGATTGGTCCGAGATTTTTAATATGGATTGATTCTTTCATTTAAATATTCAAAATATTTATAGTTTATCATCTTTTTCACATGAGGTGAGATCAGCCTGAAAGAGCCCGTTCGATGATACATAAGAATATCCATAGTTTTCGGCTATTGGTA
>JARJFC010000071.1 GCA_029310945.1 Leptospira sp. 96542
GAACGCTGCCGATCACGAGGACCGGCCGGTACATTCTAGTGAGGTGCTACTGGCGCAGCATCAAGTAGCCGAGCGCGGCAAGGAGCACGAGCTCCGACCCAGCCGCCATCCAACTCAGGCGCCGCAGGCGGACCCGGTTCAGCTCGATGCGCTGAACGAGCTGGGTGTTCTGGTCGGCGAGCGCCTTGATCAGTTCCGACGAGGCCCGCATCTGTTCCTCAAGGCTTTTCATCGACGCTTCCAGCGCCAGCAACTGGGAACGCAGCGCCTCGGTTTCCGATGGAGCGCTCGTGGCAGCAGAACCATCCAGCCCTTGCGCTGACCCCGCCGATTTCGGGGCGCCCGTGACCTTGCCCCACAGCTTCGCCGCGCCGTCGGCGACCTTTGGGGCGTTCTCCACGACCTGGCCCCAGGGGATATTCGACAGAACGGTGAGGATGGCGCCGGTGGACATGGGGGCTCCTGGGTATGGAAGGATCAGTTTCTTGTCATTGCGAGGGGCTGTGGGCAACGGGGGCGGTCAGGCCGCACTCCTGGTGTCCACAGGTGTTGCATGCAGCTGGAGTCCAAGCGCAGAAACCACCTTCATGACAGTTTCAAATCGGGGCTTTGCGCCGGGGGCTAGTGCCTTGTAGAGACTCTCGCGGCCCAGACCTGCGTCCTTGGCAACCTGCGCCATGCCTTTGGCTCGGGCGACATCGCTGAGCGCGAGGAGCAACAAGTCGGGATCATTGGCCTCCAGCACGATGGTCATGTATTCGGCGATGGCCTCATCGTTGTCGAGGTATCGCGCTGCGTCGAAGGGGACAAGCTGGAGTGGTGCCTTGGTCTTGGTCATAGATCGTCTCCAAGTTCTGAAGCCAGCTTCAATGCATGGCGGATATCGCGCTTCTGAGTCGATTTGTCACCCGCGTTGAGCAGGACAACGATCACACGTCCCCGCCGGACGAAGTACAGGCGGTAACCCGGACCGTAGTGCACCCTCATCTCGGATGACGTCGCCTTCGATTGCTTGCCAGTCCCCCAGGTTTCCGGCTTCTGCCTGCCGCAAGCGTGCAGCGATGCGAAGCTGCGCACGTTTGTCCTTCAGGGCGTCAAGCCAGGCGACAAACTCTTCGGTCTGGCGGACGGTGAACATGCCGAGACTGTAGTCATTTGGATACAGTCCGTCAAGCGAAGGCAGCTTGACCTCAAGGGATACCGCCTCGATAACGCCTAGACAGCCTGCTTGCGCAGCCTAACTTGGTGTTCCGGCTCAGGGCCTGTCTTCGATATGAAGAATCTTGCCCAAGCCAAGAAAGTAGTTGGCGAAAAACAGCACCGCGGCCGTGACCGCGATGTAGATGAACGACAGCGCGGCCAGGGTCGGGTCGGCGAATTCGCGCACGTAGTTGTACATGGCCACGGGCAAGGTCTGCGTCGCCTGGGTCGTGACAAAGAGGGAAGCGGTGAATTCGCTGAAGGACATGATGGCCGCGAACAGCCAGCCGCCGAACAGTCCGGGTGCCAGCAGCGGAAAGGTCACCGTGAACAGCACTTTGACCGGCGAAGCGCCCAGGCTGGCGGCGGCCTGTTCCAGCCGTTCGTCCAGGTTTTCCATGGACACGTACACGCTGCGCATCACGAAGGGCAGCACCAGCATCACATGGCACAGGATGACGGTGTCGTAACCGCGCTGTACCGAGAGCTGCGACACCAGGATCAGCAGCCCCAGCCCCAGCGTGAAATGGGGGACGACCAGCGGCGCATGCAGGATGGCCAGCAGGGTCTGCTTGCCCTTGAACGCCAGGCGCTTGACGGCCACCGACAGACCGGTACCGATCACCAGGGCGATGAAGGACGACCAGGCGGTGACGACCAGGCTGGCCTTGAACCCTTCCTGGAAATCCGGGTAGCTGAAGACGCGCTCGAACCACTTCAGCGAATAGGACTCGGGGGGGAAGGTGAGGATCGCCTTCTCGTTGAAGGCAGCGATGGTCACCACCACCACCGGCAGCAGCACAAAGGCCAGCAGCACGGTGATCAGCAATGGGCCGGCGATGCGCAGCGGCAAGGGCAGGGAACTTTTGATTTTCATGGCTCAGTGTCCTCCGACGGTCTTGAGCCGCTTGGTCAGCAGGCTCAGGGCAAAGAGGGCGGTGGCCGTCAGCATCAGGCCTACCACGCTCAGGCTGGCTGCCAGAGGGAAGTTCATCGACGAAAAGCCGAGTTGGTAGACCAGGGTGGAAATCGTGGGCACACGGCCGCCGCCGATCATCTGGGGCGTGGCGAAGGCGCTGAAGGTCCAGGCGAAGGCGGTGGTGACGCTGGCCAGGATGCCGGGCATCGAGAGCGGCAGGGTCACGGTGAGGAAGGTGCGGACCGGGCCGGCGCCCAGGCTCTGGGCCGCTTTCTCATAGTCGCGGTCGATGTGCGAGATGGCCGTGGCCAGCATCAGCACCACCACGGGAATCGTCACGTGCCCCAGCGCGATCAATACGCCGAAATGGGTGAACATGAGTGGCAGGGGCCATTCGATCAGGCCCAGCGTGCGCAGCGCGCCGTTGATGAAGCCATTGCTGCCCAGCACGGCGATCCAGGAATAGGTGCGCACGATCTCGCCCAGGAACAGGGGCGTGATGGAGGTCACGAGGATGAAAGACTTCAGCGCCCGGTGCTTCACGCGCACCAGGGCATAGGCCAGCGGATAGGCGACGAGCAGGGAGAAGACGGTCGTCTCCACGCTCAGCCAGAAGGTATTGAAGAAGGCATCGACGTAGATGCTCTTGCCCAGGCCGCTGAAATTGGCCCAGGTGAGTCCGCCCACGTCCAGCGAGCCCGGCACGAAGGCCCGGAAGCTGAACTGGAGGACCGTGGCCAGGGACACCGCGATGCACACCGCGACGATGACGGCTGGGGAAAGGAGCCAGGCGCGTAGATCGGAGCGCATTGCTTAAACCCTGTTGTTTTGTTGACGTTCAATCGGAGAGGGAGGGCCCGGGCGGCCATCGGCCACCGGAGTCCTCCCCATGTTCAAACTGGCGCGGGGCTCAGTTCATGATGTTTTCGGTGAACCACTTGCGCCATTCCGCGGTCTTCTCGGCGCGCAGCTTGTTGTCGATGACGATGGTCTGGCTGTCCCACTGCTGCTTGGTGGTGAACACGCCAGGCAGCTTGGCGTCCTCGGCCGAGACGGTGGCGTTGTCGATCACGGGGCTGGCCTTCTTGGACGCCACGATCTTCGATTGCACGTCGGGGGACAGGGCGATGTTCAGGAACTTGTAGGCCAGCTCGGTCTTGCTGCTGCCCTTCATGATGGCCATGGTGTCCACGCCCAGCACCGCGCCTTCCTTGGGCATGACGACCTTGATGGGCACGCCCTGGCTGGCCATGTGGTACGCGTTCATCGAGAGGATGACTTCGACCGGCGTTTCACCCGTGGCGATCAGCTGCTGCGCGTTGGCGTCGTTGGTGTAGAAGGCCTTGAAGTTGGGCTTGAGCGCCTTGAGCTTGTCCTGACCCTTTTCCCAGGTTGCGGCGTTGCCACCGGCCAGCATGGCGGAGACCGCGATGATGTGGCTCGGATCGAAATCGGGTGCGCTGATCTTGCCTTTCAGGGCCGGGTTCCACAGGTCGTTCCAGCTTTCGAACTTGACGCTGGACGGCACCAGGTCGGGACGGTAGCCAATGGAATAGATGTAGGCCCAGCTGCCGATGTGGTACGGGCTGATCTTGGCGCGGTCGACCAGGTGGCTGAAGTTGGGGATCTTGCGGGTGTCCAGCTGCTCGAACAGATTGCTGCTCACGTACAGCCAGCCGATGTGCGAGGTGGTGAAGGTGATGTCGCTTTCAGGCGTGGTGGCGAGCTTGGCCTTATTCAGGCGGTCGATGGTGCCGCCGGTCACGTACTTCACCGGCACGCCGGTCTGCCGCGTGAACTCCTTGCCGATGTTCTCGTCGATCAGGTCGCGGAAACTGCCGCCCCATGTGCTGACCACCAGCGCGTTGTCCTGGGCCCAGACCGACGTGGCCGCCAGCGCGGCGGAGATCGCCCCCAGTGCTAGAAATTTGCGAATCATTGATAGACCTCGATAAGAAAAGTTGAACATCTGCCCACGGTGAGGATGTGTTGGTGCGTCTTGGTCCTTGGAACGCAAACAACATGCCCGCACCAAATCGCCCTCGCATCACGGTACGGATGATGGAAAAGCTCCGCCGCGCGGCCAAGTCGCCTTTTACTTAGAGGTGCCTCAAGTTTCCCGATGGCTGGCCGGGCGGGCCCCGCTCGGAAATTCCTAAACGGTCGCCCGGAAAAAACAAATGGCGTGAACGCCCGGCAGCCATGACTATGGCGGCCTCAGGCGTCGAGGACCTTCCCCGTCGACGTTTCTCCATTGCCTCCAGCGTCACCATGAAACACACCCGCATCCGACCGTTCAACACCAAGCTCACCTACCCCGAGCAGAAGCTCGACAACGACCTCTGCCAGGCCGTGGTCGCACGCGGGCGCACCGTCTTCCTGCGCGGGCAGATCGGCCAGAACCTGGATACCTCCGAGAGTGTGTGCATCGGCGACGTCGCCGGCCAGGCCGAACAGGCCATGGCCAACATCGCGATGCTGCTCAAGGAGGCGGGGGGCGAGCTGCAGGACATCTGCAAGATCACCATCTACATCATCGACCCGCGCTACCGCGAGGCGGTCTACCTGGTCGTAGGGCGCTGGCTGAAGGGCGTCTTCCCGGTCTCGACGGGCATCGTGGTGTCCGCGCTGGCGCGTCCGGAGTGGCTGGTCGAGATCGACGCCACCGCGGTCATCCCGGATTGAGGCACCCATGACCTTTTCCATCATCGCGCGTTGCCCTGCCACCGGACAGTTCGGAGCCGCGGTTGCGTCCTCCTCGCCCGCAGTCGCCTCGCGTTGCGTGCGTGGGCGCAAGGGCGTGGGCGCGGCGGCGAGCCAGAACATCACGGATCCGGATCTGGGGCCCTTGATTCTTGACCTGCTCGCCAGCGGCGCGACGCCCGAGCAGGCGGTGGCGGAGCTGCGCAAGCGCCCCTTCATCGACTACCGCCAACTGATGGCGATCGATGCCAGCAACCCGCCGGTGGTCTACACGGGTGCCCAGGCCTTGGGCACGCTGGCCAGCGCCATCGGGATGCACGCGGCCTGCGCGGGCAATATGCTGCGCAGCACCGAGGTGCCCCGGGCCATGCTGACGGCGTTCGAACGCAGCGAAGGTGCCTTGGCCGAGCGATTGATGCAGGCCATGCTCGCCGGCCAGCAGGCCGGTGGCGAGGAGGGGCCGGTGCATTCGGCCGGCCTGCTGGTGTATGGCGAGCAGAACTGGCCCATCGTGGACCTGCGCCTGGACTGGGTGGAGAACGACCCGGTGCAGGCCCTGTACGCGACCTGGAAGGTCTACGAGCCCCAGCTGCAGGCCTACATCACGCGTGCGCTGGACCCGCGTGCCGCGCCCAGCTTCGGCGTGCCGGGCAATCTGTGAGGGGCGGTCGGTACACTGGCATGCCGACCTCAGGCGCCGGATTCCGGCGCGCCATTCCGTTCTGACATGCTCAATCGCGTTTCCCTGCGCCAAATGGAGTACTTCGTCGCCACGGCGAAGTGCGGCAGCATCGCCGCTGCCTCGGCGCAGATCCATATCTCGTCGCCGTCCATCTCCGCGGCCATCGCCCACATCGAATCCGAGCTCAATGTGCAGCTCTTCGTGCGCCACCCGTCCAAGGGCTTGGGGCTGACGGCGATCGGCACGCTGGTCCTGAGCCAGTGCGAAGACGTGCTGGAGCGCTCCTCGCGCCTGTACGAAATCGCCTCGGACTCCGGCGACGTGATCCAGGGGCCGCTGCGGGTGGGCAGCTTCCAGTCGCTCACCGCCATGATCGCGCCGGAAGTGATCTTTGGTTTCGCCCGGGCCTTCGACAAGGTGGCGCTGGAGATGATCGAGGGTGATCAGGAAGTCCTGATGAACAAGCTCCATGCGCTGGAGATCGACCTGGCGATCACCTACGACCTGAACATGGGCGATGACATCGAATTCGAGGCGCTCGCAACCTTGCCGCCTTACGTGCTGGTCAGCGAACTGCACCCGCTGGCGCAGCAGAGCGCCGTCACCCTGGAGGAGCTGGCGCCCGAACCGTATGTGCTGCTCGACCTGCCGATGAGCCGCGATTACTTCACGTCCTTGTTCACGCAGGCGCGGGTCACGCCCAACATCGTGGCGCGCTCGCGTTCCGAGGAAGTGGTGCGTTCCATGGTGGCCAATGGCATCGGTTATGCCTTGTTCAACGTACGGCCCAAGTCCAACCAATCGCTCGATGGCAAACGCATGGTGCGCGTGCGCCTGGCCGGCAACAACCGGCCGATGCTGCTCGGCCTGGCGACCTACAAGCCCATGAAGCAGTCGAGGCTGGTCCGCGTCTTCATGGAGCGCTGCCGCGCCTACATCTCCGACCAGTACATCCCCGGCATGAGCGCGGCCAGTTTCTTCGATCCCCATATTTCAGCGTCCTGAACACGATCCGCGCACCGGTCATGAACCACGCACAGCCTGTACCGTCCCCGAGCATTGCCCTGCTGGAAACACTGATCGCCTTTCCCTCGGTGTCGCTGAAGCCGAACGTCGCGCTCATCGACACGGTGGCGCAGATCCTGGCGCAGGCCGGAATCGCCTCCATCCGCGTGCCCGATCCGCAGGACCCGAGTCGCAGCAATCTGTTTGCCTCGGTCGGCCCGGAAGGGGTTCCGGGCGTGCTGCTGTCCGGGCACACCGACGTGGTGCCTGTGGACGGTCAACCGTGGACCTCACCACCCTTCGAGGCGACGCACAAGGAGGGCCGCATCTACGGGCGCGGCGCGGCCGACATGAAGGGTTTTGTCGCCTGCGCGGTCACCGCCATGGTGGCCGCCGCGCAGCGACCGCTGACCCGTCCGCTGCAATTGGCGCTGTCCTTTGACGAGGAGATCGGCTGCATGGGCGTGCGTCATTTGCTGCGCCGGCTGGAAGGCCAGCTGCCCGCGCCTTATCTCTGCATCGTCGGCGAACCGACCTTGATGCGCATCGGCACGGGACACAAGGGCAAGGCGGCCTTCCGTGCCCTCTGCTGCGGCCAGGCGGGGCACTCGGGCCTGGCACCCCGTTTCGTCAACGCGATCCACATGGCCAGTGACTTCGTCGCGGCGGCACGCGACGTGCAGCGCGAGCTGGCCGAGACCGGTCCGCGCGAAGCGGGTTACGGCGTGCCTTACAGCACTGTGCATGTGGGCACGGTCCACGGCGGGCGGGCCTTGAACATCGTGCCCAGCGAGTGCGAGCTGAGCTTCGAGATCCGCAACGTGTCGGATGACCGTCCTGAACTGATTCTGGAACGGATCCTCGCGCGGCTCGCGGCGCGTGTGGCCTCAGAAGCTCTGTATCCTGACGCGCCGCCGCCGGACATCCAATTGACCAACAGCTACCCCAGTCTGAACACGCCCGAAGATGCGCCCGCCGTCGGCCTGCTGAGTTCGCTGCTGCCACCCGGCACGCCGCGCACCAAGGTCGATTACGGAACGGAGGGCGGCTTGTTCCGGCAGAGCTGGGCGCAGACCCCCGTCCTGGTCTGTGGACCGGGCAGTATCGAGGTGGCCCACAAGGCGGACGAGTACGTGGAGCGGTCGCAGATCGAGGCCTGCGACCGCATGCTGCAGGGGCTGGTCGACTTTCTTTGCCAGTGAGTCCCTAGCCCTATTTCAGCGACAGGATCTCGCGACCCACGTGGTCGATGCGGGTCTTGCCGCAGAAGGCCATGGACAGGTCGAGCTCTTCCCGCATGATGTTCAGGACGCTGCTCACGCCCCGCTCCCCCATCGCGCCCAGGCCGTAGAGCATGGCGCGGCCGATGTAGGTGCCGCGTGCGCCCAGCGCGATGGCCTTCAGCACGTCCTGGCCCGAGCGGATGCCGCCATCCATGTGCACTTCCACCAGATGGCCGACTTCCTCGACGACGCGGGGCAGGGTCGAGATGGACGAGGAGGCACCGTCCAGCTGGCGCCCGCCGTGGTTGGACACCACGATGGCATCGGCACCGCTGTGCACCGCCAGCCGGGCGTCCTCCGGGTGCTGGATGCCCTTGACGATCAGTTTGCCGGTCCAGCGCTGGCGTATCCATTCGATGTCCTGCCACGACAGGCGCGGGTCGAACTGCTCGCGGGTCCACTCCACCAGGGAGCCGATGTTGTCGACGCCTTTCGCGTGTCCGACGATGTTGCCGAAGTGGTGGTGCCGCGTCCGCAGCATGTTCCAGCACCAGCGGGGTTTGCTCGCCAGGTTCAGCAGATTGCGCAAGGTCGGCTTGGGCGGGGTGGACAGGCCGTTCTTCTTGTCCTTGTGGCGCTGGCCGAAGACCTGCAGGTCCATGGTCACGACCAGCGCCGAGCAATTGGCGTTCTGCGCGCGGTCGATCAGGCTGGCGACGAAGTCCCGGTCGCGCAGCACGTAGAGCTGGAACCAGAAGGGATGCCGGTCCGTCGCCTCGGCCACCGCCTCGATCGGGCAGATGCTCATGGTCGACAGGGTGAAGGGAATGCCGAATCGCTTGGCGGCTCGCGCCGCCAGGATCTCACCGTCGGCATGCACCATGCCGGTCAGACCGGTGGGCGCGATGGCGACCGGCATGCTCACTGCCTGGTCGACCATGGTGCTGCCCGTGCTGCGTTCGGTGATGTCCACCGCCACGCGCTGGCGGAATTCGATGTTCCGGAAATCCGCCTCGTTGGCCCGGTAGCTGTATTCGGTCCAGGACCCGGTGTCGACGTAGTCGTAGAACATGCGCGGCACGCGTTGTTTCGCGAGCACGCGCAGGTCCTCGACGCAGGTGATTTCGGCCATGCGGGTCAGGCCTTCTCGTAGGTCCGGTACCCTTCCTGGGTCACGATGTGGTCGGCGATGTACTTCGCGTCATGCCAGACCCCGTAAATGAAGGAGGACGCCCGGTTGACCAGGTTGGGCAAGCCGAGGAAGTAGATGCCGCTTTCCGCCGAGATGCCGCGCTTGTGGTGGGGCAGGCCCTTCTCGTCGAAGGCGCCGACCTTGAGCCAGCGGTAGTCGAAGGTGAATCCGGTGGCCCAGAGGATCGTGGTGACGCCGGCCTGCGCCAGGTTCAGGCTCAGGGTCGGATGGGTGAGGCATTCGGGATCCGGCAACAGTTCCCAGGCTTGCGGCTCGGGCGGGAAGGGCAAGCCGTTCTTCTCGATGTAGGCGTCGGCCTCGCGCAGCACGTCGAAATAGGCCTGGTCGCCCTCGGCGATGTTCTTCGCCAAGCCCTCGTCGAACTGGATGACGCCGTCCTTGTAGGACCGGGTCAGCCCGACGAGCTGGATGCCCATGTGCGCCAGGCGACGGAAGTCGACCGTCTTGCCGCCCTCGTAACCACTGACGGCGAAGGCGACGTGCTGCTTCTTGGGCTTGATCGCGACTTCGTCCCACAGGCCCAACGCGCCTAGCCACCAGCAGTAGTCACGACCGCGGTAGGAACGTGGCGGGCGGTAATGCTCGCCCACCGACAGGTACACCGTCTTGCCGGCCTTGCGCAGTTCCTCGGCGATCTGCGAGCCCGAGGCACCGGCCCCGACCACCAGCACGGCGCCTTCGCGCAGCTGCGCCGGATTCTTGTAGGACGACGAATGCAGCTGCTGGATGGCTTCGGTCTCGGGCACGATGTTCGGATGGACCGGAACCTGGAAGGGGCCAGTCGCCGCGACCACGTTGATTGCTTCGATGATCCCGTCGGAGGTCGTCACCTTGAAGCCTGGGCGGCCAGCGATCCTCTCCACCTGCTGGACCTCGACGCCGCAACGCACGGGCGCCTTGAGCATCCTCGCGTACTCCTCGAAGTAGGCCGCCATGCGCTCTTTCGGCGGGAAGGCTTCGGGTGAGATGCCACTGAACTTCAGTCCGGGGAAGCGATCGTGCCAGGCCGGGCCATTGGCGACCAGGGAGTCCCAGCGCTCCGAGCGCCAGCGTTCGGCGATCCGATGGCGTTCCAGCACAATGTGCGGCACACCCATGAGCCCAAGATGCTCGCTCATTGCGATGCCTGCCTGACCACCACCCACCACCAGCGTATTGATTTTTTCCACGGGCATTTGAATTTCCTAAAGACCATCGTCCCGGATGCGTGTTGTTCAGAAAGCCTGGTCGCATCCATCGTCGATGCGGCGAGTCTGAAGAAGCCGGCGTCGTTTGAGAATCACGTTTTTCGGACGCGTGGCTTCGGAAAAAGCAAAGCGCCGCCGACGCCGACCGTGTGGAGTGACATGCGCCTCGGTACCCGCGGGCGTTTCGTTTTTTCCGAAGAGCCGCATCAAATTCGACAAACGCGAGAAGGCGGTCGATTGACTTATCGTTCAGGCATGAACGCAGTCCATGCCCCGTCCGCCACAGCGTCCCGCAGCGCCATTCCTCAGAGCGACATCGCCGTCAGCCTGGAAGGGGTGGTCAAGCAATACAACGAGCAGACCGTGCTGCAGGAGCTCTCGCTGAAGATCCGCCGCGGCGAGTTCCTGACCCTGCTGGGGCCTTCAGGCTGTGGCAAGACGACCCTGCTCAACCTGATTGCCGGTTTCGCCGAGGCCGACAACGGCGAGATCTTCATCGATGGCTTACCCGTGACCAGCGAGCCGCCGCACAAGCGTCAGATCGGCGTCGTGTTCCAGAACTACGCGCTGTTCCCGCACATGAATGTGGAACGCAACATCGGGTATGGCCTGCGCATGCGCGGCCTGCCGTCGGACGAAATTTCCCGGCGCGTGCGGGAGGCCATGGCCCTGGTCAAGCTGGAGGGGCTCGGGCACCGCAAGCCCCGCGAACTCTCCGGCGGTCAACAACAGCGTGTCGCCCTGGCGCGCGCCCTGGTCATCCAGCCCAAGGTGCTTTTGCTGGACGAACCCTTCTCGGCTCTGGACAAGAGCCTGCGCGGCAGCATGCAGGTGGAGATCCGTGAAATCCAGCGCCGCCTGGGCCTGACCACCGTCTTCGTGACGCATGACCAGGGGGAGGCCCTGGCCATGTCGGACCGCATCGCGGTGATGAGCGCGGGCGCCATCCGCCAGATCGCGCAACCCGCAGAGCTGTACCGCAACCCGCAGGACCCGTTTGTCGCCTCCTTCCTGGGTGACGTGAACATCCTGCCTGCCTACTACCATGGCCAGACGGCGCACGAGGTCCAGTTGCGCCTGGGTTCCGGCCTGCTCAGCCTGCCCAGCGCGCGGCTGGTGGACGCATCCCATGAGGGCGAACGACTGGATGTGTATGTGCGTCCGGAGCACCTCCACCTCGAGACCCTGGGCGCCAGCTCGGTGCTCAGCGGTACCGTGATCCACCATGTCTTCCAGGGCGATCACATCAACACCTTCGTCGATGTCGATCTGCCCATGACGGCCCGCCAGGTCGTCACGGTGCGCAGTGCCGGCCTGAACGCGATGCGGCAGTGGCCCATCGGCGCGGTCGTGGGACTGACCTTGCCCGACGACGGCGTGAGTGTGTTCAGCCCCCGGAAATGAGAACGGACAACCTCACCATGGCCGAAGACCAGGGCATCCTTGCAGCCACCATGCACGCCATCGTCGCCCGGGAGCCGGGTGATGCCAGCGTGTTGGTGCTCGCCGAACGTCCGATCCCCGTGCCCGGTGCTGGCGAAGTGCTGCTGCGCGTGCGCGCCGCGGGCGTCAACCGGCCGGATATCATGCAACGCCAGGGCATTGCCAAGCCGCCTCCTGGTGTCACCGACGTTCTGGGCCTGGAGGTGTGTGGCGATGTGGTCGCCTGCGGGCCCGGCGTGGCCCCGGCGCTGATGGGGCAACGGCTCATGAGCCTGGTGCCCGGTGGCGCTTATGCGCCCTGGTGCCTTGCCTCGGTAGACCATTCCTTTCCGGCGCCGACGAATCTCTCGGACGCCGAAGCGGCGGCCTTGCCGGAAGGGCTCTTCACGGTCTGGCACAACCTGTTTGAACTGGGTCGCCTGTCCATGGGCGAAACCGTGCTGATCCACGGTGCGGCTGGAGGCATCGGTACCTTGGCGACGCAGATGGCGCACGCGGCGGGCTGCACCGTCATCGTCACCGACAGGGACGAGACTCGCTTCCCAGGGCTGAAGGCGCTGGGCGCCGACCTGGCGATCTGCTGGCCGACTACGGATTTCACCCAGGCCTGCCTGGACTACACCGGGGGCCGCGGGGTCGACGTGGTGCTGGACATCGTGGGCGGCGACTATGTGCGACGCAATCTGCAAGCCATGGCTTTCGGGGGCCGGCACGTCAGCCTGTCCTTCATGCAGGGGTCGGTGGTGAACGTTGATTTGCTGACCTTGATGCAGAAACAGCTGAGCCTGCACTCTTCCACGATGAGACCCCAGAGTCACCACGACAAGGCCCAGATGGCCATGCGCATAACACGGCATGTCTTGCCCTTGCTGCGCAACGGTCGCATCGCTCCCCGCCTGCACAACAGCTTCGCGCTGGCCGAGGCCGCTGCTGCGCACAGGGCCTTGGAGAGCGGCCAAGTCTTCGGCAAGCTCATCTTGCTCCCTTGAACATGAAACTTCTGTACGCCACCACCTCGCCCTTCGTGCGCAAGGTCATGGTCTGCGCGCACCTGACGGGGCAGGCCGACCAGATCGAACTGCTCGACAGTGCGGCCCATCCGATCCGACGTGATCCACGCATCGCCGCGCACAACCCCTTGGCCAAGGTGCCCACCCTGATCCTGGACGATGGGCAGTCCCTCTACGACAGCCGGGTGATCTGCGAGTACCTGGCCAGCCGGGCCGGCGCGCGCCAGCTCTTTCCGGCATCAGGCGCCGAGCGGTGGACGGCGCTGACCCGCCAGGCCCTGGGCGACGGCTTGCTCGATGCCGCGCTGTTGGCGCGCTACGAGCTGACCGCCCGTCCCGCGGAGGTGCAGTGGCCCGCCTGGCGCGAAGCGCTGCTGACCAAGGTGAACGCCTGCCTGGTGGCGATAGAAGCCATCGCGCCGGAGCTGTCCGTTGATCAGGCCACCATCGGTGAGATCACGATCGGCTGTGGCCTGGGGTATCTGGATTTCCGTTTTCCCGAGCTGGACTGGCGCAGCCTCTGTCCCCAGGCCGCGCGCTGGAACGAGGTGTTCCAGTGGCTGCCCGCGATGCAGGCCACGCGCCCGTACGAAGCCTGAGACCTTCAACCTCCGCCCTGAGCGACGCCACCATGAGCCCCATCACGATCTGGTTCCTGAACGGACCCAACGCCAACCTCTACGGGCTGGATGCCAACAAGAACTATGGCACCGACAGCTTCCCCGTGCTGCAGTCGCGCTGCGAGGCCCAGGCGGCCGCGCTGAATGTCAGCCTGCGTTTCCTGCAGTCCAACTACGAGGGCCAGTTGATCGACTGGATCCAGGAGGCGCGCGGTGTCGCGGATGGCATCATCATCAACGCGGCCGGCCTGACCTACAGTTCCATCCCCATCCTGGATGCGCTGATGTCCTTTCCCGGCAAGATCATCGAGGCCCACATGAGCAATATCTGGAAGCGTGAACCCTTCCGCCACCACTCCTACATCTCCAAAGTGGCCGATGGCGTGATCGCCGGACTCGGCGGTGACGGTTACGAACTCGCCATCGACGCGGTCTCGCGCCTGGTGCGCAAAAGCAGGCCAGGGGCGGGGGCTTGAACACGATGGAAGCGGCGCTCGGCACCCTGGCCTTCTACAGCGACTTCGACGATTTCGACACCTGGAAGAACGCGCTCCAGGCGCAATTGCCTCAGTTGAAGGTGGTGCATGCGAGTGCCATCGACCGGCCGGAGGACATCCACTACGCCCTGGTCTGGAAACCGCCGGAAGGCTTTTTCCAACGCATGCCGAACCTGCGCCTGATCATCAACCTGGGGGCCGGTGTGGACTCGCTGGTGGCACGCCAGGATCTGCCCAAGGACACCCCCATCACGCGCATCACCGATCCGAACATGTCCCGCATGATGGCCGGCTATGTGCTGTTCGCGGTGCTGCGCCACGCGCGCGAGATCCCTTTCTTCGAAGCGGCGCAGCGGCGGGGGGAATGGGCCTACCGCCATCCCCGCGCGCCCGAGGAGATCACGGTCGCCGTGCTGGGGCTGGGCCAGCTGGGCGCCATGGCGGCCCACGAACTGCAGCGCCAGGGTTTCAGGACGCTGGGTTGGTCACGCAGCCCTGCGCGGATCGAGGGCGTCGAATGCTTTTCCGGCATGGAGGCGCTGGATGGCGTGCTCGGGCAGGCGGACATCGTCGTGCTGATGCTGCCCCTCACGCCCTTGACGAAGAAGCTCTTCGATCGCGAGCGCCTGCAGAAAATGCGGCCGGGCGCGGCGTTCGTGAACGTGGCGCGCGGCGCCCTGGTTGATCAGGTAGCTCTGACCGAGCTGCTGCACAGCGGCCAAATTGGCGCCGCCACGCTGGATGTCTTCGAGCGTGAACCTCTCGCGGCCGGGGACCCACTGTGGACTCTGCCCAATGTGCTGATCACGCCCCATCTGGCCTCGGTGGCGATTCCGTCGTCCTCGGCGCGGCAGATCGCGGACAACATCCAGCGCATTGCCAGTGGCCAGGCGCCAAACAACACCATCGAGCCGGCCCGCGGCTATTGAATCGGCGACACGGGCCGCCGCCGAACCTCACTTGTTCTTCAGCTTGCCCTTGGGCATCAC
>JARJFC010000072.1 GCA_029310945.1 Leptospira sp. 96542
CCTGGGCCAGGATGGCGGCTTTGGCGTGGGAAGAAGCAGGCGAGTTGAGGGCGTCGGTCACGGCAGCAAGCGCGAAGAGGAAGGACGTTCAAATTGTGCCGCAAGTCGCGAGGGCCCGGCCTAGGCGAGGCGCATCGATTTCCGTATCCGTCCGGAGATGCTCCAGAACCTGGTCATCAGTCCAGCGGAGATTGTTCGGATTGGCCCCCATCGTCAGTGCGCGTCTTGCGCAACACCAATTGCCTGGGCACCTTGAACAAGACAATGCGGCGGTAAAGCCAGACATAGCTCACGGCGAACAGCAACACGAAGCCCATCAGGATGGGCGTGGAGCGCCAAAACAGCATTGCGGGAAAAATCGCCAATGACGACAGCACCCAGAGATAAGGCGCGGTCAAGGCATTGCGACTGTTGCGGTCTTCCACCTCCACGCTGCCCACGGCCCAGCGCACCAGCCGTTTGTAGATGAGGGTGTGCAAGTGCACGCCGTCTGGCTCACCTGGGGAAACACCGCGCAACACTTTCCTGCGGTAGATCGAGAACAAGGTCTCGAAGACCGGGTAGATCATCAGCAGCATCGGGAACCAGGGGGAAACCTCAGGATGGCGCAACACCAACAACACCGACAACTCACCCGCCATGAACCCCAGGAAATAGGCTCCCCCATCGCCGAGGAATATCAAACCACGCGGGTAATTCCAGACCAGAAAACCGAGCAAAGCGCCAATGAGTGCCGCGCACGCGGTCCACAACAGCGTGTCACCCAGCATGAAGGCCACATAACCCAAGGCCCCGAAAATCATCAGGCAGAACACACCAGCCAGCCCATGAAAGCCGTCAATGATGTTGACCGCGTTGGCCACGCCGCCGATGGCCACCATGGTCAGCAGCAGGGACAAAGGCCACCAACTGAGCGCCATGTCCACCCACCGATCCACAAAGGGGACATCCAGGCGATTCAGCTCAGCCCCCAGCAGCAAGTACCCCAACACGGCGGACACCATGGTCAGCCCCAGACGCCAGAGCACCGAGACCTTCTTGGTCAGATCTTCGGTCAGGCCGCCAGCAAATGCTGGTAAGGCGGCCAGCAGCAGCAACAGCATCTCGAGCCCCACATTCAGGCCGCGCAACACCAGATACAGCGCGACGATGGCCACTCCGAGGTAAAGCCCCAGCCCTCCCACCCGCGGCGTGGGCCGGGCATGGAACTTTTGTACCCCCTTCATGGTGTCGGCCGTCAGATCCGAATGCAGGCGATTGAAACGGATGATCAGCAAGGTGACCAGCCAGGAAATCAAGGCGGCGATGATGAGGCTGTTCATGGCATGTTCTCCATCCCGTATTCTGCTTCCAGCCTCAAGAAGGCTGGCGCCCACCCCAAAACCAAGCGCTCAAGAAAAAAAAGGCTAGGGCCATACGGTCGCGCCAACGACGACGGAATTGAGATGCTTGGAGAGCAAGCAAACAACGATCCCAAAAGTTGCCACGCTCCAACCGCAACGCCAATACCTTCAATCTGGGATCGGCGGGCTTCGATTCGCGTGACACACGCAGCATGAAAAGTACTTCGGTCCTGTACCAACCTGAGCGGATCTTCATGAATCGCTGACGCGCAGCCCTGGCTCCACTATTGGCACCAACTTCGTTGCCTCCATGTTGCCGATACTCCATTGTCGGAACGGCATCCATCAACCATTTACCACCACGCGCACGGCATAAGGCATAACAAAACCAATCATGATGCGCAGGCAACCCTCTCCCTAGGGCAACAAGCTTGTCCACTTGAAGCCGCACCTCACGGGCAAAGGCAACCGTCATCACGTAAGTGCAGCCTGGCCCCGCAGCTTCGAATAAATAGTCAAACTTTCTCTGGGGCTGAGCCTTATGCACCAATGCACGGCAGCCGTCTGGCCAGACGGCAACGACATTGCTTGATACAGCATCGGCACCTTGGGACTCCAGCAACGCAATTGATCTCGCCAGCTTGTCGTGATGCCAGATATCGTCTTGATCAGAAAAAGCCACGTATTGCGCGCCTTCCCAATCTGCATCCTTCAGCAAGCGGTAAAAGTTTTTTGCGGCCGAACCAAACGGTCCGGCAGTCGGCAACAAAGTCACACGGCTATCTGATGCCGCCAAATTTTTCAACCATGCGCCTGTCCCGTCACTGGATGCATCGTCGGAAATGAGCAACTTCAAATCAACATCTTGCTGCCGCAACAGACTTCCCGTCTGCTCAGGCAGCCAGGAGAATCCATTGTGAGTCGCAAGCAACACCAGGACTCGTGGAAAAGGTTTCCCCATGGCTCACTCTTGATCGCAAGCGGTTAAGTTAAGCAAACACGCGCTTCACTAGTCTCAGGATGCAGTCAAAAAAAGCAAATCAATCTTTCTTTTTGTCATAAAAATGCTTGTTATCGACTACGCCTTTAGGAAAAAGCTTACGCAAATTCATGCGCAACGCCGCGTCAGCGCGCAAGACCCAATCCCGGACTTTTTGCTCAGGCCGTCCACGAAATGAAGTAACGTGGAAGTAATTCATCTCCTCAGGCGAACGCCGAGAAAAATAGTAATTGGAAACACAACAGCGCGACTCATCAACTTCAATCGGAGAAACACTGTGCCACGATGTTCTGTGGGTCACCATCACAACAAAGCGATTGAAGCGACTTTCAATGGTGATTTGTTTACCCTGCGGGCCTTCAGGCCATAGCTCGAGATTGCCGCCATTCGGCAGCGCCCAATCTGGCGACACGTAATAAAGCAGGTTCAGAACACGATATCGATCGCGAGTTTTATCGTGAGAATTATCAAGATGCGGGTTCAAGAAATGCCCTTTGCCCATCATCGAAATCCCACCAGCATAGAGCTGCTCATCTGGCTCCAAATCATGCAACCCGGTGATCTGATTGATTAGACGCACTACCCTGTGATCTTGAAAAGCGTAAAGCGCCTCTTCCAGCAGAGTGTCATGCTGATTCATTTGCGCCGAAATGAATTTCAACTCCCTAAGACTGCGTTTGATCTTCATGGATCCACTCTGCGGAAACACTTTTCGTATCTGCAGAGCCAGCTCATCCGGCAGAAGATGATCGAGCAGGAAGTATTGGATTGGACCACTCGCACTAAAACCGGCCTGCAAGCCGACTAGTTCCGACTCGAGACGAGAGACTATGAGATCAGCTATTTCTTGACGCTTCATCATTAAACCTTTCAATCCAATTGCTTACTTAGTCTGCTCGGGTTTTTGCTCGACGCAAACATCGCCCCAAAAGACAGGCCATCAAATAAAACCGCCAGTAAAAGCGCAACCATAGGGGATTTTTCGAGCGCTGAGAGGTAATGCTTGCATTTGCACCGTGACGACGGTACAAAACAAATGGCTCTTCTATAAATCTGACACGCCCTGTGCATTCAGCAATCAACCCCAACCACCAATCATGCATAGCGATGCCTGGAGGGAAGGGCAAGCCAACGTCTAACACAGATCGACGCATAGCCATGCAGCAGCCTTGATAGCTGTTGGTCTTATGCAGATTTCTCCAAATTCCTGGTCTGGAATCAATAAGACGAAAATAGGATGGTTGTTGGATCTTCAGATTGATGTCGACGACCTTGCAATCTGTCAATACGAGGTCCACGTCCTTCAGCGCTGCTTGAACGGCTCGCACTTTTCCCGGAAGCCAGATATCGTCCTGATCGCTCAGAAAGACAATATCTCCTTTTGCATGGCTGATGGCGTTTTCAAAATTTGCCACTACCCCTCGTCGGGGACCTTCAATTAGAAGCACTCGCGCATCGTTCAGATCACGGACGATCTCCAGCGTTCCATCCGTAGAGCCATCATCACTGATGATCAATTCATCCTCAGGCAAGAGCTGAGAAAGAATGCTTTCGATCTGGGGGCGAATGAAATTCGCACCGTTAAAGCTAGCCATGCAGACGGAGATCATGCCGGGAAAAAATCGAAGACCTTGAATCTATCGCTCATGAAGCACTCTAAGCCGAGAAGAAGAGGCATATGCTCTCTCCCCGCCGCGCTTTACAAAGCGCCATAGCCTCTGGAACACAAATCGCCCACCCAGGGAAAGCACCCAAAACCGATCTTTTGGGAATTTCTTACCAATGCGCTCATACCAAAGCACCGCGGGCTGGAATCGAAAGTAAAAAACCGCACCGAGAAGATATGTAGAAAAGAAAGATGCGAGCGCAGACCTTCTAATAGTGTCTGTGACCCCTGGCTCGAATATGACTGAGCATATTGCTTCAAAATATTGCTCGCTCACTTTCTCAGGCATGGTCTTCACCATGGAATGTGTAGTGCCTACGCGGTACGCAACAAATACACGGTCATCAAAACCCAGCGGACCAAGACTGGCAAACAATAGATGCGCGCGATAGTCGATAAATTCCGTGCCAATATCCAAAATTCTGTCGCGCAGATCAGTGCGATAGAACAAGGAACTGCTATTCAAAAAATTGCCGCGCTCAAGCATGAAAGGCAAATCAACTTCTCTGGCGGACACGGACGTAAAGACGCCAAGCAAACGACCCGAATCACTTATCGCAATTGCATTCGTGTAACAGGCTGGACTATCAGGCCGAGCCTCCATCCAAGCAATCTGTGCTGCCAACTTCCCGGGCAGCCAGTAGTCATCTCCATCAAGGTTGGCAATGTATTTGCCACGTGCTTGGCGCACCAAGAATTGACTGTTTCGTGAAGCACCCAGATTCTGCGGATGCTTGTAATAGCGGATAACGCCTGGGAAGCGCTGCATCAACCGCTCGACGATTTGCGGTGTTTCCGGTGAGTTCCCGTCGTTTCCAACCAGTATCTCTACAGCGAAATCACCAGTCTGAAGCAGAACGCTCAGCAGACAGTTCTCAATATACTGATCATGGTTATAGGTCGCCACACATACCGATACAAGCGGCACAGGCAAAGTATTTATATCCATTTCGACCAAATCAGTTGGTTCGTTCAAAAAGGAAAAAAGGTTCTCTGGGATTGACACCATGAACACGCGCATCCACGGCGGACGAGAGGATGGCATGCTCCTGGACACGTGCACTCAATCCAAACCTACCAAGACGACTAAAGATATCTCGCCCAAACAGTCTTACATGGTCGTTTTGACCATAAGCAAACTCACGCGCTGCTTCACTGACAATACCTTGATCCTCAAAAGTATTTTCCAGCATGGCACTGTACGGTGTCTGCAAAATGGCGACCCCGCCTTGTTTCAGGATTCGGCTAATTTCACGCACAGCGACGCCATCATTCGCTACATGTTCCAGAACGTGATTTGCGATCACAAAATCAAATGAGGCATCGGGATAGGGAATTTCCTGGATGTTCATTTTTTGGACAGCCGAGTCTCTTGGGAAAAGATCAGCTCGAACATACTCAGAGGGTTCCATGCTTTTGATGAAATTTGAAAAATGCAATTCGGGTGCGAAGTGAAGTATTTTTGCCCCGTGCATTCTCTTGTCTAGGCCCAAATGGCGGCAATACATATACAGATGCCGCTCTCTATCGCTTGCTCCACAACGAGGACATTCGTAGTGTTCGATATCACTGCCAACCATGTCCAGCATCGAGCCTACGAGTGGCTCAGCAGATTTCCCACTTCCGTAGGGCAGGAATCGGAAGACTTTTTCCCCACAACAAACGCAGAAATGCGCTCCAGCTGCAGGCATCGCCCGTTCGAACTTGCGCCAGAGTTTTTTCCACGCTCGGACATGCAATCCTCGCAAGTTATTCATCTTCATAGACATCTTCCTTTTCCAAACTTTTCACGATACAGCCTCACCAAGGCATGACGCCCCCAATGACTATTTACCGTTGCGATCAACGTAAGAGCCAAGAAAATTCCGAACAGCAGTAGCGCGCTCTCAAATCGCTGCGATGGCCAATCGAGAAGAATATTAAAAGATGCGACAGAGATTAACGTTGGAACCAAAACGGTGGTGATATCCCCCAATAGCCATTTCAAGTGCAGATTCGGAAGTATCTTCCTGTGAACCATTGGGACCCAGATTCCAAAGTACATCACATTACCGATCAGCCAAGCCCATCCTGCTCCAATCATTCCCATGTGGAAAACCAACGAAAATAGCAACGGGATATGGAGCAAGACAAAAACCAGATTGCCTATCAGGTGCATGCGTAATTCACCGCGAGCATGCTGCAAGTAGTAGGGAAAGGCGCCCATAACAAGAACCCCCGAACCTACGGCGTACAACGCCAGTAAGAATGCGGCACTTGAAGTTAATTCAAGGTCTCCAGTCCACATCCACAAGACCTGGTTTGGAAAAAACGCCAGGATCAATGTAGACGGAAGTGTCAATATCACCGCTAATTGGGTTGCCTTTCGGTACAAACTAATCTGTGCACTGTTATCCCCATCGAAATTTAATCGAGCGAGTCTGGGCAAGATGGCTGTAGCAATCGGACTTGATGCAAGCTGCACAATGCTTGCTGCAGCGACCGCAATAGAAAAATAGCCGAACTCAGCCAGCGGCAGCATGGCTGAGAGAAGCAATTTATCAAGCTGCACCGATACCGCCCAAATTACGCTGGCAATCGACATACTCAGTGCGAATCGCATCATGCGACGCAAATGGTCAATTTGCCGTGCGTCACTGAAGCTCGGATTCTGCGAATGCGGAAGTAATCGGTAAGCCATCCATATGAGTATGGACAGCTCAGTGATAGCAACCAGTAATTGATACCCAAAGAAATAAACTGGCTCGACGCCGATCCAAATAAACACCGGGACTACCGCGACAAACCGAAAGGTCGCGATAACCATATTCACTCCGCTTAGCCAGACTTGGCGCTCCATCCCGGATATCACACCCCGGTACAAGCCAGAAGTCCAACGTGCCAGAGCGGCAAGCACAAGCAAGACAAAAGCTTGGCCGACCATATCAAGGTCTAGCGTTTTAACCTGCAGCCATTCTTGTGCCACATATGTGGAACCAGCCCAAGCGAGCAGCGCCACCGAGACACCAACCACAAGAAACAACTTCTCAACTGCTCGCAGCAGATAGCGCAGAGATCCCGCTTCCGATGAGTTACCGCTATTACGAGCAACCTCCCTTGATACTGCTGAGGAGAAACCTAGATCCAGCACCAAAAACCAAGCCTGAATCATGGCAAAAATGCCAACCAGGCCATATGCTTCAGCGCCCATATAGTGCAAATAAACCGGGACCATTACGACGCCGATCAGCGCCGAATAGATTTGGCTAATGTAATTTGCAACGATATTGGATTTGACTGACATGACTTATGTCTAACTCACTTCAAAGATGGACATCGCCATGTCTGCAGGCCGAGCCGAGACTATTTTTTTCGGATTAGATCAATTACACGATCTTGATCTTCAATCGTGAGCGCCGGATAGATTGGCAGGCAAAGAACTTGAGCCGAAGCCTTGGAAGCAATCGGCAACCTGTCTGGTTGAGCCGATTGCAAACCCCTATACATTGGAAAATCGGATATGAGTGGATAGAAATATCGACGTGTGTATATGTTCTCAGTGCGCAGCTTTTCATACAGTGCGTCGCGCGCGATTGGATAACTCTCAGTCACGAGAATCGGGAAGTAGGCGCAATTCTGGTGTACATCTACAGGCTCCGGCAGCAGACGAATGCCAGGAATCTCAGACAAGGCTAATCGATACCTTTGCGCAATTGCCATGCGCTTTTCTATCGCACCATCAACATGTTTCAGCTGCAGCAGACCAAATGCCGCGTTGATTTCACTCATCTTTCCATTGATGCCAGGACCAACAACAGTGGTCTCATCAGCGATACCAAAGTTTTTCAGGTAGTCGATTCTCTGCTTAGTTTTTGCATCAGGACTAACAATTGCTCCGCCTTCAAATGTATTGAAAACCTTAGTCGCATGAAAACTCAGAACCGCCAAATCACCATGTTTGAGGAGACTTCCTGCAGAATCTTTCACGCCAAACGCATGCGCCGCGTCATAGATAACTTTTAGGTTGTAGCGGTCGGCAATTTTTTGGATTGCACCTACGTCGCACGGCACGCCATAACAATGGACAGGCAAAATTCCAGTGGTCTGTGGCGTAATCGCTGATTCAATTTTCGCCGGATCAAGATTTAATGTGTCCGGGTCCACATCCACAAACACAGGCTTGATACCATTCCACAAAAGAGAATGTGCGGTTGCGACGAACGAGTAAGGGGTGGTAATGACTTCCCCAGTCATACGCAACGCCTGAAGAGCAGTCACTAATGCTATCGTGCCATTGGTGAATAGCGAGATATGCTTAACCCCCAAATAGTCACAAAGGGCGGCCTCTAGCTGTTGATGACATGGCCCCCCGTTGGTGAGAATCTTGCTATCCCAGATTTCTTTCAAATAGGGAATGAATTCCTCCAAAGGAGGAAGATGGGGTTGTGTGACGTAGACAGGTAGATTTTTCATCACTTAGCTTGATCGGACGAAGAGATCGTGGTCACGAATAACAGGACTGGTGTCAAGATACTAGACATGGCGGCGTTTTTGCCAGCGCATTTGTTGACAAATGCTCAGTTGGCTGCGCTCTATCCGGAATGGCCCGCAGAGAAAATCTATGAAAAAACGGGCATCAAAGAGCGACACATTGCAGCCCCAGATCAGACGGCATCTGACTTGGCTTACGAAGCAGCAGCACGCCTATTTTCCCAGGGGATTGTAGCCCCCGACGCGGTGGACTTTGTCATCCTCTGCACGCAGGCCCCGGACTATGTTTTGCCCACATCGGCTTGCGTTTTGCAAGACCGTCTCGGTCTACCAACGCACGCTGGGGCCCTGGACGTCAACTTGGGCTGCTCTGGGTATGTTTATGGCCTGTCCCTCGCGCAAGGACTGCTGGCGACCGGCTCAGCTCGATGCGTGTTGCTCCTGACTGCGGATACCTACTCCAAGTACATACATCCAATGGACAAGAGTGTTCGCACTCTGTTTGGGGACGGTGCTACGGCAACCGCGCTGATCAATGCAGAGGACGACGAAGCATCCAATTTAGGACCATTCGTCTTTGGAACGGATGGAAGTGGCGCAAAACACCTGATTGTGGAAGCGGGTATGTTTCGAACACCTTCCTCCGAGGCGACGTCGATCGAATACACCGACAGATCAGGGAATGTTCGTTCGGCGAATCACCTGTACATGGATGGCGCCGAAGTCATGGCGTTTTCACTGACCTCCGTACCCAATGCGCTGAATACGTTACTCGCCAAAACTGGCCAGAGCATGGATCAGATTGATCTGTTTGTATTCCATCAAGCCAACCGTTTCATGCTGCAAGCTCTGCGAAAGAAGTTGCGCATACCGGAAGAGAGATTCCCGATCGCCATGGAAGGCTGCGGCAATACCGTCTCGTCAACCATCCCGCTGGCCTTAATTACCTTGCGAGATCAAAATCGGCTCACGCGCGGAATGAATCTGGCGCTTATTGGCTTTGGCGTAGGGTACTCTTGGGCGGCTTGCCACCTGAAGTATTAAAGATCAAAGAAAGGCTAGCTTGCCGGCCTTTGCGCAAGTACCTTTGCGGGTGCACCAAACACCGTGGTGTAGTCGGGCACATTCTTGATGACAACAGAACCAGCACCGATGATCGCGCCCTCGCCGATCTTTACATTTGGCAGCACCACGGCATGCGGATGGATGGTACTGAACCGCCCCAACTTGGCCCCTCCACCAATGAATGCATGCGAACTGATCGTCACGCCATCACCGATTTCCACGTCGTGTCCAACAATCGCCATGGCCTGAATCAGCAGATCGTCACCCAACTTCACATTGGATGAAATACTGCATGCTCCAACAAACATGCTATTGACGGATGTTTCAAGCTGTGTTGCTGTTCTGACTACGGGCGCAACGATTGTGGCAAACCCTGCGCCGCGCTCAAGAAATGCTTTCCTGACCGTGTGCCGCGCGGCCCCATCTCCAAAGGCCGTCAGATAGACGTACTGCCCTTGCGGCATGTGCCCGTGTATCGGGCCCACAACTTCATCAGCAGAATGGCTGTCATCAAGGAAGCCGGCAACTGAGTACGGCATCTTGTCTACCGCAATCCATGCCGCAATCTCCTTGCCCAAACCGCCGTGCCCGAGTATGACCAGTGACTGCTCGATCATTGCACGCAATAACCACCATCAACCACGATGCTTTGGCCAGTTACAAAGGCTGCATCATCGGAAAGTAGAAATTTCACAACGGAAGAAACTTCTTGAGGCTTGGCGTAGCGCTTGCCCAAGGGATACCTGGCCATGTCAGCCTGAACTGCTTCGCTCGAAAGCTGATGCAATCCATCCACCAACTCTGTCTGCACCATGCCAGGCTCCACGCAGTTCACACGGATCTGCTTGTGAGCTAATTCAAGCGCCATCACTTTGGCATACCCAGTCAATGCAGCCTTGCTCCCAGCATAGGCAGCCGTTCCCTTGATACCGACTTGCGGACCTAATATGGAAGAAACCATCACGATGGAAGCCGAGTTACGCAGCTTGTTCTGCTTGGCCAACTCAGCGATCAAGGCTAGCGGAGCGGTCTGATTGATGTCGACAATACGCTGGTATTTCTCCAACGAAAAAAAACGCAATGGGTTATTTTCGACAACCCCAGCCGAGCAGACTACGCCGTCCAGCGGTTCGATTCCGGAAAAGACAGCCGGATATTCGGCAAAATTCACAAGATCGAATGCCAGAGCAACAACAGCGTCACTATTGGCCGCCTGTTTGATCTCTTCCAGTCTGGCCACATTACGCCCGATAGCCAGGATGCTCGCCCCAGCAGCCAGCAATTCCATCGCAACCACTCGTCCAATCCCGGAAGTGGCCCCGGTCACAAGGATGCGTTTACCTGACAACATGAGGCATTCTTTCGCGATACAAATCGTGGAAATGTTGAATACGACTCTCGCTGGGTTGTAGCTGAATGTTCGGACCAATCGCGCTCAAACCTAGCTGGCAAGACTCGACCAAGACTTGATCCTCTCGCAGAGCTGCATTAGTAAATTGGACTGCGTCAGCCTTTACTTGCTCTCGAATCGACGCAGGCAATCTAGCCAGCGCAGGCAACTCGAACAACGACCATTCAAGCAGCGTACGCGAGGCATGAACAGGTCGCAGATGGCTTTGAAATCCGATCAACCCATTTGTGCTGGAAAGAAATAGATCCGGAAAAATATAAACATGATGGTAGAAATGCCCAGCATCCGGACTCAGGCGTTGCATTGCCTTGCTCTTGTCGTTCTTCGGGGTAGGAGTCAATTTGCCCCAAGAGACATCCCCTAGATTCGCGACCTCGTAACTTGCAGTCGAGGAAAAGCCAGCAGGAAGGAAAGTGCTCTGATGGACATAGCTGAGGTGATAACCCTCCAGGACGTTTTCCACCAAGAGTTTCCAGTTACAAGCATGGTCCAATGCTTCCCGATGGAATGGGGCCGCCGGCACGATGTTCGTCTCCGACAATGCGGCTTCGATCCCGGAAACCTCAGGGCGGCCATCCCAACCTAGGAAGCACAACCCCTGGACAAGAGAGACCGGCACGCCTGCAAGCTTACGTTCGCAGATCGTCACGTCTTCAGCCAGAGGAGCATTTTTCAGCGAACCATCACCGTCATAACTCCAGCCGTGATAATTGCACCGAAATGCTCGATTCCCTGAGCCCACCGGGTCAATCAAGGCATTACGGTGCAAGCACACATTGTTGAAGGCACGAATCCCATTTCCCGTATTGCGTACTGTGATGGCACGGGGGCCCATCAGAAAGCTGCGATAGTCGTTAACTTGAGAAACGTCGAAAACCGATCCAGCGTACATCCGTCGGGAAAAAAGATGCGTCAACTCAGCATCGAGAACAGATGGATCGGAATATGCGTGTCGATCAGGCGTAGACATGGTCACTCTCGACACAGGGAATCACCACCCCTGCCGGCAAGGTCAAGACCGCACTGCCCCAAGACAATCCAACCCCGAAACCACAAGTCACGACAGCGGTTTCTCTGTCTGCAAAACGCTCGGCATTCGAGCATAGAGTGACCGGAATCGACGCGGAACTTGTATTGCCAAATCGCTCGATGGAGGTCGGCAACTTGTCAGCGCCAAAGCCAGTCTTCTTGGCAATGGTGTCATTGATCATCTTGTTCGCTTGGTGCAAGACAAGAAAATCGATCTGATCGCTTGGTTTGCCCGCCGCAGCCAACACTCGCTGAATGCTGGGTGGCACTTTAGAGATAGCAAAGCCGAAAATATCCGCGCCACGCAGAATCAGATTGTCGGGACGGCGCTCAACGCCATCTCGATCAGCTTCGAGCTCCACAGGCCCATTGCCGGGCGGATGCCTGGACGCCAAGCCCCCGCTTCGAATGATGATAGCTTCCTTGCCTTCGCCATCGGACATGAGGTCGAAATACATGGGCGCGGCGCCATCATCCAACTCCAACGCCGTCGCGCTTCCAGCATCGCCGAACAAAGGCCAGGCGCTCTTGTCATTCTCTGCACAAGTGAGGCTGGATACATCGCCTATCAGGAGAAGTGAGCGAGTGATTCCCAGCGTACGCATCAGGGAAGTCATGATGGCCAAGCCATAAGGGTAGCTAGAGCACCCTAAATTGACGTCAAACGCCAAACAGGTCTGCGCTAGCCCCAATTTATGTTGAATACCAATCGACGTAGCGGGTACCGGCTGATCACCAGTCTGCGTGATCAGTACCAAAGCACCAATACTGTCGCGCGCCCACCCCAAACGTTCTAAGGCGGTCTGAGCAGCCACCATGCACAGATCAGACGCGCATTGGCCCGCATGAACAATTCGGCGCTCGGCTATGCCCGTCGCCTTCTGGAAACGACTGCGCTCATCTGGCGTGAGGTAGGTGTAGCCAGCCGTACGCGCGACGCGGGTCGGCACCGCAGAAGCGACGGCTCGGATAGCAACGCCGGCGACCGGATTCATCATGCCTTTCGTTTTGCAGACACTACAGCCCACAGATCGGCAATGGTGCGCGCATCGGTGATGGCCTGACCAGTGAGCGTCACACCGAAATCAGCATCTGCCATCGCTATAACTGACAGAGTATTCAAGGAGTCCCACTCAGGCAACTCCTTGTACTCAGTTTCCGGCGACAGGGTTGCTGCGTCAAGCTCAATGGCAAACGCAAATTTTTCAATGAAGGCTTGGATAGTCATGCAAATCTCGTGAAATCAGGACAGAAGGACCTAGGCTACAGCCTAGGGATTATCCGATAGTTCGTTACACCAGTCTCTTTATCGCATTGAATCAGACTGAAGGATAGGTTTCGGCCTGCGCCAGCGCAGCTCCTCTGCTGTCCTTCTCTGACAATTGCGGCTGATCTTCCAGTAACTCAAGCGGCCATGCAATGCCAAGCGTTGGATCATTCCATATCACGCAACGCTCATGCTCCGGTGCGTAATAGTCTGTCGTCTTATATAAAAATTCTGCGCTCTCGCTGACGACCAAAAAGCCGTGTCCGAAGCCAGGAGGCACCCACAATTGGCGCTGGTTTTCTGCGCTTAACTCCAAGCCAACCCAGCGCCCGAAGCGAGGAGAATTGCGACGAAGGTCCACCGCTACGTCAAACACACTGCCACGCACCACCCGCACCAGCTTACCCTGAGGCTGCTGGATCTGATAGTGCAGGCCGCGCAGCACGCCCTTGGCACTGCGACTGTGGTTGTCTTGCACGAATTGATGGTCCGTGCCCGTGGCGTCGTTGAACACCTTCTGGTTGAAGCTTTCGAAGAAGAAACCTCGAGCGTCACCAAAGACCTTGGGCTCCAGGATCAGCACCTCGGGCAGAGCGGTCGGAATGACTTTCATCGAGCGCCCCGTTCGTTCAGCAAGCGCAGCAGATACTGGCCGTAACCATTCTTGGCGAGCGGCTTCGCAAGCCGTTCAAGCTGCTCGTCGGCGACCCAGCCCTGGCGCCAGGCGATTTCTTCGGGACAGGCCACCTTCAGGCCCTGGCGCTGCTCCAGCGTCGCGATGAACTGGCCGGCATCGAGCAGGCTGTCGTGGGTGCCCGTGTCCAGCCAGGCATAACCGCGCCCCATCAGCTCCACGCTGAGCTGGCCTTGTTCCAGGTAGAGGCGGTTGAGGTCGGTGATTTCCAGCTCGCCGCGCGGGGAAGGCTGCAGCCGCTTGGCCAACTCGACAAACAACGATTCGTGATGAGGGTTAGCAAATACGGAACTTCAGGTTTTGCAGAAATGAGTTCCGTCTTAAAAGACAAAAGTTTTTTTAGAGTTTCTT
>JARJFC010000073.1 GCA_029310945.1 Leptospira sp. 96542
GTGTGATCAATGAAAAACCAGAATATATGGGTGGAGTCATCGCACCGGGCTTAAAAATTTCAATGGACGCACTCACGCGTAACACTGCCCAGCTTCCACCCATCGTTTTTGAATCACCAAAGAAAGTTTTAGGTAATTCCACAATCGAATCGATTCAATCTGGTTTTTTTTACGGATGGATTGGGCTTTTGCGGGAAATTGTTCGGGCAATCAAAGAAGAAAAACCTGGGGATTACATAGTGGTTGGAACTGGTGGATTGGTTACAACCATACATGCATCACACAACCAAGTTTTTGATGAGATCGACCCGATGATGACACTCAAAGGCTTAAAAATTTTAGCAGATCTAAATTCGTAATTGGTAAAAAATTTAAATATTGAATTGGAAGTGCCAATTTTGATATGTACAGTTAATTCTTTGTCTTCGTATATACGATAGTTTTATAATGCAACCAATGATTTGTTGGTACGGGGATGTCCCATTCTTCACGTGACCATACACTATTATCTTTGAGTAAATCTTTGATCGCCGAGTTCCGCAAATCATCATTATAAAATACAAAAGCGTCGATGGAGTGAATGGTTTTTAAAAAAACTTCAGAAGGAATTCCGAGCTCGCCTGGAATAAATTCACGTATTGTTAAGTTTGGACGTTTTGTACGCAAATAAAAGTATGGATCAGGAAGTGCTTGTAAATAAACCGATTTGGAGTTTTGTAATATTTGTTCTATCTTTTCAAAATGATTTTTTAAGATAAGATTAGAATCTGTTTTATACCAATGTATATAAGTGAATTGAAATATCCCTGAGAGTGAAATTAGTAACCCAACCCATACAACAACTTTAAACTTAGGTAGATTGTCATAAATCAAACCCATACCCCAAACCAATGGAAAAAGTGAATGGATTACATACCAACCTTCCGAAGAAGAATATAATGAAAATAATACGGTTATAACCCAAACCCAATAAATTTGTAAGTTTTTTGGAAGTGATTTTTCTTTTGAGTAAAATCTGAAACTTAAAATTGATAATAAGAAAATTTGAATTCCAATTACTATTAATCTGAATTTTGCAAATGCAAATCCGAACAAAAATACCCTCAGTTTGTCATACAAACTAAAGTTTTGGAAAAGAGTTTTTTTGCGAACAAGTTGGGATCCAAATTGCAAAATAAATAGATCAAAATCAGGATAAATATAATAAACCCAAACAAGAATTGGTAAAATACCTCCGATTCCAAAAAAAATCAAACATAGTTTCCAGTTTTGGTTTTTATAGAATAACAAAAACAGGGTGATTATACCAAGGGAAGCTCCAAATGGATGCGATAAACAAGACAAGGATAAACAAACACCGCCAAATAAACAAAAGAGCATTCGTTTATTTTTTGTAGTTTCGGAAGACACAAAAAGTAAACTCATTAAAAAAAATAAAGCAGTTAAACCTTCCATTCGTGCGGCGGATCCGAAACGAAATAATAATGGTTCTAAGATGATCGATGAAAAAACAATGATCGAAGCTTTTTTAGAAAATCCAAAAGATTTTGTTAAAAAATATAAACATACTAGAGAAAAATAGATGGCAATGGAGCTTCCGAGTCTAACCACGGTTAACGAATCAGAAAATAAGTGTATTAAACTTGAAGAATAAAGTAAATACGCAGGAGGCATCCATAGTGTTTTGATTTCCATACCAGGGATGAGACCAAACAATACAGGGGTTGCTAATCTGCCAGTTTCCACCAAGTGATTGGCGGGCGAAAAAAACAAAACTTCATCCGGCCAAATGACCGGAAATAAATTTATATTACAAAAAATTTGGAAAAAGTAAAAGGCGCTGATGATAACAAACGTTATCTGATGCCAATAGAGGTTACTTAGAAAGGGAGGCTGTTGCTTCTTGTTCAGTTTCAAATACTTCAAACAGGTCGAGCAGTTCAACCACGTCGAAAACTTTTTTCACTGGCGGAGTGATACAGCAGAGTTTGAGTTTACGGCCTTGTTTGTCGAGCTCCCTCACCATTCCAACGAAGATCCGGATCCCTGAGGAAGAAATGTAAGAGATGAGCTCAAGATTGATGATGATGTCACCGTCACCATTTTGTACATCTTCTGCTAGTTTTGCTTCCACTTCGTCAGAATGGGTGATATCCAAACGACCATTGAGGTGAACCAAGGTGTGCTTTCCGATTTTTTTGGTTTTTATTTCCAAACTGAGCCTACTTGGATACTAGAATCTGGAAAAGAACCAAAGGTTCAAGAAATTTTTAAGCCGCCTGGTTTTTGTTTTTCTTAAAAAGACGAGGGTCTCGTTGTTCATCTGGCGAAATTTGAAGGTAAATCCGGCGCCTGGTGGACCTTGGCGACCTATGTCCCAAAAATTCCTGGATCTCCCAAATGGGAAACCCCTTTCGGAATAAATGCAAAGCAATGGTGTCCCTGAGAAATGGAATGTTCACTTCTTTTCGAATGAGTCCACTTGCTTTTTGCAGAATTTTTTGAACAGATCTGCCTTGCCTCTGGCCTTCTTCTCTCCCAGGGAAAAGATAGGAGTCGGGAGGGAAGTCTAAACAGTAACGGTAGATTTCTCTTGAAAATTCCGTGGCAAGGGAGATTGACCTTCGTTTGAGCCGATCCCTCTCTGGAACGGAAACCAAAGCCTTTTCAGGATCAAAATCTTTCACTTTGATTGCGATGAGTTCGGGAATGGAAAAACCTGTACATACCAGAAATTTGAAAATAAGATAATGGACGTGATTTTGGCTTTGGATTCGAAAAAGAAGCCTTCGCAATTCCAATTGAGAGATGTTTGGATTTTCCCAGTGGTTGACATCAACAGTCAAAGAATGAGGGAGTAGGGCTTTGGGAGCAGGTAAATATGTTCGCATAGTTTTTCTCGCAGAAGTGTAACAAGGTCAAAGTAATTTGCAATCAAATAGTCACCAAACATTCAGTTTGGTTTAGATTATTTTACCGAAAAAAATTTCCTTGTTCGTGTTTTTGCACTTTTTGTTTTCTGCTTGCTAGATTTGTAAAAAAGTTTCCCATCTTGGGTGAGTAAAAAGAAAGGAATGGAATATGGATTCTCTGGAACTAAAAACCAATGACCCTGAGCTGCAGTTGACAGCTGAGGATTTAAAAAAAGTTGATGAACTAACTTCACAAATCAAATTGAACGATCCAAATGATGTGATTCAGTACGGTGTTCAGGCTCAAAGTAAAGTCTCTGAATTTGCGGACAAAGTGTTAGCTGAAATCAAAACAAAAGATTCTGGTTATGCTGGTGAACTTCTGAACAATTTGCTTTTTAAAGTGAAAGATCTCAATTTGGATGGTGTAGGAACGGATGGTAGTGCTCTTTCCAAGATCCCTGTCATTGGAGCCTTGTTTGATGCGTCGCGAAAATTTCTAGCCAAGTATGAAGATTTGTATTCGCAGATCGAAAAAATTGTCGAAGAATTGCACACGGCTCGCACCAACCTAACAAAAGACATAACACTACTCCAAGCTCTTTACGAAAAAAACTTGGAGTATTTTAAAGAAATCCAGCTCTACATTGCTGCTGGGGATAAAAAAATCCAAGAGTTTAGGGACAAAACTCTACCCGATTTATTAGAAAAATCCAAAGCACAAGGGGACACATTATCCTCTCAAAAATACCAAGATATGGTGCAGATGATTGATCGTTTTGAGAAAAAAGTCCATGATTTGAAACTCAGTCGGATACTATCACTCCAAACAGGACCGCAAATACGACTCATCCAAAATGGGAACCAAGTGCTTGTGGAAAAAATCCAAAGTTCCATTTTGAATACCATTCCACTTTGGAAAAACCAAATCGTAATCGCACTGGGGCTCCTCAGACAGAAAAAAGCCCTGGAAGCTCAGAAAGAAGTTTCGAAAACTACGAATGATCTGATCCAAAAAAATTCCGAAATGTTGAAAACAGGAACCATTGAAATCGCAAAAGAATCTGAGAAAGGGATTGTTGAAATAGAAACTTTAAAAAAAGTAAACCAACAGCTCATCGATACAATCACAGAAACTCTAAAAATCCAAGAGGAAGGTCGTCAAAAACGAAAAGTCGCAGAACAAGAGTTAGTGAAAATTGAATCAGACATCAAACAAAAATTATTGGAATCAAAATAATGGCCGAAGTTTCAATCGAACAAAATCCAGATGAAAAAAAGTGGGCAAGGCGTGCCCACCTATCCACTCTTTTGACTTACCCGCTTGCGCTCTTACCATTTCCTTTTACTCTTTCTAGTTTGGGCGCAATTGGGTTTCCATTTCTCTTATGGTTGTCTCGCAATAAGTCTTCTTATTCTGCTAAACAATCGTTAGAAGCTCTTTATTTTCAGTCACTTTTGTCTTTGGCAATCTTTGGTTTTGGAAATAAATTTGCTGAAGATCGTGTATTACTTGTTTTTTCCTATGTGTTTTTGGTTTTTATACATATTGTTTTTTTGGGAATTTCTGTATTTCGCACAACAATTGGTAAACCACACTCATATCCGTTTAGTTTTTTTCCTCTTTTGTTTTCTTCAAATAAAACAAAAGAGAATTGGAATGAGTTGAAAAAAAAATTTGATGATAAAGTCGAATTCAATGAATTCAAATCACAAATGGAAAAACTGGATTCTTATCGATCAGAAACAGAAAAATCATCCAAATTATTAGCAGATCCATCACTTTCATCACTTTGTAATGAATACATTCTTTCTCTGGGTGATTTACGAGTTCGATTAGCGGAAGATCCTCTATCATACAAAAAAGCCAAACAATACTTGAATTACTTTCCTGAAACCGTATCAAAAATTTTAAATCAATATTTAAAAGTGAGTACGGACGTTACGGCAGAAAACCACAACAGACGAAAAGAAGAACTCACCCAACTTTTCAGCGAAGTCATAAAAACAACGGAACAAGTTCGTAAAAAACTAAAAGCAGACGAAACTTTAAATTTAGATGTTGAGATAACCGCTATGAAGAAAAACATTCAATTTGGCGGTTATTAAAATGAATTCTGAATTGAGAGATCGGTCGTATCATTTTTTAAATTTTTTACCTTCGGTAGCTCAGTATTTAGAATCGAAACACAAAGAATCAGATTTAAAAGTGGATGAAAAATCTTTGTATAATTTGGTTACTGAGGCCGATCTCAATTCAGAATCTAAGATTTTATCAGAGATCCAAAAAAATTATCCCAATGATGGAATTCTATCGGAAGAACGTGAAGAAATCAAAGGAAACTCTGGATATACATGGGTAATTGATCCTTTGGATGGAACAACAAATTACACACATGGTTTGCCTTTGTATGGAATTTCAGTAGGAATTGTGGACTCAGATTCAATGGTTCCATTGGGGGGAATGGTTTTTTTTCCTGAATTAAATACATATTATCATGCGATCAAAGGGGAAGGTTCATTTCGAGAAAAAACCAAACTCCAAGTATCTAAAACGACACAACTCAAAGATTCTTTATTTGTAACAGGGTTTCCGTATGATAGAAGTATGTCGCTCGATACTCTTATGGTATATTATAAAAACATTTTATCTAAATCACGTGGAATCAGGCGAACTGGTGCGGCCACTCTCGATTTATGCTGGCTAGCCGAAGGTAAGTTTGACGCCTATTATGAGTTGGGTTTAAAGCCATGGGACATGGCCGCTGGATCTTTGATTGTTTTGGAAGCAGGTGGACAACTTTCAACAATGGATGGTAATGATTTTTCCATCCATGTGCCTAGCCTCCTAGCTTCCAATGGTCTCGTACACGAATTTTTACTAAACGAATTCGAAGGGCAAATCAACCGAGTAGTGTACTGACCATTTGATTTAATTTTTCCCGAATCATCTGTTTAGAAAAATTCAATTCAACATAACGTTTTCCATTTTTACCCAATTGAGTTCTCATTTTTGAATCTTTTAACAAATATTCGAGTGTTCGTTTGAATAATATTGAATCGTTATAATACAATCCGCCTTGGCTTCGGATGCAGTGTCCTCGCATAACAAGAGATTTAGCGTTGACTAATACAGGTAATTCGGATAACCAGGCTTCCATGATAGAAATGGAAAAACTTTCGAATGGAGAAGGGTTAATTAAAACGGCCGATTCAGAAAGGATTTTTAGTTTTGTTTCCTCATCTAAAAAACCAGTAAATTCAATATCGTCCCTGGGATCGGGTTTCATTGAAAAAAGAGAACCAATACATATGAGTTTGATATTTGGATCAGGTACATTCTTTTTCCAATCACTATAATATTCGAATAATTCTGGGTAACCTTTTGCAGGTTCAATCCTACCAATAGAAACCAATTGTTGGCTTTTTCTGATAGATTCTGAATTTTTGTTATTTGGTTCATTCAATTCCACATAAGTTCCAATCAGAAAATAATTTTTAGGAGTTTGCCCGATATATTTTAAATACACATCCAATTCTTCGGGGGCGTTAAAACTATAAACAAATTTGGGCAAATAAGTTCGTTTGTACAAAGGAAGTTGGAACGCTGGTTCATCGTGGAATGTGGGAACAATGACAAAGGGAACTTTTAATACAGGAACAAGTTTTACAATTGGATAATATAAATACCCAATCAAAATAATTAAATCATATTTATTTTGTTCAGCGGTAACGTAATCGACTAAATCTGGTGAATAAGGACCTTGTTCAATTAAAAATTTTTCTTCTAATTCTGGTTTTACATTGATTCCTTCATCCAAACATTCTGACAGGATAACATTCATTTTGCGAATATTTCTTTCTTTTAATACAGTAAAACGTAAAATTTTTATAGAATTTGAATGAGAAACTCCAATCAAAAGTTGATTTTTCCAGGTTACGTAATCTTTTGCGGTCGTAGTACAAACTGTAACTTCGTTTATTTCGGATAATAATTCGGCGTAGTCTTTTGTAAGTTTTTCGGCTCCACCGACTGCAGTATCCAAATAACGAGAAGTCACAATTAGAATTTTCGCCATTTCAGTTTTTTAAAACCTCAACTAAATTTTCAATGTTCGAGTTTGCTAAATATTTGGAGAGACGTTCTTCTTGTTTTAGGATAATTTTATTTTTCATATTCGAATCTAAAAAGAGTTCGTGTAAAAACCGGCTAATCTGTTCGAAATTTTTATTCAATAATAAAATGCCTGAGTCGTCTAATGTTTCTTTGATGGCGCCAGCGTTGTAGGCAATGACAGGCAATTCAAAATTCATGGCTTCTAAAAGTGGAACACAAAATCCCTCGTGTTCACTCATAGATATAAAAAAATCGCTTTCCAAATAATATTTGGTTAACATAGATTCATCTACATAAGGAATGATTTTTACTTCATCGGCCAAATCCAAATGTTGGATCATAAAATTTAATTCATCTAAATAAGACTTTTGATCTGGGTTACAAAACCCAATCATGCGAATGATAAATTGATTTCCGTAAATTGATTTATAAGTTCGCGCCAATCGAATTAAATCATCTTGACGTTTGTTTGGTGCAATTCTCCCAACGAACAAAAAATTAGGAAATGGATTGAGTTTTTGTTTTAACTGTGGTTTTAAATGGATCCACTTTTTAAAGTTAATGTGAAGTGGAAGTAGCTGAGGGTTACGAAAATGATTTTCTTTTAGTTCATCCAAATTAAATTCTGAAACTGCAAAAGCATAATCGAAATGATCGCGTATAATTTTTAAGTCGTCTCTCCCTTGTCGTAATAAAAAAGAAAACTTTAGATCATATGGTGTAAAAAAATGTTCTGGTGTGACGTTATGGTAAATGAGAATTTTTTTATTTGGCAATTTTAATAAAAATTCTAAAACTTCTGTATGTATTGAATGATGGTAAATCAAAACATCGTTTGTATTGATATTCGCCTTTGTGATTTTTTCGGCGAATTTACTATCGATTGCAGAAACGTTGCCAGAGTAAATTTCTCCTTTGTAACCTTGCAAAGACAATAAACGTTTTAGTTCCAACATCTCTTGCGAAATGGCGTCTCCTAATTGGAAACCTGCTGAAAATTGGTGAACATTCATTTATATTCTACCTAAAATCGAAGTTATGTTTTGTTTCCAAGGATATGAATTATAATGTAGCAGTGTTTTCTTTTGTGTTTGAATTGTTTCAAGTTTCAAAGTTTGGTTTGAAAGAATTGTTTTAAGTTCTTTAGTGAGTGTCGAAAAACTTTTTTCATAAAAAAGTAAACCAGCACCTCTCATCGTTTCAGGTACTGCAGTCTGTGCATAAGCGTAAACTGGCAAACCCATTCCAAATGCTTCTAGTAGTGGTAAACAAAACCCTTCGTGTTCGCTCATCGATACGAAGACACTACTTTTTTCAAAGTAAGAAAGTACTTCGTTGTCATTCAGACCAGTTAGGAATTGAATTTTATTTTCTAATTCTCTTTCTTTTACTTTTTGTTTTAAGCGTTCGTAATATCCATCAAATGCCCCTATCACGGAGCCTACTAGGTAACATTCCGAATTGGGATAAAGGATAGACCATTCTGCAAAAAAGTCGATTAAATCTTCCCATTTTTTTTGAGGAGAGTATCTTCCAACAAATATGAGGGAGCCCGAATCATTTGGAATTGTATTTTTTATGGTATATTCTTTGCAAATTGGCAAAATATAGGGGTTTTGAAATTTAAAATCCCTGACGGTAAATAAATTATAATTTGAATCACACCAAATGGAGTCACAAAACAAAGAAAAGGTGGCAAGTTCTAAATATGAAACCGATTCGAATTTTTCCATCGCATCAAAAATTTCTTTTGTCGTAGTCTCTTTATAAAAAGAAGCTGGTGTGATATTGTGAAACCTTAGTATTTTTTTACCAGATAGATTTTGGAATAATTTGTAAGGATAACCAGCTCCTCCATAATGTAAAATATGAATGTCTTCGTAAGATACTGGAATCGAAAAATCGTTAACTCCATGAAACTGAACCCCCGGAAGTGATTTTCCTTTTCGAGGAATACGAGTGATAAAATGTGATTCGAAACCAAGCGATTGGAAAACATTGGAAAGGCCAATGGCATCATTTCCGACGCCATCGGAATCTTTCAATTCATCCAAATGTTGGAAAACTTTCATTATTAACTTTTGGTATATTTAAAAATTTTAGTTTCTGATAGATCAGATAAGTTCCGTTCGTTCGTAAATCCTAATCTTTCTAAATAGGTGGGCAAAGAATTTATATCTATTTCCGAAACTTGAACATCTGAAAATGGTTTTATGTTTGATTTGGGTTTTGTAAGAATCGAAAAATAAATACTATTTTTGGGGCTAACAGAAGTTGATAATTCTACAAATAATTTTTCGATAAAATAAGATGGAAATTGATTGAGTGGGATATATACCAAAACATCTGAACCATCAGCTACTATTTGTTTGATGGGAAAAATTGAGTTTTGAAATTGTACTGAAGGCGAGATTTTTTTTTCGATAAAATCTTTTTCATTCGGATCCGTCGTGATTGCCAAAAATTTAATATGCAAAAAAGATAATTGTTTTAAAATTTCTCCCCACCGAGGAAATAAAACAGTTACACTTTGGCTGTGTTTTAAATCTTCAATGGCAGTATTCCATGACGGGTCTATACCAGCATCGGTAAAGTAAGACCCGTTCGCCCATCCAAACCCACCAATATTTTCATCTGGGAGCTTTTTTAAAAGGTATTCTTTATAAAATCCGTCAAACCTGCCTTCCAGGTTTTCCAACCTTCTTCCCAAACGAATTAGCTCGTGTAGGACAGAAAAAAACGCCCGGATACGATTTTCGGATAATTTTTTGTCAACCAATGAATAAACGGAAATTAGGCGACTAACCAAATAGCGAATTGGTCCTTTGATGAACCAAAGTTTAGGATTCGTAAATTTTGGACTTGTGATTCCCTTTTCAAATAAATGTGCAGTTCCTGCAGGATCAAATTTCCTAAACCCTTCGGGTGATTCTGGTTTGTAACTGAGTTTTGTGAGTTCCCGCCAGTCTCTTGTGTGGCCAGGCTCCAGAGGAATTTTGGATTCAATGGAACGCATGATTTCAGAAACGTTCAGCTGTGGATCACGTATCTCAATGAAGGGCGTTTGGTTGAAATTTTTCTCATCTTCCACAGTTTTCTTTCTTTTGTTGAGAGGATTTGAAAAATTGGGAGAATGGCAACTAAATCTTAGGATCGAATCGGAAAATTCCTAAATCTATGAAAAAAAAACAAACATTAGTGACCGGAGCCAACGGGTTTGTCGGAAACTACCTTATTCCCGCCCTGGAGGGGGCTGGAATTTATGAAATCCATTCCTTTTCTGGTGATATCCGCGATAAAGAAAATGTCCAGAAACAGATCCAATCCATCGCACCTGATACGGTCATCCACTTAGCTGCCCAAGCCTTCGTGCCCATCGCAGTTGCCGATCCTTGGGAAACAGAAGAAATCAATGTGCGGGGAACCTTGAACCTATTGGAATCACTCCACCGTTCTGGGCATATTTCAAAACTATTGTATGTTTCATCCGCCGATGTGTACGGAAAACAATTTGAATCCGATTTACCACTCTCCGAAAAACTCTTACCAAAACCCGTAAATCCTTATGCTGGTAGTAAGTTGGCGGCAGAATCGTATTGTAGACAGTATGCCCATTATAGTCCGAACCTTTCTGTTGTGATTGCAAGACCATTCAACCACATTGGTGTAGGGCAAAGAAGGGAGTTTGTGATCCCCAATTTTTGTGCACAAATTTTAGAAGCCAAATCAAAGGGTGAAGTTTCGATTTCAGTGGGAGACCTAAACCCAACTCGTGATTTTTCCAATGTAAAAGACATTGTATCGGGTTATTTGACTCTGATTGAAAAAGGTGAATCGGGTGAGATATACAATATTTGTTCTGGTGAAGAAACTAGCATTCGTTCAATGGTTGAAAAACTAATTCAAATTTCAGATTCAAAAATTGGTTTTACTGTTCATCCTGACCGTGTCCGGTCTTCAGAAACGTCGAGAGTTTATGGCGACAATTCAAAATTAAAAGCCTTGGGGTGGAAAAATTCATTCACTGTGGATGAAACTTTATTTGAAATTTATTCCCACCTCAAAACAGAAATGGGTTTTTAAATACAGGAATTTTGGGCGGCCTTCCAAGTAACATTTGGTACAACTAGTTTTTTCATACCTGGTTTTTCTTTGATCATTTTTGTGAGTGCTTCCATCCTATCCTTTGTGGCTGGGTGGGTGCTTAAATAATCGGTGATTGTTTTGGAAATAACGCTTTCCTTTTGGTTTTCTTCCTGTTCACTTTCTTCCTCATCAGAATTTTCCAATTGATGAATTTTTTCGAAAAAAGAATACAAACCTTTGGCGGAATAATTTTTGTTGTATAGAATCTTCACGGCTGTCGTGTCTGCTTCGGTTTCGAAATCCCGTGAAAATTTTAGAACAGCAATGGTCGATCCAAGTTCCGTTATGGTTTCCATAATTTCAAAATCACCAAAACCTGGCCCAACTAGCAAACTAATGGCGAATGAAGTACCAAGTGCCTTCACTAAGTTGCGGATATGGTGTCTTTTTTCGACATGCGCAATTTCATGAGCTAGAACACCAATAACTTCCGATTGGTTTTCTGCCTCATGCAGCAAACCAGAAAAGACGTAAATTTGACCGTTGGACAATGCAAATGCATTTGGATCTTTTCTGTTTATGAGTGAAATTTTATATTTATAATTTGAGTTTGCTGGAACGATTGTCTTCAGTGTTTCGTTAAAAAAAGTTTCTGCGGCCTTTGATTCACAAAGATCAAATTGTAATTCGACACGTTTTTGAACCGATTCTCCTAAACTTTGATCCACACTGATTGGTAACAAACTCGGAATGATTTCTAAACTTTTATAATATCCTAATCCAATGCTTGCTGAAATACAAATGGTGATGGCGACGAGAACGAATTTATTTGTGCTACGAATGGTAAAGATTAATTTATTCAATCCGCCAGTGTTTTTTTTATGTTCGATCCAGAGTGATTCTAAAGATTTTTTATCTAAATCGTTTATAAAAATTTCGAGTACGGGGCTTTCTTCTCTTTCATCTGGATTGAGTGTCAGTTTGCAACCGTTATGCGTCTTTGTGAATTCGGCAAAGTTTTCTAAATAGAGTTTGTGGGATGTATGATTTGATTTAAATTGAATGGCGTTACCGTAAACCAAAACAGTCCCCTCTTCGGGGACTGCGGATTTACCATCATAAAATCGAGATGAAAATTCTTTTTGTTCTAACAATTTTATTACGTAATGAATGCTTCCAATGTTTCGGCAAGCGCTTCTAATCCTTCTGCTGTAGCGTTGGCTCCCCTGTCAGCTTGGGCTGAAATTGTGGAAAAATCCACATCAGATTCCAAACTCACCGCTTCCAAAAATAATTTGGACATACGAACCATTACCCAAGCGAAACCGATACCAACTGTGACAATGATGATCAAATAGGAAAGCAGAATGTTTACAAAAATCTGGCCACCCGTTAGGTCACATTTGAATTTTTTGTTTTGGAAACTTGTGTGGTTCCAAATGTAATTTTGTACGTCAGCTACGAACCAAGAATAATAAATTCCAAGTGTGACAACACTCAGAAAAAAACCTTTGAGATAAAGAAAAAATATTTCCTTTCCGTCTGCTTCAAATCCAAAGTTTGTATTTCCGTAGCGAGTTTTACCTTGTAAGTAGGCTTCTTTTTCTGCAAAAAACCAAGGATAGTAAATGCCCAAAGTGATCACTGTTAAAAAGATACCTTTTGCATACAATTTACCAACTTCCAAAAGTTTTCCGTCAAAACCAAAACGAAGGTTGCGGTAACCAGTGCGTGAAGTCATGTACTTTCTATTCCCCACAACGATGATGGGTACAAGCACAATGAGAATCCCCAAGTAAAGGATGTAAGTTACGATCAAAGATAGATAAGGAATCGGAAGGAATTCTAAAATCTTGCCAATGATTGCGAGAACAATCCCAAGTACGATGATGATCCCTAATGCTTTTAGGAAACCGATGAATCTTTCTTTTCCTGTTCCGTGGAAGGAGAACCTTTCGCCAGCCCACTCGATATTTTCTGACATGTATTTTTGAATATTGGTTTTTGCCCAAAAGCTGTAGATACCGAGAGTGATTATAGTGAGGAACATATTCTTCAATAGTAAAAGAAAAAGCCCTCCACCCGTTGCATGGAATTTGATGCGGTTGTTGTCCATTAAAGTCCCCTGAAAATTTCTTGTGGGGTAAGTTTAGGCGAAAAAGCATATACCAGTAAAGAAAAATATTTACTAAAATTCTAAATTTCGTTCTCCTTGCTCTGTGGATTGGATTTTCTTGCCTTCTAACAACTGTAAAAACAGTTTCATTGAACTCAGTTCACAGCCATTTTTTGGGAAAGTCCCAACAATCTTTCTCAAAAAATAAGTCTATTTCTATACTATGCGTCATTTGATTTTTTATTCTGTAATTTTTGTTGCTACAGCAGTTTTGTCGCAACCTGGTCAGGAACTTCCTCCCAATGTTTTGGATCTCAAGGGAGATGATAAATCTGTCAGACAACCGCCAGAACGAAAAGACAAAAAAGGTTGTTGTAAAATCAAATACCCAGCTGGCGGTTACGATTTTTATCTGGCCACCGAAGCAGATTGTCGTTCGAGTCTCTATTTTGACAGGTTTTTGGGAGAAAACAATACCTTATGCTTTCGGTGGGAAGAGGATTAGAATTTTCTGATATTATGAATGTAAAAGACCAAGTTTTGCAAACCCTGAATATGTTTTTACCAACGTACGACGCCTCTCTTGCCATTGCGGGTGGGGGTTGCAAAGCTTTTTATGCATTGGGCGTTGGCAAAACCATGAGAGAATGGGGAGTCCGGTTCAATGAAGTGTCTGGAGTTTCCGCTGGTGCCGCTATGGCACTTTGTATTCTTTCACGTACGGAAGAAGAATCGGTTGCGTATTTTGAAGAGATCACAAAAAGGAACTCGAGCAATTTCCATTTTTCAAATCTATTGCGTGGAGAGTCAACCTTCCCCCATGAAGATATGTACAGACGTACCATTCGGTTTGGTATGCGGTTTGATCGTGTGCGCGAATCAGGTGCAAAGGTTTGGATTCATTCTGTGCGCGCCTATCCTAAAGGAAATTCCTTAAAAAATAAATTTCGTTTGGCGAGGCTCATTTCCGAAACAGGACGTGCATTCATTTTGGACGATAGAGACCGGAGCGAAGGAGTAGCGGCCAATCGG
>JARJFC010000074.1 GCA_029310945.1 Leptospira sp. 96542
TCTACCCAGGGCTGTGATGATGTACTCTTCTGTTATCAGTTTTCCATTTGTTGGGTCAAAGTCCATCCAACCCAAATTGGGGCAGTACACGGAAACCCAGGCATGTGTTGCATCGCTCCCTTGTAATCCGGGGTCCATCCCCCAGGCGCTGTCGCACTCGGCTGATCAGCAGGTCAATGGAGCGGTCGAACACGTCGGCGTCCCGCCCCTGGGTGAGTTGCAGAAGTTGCTCGCGGCTGAGGATGTGGTGTGGATGCTGAAGCAGCACGCGCAGCAGCCGGTATTCCGCGGCCGACAATGACACCACTGTGCCCGCGTGGTCCACCAGGTGCCGGGCCAAGGTGTCGAGCGTCCAGGCGCCAAAGCGCAACCGGGCCCGCGGCGTCTCGGCGGCCATGGCGGGCGGCAGCATGCGCGTGCGGCGCAACACCGACTGGATACGGGCCAGCAGCTCACGCGCCGCGAAGGGTTTGGAGAGGTAGTCATCGGCCCCGAGTTCGAGCCCGAGAATGCGGTCGGCCTCCTCCGAGCGCGCACTCAACATGACGATGGGCAGTGTGGGCTGGCCGGGGGCGCGGAGTTCTCGGCACAGGCTGATGCCGTCCTCGCCCGGCAGCATCAGGTCCAGCACCAGCAGGTCCACAGGTTCGCACGCCAGTACACGTCGCATCTCTCGGCCATCGGCAACGCCGGTCGCTTTCAGTCCCTGGCGCGCCAGGTAGCCGGTGAGCAAGTCCCGAATCTCGGGGTCGTCATCGACGATGAGGATGTGATCCTGCTTTTCCATGCCAAGTTTGTACACGAAGAAGCTTGAGTCGCATCCGTCAGCGCCGAAGCCCGGACCCCTGTTTTGTATCTCAGTTTGTCTGCAGGCACTGCTGGACATCTGGGAGAACAAATCCCCCTGGATTCGATAAATCCCGGACAAGTTGAGACGGCTCAATACAGGCATCCCATTTAAGGAGCCTGCATGAAGATGAATTTAATCTGTACCGCGACGGTCACAGCCACCGCCATTGCGCTGAGTGCCTTGGTCCATGCGCAACCGCAACAACCGCCAGCACAACTCGGGCGCTGGATCACGGAATCCGGCAACCTCGAGGTCGACATCGCCGCCTGCGGTGATGCCCTGTGCGGCACGGTGACCCGGGTGATGGCCAACCGGTCGATGAGCGCACCGGGCCAGGAGATGGAAGCCGCCGACAAGCGCCCCGCTCTGGGCATGCAGATCCTGTCCGACCTGCGCGCCTCCAGCGACGAGACGCTTACGGGCAACATCTACAACCGCGAGAACGCCAAGACCTACAGCGTGCAGCTGACCATGGACGGACCGCAGCAGATGCTCGTGCGGCCTTACGTGGGAATACCGCTGTTCGGGAAGACGCAGCTTTGGCTGCGTGCGCCTGCCACCACGACAGGTGCGGAGGTCAGGCCATGATCGACTCAGGTCTGACTCAGCCGGGTCTGGCGTTTGCCGCTGGCCTGCTCACGGTGGCGGCACCTTGCGTGCTGCCACTGTTGCCGGTGGTGCTGGGTGCGACGGCAGCCGGTGGCCCCGGCGCGCGGCCAGTGTTCATCGCTGCCGGCTTTGCACTCTCGTTCACCTTGCTGGCATTGGTGTTCGGCTCCGTTCAGCACCTGCTGGGACTGGAACAACAGACCGTGCGCGATGTCGCCGCCGGCCTGCTCGTGGTCTTTGGCCTGTGCATGGTGTGGCCAGGCGCCTTTCAGCGCCTCAGCCTGTTGGCGAGTGGTGTGCTCAACCGTGTCAGCCGCCTGGGCGACCGGGCCGGCCCAGGATGGGCCGGGGGAATTCTCGTGGGCGTGTCGCTGGGTGCCATCTGGACGCCTTGTGCCGGGCCGGTACTGGCGACCATCCTCGCCTTGGTGGCCACGCAATCGAACTGGGGCGCATCGGCAGGCCTGCTGGCGCTGTATGCGCTGGGAGCCGCCTTGCCCATGCTGGCCATTGCCTATGGCGGGCAATGGGCCCTGGCAAAAGTGCGTGCCCTAGCAGGCCACACCCACCGGCTGCAACAGGCGATGGGCATCGTGGTCGCTGCGGTGGGCTTGCTCACACTGTTGCAGTACGACACGCTGGTCACGCTCTGGCTGTCTGACTTTTTTCCGACGCTGACCCCTGCACTGTCGATAGGACTCTGACCATGCATCACACCGATTGCAAGCTCGACCGCCGCAGCTTCATGGCCTTGTTGGCGAGCCTGCCGGGCGCGGCCTGCGCCGCACCCGACGGCCTGCACGACTGGGGCTTGGCACCCGACTTCCAGGGCATCCAACAATGGTTCAACTCGCCGGCGCTGTCGCTGGCTGCGCTGAAAGGCCAGGTGGTGTTGGTGGATTTCTGGACCCACGCGTGCATCAACTGCCTGCGCACCTTGCCCCACGTGAATCGGTGGGCCGAAACCTATCGCGACCAGGGACTGGTGGTGGTGGGTGTACACACGCCGGAGTTCTCTTTCGAGAGGTCAGCATCGAACGTTCAGGCCGCGATCAAGCGGCATGGCGTGAAGCACCCCGTGGCCATGGACAACGGTTACGTCACATGGAAGGCCTACGAGAACCGCTACTGGCCCGCGCACTATCTCGTCGACGGACGGGGCCGCATCCGCTACCGGCACTTCGGCGAAGGCGAATACGCCCGCACCGAGGCTGCCATTCAAACATTGCTCACACGGCCTGGCCGTGCCTGAGGCCCTACTTACCCGCACGACCCATGCACATGAAACTCCGCACGACCTGCACCGCCCACGTGGCATCGGCCAACATGCTGCAGTACGTCTGCGGAAGGTCGACCCGCTAACATCGCACCATGGCGACGCTGCACCGTCCTCCCATTCCCGCGCTGCGCGCCCTGGTGGACGCTGTCTGGGCGCACGACCCGTTGCCCGGCGTGGCACCGACGCCCGGCGCGCGCGAGCATGTGCTGCCTACCGGGGCCACGCACATCGCGCTGCGCATCGAGGGCCCGCCCCTGCGCATCTTCAAGCACGCCGATGATCTGCACGGTCAGCGATTGGGCCATGCCGTGGTGGGCGGCGCCCGCACGGTGTACCACCTGCGCGACATGTCTCAACCTTCGGTGTCGGTGGGCGCGATGCTCCGGCCCGGCGCGGCCAGTGTGCTGCTCGGCGTGCCGGAGTCCGCGCTGGCCGGGCAGCACACCCCGCTGGATCAGCTCTTGCACGCGAGCGAGGTGGAAGCCTTGTCCGAGCGGCTGCGGGTTTGTCGTGATGGGGCAGGGCGGCTGGCCTGGTTCGAGCACTGGTTGCTGGCGCGGGCGCAGGGCAGGTCCACGGCGCTGCATCCGGCATTGATCCAGGTGCTGCAAGGCCCCGGGCATCCAAGGCAGCGGGTCGGTGATCTGGTGCACGCCAGTGGCCTCAGCCATCGGCATTTCATCGCCTTGTTCCGCCAGGCGACCGGGCTCACGCCCAGGGAGTGGTTGACACTGCAGCGCTTCAACCAGGTGCTGGCGCTGGCCGCCCAGCCCTCGGAAACCTGGTCCGGTATCGCCGCGGCCACCGGCTACACGGACCAGGCGCATCTGGCGAACAGCTTCCGCGACATCACGGGGCTGACGCCCAGTGCGTGGCGGCATCGGGTCGACCCGGCCACGCCGCGCCATGTGCCCTATGAACTGACTGCATCGCAAGCGCTGGCCGAGCGACCCCGCTGAGTTCGGCTGAGGTCAATTTCCTGCAAGACACGGCAGCCGGCCCGCGCCAGAATGCCGCTACACCGACCAGGAGTTGCCATGACCATCCACGAGCTGTACGCCTACCTGTGCGTGCGCGATGCGCGCGCCGCGATCGATTTCTACACCCGTGCCTTCGGCGCGCGCGAGCTGTTCCGCCTGACCGAGCCTTCCGGCCGTGTTGGCCATGTCGAAATGGATTTCGGTGGCCACACTTTGATGATCTCGGAGGAGTACCCGGAACTGGGCGTGCGCAGCCCAGAGGGTCTGGGCGCCTCGCCGGTCACGCTGCACCTGCATGTGGAAGACGCAGACGCTTTGATCGCGCGCGTGGTGGCGACCGGGGGCAGGCTGGATCGCGCGCCGCAGGACCATTTCTACGGCGAGCGTTCTGGCACCGTGCGTGACCCATTTGGCCACCGTTGGCTGATCGGGCACGCGATCGAAACCGTCACTCCCGAGGAGATGCAGCGCCGTTACACCGCGCTGTTCAGCGCTTCATTGGATAGCCCAAGCAGCTGACGGGCCCTTGAAAAGATAAGTTCAGAAAACCCGCACGCAGGCCACATACCGTGTACCATGGGCTCGTTGATATGTGCAAGACCATCACTGCATCGGTCTTTATTCGCTTCCCCGGATTCTTCCGGCGGCTGTGTCGAACCTCCCTTGATGATTTTCTTGGCGTCTCTTCACTGGGCGCGCTTTTGCGCCTGGTAACTTCGAAAGGAAATCACCATGACGACACAAACTGGAACCGTGAAATGGTTCAACGAAGGCAAGGGCTTTGGTTTCATTGCCCCTGACCAAGGTGGCAAGGACCTCTTTGCCCACTTCCGTGAAATTCAGGGTGGCGGATTCAAGACCCTGACCGAAAACCAGCATGTGCAGTTCGAGGTCACCGAGGGCGCCAAGGGCCCGCAGGCCTCCAACATCCGTGCAGTGAGCTAAGGCGCCTTGGGCCCAAGGGCCCAGGCACCCAGCTTGCATCGGGTCCCAAAGCGCGGCTTGTCCGCGCTTTCTTTTTTGGAAAGCAGCATTGCAATGAAGAATCTGCAGGAGGCCACCGAGCGCATCTGCGAACTCAAAGGCAGTCTGGTTGCCCTGGACGCCTTGATGCCCGCGCTCCTGGAAACGTTGCCACCGATTGCTCACGCGGCCTTGGCACGCTCGTTCGAGGCGCATGCCGAGGCGGCACGGACGGTCATGCTGAACACCACCCTGTCAGACCACGTGATGGCCGCGTTCGAGCGCGACATCGCCAGGACGCGGGCCGTGCTGGCGGGCACGGCGCCGCCGCAGTCCGCGCTGGAGCAGCGACACGCGATCGAGGAGGTGCTACTGACCACAACGCACATCCGAACCTACACCGGTTCGCATCTCTCGACAGGCGCCAGCGGATTTTTCTTCCGCCGTGACGAGCGCTTGTTCCTGGTGACGAACCGGCATGTTTTCATCGATGAACCGAGCGGCCATGTTCCGGACCGCATCGAGATCGAGCTGCATGCCGATGCCAACGATCTGAGGCAGTACGCGACGTTTTCGATACCGCTGTATGGCAACGGTCTGGCGCGGTGGCGGCAGGCCGCCGACACAGCCGGCCCGGTGGACGTCGCCGTCATCGAGATCCAGACCAGCCGCTTGCCCGCAACCACGGTGCTGCAGGCGTTCGACGCATCCAATCTCGCCTCCCAGGGCGAGGACGTGGCGATTGGGGACAACCTGATGGTCATCGGCTTCCCGCTGGGCTTCCATGACACGGTGCATCACCTCGCCGTGGCCCGCAGTGCATCGATCGCCTCGGCGTATGGTGTGCGCTTCCAGCAGCAGGGGTATTTCCTGACCGATGCCAGGACCCATCGCGGCAGCAGCGGGGCGCCCGTGCTGCGCCGCAGAAGCGACCAGGGCGGCAGCGCATCGCTGGCGACCTGGCAGTTGCTCGGGGTGCATTCCACGCGCATGGACATGCGCACGCGTGATCGGGTTGAAGACGAATCGCTGGGGCTCAATTGCGCCTGGTACACAGATGTGCTGATGGCCTTGACCCAGCCGGCGTAATTTCGAACGCACGGCCTGGGCATCGTGAAGTTGCCCCGCTTGGTCACATCTCCGACGCTTCCCGAATCGCGTCAACGAAAGCACGCAAGCTGGCTGGCACATGGCGGTTGCGGGGAAAGTAGAGGCACAGCCCTGGGATGGCGGGGCACCAGTCTTCCAGTACGGCCACCAGCCGCCCATCGTCCAGAGCGGCGCGTGCGTACGGCTCTGGCACATAGGCCATGCCCAAATCACCGATCGCTGCCTCGACCATCAACTGGCTGTTGTCCAGCGTCAGCGTGCCGGGTACGTCCATCTCCACGGATTGCCCCCATTTGCTGAACTCCCAGCGGTAACGCTTGCCGCTGGGCAGGCGCTGGCGGATGCAACGATGCGCTGCAAGCCCATCGGGCACTTCCGGCGCGGGATGCCGCGCCAGATAGTCCGGGGAGGCCACGGCCAGGAAACGCAGGTCGGGCCCGAGGCGCACGGCCACCATGTCCTGGGGCACGGATTCACCCAGCCGGATGCCCGCGTCAAAGCCTTGCGCCACGATGTCCACCAGGCGACCTTCGGCCACCAGATCGAGTTCGACCCCGGGGTGGCGCGCCACGAAACCCGGCACCACCGTCGACAGCAGCAAGCGGATCGCGGCCTCATTGCCGTTGATGCGCAGTTGCCCCTGAAGCTGGCCGTGCGCGCCGGTGACTTCCTCCAGCGCCGTATCGAGGTCATGCAGCAGCGGGTGGATGCGCCCCAGCAGATGCGCTCCCGCCTCCGTCAGCGACACGCTGCGCGTCGTGCGGTGCAAGAGGCGAGCACCGAGGTTGCCCTCCAAGCCACGGATGGCATGGCTGAGGGACGAGGGGGTCATGCCCAGCAGATCGGCGGCGCGCCGGAAGCTGCGGTGTTCGGCGACAGCCAGGAAGGCGCGCAGGTCGGTCAGGGTCGGCTTGCTCATTGATGATTAATTTTCACCTGCTCGTGCCAACAATAGATGATTATCAAAACAATGACAGGACCCTATTCTCCAGATCACCTACCGCTTTTCATCTTTCTGGAGTCATCATGGTCAAAACTTGGTTCATCACGGGCACATCCACAGGGCTGGGCCGCCTGCTCACCGAACGCCTTCTGGCGCGCGGTGACCGGGTGGTTGCCACGCTGCGCAAGCAGGGTGCGCTCGACAGCCTGCTCGCGCAGTACGCCGATACCTTGCAGGTCTTGACGCTGGATGTGACGGATGCCCCGGCCATCCAGGCCGCTGTCGCCGAGGCTTATGCGCGCATGGGCCGCATCGACGTGGTCGTCAGCAATGCGGCGTATGGCCTGTTCGGTGCGGCCGAAGAAGTCAGCGACGCGCAGATCGAGCGCCAGATCGCCACCAACCTCGTCGGATCCATCCAGTTGATCCGCGCCTGCCTGCCGCATTTGCGCGCGCAAGGCGGAGGACGGATCGTCCAGGTGTCATCGGAAGGCGGGCAGATCGCCTACCCGAACTTCAGCCTCTATCACGCCACCAAGTGGGGCATCGAAGGTTTCGTGGAATCTGTCGCTCAGGAGGTCGCCCCGTTCGGCATCGACTTCCTGATCATCGAGCCCGGACCCACCGCCACGAATTTCGGCGCGGGACTGGACCATGGGGCGGCGATGCCCGCCTACCAAGACACACCATCCGGCGAAGTGCGCCGTGCGATCACATCGGGCGCCTTTGTCATCAAGGGCGATGCGGCCAAAACGGTCGATGCCATCATTGTTGCGGCCGATGCGCAGACCGTGCCTCTGCGCCTGGCCCTGGGCAGCACGGCCTATGCCTCGATCAGCCAGGCGCTGGCCGAGCGCATGCGGCGACTGGAGGCGCAAAAGACCGTGGCGCTGTCCGTCGACCGAGCACCGTGAGCCTGCTGGTTTTTGATTTGCGAACCTCATGCGGCAACACGCAGGGGTTCGTATTTTTCATTAGGCCTGGAAAGCCTGTGGAATTCATGGCGTAAATACCGATCCTGATTTTGAGGTTCGCACCTCAGAATTTCGCCATGTCAGTCAAATCGGACGCCCCGACCGGACGCGCCACGCTCAGCGACGTGGCGCGCGAGGCGCAGGTGAGCCTGGCCACCGCGGACCGGGTGCTGAACAACCGGGCCGGGGTCCACGCCAAGTCCATCGCCCGCGTGCGCGAGGCAGTGGCGCGCTTGAACTACCGGCCCGACCCTGCGGCGGCGCGCCTGGCACGCACGCGCTCGCACCAAGTGTGTTTTGTGCTGCCCTCGGGGGACAACCCCTTCGTCACGCAACTGCAGTCCGAGCTGCGCGCCAACCGGGCCTGGCTGGAAGATCACCGCGCGAGCGCCCAGACGCTGGAGGTCGACGTTTTCGAACCCCATCGGCTGACTGACCTGCTGCGCTCCCTGAAGGACCGTTGCGAGACGGCGGTGGTGATGGGCCTGGACCATCCCCTGGTGCAGGGCGCCATCGATGAACTGGTCGAGCAGGGCTGCGAAGTGATCACCCTGGTCTCCGACGTGCCCCGTTCACGGCGCCATGCCTACGTGGGCATCGACAACGTGGCCGCAGGCCGCACGGCGGCCACCTTGATCGGCCGTTTTGTCGGCCGGGTGACGGGGGAGGTGGGCGTGATCGCCGGCAGCCTGTCCTTGCGTGACCACGCGGAACGCAACCTGGGTTTCAACCAGGTGATGTCGGCCGAGTACCCGCAGCTCACGGTACTGCCCACCCTGCAAGGCAAGGACACCCCCGCACTCAACGAGTCGCTCGCGCGCCGGCTGCTGAACGAACACCCGCAGTTGCGCGCCATCTATTGCATCGGCGCGAGCAAGGGCATCTCCCTGGCCCTCAAGGCCGAAGGCCGCGCGCGGGAGGTGGTGTTCGTGGGGCATGAGCTGACGCCAGGCACGCGCGCCGACCTGCTGGACGGCACCCTGGCCGCCGTGATCAACCAGGACGCGGGGCATGAAATCCGCTCGGCGCTGCGGCAGGCCCTGGCCCGCGTGACGCACGAACCGGTGCACGCCGACCAGGAGCGCATCCGCATCGATGTCTACGTGAAGGACAACCTGCCATGATCACCCTGGGCATCGATCTGGGCACCTCCGGCGTGAAGGCGCTGTTGCTGGAGGACGAGCGACAAGTGGCCGTGACGAGCGCGCCACTGACGGTCAGCCGACCGCACCCGACCTGGTCCGAGCAAGACCCGGCCGACTGGTGGCGCGCCACCTGCGATTGCCTGGACGCGCTCAAGGCAGAGCACCCGCGTGCCCTGGCGGCCGTGCGGGCCATCGGCCTGTCGGGCCAGATGCATGGCGCGACCTTGCTGGGCACCGATGGCAAGACGCTGCGCCCCTGCATCCTGTGGAACGACGGCCGCAGCGAGGCCGAGTGCGCCGAGCTCGAACGGCCCGACCTGCGGCTGCGCCAGCGCGCCGGCAACCCGGCCATGCCGGGTTTCACCGCGCCCAAATTACTCTGGGTGCGCCAGCACGAGCCCGAGGTGTACGCGCGCCTGGCCAAGGTCCTGCTGCCCAAGGCCTGGCTGCGCTGGCAGCTGTGCGGCGAGTACGCCGAAGACATGTCGGACGCCTCGGGCACGCTGTGGCTGGACGTGGGCGCGCGGGCCTGGAGCGCGCCGCTGCTGGCGGCCTGCGGGCTGGACGAGCGGCACATGCCGCGCCTGGTCGAAGGCACGGCGCCGACCGGCCGCCTGCGCGCCGAATGGGTGGCGCGCTGGGGCTTTGAACGGGCGCCGGTGCTGGCCGGTGGCGCGGGCGACAACGCGGCTGGCGCGGTCGGTGTCGGCGCCGTCACGCCGGGCGACGCCTTCCTCTCGCTCGGCACCTCGGGCGTCTTGTGGGCCACCACGGCCGGTTTCGCGCCCGCGCCCGAGCGGGGGGTGCACGCCTTTTGCCATGCCGTGCCCGGCACCTGGCACCAGATGGGCGTGATGCTCTCGGCCGCCGCCAGCCTGGCCTGGTGGGCCGGCGTCACCGCCTGCCCCGAGGCCGATCTGCTGCGGGAGGTCGAGGCGGATGCCGGCTCGAATGGCGCGGGCGGGACAGCGGGCGAGAGTGCCTGCTGGTTCGCCCCCTACCTCTCGGGCGAGCGCACGCCGCACAACGACGCGTTGCTGCGCGGCGGTTTTGTGCACCTGTCGGCCGGCACCCGGCGCGCCGACATGACGCGCGCGGTCCTGAACGGCGTGGCCTATGCCTTTCGCGACATGCGCGACGCGCTTGCCGCCGCAGGCACCCGCATCAGCGAGGCCGACCTCATCGGCGGTGGCGCGCGCTCGGACCTCTGGAACCAGACACTGGCCGACGTGCTGGGCCTGCCCCTGCACCAGGTGGCCGGCTCCCAGCATGGCTGCGCGCTGGGCGCGGCCCGGCTCGCGCGCGTGGCGGCCGACGGCGTGCGCCTCTTCAGCAAGCCGCTGCGCCAGCGCTCCTATGTACCCGATGCGCGCCAGGCGCGCCGGCACGACGGTGCCTTTGAACAGTGGCAACAGCTTTACGGACGGCTGCGGCACCTGCCGGCACCGGCCACGCCGCTCCCATCTTCTCTTCCCACGACCACGGAACCCGCATGAAAAACGAACCTTCGGGCGCTCGGCGCCCCGCGTACTTCAGCTTCCCGCACACCCTGGTCTACCGGGGCCCGGACTTCGCGCCCAGCGCGCAGGAGCCTTTGGCGTATCGCTACTACGACAAGAAGCGCGTGGTGCTGGGCAAGACCATGGAAGAGCAGTTGCGCTTCGCCGTCTGCTACTGGCACAGCTTCGGCTGGGGTGGCACCGACCCTTTCGGTGAACCGAGCTTCCGGCGGCCCTGGCACGCGGCGGGCGATCCGATGGCCCAGGCCGAGCTCAAGGCCGAGGTGGCCTTTGACCTGTTCCGCCTGGTCGACGCACCGTTCTTCACCTTCCACGACCGCGACATCGCGCCCGAAGGCGCGACCCTGGCCGAATCCAACGCCCACGTGCGCCGCATCGGCGACGTGTTCGCCCGCAAGATGCAGGAGACCGGCGTGCGCCTGCTCTGGGGCACGGCCAACCTGTTCTCGAACCGGCGCTACATGGCCGGCGCGGCCACCAACCCGGACCCCGAAGTCTTCATGTACGCCGCGGCCCAGGTGAAGAACGTGCTGGAACTCACGCACGAACTCGGTGGCGCCAACTACGTGTTGTGGGGCGGGCGTGAAGGCTACGAGACTTTGCTCAACACCGACCTGAAGCGCGAGCTGGCCCAGCTCGGCCGCTTCCTGAACCTGGTGGTGGAGCACAAGCACAAGATCGGCTTCAAGGGCCAGATCCTGATCGAGCCCAAACCCGCGGAACCGACCAAGCACCAGTACGACTACGACGTGGGCACCGTCTACGGCTTCCTGAAGGCCCATGGCCTGGAGAAGGAAGTGAAGGTCAACCTGGAGCAGAACCACGCGCTGCTGGCCGGCCACACCTTCGAGCACGAGATCGCGCTGGCGGGCGCCCTGGGCATCTTCGGTTCGCTGGACATGAACCGCGGCGACGAAATGCTGGGCTGGGACACCGACCAGTTCCCCAACAACCTGCCCCAGGTCGCGATGACGATGTACGAGGTGCTCAAGGCCGGCGGCATCGGCCAGGGCGGCCTGAACTTCGACGCCAAGCTGCGCCGACAGTCCATCGACCCGGACGATCTGGTCTGGGCCCATGCCACCGCCATGGACCTGTGCGCGCGCGCGCTGCTGGTGGCCGAGCGCATGGTGAATGACGGCGCGCTGCCGCGCCACGTCCAGGACCGTTACGCCGGCTGGGACAGCGACAGTGGCCGCGCCATCCTGCAGGGCCAGCGGTCGCTGGCCGACCTGGCGCGCGAGGTCGAGGCGCGCAGCCTGGAGCCGCAGCCGCGCTCGGGGCAGCAGGAGCGACTGGAGCACCTCGTCAACAGCTATTTCTGACCACAAGCGGCAAGCCGCAATAAGGAGAGCGAGACATGGCCACCAACATCAAAGGACCGGGCATCTACCTGGCGCAATTCGCAAGCGACACCGCCCCCTTCGACTCCTGGGCGTCGATCACGAAATGGGCCGGCAGCCTGGGCTTCAAGGGCGTGCAGATTCCGTCCTGGGACAAACGCATCTTCGACCTGGAAAAGGCCGCCGCCTCCCAGACCTATTGCGACGAGGTGGCCGGCGTGGCGCGCGAGCATGGCGTCGCCATCACCGAACTGGGCACCCATCTGCAAGGCCAGTTGGTGGCCGTGCACCCGGCCTACGACGAAGCCTTTGACGGCTTCGCGCCCGAGGCCGTGCGCAAGAACCCCAAGGCCCGCCAGGCCTGGGCGGTGGAGCAGATGAAGCTCTCCGCCAAGGCCTCGCAGCGCCTGGGCCTCAAGAGCAATGTGAGTTTCCCCGGCGCCCTGGCCTGGCCTTTTCTGTACCCCTGGCCGCAGCGCCCGGCCGGCCTGATCGAGGCAGCCTTCGATGAATTGGCCAAGCGCTGGCTGCCGATCTTCGACGCCTTCGAGGACGCCGACTGCCATGTCTGCTTCGAGCTGCACCCAGGCGAAGACCTGTTCGATGGCGTGACCTTCGAGATGTTCCTGGAGCGCGTGCGGAACCATCCGCGCTGCTGCATCAACTACGACCCCTCGCACTTCCTGCTGCAGCAGCTGGACTACCTCGAGTTCATCGACATCTACCACGAGCGCATCAAGGCGCTGCACATCAAGGACGCCGAGTTCCGGCCGACGGGGCGGCAGGGCGTGTACTCCGGCTACCAGCCCTGGGTGCAGCGCGCGGGACGTTTCCGCTCCCTGGGCGACGGGCAGGTGGATTTCGGCGCCATCTTCTCCAAGATGGCCCAGTACAACTACGACAGCTGGGCCGTGCTGGAATGGGAATGCTGCCTCAAGCACCCCGAGGCCGGCGCGGCGGAAGGCGCGGTCTTCATCCGCGACCACATCATCCGCGTGACCGAGAAGGCCTTCGACGACTTCGCCGGCGGCCAGACCGATCCCGCGCAGCTGCGCCGCATGCTGGGCCTGGCCAAGGAGGGCGCATGACCATCGAGGCCGGCAATTCCCAGGGCACGGCACGCCGCCGCATCCGCCTGGGCATGGTGGGCGGGGGCGAGGGCGCCTTCATCGGCGCGGTGCACCGCATCGCGGCCCGCATCGACGACCACTACGAGCTGGTGGCGGGCGCGCTCTCGTCCACGCCCGAGAAGGCGCTGCGCTCGGCCGCCGCGCTGGGCCTGGCGCGAGCCTACGCGGACTACCGCACCATGGCGCGCGAGGAAGCGGCGCGGCCCGATGGCATCGAGGCCGTGGCCATCGTCACCCCCAATGACCAGCATGCGCCGGCCGCCCAGGCCTTCCTGGAAGCCGGCATCCATGTGATCTGCGACAAGCCGGTCACGACCACGCTGGCCGACGCCCAGCGCCTGAGCGCGCTTGCGCACGCGCGTGGCCGTGTGTTCGCCGTCACCTACAACTACTCCGGCTATCCCATGGTGCGCCACGCGCGGCGCATGGTGCGCGAAGGCGCGCTCGGTGACATCCGGCTCGTGCAAGTGGAGTACGTGCAGGACTGGCTGACCGAGCGCATCGAAGCCACGGGACAGAAGCAGGCCGCCTGGCGCACCGATCCGAAACGCTCCGGCGCGGGTGGCTGCGTCGGCGACATCGGCACCCACGCCTACCAGCTTGCCGGTTTCGTGACCGGCATGTCGCCCACGCAACTCTGCGCCGAACTGAGCACCTTCGTGCCCGGCCGCGCGCTGGACGACAACGTGCAGGTAATGCTGCGCTACGCCAACGGCGCACGCGGCCTGCTCTGGGCCAGCCAGGTGGCACCCGGCAACGAGAACGGCCTGCGCCTGCGCGTCTACGGCGACAAGGGCGGCCTGGAGTGGCGGCAGGAGCATCCGAACCAGTTGCACTGGTCGCCCTTCGGCCAGCCGACCCAGACCATCGCGCGCGGCACCGGCGCGGCCAATGCCGACGCGGCGCGCGTCACGCGTCTGCCTTCCGGCCACCCCGAAGGGTATCTGGAGGGTTTCGCCACCGTCTACAGCGAGATCGCGCAGGCCCTGCAGGCCGCGCGCGAGGGCCAGGCCCCGCCCGCGGACGTGGTGTTCCCCACCATCGCCGATGGCGTGCATGGCATGGCCTTCATCGAAGCGGCGGTGCGCTCGGCCGCCGAGGGCTCGCGCTGGGTGGAGGTGCCGGCGTGAGCCTGAGCGTGCGCTTCCACGAGGTCGTCAAGGACTACGGCCCGGGCCGGGTGCTGCGCGGCGTGAGCTTCGAGCTGGCGGCCGC
>JARJFC010000075.1:0-1760 GCA_029310945.1 Leptospira sp. 96542
ATCAAATTCCGCAATGAGTTCAATAGTTTGCGGAACATCCTTTTCTGAATTTTCTTTTTTCAACTTAGAAATTTGAGATTTCAGAGCCGAAAAAACTTTCTCTGATTCAATTGTGTTTGTTTTCATTTGAATTTTTCACCTTTTTTTGTCGAATTCAGCGAGCAAGTAGCAAGAATAGTGCAACCAACTAGCAAGAAACGTACGATTTGATGTTTGCAAGTTGCAAGAATAGTACAAGAATAAAACAGGCATGTGAAATTGGTTTTTTAAATATTAGGTTGAAATTTATGGTACTTTAGAAAAAAGATTTTCTATGTCGAAAAAGAACCGTGTCCAAATATTTCTCACCGAAGAAAATCAGATAGTATTCAATCAATTTAGAAAAGAATTGGAAGGCCGTATCATGTCGAAAGTGACAGATACTCAGGTTGGAAATTTTATGATTACGTGCTTGGTAACGGATTCAAAAAAAGAGGTCTCTTATAAGGCTTGTAGGAATATTCCGAGATAAGAATATTTCTTAGATAATTTTTGCAATTTTTAGTCCAAAGAAAGCTACAAAACAAACTCCTAGAAAAATAGAAACATTTCTCACACCATACCATTTTCCAGAGTCTTCTTTGGTTTGTATGGTTTGTTGTGTCGATTCTTTCGCTTCGGTTTTATATTCGGATATTGTATTGTCCTTTCCTTGTTCTTCGGCTCTTATATTCGTAAGAGCCTTTCTAAAACGTGGCCTGTCTTTCTCTGGTAATTTTTCTTCCAAGTCCTCTATTAAATCCAATTGTCTTGAAATAGAACCATATTGAGTTTGCAAACTTGAACAATATGGGAAAAAGCAAATAGATAGAATGAGACCATTGGCTAAAAATATTGATGGTTTCATCGTCTTCTTTTTTTACCTGATCCAAGCCAGAGGTATGCACCTACTCCAATTAGTCCGTATAGAATGAACGAATTTCCTTTTGATTCCTTGATTGGTTGTTCTGTTCTCACTTCAATTGGGTTTGGTAAAGGTGGCGTAGGTAAACTAGGCGGAGGAACGGAAGCCGACGTTGGAACGGGGGGAAGCTGCACAGTGCTTTGAATCGTGTTTACTAGTATTTCCGAAGACGGAACTAAACTCAGTAATTTTCCCCATGTGTTTTCTCCCACGATTCCATCCACAGCCAGACCGTGCTTCAACTGAAAATCTCTGACCGCTTTGTTTGTTTTGCTTCCAAAAACTCCGTCCGCACCTTCAGGTGAGAGTGTCGATTCATAACCAAGGGCAATTAAATTTCTTTGTAAAAAAGAAACTGGTGCACCTGTGGAGCCTTGTCTAAGTGTTGGGTAAGTCGTTGCCATTGTCTGTAATTCCTTTTAATTTAAAATATGTATTTCGAGCGAACGAAACGAACATGAATAGGTAAGGCATGAGAAACATGCCTAGGCCAATTGTCGCAAATGTAGAAAAGCTAGAAATTTCTAACCAGTTCGGAATTTTAATTTCCGAAACACAATTCCCTTGAACGTTTGCTTCTCTTTGTAAGTAAATCATACAAATAAAAATAATAATTCCAGGGATACGGAAAGACCAATCGTTTAAAGACGGTTTGTCCTTTTGTAAAAGTTTTTCAAGGTTCATACTAAGTCCTTAGCCTCAACAACCATATATTGGAAAGTTTCTTCATTTTTTAAAAGATTGTAGAATTGTTTCCAGGTTTCCGAACCCCACTTCGCTTTTACAACTGTGCAACCAGCGGAATTCCTTTCCACCT
>JARJFC010000075.1:1858-3094 GCA_029310945.1 Leptospira sp. 96542
GGTCCTTAGCCTCAACAACCATATATTGGAAAGTTTCTTCATTTTTTAAAAGATTGTAGAATTGTTTCCAGGTTTCCGAACCCCACTTCGCTTTTACAACTGTGCAACCAGCGGAATTCCTTTCCACCTCTCCAGAGTTAAACTGTGCATGGATATTGATTCCAAATTTTCCAATTTGGTTTTTGTCCTTTGAGTCCCAAATTAGATTTCTGTTTCCATCCCGTTTCACAACAAGGTTTGAGTATGGAACAAATGCAGGGAATTTCGTTCCATACTTAGTAGATCCATGATAACCTTTTGTATATATATAAAGCCCTGGAACAACTTGGGCAGTTCCCGAAGGGTTCATTGGGTTAATTGCATAGTATCGACCAGGGTCAACCGTCCCTTGAAAAAAATAAGAATTATCTTTTGTTATGATAACAAGAGAATCATTCCATTCGTTTAGTGCGTTTCCATTTGCTATCAATTTCCCGTTTTCATCGGGTAAAGCTCCACGGATTCCAACCAATGTTGGTTTGGTAAATGCAAGTTTATAAACCTTTGTTCCATAGCTTTTGATTTTTTCTATATCCTCTTTTCTCACCATTTTCCCTACCCTCTTTTCGCTTAATAATAAATATGAAAGTCCCAAAAGAAAAACTGGAACAATTGGGTTCATTCCTGTTTTCCATTTTTAGAAATTTCTTTATATATCCAGTAACCTATACCACCAATCAAAGCCAGTTTAATTACTCCACCTAACCCTTCTTTCACCTCTTCAATGGCTGTATTACTTGTGATGTCCGAAACGTTTGGAACCAATGGAATGTCCAAACCTTTGTCATCCATAACGTAGTATCTAATATAGTAATCTGTAATTGCAGGGTTTTCTTTTTTGAAATCGCTTAGGAATGATTCAGCAGAAGGATGTTGTGTTATAAGTTTAGTTGTGAACTGACATCTGTATGTTGCACCTTCAGGCAAAACAAAAGAAGCTCTTTTTTTTTGATCATTTTTCGCAAACTGGAAATATTTCGTTAGACCATTGACTGAAACAGCTTCATTCCAAGCTAAGTATTCGATGACAAAGCGAGTTTTTCTTCCACTATATGAGGTAGGAGCAAAGCAAGTTCCAAAATCTAAGGCCATTATTTTATCCGCCTTGTAGGTAGAATTTTAGAACCTAATTGCATAAGTTGGTCATACATTTTAAGCATTAGATCACGAGACGCTGAAGACTCATCTTTGAATTGC
>JARJFC010000075.1:3193-10118 GCA_029310945.1 Leptospira sp. 96542
CTCATGGAATGTTCAAGATGAGACATGTTCTCTTTGATTGCAGAAAGCTCAGACATTACCTTATCATTGTTTCTATCGTTCTCATTTTTAACGTTAGTTATAAGGTCTTTGTTTGATTGTATTTTCTCGTTGAGGTCTTTTTCTAATTTAAGAATCGATTTATTGTTTTCACTCCGAACAAAATATATAAAAATAGCGACCGCAAACGTAACGATTTCTTTCAATCCAATTTCCATGACATTACCCGTAAACAGGACTCCCGACTAAGTTGCGTTTTGTCCCACCTATTACTTCCGATTGGAGTGCGTTCCATTCAGCTAAGGTTTTAAAGCCTGTATTTCCAGATGGTGTCCATTCCGACGATTCAGGAATGAGTCGTCTACCCCATTGATTTCCAAAAGGATAACCTACAAGGGAACTAAAGATGGTTGATTTGTATTGATTAATTGATGAATCGTAACATTGGTATGGATTTATCGGGTCTATGGTCTGTGAAGTAAACACCGCAGCACCTGCATAGAAATGTACTTCTGCTACTGGAACAAAATACTCATAGTAAGCCGCAATAATAGACAACGATTCATAAGATACATTCTCATACCCAACTAATGTTTGTGAAGTGGTCAATAGTGTTGCGAGCATTCTACCAGCCCTTTTTCCATGAACCAAGATATTCGGCTCCGTCGCAATACATGGTTAGAATTGATTTTTTGTTTGCTCCCAAGTCAGAAGTTTCACCTGTAGGGATTTTAATGTTTGATGGGAGGGTTATGGTTCGTCCACCCGTTGCATCCTGAGTGAATACCATTACATAAACATTTCCTTCTACTCCGCCAGAAATTTCCGTGAATGCTGTATTTCCTGTTAGTCGTGCCTTATATGTTCTATTTGCATTGAAACCAGCAAACGAAACTGATCCATTTAGATCCCCTGCATTGTGAATTGTATTATTCCAAAGTGTTTTTTCTGAATCGGTTACTAGCCTATGATTTGCATCTTGCGTGATTTCATTTCCAGGAATATTTCCTAAAGCTCGTTTGGAATCCAAGGCAGTTTGCAAACCACTAATTTCATCTATCCCGTGACCATGTGCCGAAGGTGCAAAGGTGAAAGGCTTTTCTGTTATATTCTCCCATGATTGGATTATATCCATGGATTCCATTTCAGAAAGTTTGATCCAAGATGAAGTTGCAACTTCCCATAAATAGAAAGCTCCTCCAGTCAAAACAGTTGGATCACTGGAAGCATCTTTCACGTAAACTGGTAAATTTGCAGTTGGGTTAAGTGCGTTTCGTTCGGATATAGTATTTACAATTTGTAAAGCTGGATCAAATACAGGGATTTGCGAAGCTGGTATTTTTCCGCTTGCATCTAGTGATGCAACGCCTAAAGAGACTCCCTTCTGTGAAGTATTTATTTTTGTATCTAAGGCGGTTTGTAGTCCTGAAACTTGCGTTATACTGTGATTATGAGAAATTGGACTGTATTCGCTTGGTTTATTCCGAATTTCTTCCCACAACGGTTTATTTCCAATTATTACTGGATGTTGTGGGTTCGATTTATCAAAAAATAAACCTGCATCCACATTGGAAGTAATGTCAGAAATTTTTTCATTTAGAGCATTTGTGAAAAGTGAAAGCCTTTGAGTGAGTCCGTCAATTTGGTCTTCCGTGAATACCTCAAAGAACTGAGATAACTCAAATCTTGATCCATCCAAAATTGTAGTTTCTGGAATTGGATCTTCTAAAAGGTTTCGTATCCTTCTATCTACCAGTTCAATTGAATCCGAAATCGCATTATAAACGTTTACAAGGTCACTAGGTTCTAAAAGAACGCCTTGGAAATCCCGTCCAATTTCAACTGGATTTTCTCCGTTTTGATCTAATTTCCAAGAGAAAACTAAATCCCCCCATTCAAATACTAACGGGAATCCTATTGTTTCATAATTGAAATATAACACTCTTAAAACTCCAGAGTGAACGAAATTCTGCCTGACATTGCAAGTTCCGTTCTTTGGATTCGTGGAACGTAAGGAATGATATATAAGTATTTTTTGTTATTCGTATTTCTGAAATAATTGATTACAGGACTTTCAATCACACCCGCTTGGAGTAGAAAACGACGAATGATATTTTCATTTAATAAAAGTTTTTTTGCCGAATGTGTTAAATAATTTGAAACACCATGGTCATCGAATTCGGGTATGTCTCTGTAAGCTACCCTAATTGGATAATCATCCACTTGGTCAAGAGCTGGCAATTCATTGACAAAGTCAGAAATTGGATCAGTTAAATAATATCCAATTGAAGGGTCTAGGAATTTGGGCAAGCCATCATTCAAAGCATATTCCAAATTATCTGCCATAACAAACGCAAGTGTTACGGGGTTTTGAGCAGGAACTTTGGAGCGGAAGAAATATGGTTGTAATAGAATATTAGAAATTCCTATTTTAGATTTCCCGTCAATGTCAATTTTCGATATAGAAAAAGTTTCGCTAAACTGTGAAAAATCATCAGGAGACGGCAAAGAGTCGGGTCTCCTATATGATTGAGTAAACGTGAAAACTTGATCTATAATTTTCGAATTTTCCATTTTATTGTGTGGTTTTTGCGATTCCATCCAATAGGAGGTTTACGTCCCTTGGGTTAATTGGTGTTTCGAATGTTTGGAATCTAACGTCCAAATTTTGACCTTGGGTCAAAACGGGTTTTTTTCCTGGAATATGGAACCTGGCAAAACTCGGATTTTCGTAACTCGAGCCAATTCCACCTAACGTACAATCTCCTAAAAGGATTGGATCGTTTTTTTGGTTGGGTGTATCAATTTCGACTAAAACCTTTTCTAGTCCCGCTTTATAGCGGAACGTCAATGCCAAGATTTCTAAATCCATCCCAGAATTGTTTTTAATCGTAATGGCTACCGTCTTCGGTGAATTTGCGTTTAATTGTTTAGAAACACCACTCAAAAGAGTGGTGTCCCTAGTAGTTTCGTCTTTCATTTTTCCTTGTGACCTCTACCGATTTTTTTAGCTTCGCACAGGTGGTGCTTTGATTACTGGCATACGCCCTTTTGGAAACTCCACTGCCAAAGCATGAAGGATGAGCCAACAACCAGCAAGAGCGGCATCCACTTTGTAACCGCCTGACGGGATGAAAACGGACGCTTCCAAAACGTCGTTGTTCCCTGTTAATTCTACAGGAAGAAACAACGCATGTTTTTCGTTTTTGTGTTCGATGTTATTGCCTACAACTTCACTTGCAGTAACTGGGGAAATGTGGTTTGTGATCCCTGTTCCAAAAACTTGTGGTTTTAATATTCTAGGGAACGGTTGGTGGATTTTAGAAACAAATCCTTCTCGCAAGTTTGTTGTGTTCTGTTTGAACTTGTATTGCAATTGGTTTAGGAATTTTGATCCTTTTACAAGTGTTTCATAAGATCCATTTGGTGCAGAAAGGTCTAGTTGAGTTTCATTTGCCCCTGTTAATTCAAAAGCCCATGCCACAATCGTTGCGTCTTTCGATTCAGATGGATTTGATCCATTTTTATTGTAAACCGTCAATGGCCGAATTGCTTCGGGTTCCTGGTTCGCAAAATAGCGAAAATCACGGTCATCCACGTTTAGTTGCCAAATGGATTTATATTCCTTAACAAAGCCACCTTGGGCAATGAGTTGTTCGACTTTACTGTCTACGATTCGAGGTCTGATATTTGGTTGATTCATGGTCTAAAAGTTATCCTTGATTTTCAAATGTTGTTTTTGTCAGTCCCAGGCAGAGCCCTCATCATCACCACCGAAGGTTTCTTCGTAGTAATGAGAATTTGCGTTGTCTTGAGATACTGCGTTTTGGCTGGCTACAGATTCACTTTGTTGAGCTTCTGCAATTTGTTGGATTGCAATTGGGAGCAATGCTTCCACTCGCTTTTGGGCTTCAATGTTTATGAATCGCTCTATTTCATCCGAACCGACTGTCACAGACTTTTCACCAAAGGCGGAGTCTTTGCCCATTAAAATGGCTGTTATTGGGTCAGGAAGTTTGGAATGAATTGCAGGAATTTGAAAAAATTCAACAGCGGTTCTTGCCGTTGATCCACCGATCAAACCAAGTTGAAATGATTTGTCTTTGATATTTCTGCTTAATTTAACAACCCCGAGTGTAATACCAGCGGATGCACCTAAGGACGCAAGAGCGGGGTTTTCTGTATGTAAACGTCTAACCATTTCGCTTTTTGCAATGTAGCGATTCGCAAGGAATCCGAATAAAACACCAACACCAAGTTTGGCGACTTCTTTCATTTCAGATTTTTTCATCGTTTTAATTCCTTAGCCTTCATGCCTTTTGATGTTAAAGCCTTGATGCGGTTATCATGCTTTTTCCATTCCGAATATTTTTTATTGTATTCGGTTCTGATTTCTTCGCATTTCCTAGCCCACCTTTCCAAAGCATCCACGCTTTTGGATTTTGGCTTTCTAGGAAACTTTGGTTTTTTGGGAGCCTTCATCTTCGTTTTCCTTTGTTGTTCATAAAAATAAATGCACCTATACCAACTAACGCAATGCCACCAAACAACATTGTGTTTTGTGATAAGCCCAATTTTGGTTGTGCTTGAATTTGTTCCAAACTTCTTGAGTTCATTTGAACTTGTGGACTTGCAGGTGGCGGTGGAGCCGAGGCCGCTTTTGGGGCTGAAACTGAAATTGACGCTGGTTTTGGCGGTGGGTTCACCGTTGCGGGTCTTGCAGTTATTGTATTTAGAAGTGTTTGTAAGTTATTTGAACTTGCTGGTTTTTTTACAACTTGTGTAGCCACTTGGTTTATGAGCGGTAACGCCATACTAGAACCAGGAACGACCGCATTCATTCCAACGGAAACAAGGGGATTACTCAGGATTGAACTTAAATCAAAGCCTAGAGTTTCTGCTTCGTTCTTTAATATTACTTTAATTTGATTGCTCATCTTGCCACCCATTGACCCGTTTGGTCATTAAACACATAACTTCCATCATGTGAGTAAAATAATCCGTCATTTGCCCTGAATCCGTTTTCGTCTGAATAGCCGATGTCAGTAAAACTTGGTTCTGTATTCTGAGATAAAGAAACCCATTGGTTAGTTTGGAAATCAAAGTAATGAGTTCCATCATGTGAATAGTAAACGCCATCGGATGCAGTGTATCCATTTTCATCCTGGTATCCTGGGTCTTGTGGAGTTAATCCTTGTTCCTGGGCTTGTTCTTCCTCTGGCATAGCCTGCCCTTGGTTAGGGCTAAGCAAACTACCAGTCACATCCATTATTCCTGATGCTATTTCACCGATTGCTTCCAGTGGCTTACTGACTGCAAATTCGAAAATGTCTTCGGTTATGTTTCCAATTGATTCAAATCCTTTGGAAACTTGGCTCCCTATATTAGAAACTCCCTTCCCGATTTGATTGCCTACATTAGAAAGACCTTTGCCGATCGAACTTGTAGCTTTGCTCAATTGTTTTCCAATATCAGGAACTTTGAAGTTTGGAAGTTTAGGAATACTGATTTTAGGTAAGCTAAGTTTTGGTAGGTTGAATTTCGGTAGGCTTAATTTGGGGAGACTTATTTTTGGAAGTTTTAAACCACCAATTTTAAGTTTTCCCAAATTAAAACCGCTTAGTTCATATCCACCTTCATAAAGAAACTGATTGCCCAGTGAATTCTCTACGGTTATACCAGCAAGGGTTCCGTCCGCATTGTAATGATTATATTGATTAAATCCACCCGCAAGTGTTCCGAAAGGGGAGCAAACTGAACATCCCAAGAGGCTGCCGTCTGCGGAAAAATGGTATAGGTTTCCGTCCTCACCTTGCAGCGTTTGTTTTGATTGAATGTATCCCGAGTTAGATGGAACAAATTGCTTATATAACCCAGAATAATAATTGCTTCTTAGATGATCATTGTTTTTGGATAATTGATAAGTTTTACTTCCTTGTTCATCACCAAACAGGAAAAAGTTTTCATCCTCCCCCTGTAAAGACAAGGAAAGGTTTTCTCCTTCAAGAATTTGTAATGTAGGAAAGCGAGTCATTAGATTTCAAAGAAACCAACGACTTATAAAAGTACAGAAATTTTATAATTGAATTAGAACGAAACTCCTTTCACTCCCTACACTCCTGGGAAAAAATCTTTCTCAAAAAAACATTCGTAGTAAGTCGGTGGGAAAAGAAATTCATTAAAAACATTTCTTGGGTAGGTTGGATCGAATGCCTTCCATTCTGTTTCATTTTCCAGTTTGTATTCAATGTGAACATGGTGTGGTTTCGATCCTCGCCCAATCACGCAAACTTTTAAATCATAAGTAGCATTGCCAAAGATTGCGTTTTTTTTATTTTGTAAATGGAAATAAGAAAGGCATAGGACTGTTCTGTCATCACAATCAAAAGGTTTGTTCGTTCCGATGTTATCAAACAAAATGCTTGGACGTTGGACAACTTCTATTCCGTCGGGATCTGGAATATATTCAATTGATTTTAACCACTCGAAAAACTCTTTAGGTGTTAAACTGACTAAATCCTTTTCATTAAAATACAAAAGATCGGAATGATAAGAACGGGCAAGCCTAAAGATTTCTTTTATTGTTTGTTTATAGTCTTTTAAAACATATTCAGAAACTTTCATTTAATTTCTCTCTTTTCTAAATAATAGTCAATCGCAAACAAAACAATAAGTCCTAAAATCAAAGATCCAATTTTAATTATTTCCGTTTTATCCAATTTCTTTTTCCTTCACTGCATTTTTCAATTTTTGATAAATTGATTTGGTATTGTGGAAAATACTTTGAGCAATTGGGGAAATCAAATTGCCTTTCTCTTTTTGTATCGCTTCCCTTGCTCCACGGAATTGAGAAGCCAGAATTGTAACCAAACAGTTTATTTCGGCTTCCGAAAGTTCCAATTGAATC
>JARJFC010000075.1:10217-13762 GCA_029310945.1 Leptospira sp. 96542
ACTTTTATGTTTTGCATTTTTTTACCTTTGGTTATTTAATATAGATTTATCTAATGAATTTTGATTAAAAATATTAGATAAATGTTTTCCGCTTTCTATATTGAAATGATGTTCACATAACATCATTCCTTTGAATTCATACTCCACGAAACTATCACACAAGAAACAAAAGTCGGGCATATTGTTTGCCGATGTCACACCTAAATTCAATTCGTTTTTAGTTATCCCCATAACGCCCTTTCCTTTCGCTCTGCTAAAATTTTACGTTTCGATTCTCTGATTTTTTCAAGTTTAGTAAGCCAATTTTGTGTTTCTCTAATACAGGAATGTAAAGATTCTTCACATGCCTTTTCTTTTTTTTCGATTTCGATCAATTGAAGTTTCCAAGTTGGAATCGACATTTCTGTTTCCGTATAATTCTCTGATGGGGTTTTTCTCATACCTCTGCACCTTCTCTTGTTATGTGATTTGCAATAATCATTTGATATTTTTTGTTTTTCTCAAATTTCTCTTTGCCTGTTTTCTCTTTTTCTTTCGTCCATGCCTCTCCGTAAATTGATGAGAGCATATAGTCAGCACCCGATGTTGAATTCAATGCCCAAGATTTTATTTCCTCTAAACCAGTTTCGTTTTTTGGAAGTCCAATGGATTCGCCTTCATAAGTTTCTAGGAAATCAGTCCACCAAGTACATGGGAACCAATGTCTTTTGTGTTTTGGAAAAAGAATATTAGAATCTTTGAATTTTCTGGATTTAAACGCTGGTTCTAGGAATTTCAGATAATAGTAAGCTGTTTTTGAAAATGTTCGATTAGCAAAATCGGAAGAAAGTGATTTTGGAATTTCGGCTTCCTCGAAAACAGAAATTCGTTTTGAATCTTTTCTCTTTTTTGTTATCTCACCATTTTCATCAATATAAATAGAAGGGTTACAGTAAATGTCTGCGGCTTCATGTCTTAACTGAAATTCCACCCTTACCCAATGATCGTAACCTTTTCCAGTTTGGCCTTCCTTGTCGTAAATGCGAACGAATACACGACCGTTTTTCATATCGCCAACATAGATAGTATGGCCATGTCGCTTCTTTTCCTCTATTGATGAATTGAATGCTTTGTGAGATCTAATTGTTTGGGTCTCTTGGTTTCCTCTATATTCGACAAAAGTTCGAAGTCTTGAACCAACATGGCCTAGGGATAGTTTTTGGAAAATTTCGTCCATATCCAAAAAACCGTCATAATCGTCTTTCGCTATGTCTATCCGAGAAAATTTTCCACCCAAACGAATTGCAGAGGCTACAATTTCTTGAACTGAATTGTTTTCAGATATTCGGAACAATGCACCAGATGAAAGGGAAACGTGGATTCTGTTTTGGGGTTTATCTGGACTATGTGCAATGAGTGCTTGGGTTGTTGTTTGGTAGGCTTCCGAATATCCGAACATACCCTTTTCGAAGGGAATCATAACTTCGCCAAAGGTTCGTTTGATCCAGTCGAATGATTCCTTTTTGTATTCAAGGGAAAAGGCCAACCAATCCACGAAGGGTTTTTTGAAGGATTCTGGGATGTATTTCATTTGGTTTTTCTGGCTTCCGTTTGTCAGTAGCGGGGGGGTGTTACTACCCCCCCCCAATGACAAATGAACTTTGAATTTTTAAACGGCTTCTTTTGAACCTGCTGATTCTTTTAGGGCATCCAAACCAGACTCTAGGTAATTGATTCTTTCTCCGATTGATTCGAGAGCTTCCGCCATTTGTTCGTTTATTTTTTTAAACCTTTCTTCGAGTGATCCGAAAAAGGTTTGAGAAGGAGAAAGTTCCAAGTCATCCACATTGATGGTTTCTCGTTCCGGTGGGTTTAAAAACTTGTCCATGGCCGTTTCGATAGATTTTTGCAAATCGGAAGGTTCGCATAATGCAGAAACGATGCTTCCGATTTCATCGGCAGATCCAAAGGCTTCGGCTCTGTTATTCCCTACGAGATCGAGAACTAAGCAACTAGGGTTAAAACCTATTTCGTTGTTTTCATCCTTAGTTTGTGGTAACGGCTCTGCTCGAAAGGATATTATGTTTCTGACGGATAGATATTTTATTTCTCCACGCTCATTTCTTACTTTGATAAATTCCATTATGTTTACTCCTTGTTAAATGGTGGTCGTCTTTGTTTGAGGCGGAACGACCAAACCGCCTATACCTTATGGTTTCCCGTTGGGTGCTTCATTCCCTTAGTGTCCCCACCTTTTAAATAAAGCCTAGAATGGTTCTTCTGGATCTTCTGCCTTCTGCTCACCATAGGAAATACAAACCACTTGTTGGGTTTCTTCCGAATTCTTTCCCTTTGATTCGAAAACATTGAATTGCAATAGAGGCTCTATTGCTCCCGATTTGTTGTTTGTAAAGGAAGCGACTCCGAGAGCGAAAATATTTCCAGAAAGAAATTTGGTTCCTTTCTTCTCGGAAGTTCGTTTCCACATACTCCCAACTTTATGACGAGCATGATAAATTGAAAAATCGGGTTGACCGTCTTTCTCTTTTGTTGTATGCTCTGTAACGTAAAACGTTTGTTGGGGGTGGAACGGTAAATTGATTTCCAGATCGTAGACCGCTTCCGTCCCTTCTTTCTTGCTCTTCTGTTTTAGAAATCCAACATTTTGTAACATTGAATTAACTCCTTTGTTTGGTTTATGGTTCCGCTCTGCCGAGCGGGGATTTACAGGAATGTTCCCCAAGGGAACGTCATTTTTCGCTTGTTCAATTTTCGCTTCGATAAGGTTCTTTTCGTGATCGGTGAAAAGATTTTTATATCCCTTGAGATTCCTAATTTTCATTGGTGAAAGAACTTCGCCATTGAATGCCAAAGTGAAATCTTCAAGGGTATTATTCATTTGTTTCGAGCCTCCCACTGTTCAAGAGGTGAAAGTTTCGATGGTTCGGGGAATTCAAAACTTCTTCGTTCTGCTTCCTCATTTGCCAATTTGATTATTCGGTCTATGCTTTCTTCAATGTGAGGTGGAATATAAAATGTCGGGAATTTGGGCATTTTAAACTTAGGAGTTGCAATCATTTACTTCGAGGTCTCCTTTCATCTAGTGGAAAGAAATCCCCTTCAGCTTCTTTGCCTACGAACATTTCTTTCACAATCAACAAGAACTCTATCAGCTCTTTTTGAACTGTTAGAGCTATCTCATCTGTCATAGCTTGAATAGTGACTGGATCTTTAAAATGTCCGAGGGACATCGTGAAGGTTTTTAATTTGGAATGCATCGACCCAACCTTATCGCCTAAGTCCCGTAATTGTCGGTCATAGGACATTAGATCAGATTTTCCGAATTTTCTTTTTCCTACTCTTTCAAGAATGTCTTCGAAAGTTCTCCTCTCTTGAATGACATCCATTCTTAAATTAAAATCTTTAAAAAAGTCGTGTTGATCCAACCTCAACTTTGTGGATTTTTTTGTTTCTGTTTCCATACTTATAAATTGTAGGAAACGGCAAATTTATTAGCTGTTAGGTTCTATTTTACTGAAGCGACATAAGAGCCAGCTTCCGTATTT